>NZ_LMCF01000219.1 GCF_001623075.1 Pseudovibrio sp. Ad37
ACAACCCGTTCACGTAATTCTATCGGATATGGCTTGCCCATGTGCCCTCCAAAAACAAGGATGGCAACATTGAATCACAAAAAGTTAAAATGAGAAACCTGAATCAGATCTGGCGCAGCACGCTCTAATGAACTACGTCGCCTCTTTTGCCTATAAGGCACGATAGCCGGTTTCCCGGAAAGAAAGTGGCTTATCCAGACACGTTTCCATGCCCAAACAGTTCCTCCGTCTTTGACAAACACATCTGCAAAAGCAGGTCTTACTGCCGGTACATCTGCACCTGTCACCGCGTGATACCCTATAGTCCTGGGCCCTTCCCCTCAAACCATGCGGTCACGTTTGAAGTTCGGTTCACCGGACCACTGAAAGGTGCGTTACGTCTTCCAACAGCCCAACCCAGCCTACGACAAACTGACGGTCGCTCCGCCAGCAGCCCGTTACGTAGGCATAGACACAGAGTATGGGAGGAATTCAGGAGGGGAATAAGTTTTTTCCCCTCACGTCATAAAGGTCCGGCAAACCTGGAGCGTATTCTAGTGCATCCGGCCACCGTTAGGCACCTTGCTGTCGGGATGGAGCAAAACGATATCTCCATTCTCATCCGCTAGCCCAAGTGTCAAAACCTCAGACATAAATGGCCCGATCTGTCGCGGTGGGAAGTTCACAACAGCAATCACCTGACGGCCAACAAGTGCCTCAGGCGTATAGTGAGCAGTGATCTGAGCAGACGTTCTCTTCACGCCAATATCATCACCAAAATCAATCTTCAGTTTGTAGGCAGGTTTACGCGCCTCGGGAAAATCAACAGCTTCAACAACAGTGCCAACACGCACATCCACATTCAAAAAGTCATCAATACCGATGGTTTTTGTATCTTCTTTTTGGTCCATATTCTTCTCAATAACTCAAATTACAGCGTATCTCCGAAAAGTGGAAACCGGTCTTCGGAGAAAGATACGCAAAAACAAAGGCTAAAGCAGTTCTTGTGTTTCAACTTGAATGCAAACTGGTTTAGGGGCTGGCTTCAGCCCCACCATTCGCAGTTTCAGGTGGAGGTGTGCTTTTACCTGTTGGGCGTGAAGGTCTCTGGCACAAACGTCCCAGCCCTTCAATAAAGGGAGCTGCCACTTTCTCAACGCGGCAAGCGCGGCCCATCCATTTTTCACCGTTCGCCAGCATGTCGTCAACGGCAACCATAACCTTCGGGTGTCCCGGCGCGTCATCCTCAAGCCAAACCCGAACCAACCGCTCAAAACCCAAAGCCAAAGCATTGGACATACCGACACTGCGCAAACCAAATTCTTCAATGCCTGCTGCCACCAGCATCCACTTCATCGAGCGTGTCACCAGCTTGTGCATGTGCATGGCCAAAGCCGGGTCTTTCACCACTGTTTTGCGTAGGTTCCGGATCGCCTCTCTATGCGGTTCCATGATATCAAGCCGGCACATGAGGACGTCAAACAGCCGATCACGCCGTGTCTCATCCATCAGGTCAGGATCACGCTCTTTCAGAACTTTCTGGTCAATGTCCTGCATAAACGCTGCCAGCAGATCCAGCTTTCCATTGCAACACGCCCGCACCACCTCAATCTTCACACCAGCATTATCCGCGATCGCTGTATAAGTGATCTCTTCAATCCGGTGTGTTTCCAGCAACTCAATAAAACTTGCGATGACTTTCTGATGGGTCTTTTCGGTGGGCATGGCACGCTCCTGTATGGCCAACACTCCAGAGCGCATTCCGTTTGATTGGCTTCAATCAAACACTAAGAATCCGCTCCACTAAAGAAGTTAGAGTGCGGAGCGTGAATGTAAATGAACGCGACCTGCTCTAACTACGCATCAACACCTAATCATACACACAGGAGCAGCACAGA
Source organism: Pseudovibrio sp. Ad37 (assembly GCF_001623075.1). Lineage (GTDB taxonomy): Bacteria > Pseudomonadota > Alphaproteobacteria > Rhizobiales > Stappiaceae > Pseudovibrio. The sequence goes on from NZ_LMCF01000219.1 coordinate 1,878, forward strand.
TACAAAGAAAAAGCCTCAGTCTAGTAACCGAGGCTTTACTTCAATATCGAGCAATTTTGGAACCTGCTGAAAACGTATCTCCAAGAAGTGGAAACCGATTTTACGCTAAAGAGACGCGACAACAAAATCTAAAGCAGCGCGGCAGAACCTGCACAAACAGGTGCAGCTTTAGTCAGCAAGTTCTGTGGCGCGATGAGCTGCCTTTGCAACAGCCTCACTCATCAGGTTTGTCAAAGCGTCGTCTCCCATCAACACGGAAAGCGCAGCAGCCGTCGTCCCACCAGGAGAGGTCACATTCCTGCGCAAAACATCAGCATTCTCAGGAGATTGATGGAGCAGCTCACCAGAACCTGCGACTGTTCCACGGGCTAAAGCCTCTGCAAGCTCGGCATTCAGCCCTAATCGTTGACCAGCCTCACTCATGGCTTCAACCAGATGGAACACGTAGGCAGGACCGGAACCGCTGACAGCTGTTGCCAGATCAATCTGCTCTTCAGCATCCACCCAATAAAACGCACCAATTGTTTCAAGCAGGGAGCTCATCAAAGCCTTTTGCTCATCCAGAACTTCAACAGAAGCATAACCTGCAGTCACACCTCGCCCTACCTGAGAAGGCGTATTCGGTATCACGCGCATAACAGGCTGGGCTGCTCCGAACGTATCTTTAAAGCGCTTGATTGTTGTGCCCGCTGCAACAGAAAGGATGATGCTGCCCTCATCGGCAACATCAGTAAGCGTTGGCAGCACCTCTTCCATCATCTGCGGCTTGATAGCCATCAACAGTACACCTGCCATAACACCTTCTGGCACGCTCTTGTGCCAGGTGATGCTGTGTGCAGTGATGGTTTCAAGTGTGTCTGATGGTGGGTTAGGGTCAACAACCACAACATGTTCAGGTGCCATACCCTGCTTCATCCAGCCAGTAAGCATGGCACCACCCATTTTGCCTGCCCCAATCAGAACAAGCGGGCGTTCATTCGTTAGTTTCATGCATCACCGGCAGTTTCAAACATCACAGTTTCCATCGCTTCCTGTGCTGTTTTGCCAGCCCACACGACAAACTGGAACGATTGATAATACCGCTCACATGAATCAAGAGAATTAGAGAAAAGGACTTCTATCTGAGATGAATTGGCTTCTGCACCACCAGCCAGCAAAAGCGACTGACGGAAGATAACAACACCTTCACGACCCCAGATATCAAAATGTCCCATCCACTGCTGCTCGTTAATGAGCGCAAGCAGACGAACAATCTCATTTTTTCTGGGAGCAGGAACCTTGAGGTCGAACGCACTTGCCATATGCAGTGCTTCCAACTCTTCCATCCATGAAAAGGTTACGTGGTAATCACACCAAGTCCCTGTAACCGATATGGAAATCTCGTCATCACCAAGGCGTTCAAAGGACCAGTCATTACCGGTTGCAAGGTTTTCAATGGTATCAACCGGATTCAGGGGGCGTTCCGTGCCGAACTCAATAAGGCTCATTTCCGGTCCTCTTTCCGTTTGAGGAATGGTTTGTCTACCCACTCCGGACGGACGCGGGTCGAGTGATCATGGACCAGACACTTACGTGCTCTTGGATAGAAGCATGTACTACAAAGGAAGTTCCAGACCGGAACTGTTGATGCAGGACATCGAATCCCTTTTTTGCCAATATACCGATAGATTTGGCCTTTCCCCTATAGGGGAAATAGACAGATCATTGCGAAAATTGTGGACGACTCAAAGCCGCCCACAGCATATTCACATGTAATTTTCAGCCAAACCTACGCTTTGTCTTCTGGCACAGCTTTTTCATCTAGATCGGCAAGGCGCTTTTCTACTGCTGCAAGGCGCCCTTCAAGCTTTTCAACTTCATCAAGCGCTTTGATCGCCATGTCTTTGACTGTGTCAAACTCATCACGCGAAACCAGATCCATATCCGACATGAAACGCTCGGCCTGCGCTCGGAATGCGGTTTCTACTTCCCGCTTGGCACCTTGCGCAACACCAGCGGCATCGGTCATCAGCTTTGCAAACTCGTCAAACATACGATTTGGAGACTGGCTCATGGCGTCCTCTTTAAATTTCTCTCTCACAAACAAGTATTGGTCCGGCCCGTCAGTTTCAAGCGCTGAGAGCTGATTTGCACCCAGAACCCTAAAGAACCTGTCAGTAAGATGTCGAAAGCTTGTGTTGAACACCTGCCACAAACCACTTGACCAAATCCTTCACTTGTCGGAATGCTCGCTGAACTGAAGCGCATGAGGTTTGATAACCTCCGATCAAACACTTGCAATGCGCTCAAACAAACCGAATTAGAGTAAAGTGCGTGAGGGTCTCTGAGCGCAGGGCACTTTAATAACAGAAGGGTTTCATATGCCGCTCTTAGCAATACCTTTCCCGATGATTGATCCGGTTCTGATTGAATTCGGACCACTGGCCATCCGTTGGTATGCACTGGCATATATCGCCGGAATTCTTCTTGCATGGCGCTACATGATCGTAACCGTCCGCAACTCGCCACTCTGGAACAAGACAGCTCATCCAACAGCAACGGACATCGACGACTTCGTCATGTGGGCAACGCTCGGCATTGTTCTGGGTGGTCGTCTCGGATACGTCCTGTTCTACAATCTGCCCTACTACCTCGCCAATCCAGCAGACATTCTGGCTGTTTGGGAGGGAGGCATGGCCTTCCACGGTGGCTTGTTGGGCATGATTGTTGTGCTGATCATCTATTCCAGAGCACGCGGCCTGTCCGGCTGGACCATGTTTGATCTGGCCGCTATAGCTGCACCAATCGGCCTCTTTTTCGGGCGTATCGCCAACTTCATCAACTCAGAGCTTTGGGGCCGCCCGACAGATGTTGCATGGGCCGTGGTCTTCCCAACCGGCGGACCACAACCAAGACACCCAAGCCAGCTTTATGAAGCAGCGCTGGAAGGAGCACTTCTGTTCCTCGTGCTGCGCCTGTTGTCCCACCGCTTCAAACTGCTGCAAAAACCGGGCGTTCTCGCAGGCAGCTTCGCCATCGGCTATGGCCTGGCACGTACCTTTGTAGAATTCTACCGCGTACCGGATGCCCACATCGGCTACCTCGCAGGCTTCTTCACCATGGGAATGCTGCTGAGCCTGCCAATGGTTTTGATCGGCATCGCAGTCGTAATTTGGGCTCTCAAAAGAAACACGGAAATCAAAGAAGCAAAATGACCAGCTCTGCGTCCACGCCACTTCAGGAAAAAATCAAAAAGCGCATCGCGGACCATGGTCCAATGACCCTCGCTGAATATATGGGCATGTGCCTGTCTGATCCCGAGCATGGCTACTACATGCGCCAGCAGCCATTCGGGACGAAAGGTGATTTCACCACTGCGCCAGAAATCTCGCAGCTGTTTGGCGAGCTGATCGGTGCCTGGCTTATGCATCAATGGCTGTCGCAGGATTTGAAAGGCCCAGTGAATCTGGTCGAAATGGGTCCGGGCCGCGGCACTTTGATGAAAGACATCCTGCGCGTTATCTCGTTACGCCCGCAGATGCTCACCAACACTCAGATCCACTTGGTCGAAACCAGCCCATCCTTACGCAAAGCACAGCGCAAACTGCTCAAAGCCTACACAATCAAGTGGCACGACACGCTGGAGACCCTCCCAGATGGCCCAACCCTGCTCGTTGCCAATGAACTTTTCGATGCTCTCCCAATCCACCAGTACCAGCTCACCGAGCAAGGCTGGCGTGAACGATGTGTTGGGCTGGATGACGACGGCAATCTGACATTTGGCATCGGCTCAGGCACGCTGTCTCCGGCAGACGTCGCCAAAGCCGGTTTACAGGCAAAACTGGGCGATACGCTGGAACTGTCTCCAGCCTCCACCGCAATTGCCTCACAAATCGGTCAGCGCCTCAAGGCAGACGGCGGTGCTGCTCTGCTCATAGATTACGGCTATGCAAAGACGGCAACAGGCGACACGTTTCAGGCCCTCAAAAAGCACGAGTATGTCTCCACGCTGGAACATTGTGGCGAAGCGGACTTAACCGCTCACGTCAACTTTCAGGCACTCGCCAGCGCTGCCACTGCAGAAGGGGCAAACGTGCACGGCCCAATCGGTCAGGGCGAGTTTCTCCTCGGCCTTGGGCTGCTGGAGCGCGCAGGACAACTTGGGACTGGCAAATCCACACTGGATCAGGACCAGATCCGCAAAGACGTGGAGCGCCTCGCAGCCGATGACCAGATGGGCACGCTCTTCAAAGTCCTTAGCATCACCAACACCTCAGAAAAACCAATTCCTTTCCAGAATTGAACGCAAAGAAACAGGGAGAAGCCAATGATTAAAGTGCCAGAGCTTGAAGCAATGCAATGCCTTTCACATGGCTTCTTCACCCGCGAAGGAGGTGTTTCCTCCGGCATCTACAAAGGCCTCAACGTCGGCTTGGGTTCCAGCGATGTCCGTGAAGACGTTCTGGAAAACCGCCGCCGCGTTGCCGATCAACTCGGCACAACACCTGAACAGATGGTTACGCCCTACCAGATCCACTCGGCTAAGGTGCTGAGCGTATATACCCCCTTTGCTGAGGAAGATGACAAGCGCGCTGACGCTCTCGTCACCAACACCCCCAACCTCGCCATTAGCATCCTGACCGCAGACTGTGGCCCGATCCTGTTCACTGATCCGGACAACGGAGTTATCGGCGCAGCCCACTCAGGCTGGAAAGGCGCCGTCGATGGTATCCTGCCCAACACTGTTCAAGCCATGCAGCAACTGGGTGCAAATCCATCGAACATCACAGCTGTGATGGGTCCGATGATCTCACAGCAGGCTTATGAAGTTGGCCCGGAGTTTGTGGTGCGCTTCCTCGAACAGTCTCAGGACAACCAACGCTTCTTCGTTCCCTCAGAAAAGCCACTGCACAGCATGTTTGATCTGCCGGCTTTCATCAAAGCTCAACTGGACAAACTCGGCCTCAAAGACGTCATCGACCTCGAACTATGTACTTATGCGGATGCAGATAGGTTCTTCTCCTACCGAAGAACCACCCATAACAAAGAACCAGATTACGGACGCCAGATATCAACTATCATGTTGACCGCCTGATTGTGCTGACCGACGAGCAAGAGTAAGTTCTGTTTCACATTGCTTTGCAAACTATGGATTGGGAGAAGACCATGGCCCTGCACTTTGCACCGGAAGAATTTGCTGAGCGCCGTGTTGCTCTGGACACCAAACTCAAAGAGCGTCATCTCGATTGCCTGCTGATCTTCGCACAGGAGAGCATGTATTGGCTGACAGGTTTCGACACCTTCGGCTACTGCTTCTTCCAGTGCTTGATCTACCGCCCCGGTGAAGAACCTATCCTTCTCACCCGCTCTGCTGATCTGCGACAAGCCCGCAACACCTCCAACCTCAAAGACATTCGCCTCTGGATGGACGTTGCTGGCAAATCTCCGGTTGGTCAGGTCAAAGAGCTTCTGTTTGATCTCGACCTGCTCGGCACCCGCATCGGCGTAGAGTATGACACCCACGGCCTCACCGCTGCCAATGGCCGGTTATTGGACGAATCTCTCCATTCCTTCGCAGACGTAGAGGACGCCTCCGACATCATAAAAGAGCTCCGTCTGGTCAAATCTCCAACAGAACTGGAATATGTGCGCACAGCTGGCAAGCTTGCAGATGCCGCTTTCCTTGCTGGTATGGAGGAAATCAAACCCGGAGCCGACGAAGGCCGCATTCTGGCAAAGATGCAAAGCGCAGTGTTTGAAGGCGGCGGCGATTATCCGGCCAACGAATTTGTCATTGGCTCAGGCCCTGACGCCCTACTCTGCCGCTACAAATCTGGTCGCAGAACCCTCTCAGAAAACGATCAGCTCACTATAGAATGGGCGGGGGTTTACCGTCACTATCACGCAGCCTCCATCCGCACAGTCATTCTGGGAGAGCCAACGCCGCGCCATCTGGAACTCCACCGCGCCGCAAAAGATGCCCTTCTGGCTGTTGAACAAGCCATGCAGGTGGGCAACACGTTTGGCGATCTGTTTGCTGCACATGCCAACATTCTGGATGATCGCGGCCTGATGCCACACCGCCTGAATGCCTGCGGATATTCACTTGGTGCCCGCTTCACACCAAGCTGGATGGAACCGCCCTACATGGCTTTCAAAGAAAATGCACATGAAATTCAGGAAAGCATGGTGTTGTTTATGCACATGATCATCATGGATTCAGACAGCGAAACCGCTATGACTTTGGGCCAAACCTACATCACACACGCAGATGGGCCTGAAAGCTTATCACAGCTTTCTCTCGACCTCCCTGTGAAGGCAGGGTAAAGACTGCCATAATTAACCTTTACGAATCTATTGGGGCACCCCACGCTGATTCTCTGAGTGGACTTTAAGGACTGACATGCTGAAGCTCGTACTTTTACCTCGGGTATTAATCATTGCCGCTATGGCAATTCTTGCAGGCTGTGCGGCAAACCCTCTTCCCCCTTCCAGCATCGGGGACATGATTGAAACCAAGTCAGCTCCTCCGACTGTCTCTCCGGCAAAAGCAACTTTTGCATTTGAGCAGCTGACCGGACTGCCTGGCAATATTGCCGACGATCTCTCTGAGGAACTGGGGAATCGCGCAGCAGCAGCGAATCTCAACCTCGTCAGACGCGTTGGTGCACCAGCAACGTACCGAGTCAAAGGATTCTTGACCGCAGCTGGCGACCAATACACCACCACTGTCTTCTATGTATTTGATATTATTGATGCAAATGGCAACCGTGTTCACCGAATTGATGGCCAGGAGCAAACTGGCGGCAACTCTGGCGACCCATGGGCGTCTGTTTCAGGCGATGCGCTGCAAAGAATTGCGACCAGAACAATTGCTTCTTTAGAAGCATGGTTACACAGCAAGTGACCTAATAAAATCAAATAGATACACGATTACGCAGCTCAGCTTTTGCAAAAAAGCTGAGCTGCTGTGCGTTCTGGCTATTGTCGGCTTAAGACGAGGTTGCTAAAAGGCGCGCAAGGCGACCTGTCAGGACGCCTTACCAGAAGAAATCGGGTTCCACCAAGGGACGCAAATTTCCACCTCACCACCGACGAATGTCACAGGGTGAGATCAAAGCCCAAGAAGGACTTGCGGGTTATGAAAATCGTCGCGGGTAACTCCAATCGCGCGCTGGCCGAGCAAATTTCAAAGTATCTTGATGTACCATTGTCGAAGTGCCAGGTTCGCCGCTTTGCAGACCAAGAAATCTACGTTGAAATCCAGGAGAACGTGCGCGGTGAGGACGTCTTTGTCATTCAGCCTACAAGCTATCCGGCAAATGACCACCTCATGGAACTGTTGATCATCATTGATGCGCTCCGCCGTTCTTCAGCACGTCGCATTACCGCAGTGGTTCCATACTTTGGCTACGCCCGTCAGGACCGTAAGTCAGCGCCTCGTACGCCAATCTCTGCGAAACTTGTTTCCAACCTGATCACCAACGCCGGCGCAGACAGAGTTCTTACACTCGATCTGCATGCTGCGCAGATTCAGGGCTTCTTCGACATCCCAACCGACAACCTTTACGGCGCGCCGGTGATGACCCGTGACATCAAAGAGCATTATGACACAACCAACGTCATGGTTGTTTCTCCGGATGTTGGCGGTGTGGTTCGTGCGCGTGCACTAGCAAAGCGCATTGAAGCTCCTCTGTCCATCGTTGATAAGCGCCGCGACAAGCCTGGTGAATCCGAAGTCATGAACATCATCGGTGATGTGAGCGGCTACGATTGTATCCTCGTGGATGACATCGTCGATTCTGGTGGAACCCTTTGCAACGCAGCAGATGCACTTCTTGCTGCTGGTGCTAAGTCTGTCACGGCCTACATCACACATGGTGTCCTTTCAGGTGGCGCAGTGGCACGCGTTTCAGCATCCAAGCTCAAAGAACTGGTAATCACTGATTCCATCGAGCCAACGGCTGCTGTTCAGGCTGCTCCAAACATCCGCACTATTTCTATCGCCCCACTCATGGGTGAAGCGATCAACCGCACATCGCAGGAACGCTCTGTTTCCAGCTTGTTCGATTCCTAATTCGCTTTAGAGCGCGTTCCGTTTGATTGGTTTCAATCAAACGACAAGAATTCGCTCCAACAAAGGTGTTAGAGTACGATGCGTGAATGCAAATGAACGCGACGAGCTCTAATCACAAGCTTTGAGAAACCGGGGTACGCCTCGGTTTTTCTTATTGTAGGCTCGGCAGTTGCCCTTGCTCTTTCTGGGAGTATCGGGTATACGAGCCGCGTACGTCGACACCCTTGGAGGAGGCGTGCGGAGTTGGCCGTAGTTGAGCGCAGAAATCTGTCGCTCCCGCGGCCTTACTTTTATAATCAAACTAGGAGATTCCACCATGGCAAACAGCTATGAGCTGAAAGCACAGGTGCGTGAACGGGCCGGCAAGGGGGCCGCTCGTGCAGCTCGTCGTGAAGGTCTTGTACCAGCAGTAATCTACGGCGACAAAAAAGAAGCAGTGTCTATCAGCCTGCCAATTAAAGAAGCAACCATGACCCTGCATAAGGGCGGTTTCCTGTCTCACGTCGGCACAATCGACCTGAACGGCGAAAAGACTTCTGTAATTGCAAAAGACTTCCAGCTGCATCCAGTAAAAGATACTCTGATGCACGTTGACTTCCTGCGTGTTTCTGCAAACGCTACTCTGGCCGTTGAAATCCCAGTGAAGTTCCTCAACGAAGAAACTTCCCCAGGTCTGAAACGCGGTGGTGTTATCAACGTTGTACGTCACACCGTTGAAATGACTGTTCCAGCGAACGCTATCCCAGAAGCTCTCGAAATCGATCTTGGTGAAGCTGACCTCGGTTCTTCTCAGCATATCTCTGCTGTTAAGCTCCCAGCTGGTTGTGCTCCGACCATTACAGACCGCGACTTCACAATCTCCACGATTGTTGCACCAGCAGGTCTGAAAGAAGAAGACGACGCTTCTGAAGAAGGTGAAGGCGAAGAGTAATTCTCTAACTAGGGCTTGGGACAATACCTATGAAGCTGTTAGTCGGCCTCGGTAATCCAGGCCCTAAATACGAGAGTAATCGTCACAATATCGGGTTCATGGCGGCAGATGAAATTCATCGCCGCCATAGCTCATTCAGCCCGTGGCGGGCTCGCTTTCAGGCTCAGGTTTCTGAAGGCACTTTAGCAGGTGAAAAAGTCCTGCTGATGAAGCCAATGACCTACATGAACGAATCCGGTCGTTCCGTAGGTGAAGCACTCCGTTTCTACAAGCTCACCCCACAAGATGTTGTCGTGCTCTATGACGAGCTGGACCTGCCTCCTGCGAAGTTCCGCATGAAGAATGGCGGCGGTCACGGGGGCCACAATGGCCTGCGCTCCATCACAGCACACATCACGGATGCCTATCGCCGTGTACGCCTTGGTATTGGCCATCCCGGCCATAAAGACCGCGTACATCAATGGGTCCTGGGTGATTTTGCAAAAGCGGATCAGGAGTGGCTTGAGCCTCTTCTGGAGGCAGTTGCAGACAACGCTCCTTTGCTTGCACAACATCAAGACAACCAGTTCGCCAACAAGGTGACACTGGCAACACGCCCGGAAGGCTCTGGTAAACCTTACAAAAAGGACAGCTCACGCGAGGCTATTGTTAAAAAGAAGCAGGACCCTGCCAAGCCGGAACCAGAAAAAAAGCCAGCCACAAAAGCAACGGGCTATCAGGACAAAGAAGCTAACAAAAAAGGGCCGCTCGCGTCAGCGCTTGAGCAGCTGTTTGGATCGAAAGGACAAGAATAAATGGGTTTTCAGTGCGGCATCGTCGGCTTGCCTAACGTTGGTAAGTCTACCCTCTTCAACGCTCTGACGAAGACAGCAGCGGCGCAGGCAGCAAACTATCCGTTCTGCACCATTGAGCCAAACACTGGTGATGTTGCTGTGCCAGATCCACGCCAGTCCAAGATTGCAGCGATCGCTGGTTCCAAAGAGATTATCCCGACCCGCCTGACTTTCGTAGACATTGCAGGCCTCGTGCGCGGTGCGTCCAAAGGGGAAGGCCTAGGCAACCAGTTCCTCGCTAACATCCGCGAAGTAGACGCAATCGCACACGTTCTGCGCTGCTTCGAAGACGACGACATCACGCACGTTGATGGCAAGATCGATCCAATCGCTGACGCAGAAACAGTCGAAACCGAACTGATGGTTTCTGACATGGAAAGCCTCGAAAAGCGTATTGCGCCGCTTGCCAAAAAAGCGAAGTCTGGCGACAAAGACGCCAAGATGGCTCTTCCGATCATGGAACAGGCCTTGGCAATTCTTCAGGATGGTAAGCCAGTGCGCGCACTTGGCCTCACCGATCCGGAAGACGTCAAACAGCTCGAAATGCTGAACCTGCTGACATCCAAGCCAGTTCTTTACGTGTGTAACGTGGAAGAAGAATCAGCAGACAAAGGCAACAGCCTGTCCGCTAAGGTTCAGGCTATGGCAGAAGAGCAAGGCGCAGCCTCCGTTGTCATCTCAGCCGCGATTGAAGCTGAAATTGCACAGCTGGAAGACGAAGAGCAGCGTGAATACATGGCTGACATGGGCTTGGAAGAGCCAGGCCTCGACCGTTTGATCCGCGCAGGCTACGACCTGCTGCACCTGATCACCTACTTCACAGCTGGCCCGAAAGAAACACGCGCCTGGACCGTATCAAGAGGCACCAAAGCCCCTCAGGCTGCTGGCGTCATCCATACGGACTTTGAACGCGGCTTCATTCGCGCACAAACCATCGCTTACAACGACTACGTTGAGCTTGGCGGCGAAAACCCAGCTAAAGAAGCAGGCAAAGCACGCGACGAAGGCAAGGAATACATCGTTCAGGATGGCGATGTGCTGCTCTTCAAGTTCAATACATAAAAGTCTATGGCACGATTGCTATAAAACAAAAGGCGCTCAATCGAGCGCCTTTTTTATTGAAAAATCAATGAGATAAAAATTAAATATCCAACAAAACAATCTCACTGGAAGCTTCTGCCTCCACATCAGCCACGTGGACTTCTTTCACGCCTTGCACGATCAGCTTGTCAAGAATACTTGGCTCAACGCCGCTATCCACGATCAGCATATCTGCTTGAGCGCATGAATTGGCAATAAACCGGCTCGGAACGCCAATCTTGCTGGAGTTACACAGCACCATAGTTCGCTTGCAAGACGCCATGACAGCCCGCGCAAACTTGGCTTCCTCTTCCACGTAGTACATGAGATCCCCCTCGGTGGACAAACCGACAGGACAAATGATCCCCCAGTCCGCCTCAAGGCTCTCAACCGTACCCAGAGCAATCGGCCCCAAAGCCCCCTGCCCGTCGGTATAGAGATTGCCGCCAATCACATGGATGTCTGCAGCCGTCTCAGCCCCAATCATCATTGAGGCGACCGCATACGAATTGGTCGAAACCTTTATCTGCGGCACCTGAGCAAGATGCTGCGCCAGGATTGTCATTGTGCTTCCGGACTCAACAACCACATGGTCACCAGTCTTAAAGAATGAAGTTGCCAGCCGGCCAATCGCATATTTCTCGATGTAATGACTGCGAAGCCTTACCCGATATGCATCTTGGTCTCGTGGCATGAGGAAGCAAATAGAATTGTCGAAGAGTTCAAATTCCTCACGATCCGACAGCACCTTCGCCAGACTGGAGAGCTCTTCAAAATCCATTCCTAAAATATCTGCCGCAGCAGTCAATGAAATACGCCTGTGGCGCTTAACCAGATTGGCAAGAACGTCCACCATTAAGTCATTAATCATCTAAATTGGCCTAGATCCAAGATACTATTCCGGCAGTAAACAGACACAATTTTCATCAAAAGGGTTTAAAATTTATCAACTATTCAGAAGAATGAAATCTTCGCTGTCAGCGTCCTCGGAAATCGCATGAAAAACGCGCGCTTTTCTAAAATGATGATCGACTTCAGCAAAGCCCAATTCCCCATTATTATCAGTAATAAAGACGTCAACACCTTGCATTGTTTGCGCGGTATAGCGGCTGGGAACGCCCAACTTGGAACTGTCACTCAACATCATGGTCTTCTTCGCACTACGCTGCATAAGTAAGCTGGTTTCAGCATCAACCTTGTGGAAGTAGCAGGCCCCTTTTTGGATACACATGCTCGTTGGGCTCAAGATGGTCCAATCCACCTTCAGGTCACGAATACGCGCCTGCGTCTCCTCACCATGAAGCGCAGTGGTATGCACTTCCAACCTGCCGCCAATCAACTCAACGTTACACGTACGACTGTGCCGGACAAGGCTTTCCGCAATCAGCGGACTCGTCGTCGTGATGGAGAGATTTTTCTTCTCTTTCAGATGATTGGCAAAAAGGGAAAGCGTACTACCCGCCTCAATCAGCAAACGCTCACCATCCTTAATCAGGCTGGCAGCAAGTTTGCCAATGGCATTCTTCTCGGCAAACCGAGAATGCATGCGCACGCTGATATCACTCTCTGCAATGGCCTCATTCGAAACCAGGGAGCTGCCTCGCACACGCATGATACTGTTGTTTTCCAAGCCATCAACGGCATACAGGATCTCATCGACAGAGCAATCCAGTACAGTGGCCAGTAAGGAGAGCCGTATCGTTCTATAGCGTCGCACCAATTCGATTATGCGGACGATCACAACACAACCCTCATATACAATTTTATTTAATCTTTCATAAAATTAATCAAAGACTGCTTGAATGTAAAGCTAAGATCGATTGCCGGTGATGTCGCGGCCAAAAATCACCTCGTCACGCAGCAGTATGCCGTGCAAGCCTGTGACTGGTATTTCTGGCTTTAACTTACGTTCCTCATCAATGACACCCTGCACCACTTTTTCTAAGCGGAAGCCGCGTCTTTGATAAAACCGAAATGCATCCAGATTGTCGTTAGAGGTCCGCACCATAATCCGGCCAAGGCCTTCCTGCCGCGCAGCATCAACGGAAGCATCCAGCAGAAGCGTACCAACACCGCCCCATCGCTGCAGCGAATCCAGCGTGAGGATCTCCCACTCCTGCTCCCGCTTGATCAGCGTAATCATCCCCACAAGACGCCCTTCATCCAGAGCGAGATACCCAGGCAGCCGTGAGGCGTCCACCATTTCACCATCAAGCAATTGCTCAGGACTGGTCCACCGGTTGACGAGCAGCTCAACAACCTGCTCTCGATCTTCTGGTTCAATAGCTCTTACTTGGATTGACACGAAGAAGACTCCTATTTGGCTTCTGGCCTGACTAGATCAATATCTTTTAACATTCGCAATTCAGTGGCAGTACGTGCCTGCCAGCCAGTGCGCTGCAGTTCGGGGACTTCGTTGTTCTCACAGGGATAACCTATGCAAAGATAGGCAACAAATTTCCAGTTTTCAGGAACACCAAACAACTGCCCGATACTATCAGGGTTGAGAATAGAGACCCAACCGACGCCAATGCCTTTTGCTCTAGCAGCTAGCCAGAGGCAATTAATTGCGCTAACACAAGAATAAGCCAGCGTCTCTGGCATAGTCTGCCGTCCGAGCCCGCCTCCCTGTGTTGGATCAAGATCACAAAATACAGCAAATTGCAGCGGAGCATCGGTCAAGCCTTGCAGCTTGAGCTTGGTATAGCTCTCCGCCCGCTCCCCTTTATAGCCCTTAAGAGCTTCAGAATTTGCCTGTTGGAAATTGAGATAAACAGCCTCTCTGTTCGCAGGCTGACTCATCTCTATAAAGCGCCAAGGCTGACTGTTGCCGACGCTCGGGGAAAGATCAGTTAATCGCAAAAGCTCATCAACGGTTTCGCGATCAATAATATCCTGCTTAAAATGGCGCACATCCCGGCGCCATTTCAAAAGCAATTCAAAATCGTGGTTGAAGGCCGCAGAAAACTGCGGACCATTCTCTACAAAGGCGTCATTCAATGACCGGGAAACTCCACCAATGTCCTGACAGGAATATCGAGTGCTTCCAGTTTTGCACGTCCTTGCAGTTCTGGCAAATCGACAATGAAGCACGCAGCCACGATGTCGGCTCCAGCGCTTCTCAGAAGCTTCACAGCAGCTTCTGCGGTCCCACCAGTCGCAATCAGATCATCAACCAGAATAACCTTCTCACCGGGCTTTACAGCATCACAGTGGATCTCAATGGTATCGGTACCATACTCCAGCTCATATTCCTGCTCAATGGTCTTAAACGGCAGCTTACCCTTCTTACGCACTGGCAAGAAACCGGCGGAGAGCTGGTGAGCCACAGCACCACCAAGAATAAAGCCACGCGCCTCGATACCAGCAACCTGCTCAATCTTGGAGCCAGCCCAAGGCTGTACCAGTGCATCAACCGCACGGCGGAAGGCGCGAGGATCACTCAGCAGTGTTGTGATATCGCGAAACAGAATACCTTCCTTTGGATAGTCTGGAATGGTCCGAATGGACGCAATCAGCTCCTCTGAGATACTGTTAGTTATGTCAGTCATGGTCATTTCCGCGTTTGAATTGCATAGTTTTTTGTCAGAAGCCCTTCAATAAGAGCCCATAAACGATCTGTGCTTGATTATTTGCGAAGCACGCGCCCTGCAACGGCATCAAGCTTTGCAAGCAGTGCCGGGTCTCTTTTGTCCTCAGCAGTCATAATCGCAAAATCAAGTGCCGTATTGGAACCAACTGGGCACTGCTGGTGCTCTCTCGGCAGTTTCCGGGCAACAGCTAGAACAAGCTTCTGAGCACTTTCCACGTTCTCGTGTAGAACCTTGATGATCGCGTTGATATCTACGTTTCCGTGGTCGGCATGCCAACTATCGTAATCCGTTACCATCGCCACAGTTGAATAACTGATTTCCGCTTCCCGGGCCAGCTTGCCTTCTGGCATGTTCGTCATGCCAATAACGTCACAGCCCCAGGAGCGGTAGAGATGGCTTTCTGCCTTGGAAGAAAACTGAGGCCCTTCCATAGCCAAATAAGTACCGCCACGGCTATACGCAAGGCCCTCTTCTTGACAGGCACTTTCAACAACATCCACCAGCAATGGCGAAATTGGGTCAGCAACAGAGACATGCGCCACGCAGCCTGTTCCAAAGAAGCTCTTTTCGCGCGCAAAAGTACGATCAATGAACTGATCAACAAGAACGAAAGTTCCCGGTGCATATTCCTCTTTCAAGGACCCGCAGGCGCTGACGGAAATCAGATCTGTGACACCAGCCCGCTTAAGCACGTCAATATTTGCGCGATAGTTGATCTCAGTTGGAGAGTGCACATGTCCGCGGCCATGACGAGGCAGAAAAACAACTTTCAGGCCACCAATCTCACCAATACAAACATCGTCACTTGGCTCACCCCACGGGCTTTTGATCCGTTCCCATCGGGCATTTTCAAAACCAGGGATATTGTAGAGGCCAGAACCTCCGATAATGCCCAGAACCGCCTGCATATCGCTCTCTCCGCTTTGCCAGTTTCAGTGCAACCTTACCTGATTCACTGATGGGAAGTTGGCGGTACATCAAATCCAGCCCGCAACCCCAAAAAAAAGGGCTACCCGATTAGGATAGCCCTTTTTTGAATTTATAAATGTGACCTTAGTGGTCAACATCTCTCCAGATCTTACGCTTTGTAAAGTACAGCAGCGATGCGAACAGGATCAGGAATGCCATCACACCAAAGCCGATACGCTTGCGTGATTCCAGATGAGGCTCAGCAGTCCACATCAGGAATGCAGAAACGTCACGAGCATACTGATCAACAGTCATTGGAGAACCGTCGGAGTACTCAACCAGCTCATCAGAAAGCGGAGGCGCCATTGCAAGCGTGTGTCCAGCGATGAAGCCAGGGTTGTAGTACTGACCTTCTGGAACCTCAACACCCTCAGGTGCCTCATGGTAGCCAGTTAGCAGTCCGTACAGGTAATCCGGGCCATTTTCCTGGTACTGCGTAGCAACATCAAGAACAAACCAAGGGAAACCACGAGTAGCAGCGCGCGCTTTTGCGATCAAAGAAAGATCCGGTGGCAATGCACCATTGTTAGAAGCACGTGCAGCTTGCTCGTTCGGGAATGGCGATGGAAATTTGTCGAACGGCTTGCCGTCACGCTCAAACATCTCACCTTCATTATCCGGGCCATCTTCGATGGAGTATTCAGCTGCGAGAGCCTTCACTTCATCAACAGAGAAACCTGGTCCACCTTCCTCAGCAAGGTTACGGAATGCGACGTAGCTCAGACCGTGACAGGCAGAACAAACTTCCTGGTAAACCTGGAAGCCGCGCTGCAGCTGCGCTTTGTCAAACTGGCCGAAAGGACCAGCAAAAGACCAAGGTTGCTTTTCAACGTGAGGTCCATCGCCAGCAGCAAGAGCCGGACCAGCTACAGCAAGACCTGCAACAACAGCCAGAGCACGAGCGCTTTTGAACATTAGATTTTTCATCTTTAAAATCCCCTGCCCTTAAGCCGCATCACTGGACTTACCCAGCACTGCATCATTGATTGAGTCAGGAACTTTCCGAGGCGTTTCGATCAGTCCGAGAACTGGAAGAACGATCAGGAAGTGCGCGAAGTAGAGGACCGTAAAGAACTGGATCCATGCAATGTACGGCTGCTCAGCAGGCTTAGATCCAAGCCACCCCAACATGATTGTGGTGAAGAAGAACAGCCAGAAGAAGAACCGGTAAACAGGACGGTAATTCGCTGAACGAACTTTGGAAGTGTCAAGCCAAGGCAACACGAACAAGATCGCAATCGCACCACCCATGGCAATCACGCCACCGAGTTTGGAAGGAATTGGACCAATATCGAAAGTGATCGCACGCAGGATCGCGTAAAATGGCAGAAGGAACCATTCTGGAACGATGTGCGCTGGTGTCACCATTGGGTTTGCTGGAATGTAGTTATCAGCATGACCCAGATAGTTTGGCAGGTAGAACACGAACCAGGAGAACAGGATCATAAAGACAACGATCGCGAACAGATCCTTCAACGTATAATACGGATGGAATGGAACTGTGTCTTTATCGGACTTGGGATCAACACCAACTGGGTTGTTGTTACCAGCAACGTGGAACGCCCAGATGTGAAGCATTACAACGCCCAGGATCACGAACGGCAGCAGATAGTGCAGTGAGAAGAAGCGGTTCAGTGTTGGGTTACCAACTGCGAAACCACCCCAGAGCCATGTGGTGATTGCTTCACCAACAACTGGAACTGCAGAGAACAGGCTCGTAATAACTGTTGCACCCCAAAGAGACATCTGGCCCCAAGGAAGCACGTAGCCCATGAATGCGGTAAGCACCATGAGGAAGAACAGCAACACACCCAGGATCCAGGCAATTTCGCGCGGTTCTTTGTAAGAACCATAGTACATTCCACGGAAGATATGGATGTACACCGCAAAGAAGAACATGGATGCGCCGTTTGAGTGCAGATAACGCATCAACCATCCGTAGTTCACATCGCGCATGATGTGCTCAACGGATGCAAATGCGAGCGCATCATTCGGCGTGTAGTGCATTACCAGTACGATACCGGTAATGAGCTGAACAACGAGCACGAAAAATGCGATACCGCCGAAGGTCCACCAGTAGTTCAGGTTCTTCGGGGTTGGAAACGCAACAAAACTCCCATGTACAAGGGAGAGTACCGGCAAACGACGCTCAAGCCATTTGGCGCCAGCGTTTTGCGGTTCATAAGTAGAATGACCAGCCATAGCTGCCTCCTGAAAGGGCCTCGTCAGCCGATTACAACAACGTCGTCGCCGGAAAACTTGTAAGGCGGCACGAGCATGTTTTCTGGAGCCGGGCCTTTACGAATACGACCAGCAGTGTCGTAGTGAGAACCGTGGCATGGGCAGAACCAGCCGCCAAAATCACCAGACTCACCAAGAGGGACACAGCCCAGGTGCGTACAAACACCAACCATAACCAGCCAGGCTTCCTTGCCTGTCGATGCGCGGTTGGCATCAGATGCATCCGCACCCTCTTCTAGGTTAGCATTACGTGCAAACTGGTCTGGCAGATCAGCAATAGGCACTTCGGTCGCTTCAGCGATCTCTTTTTCCGTACGTTGACGGATAAAGACCGGCTTACCACGCCAAACCACAGTAATCGATTGCCCGACTTCAACCGCAGAAACATCAACTTCGATAGAAGCCAAAGCCAGTGCAGATGCATCGGGGTTCATCTGATGGATAAAGGGCCAAGCCAGAGCTCCCGCACCGACCGCGCCCACGGCACCGGTCGCGATGTAAAGAAAATCGCGGCGTGACGGTTCAGCCGTGTCCGTGTGTTCCAAGGTCGCGTCCTCTCGAAACAAAATTGAAAGAGAACACCTACGATTTCTTCTGTGAGGACAGGCCCGCAACCAGTCAAAACCGGTCACTGTCTATACACCGCAAAGAAGACATAGGTGAAAATGCGCTAAATACGCACTTATATTGACGGATGCTATCTGCCACCAATGGCCGCACTTGTCTAGACTGGTTAAAAATTTGCGGACTTATTGTCGCAGACAACTTGGGCATAAGAGGAAAAAAACGGGATCAATTGAGATTTTGACACGCAAATATGAGTCAAAAGTCGAGTGGTTCGGGGACCCTAGGACGCAAACTCGCCCCGAACCACTTTTAGTTTAAACCGCTTGATTCCCTGTCAGGAATCCTTATTCGGCGGCAACTTGCGCAAGGAAACCGCCAGATTGGTGGTTCCAGAGGTTTCCATAGATACCTTCGGATTTCAGAAGTTCCTCATGGGTACCCATCTCGACAATTTTGCCTTGATCCATGACAATGAGGCGATCCATTGCCGCAATTGTGGAAAGTCGGTGGGCAATTGCAATAACCGTCTTACCTTCCATCAATTCAAACAGGCTTTCCTGGATCGCAGCCTCTACTTCTGAGTCCAAAGCAGACGTTGCTTCGTCCAAAACAAGGATCGGAGCATCCTTCAGCAAGACACGTGCGATAGCGACGCGCTGACGCTGCCCGCCAGAGAGTTTTACACCGCGCTCACCCACCAGAGTATCAAAGCCAGTCCGTCCTTCTGGATCTTTCAGGCCGTCAATAAACTCCAGGGCATGAGCCCGTCTCGCCGCTTCGGTCGCCTCTTCCAGAGTTGCCCCGTCTTTGCCATAGGTGATGTTCTCCAAAATCGTCCGATGCAGCAAAGAAGTATCCTGAGAAACCACACCAACATTCTGGCGCAGGCTCTCCTGCGTCACGCCGCGAATATCCTGACCATCAATGGCAATGTGTCCGCCTTCCAGATCATGGAAGCGCAGCAGCAAGTTCATCAGGGTCGACTTACCTGCACCCGAGCGACCAACAATCCCGATTTTCTCACCCGGCTTAATGTTGAGCGTCAGGTTTTCCAGAACGCCGCTGCCTTTGCCATAGTGGAACTTCACATCTTCAAAGCGAATTTCCGCGTCAGAAACAACAAGCGCTTTCGCATCTTGCTTATCAGTGACCTCAGTATGCCGGGACAACATGCCCAATCCGTCCTGAACCGTACCGATATTCTCAAACAGACCAGCAACTTCCCAAAGAATCCACTGAGACATGCCCTGCAAACGCAAGGCCAGACCAATCGCAATCGCGATATCACCAGTCGTCACCAAAGCCCTCTGCCAAAGCCAGATGGACAGAGCGCCAAGAGACAACAAGAGCAGATTATTGATCAGCGTCAGGCAGATGTTCAGCTTTGTCACATTCCGCATCTGCTTATGCACGGTATCCATGAAAGTGCTCATGGAACCTTTGGCATAGTCTTCTTCACGCGATGCATGTGAAAACAGCTTTACGGTCGAGATATTCGTATAGGCATCAACGATATGACCAGTCATCACAGACCGGGCATCTGCTTGCTTCTTGGAAATACGCTTAAGCTTGGGAACAAAGACGTACATGACGAGGAAGTAGGAGAGCAACCAACCGATCATCGGCAATGCAAGACGCCAATCTGCGCTCACAAGCACAACAAGCGCAGCCAGAAAGTAAACAATTACATAGACAAATATATCGACAATACGCGTAATAACTTCCCGCACAGCAAGAGAGGTCTGCATCAGCTTGTTAGCAATGCGACCTGCAAAGTCATTATGAAAGAAAGTCAAACTCTGTCGAAGTAACTGCCGGTGCCCCTTCCACCTGATCAGCATTGGATAGTTACCAACCAATCCCTGATGGAAGAACATTTCCCACACTGCTGACATGATCGGCGAAATCACAAGAAGAACAACACCCATCCAGATCAGGTGGCCCCAGTTGTCGGCAAAGAACGTTTCCGGGTCTTCGGTGCCTAACCAGTTCACCAAATCACCCATAAACGTAAAGATGACCACTTCAATTACAGCAATAGATGCAGCGAAAAAGGCGATCACAACAAGTAGTATTGAAACAGGCTTGGTATAATACCAGATAAACCCCCAAAACTTACTTGGAGGAGTCTCGATCTCTTCCATTTTGAATGGGTCAATAAGCTTCTCAAAATAAGAGAACATGACAAATCCCAATTAAGATATTTGGTTTGCGAGGTGCTCTACCACGTCAACATGGTAAGAGGATGACGGCTGCTTACTGCAGCCGCTCATCTCGATCGTAAGGATCCCGGTTATCTTTCGGAGAGCCGGAAAAAGTCCAGATAACACTGGCAATTCCAACCCCAACCGCAAAAGCGCCAACCAGGGTATCCACCAGACGTCCCTGAAACAGAGAGCCAGCTTCATCGATTCCGTTTGCTCTTACAATTTCAACCGACGCCAACTCAGCGTAAAGCGTTGGAATAATTGTAAAAAATGCGACTCCGGCACTAATCATCAAGAACCAGAACGCGTGCCCAAGGCTTTGAGAAAACGTTCCTTTTTCAGAACCAGCCGAGCGCACATACCGGCCACCATCGACCGGAATTTGAGATGCAGAATCGTCACGGGACGCGATCTGCGCCCAGATAAATGACGTAATCATTGGAGATACTCCGACAACATATGCATGCAACCGCAGACGTAATACGTCCGTGAAGAGGGCTGCATTAAGAAAATACGAGCTAGAAAGTGTTGGAAATCCGCCTTCTAAGCGGAAACGGCGTAACCTGCGTTTTTGGCGGGATGCATAGCGCATGCGCCAGTCGCTGGGAGAACATTTACGTTCACGAGCACAAATTCAGTAATCATGTATGTCTCCCTAGTTCCAACGTTAAAAAATAGCTGATCGGGCGATCAGCAACTCGGAGAGTCTCGTCAAGTAAGATGAGGGCTCTCGGCCGGTGCGAGATGCTTATACTCATAAAGGCGGAGATATGCCTAGCCCCAAAAAATACGGAAAACCACTTTAGGATGTGGTGTATCTTTTTCGCAACATATATCACGAATTCAGATAGAACCTCTTGATTTCCATTAGGTTTCACCTACCGGAATGCCCCACCTATCAACAAACTCTATGATTTTTCTGGAGATTTTCCCCGGGTTCCTCTAGATGCCCAAGAGATGCTTCCATAAGCCATTCTTTTAGGAAACAACGCGAGCACCCGACAACATGCCAGATATTGCCCTTTACCAGCCAGACATTCCGCAGAACACCGGGACCCTATTACGGCTGGCCGCTTGCATGGATGTGACGGTACACCTGATCGAACCGGCAGGCTTCCCCCTGTCTGATCATGCACTTAAACGGGCTGGCATGGATTACATCGAACGCGCCAAACTCCAACGCCATATGGATTGGGAGAGTTTTCGTGAATGGCAGTTAGCCGAAAAACGCCGACTTATCCTCATGACCACCAAAGGATCACGCCCCTATACGCAGTTCGCTTTCAAGAAAGACGACCTGATCCTGATGGGTCGCGAAAGTTCTGGCGTGCCGGAAGATATCCATCAAGTTGCAGATGCAAGGCTGCTGATTCCAATGAAGAACGGCATGCGATCTCTCAACATGGCTGTTTCCACTGGCATGGTCCTGGGTGAAGCTCTTCGTCAAACAGATTGTTTTTGAATAAAACACAACCTAAACTAGTTGCGTTATTGAATGCGTTGCTTTGCGCGATTTAGGTTTTTATTGCGATGTTTGAGAGTCTTTCGAGAAAATTCGCTCATCTGTTTTGCTTTGCATTTTTGCTGTCAGTTCCACAGCCTACTTTCGCAGGAGCACCGCTCGAACCCGTCCTCCATGCCAACCTGCATGACGAAGCCGTCTTGAATCAATATCTCCACCTGCTGGACGAGATATACCCTTGTGATTGGCATGATGCACACACACGAAGCGGGTATAACCTCTACGACTTCGGCAACGGCATCGAGGTGCTCGAGTTCTCCTGCACCGTTGGCATGAACAATCTGGCGAACCTCTATATCCGTCGCACCCAAAACTCAAACCAGCCTGCAAAACTCGTCTCCCTCGATCATCCTGAGGACCAGCCAGTCACCAGCCGGTACATTCTGTTCAACAGCTTTTGGGATCACAATCGCAGCGCTCTCACCAGCTTCACAGTGGATCGCGGCCTCTCTGACTGTGGCTCTTTTGAAATCCACCGCTTCACACCCAAAGGGTATCTGGAACTCGTGGAGTATCGCACCAAGCGGCAGTGTGACGGCAAATTCCGTGAGCCAACGGATTACCCGTTGATCTACCCGCCAAGGTAAAAGCGACCAGCAAGTCCATTAAAGCCCGAGGCTTCTTGGTAAGCGCGATGAAACCAAGAGTTTTAGCGCAAGAGTAAGGCTGGCAAGGCATCTTCAGGGACACAGTAAGAAGACTACAGCGTATCTCCGAAAAGTGGAAATCGGTTTTCGGATAAAGATACGCAAAAACAAAGACTAAAGCAGTTCATATGTTTCAACTTAAATGCGAACTGCTTTTGGGTTGTCCAAAGAGGAAGATCGCCGTGTTCCAAACCTTGCCCCGAACATTCGCAACCTGTTTTGCAGCAACCGTTCTCTTCGAAGCTCTACTGGCAAGCTCGTTACACGCCGAACCTGTTAAACCCGTCACACAGCACGATCCATCAATCCTGAACCGCTACATAAACATGCTGAATGCAGCCTACCCCTGTGATTGGGAAGACGCCTACGACTTAACCGGCAACCACGTCTTGCAGTTCAGCAAGGACGTAAAGGTGCTGGAGTTCATGTGCGCCAACAACCTTTACAACATGGCCCACCTCTACATCCGTATAAATTCCCGCCAGCCCAACAACGCCAAGCTGCTGACCTTTGAACGCCCAAAACACGAAGGCAACGACAACCCTGACGTGGTCTTCAACGGTGTCTGGGATATCAAGACCGGAGATCTGACCAGCTTCACGGAAGGCCGCGGGCTTGGAGACTGTGGCACTTACGAGGTCCACAAGTTCACCTCAAACGGCTACCCCAAGCTGATAGAGTTCCGTGCCAAGCCCCAATGTGACGGCAATTATGTCCAGCCGGAAAAGTATCCGGTCATCCTCGACAGATCCAAATAGCTCCGTGCACCGCTCTGCCTCACCTGTACTTCTCAGTTGCGCTCCCTTACATAGAACAGCAAAGAACGCTTTGCGCTCAAGGAGGGACTATGAGCGAGACACAAAACACGCTTCCAGCAGATCTGGAAGACAAAAAACAAGAGGCATCCGCGTGGTTCAGTCAGCTGCGTGACAACATTTGCAATGCCTTTGAGCAGCTGGAAGTAGAAGTCGGGGAACTGGACGGCCCCCTCTCCGACCAGCCAGCGGGACGTTTCGAGCGGACCCCATGGGAACGTACAGACCACAGCGGCGGCCACGGCGGCGGCGGTGTCATGTCCCTGATGCATGGACGTGTGTTCGAGAAGGTTGGCGTACACGTCTCCAGCGTACACGGTGAGTTCTCGCCAGAGTTCCGCGACCAGATCCCCGGAGCCAGCGAAGATCCGCGTTTCTGGGCCTCCGGCATCTCCCTGATCGCCCACATGCACAATCCAAATGTACCAGCAGTGCATATGAACACCCGCATGGTCGTCACCACCAGGCAGTGGTTTGGTGGTGGAGCAGACCTGACACCTGTGCTCAGCGCACGCCGCACGCAGGAAGATCCGGATACTGTCGAATTTCATGAGGCTATGAAAGCAGCCTGCGCAGACCATCCGGGGGCTGATTACGAGCACTTCAAGAAGTGGTGCGACGAGTACTTCTATCTGCCTCACCGCAACGAAGCACGCGGCATCGGTGGCATTTTCTACGATCGCCACAACACCGGCGACTGGAATGCAGACCTTGCCCTCACCAAATCCGTCGGCAACGCCTTCCTCGACATCTATCCAAAGCTGATCCGCAAAAACTTCCTGACCCCATGGACGCTCGAACAACGCGAAGAACAGCTGGTCCGTCGTGGCCGTTACGTGGAGTTCAACCTCCTTTACGACCGCGGCACAATCTTCGGCCTCAAGACAGGCGGAAACGTCTCCTCCATCCTGTCCTCCATGCCGCCAGTGGTAAAGTGGCCATAAGCCACAACAGAATAAAGAAGCTCCCCAACCCACGTGTTGGGGAGCTTTCTGTCTCTTTGGAAGTGAAAACCAGCTTAAGCGCTCGGTCGCACGATAAACGACATGGCAGAACTGCCAGTCTCACGTTTCAAACTTCTCCCCTTCAAACGCTTGATCAGATCACGCGCTTCCAGCGGTGGTTGCTGCTCCTGCCGTCTGTAATCAGAGCAATCCCGATTACGATGTAAAAGCCCGAGACTAAACAGCTCACGCCTTAACAAAGCAGGGTCAGCAAAACAGTGCCCTTCCTTGAGCAGCATGTTGATCTCTTTCTCCCGAAGCGATGCACCAGCCGGAATAAGGGACCACAACTGCCAAAGACAAAGCACCTGAACCTGCCGCCGTGACGGCCAGCTCACCAATCGCCCCAAATCATCAAACTGATTGAGGGCGCGCTCAACAAGCCGATGGTCTACCGTCTCGACAACCGGCTCGGTATCGAGGCGACGACCCGCAGAATGCGAAGCTTTTAGATGCTGGAAGTTCTGGAAACCCGCCGCTTTGGCGAGCATGTTCATCAACTCCACATGCGAGGGAGCATCACCGCGAGATTTCATCTGGCGGGCAACACTACGCGCAAACGTGGAGATATCAGGCGAACGAAGAGGGACTGGGACTCTCGACATTGAAAAATCCTCTCGAGCCGCATTACATTTTCGTGGTCGCTGGCTTGCGAAGCGGCATCGGACAAGAATGTCGATTGCTGTCGAAGTGAATGGCAGGTTTAGCTCCCCTTACGGGGCAGCGACGCCTTGGGAACTGCCGACCGGTGATGACAATAAAAGCGCAAACCGCGAAATGTCAACACGTAGCAGTTTTGGGCGTTACCCATTTCAACCACTCAGGCTACAGAACTCCGCAATGCATTTGCACGCCCGGCCTTCCGCAATCCCATCACCACACAGCCAGCGATGATAGCGAAGGAAATCCACTGTGGCATATCCATCAGGTTACCCAACTGGGTGAGGCCATAGTAGATGAACAGCAGCGTGAACCCGCCATATTGCCCAATCACCACCCAGGCAACACCAGCGGCCAGTTCCTCTCTAAAGGCAGCTGCCAGCAACAACACACCGTTGACCAACATCACCACCGTAATCCCATGCCAAACCACCGACAGCACCGCGATCACCACAGGATGAAGATCACTGCCCAATACAGCACCGTGGATCTCTGGCCCACCCAGAAACACATGTACCAGCATCAACAACAACGACAGGATACCAGAAGCCAAAAGCCACTTATTCATTGGAATTCCCTCATCTTTGATTCCATACGGTAGCGTATGGTAGCTTAATGCTGGACCCTGTCAATACGGCAGCGTATGGTGAAAGAATGACAGAGAAAACTAAACTCACAGCAGTGGACTGGATCAAAGGCGGCTTCCGCTCGCTAGCGACGAATGGACCTCAGAGCCTGAAGGCCGAAGCGCTTGCCAGAACACTGAAGGTGAGCAAGGGCTCGTTCTATTGGCACTTCAAGGATGTCGCTGCTTTGAAAAAAGCAATGCTGGACCATTGGGAGCAACTGGCCACACAACAAATTATCGCGCAAGTGGATGCAGGCAGCCCCGACCCCAAACAGCGTCTCTTTGATCTGATTGAGATCGCAGCACAGGAAGTCTCATTGGAGTATGGCGCAAACGGCGTTTCTGCCGCGATCCGCAACTGGGCGCAGTTTGATGATCTCGCCAGCACCTATATGAGCAAGATAGATCAGCGGCGTCTGGAGTACGTCGAGAATCTGTTCTCACAAATCCCGCAGACCAAGAAGCATGCAAAGACCAACAGCCAGATCCTTTACGCAACGCTCATTGGGGCTCAGCAGTTAGAGGAGGCAGACGCAAAAGCCTGCCTGAAACACGTTTTGGACATCATGATAGGTGGCAATCACCCTACCCAGGCCTGACCATCTTTTCTGGCCGGACAACACGGTCAAACTCCTCCGCAGACACATAGCCAAGACGAAGAGCCTCTTCCTTCAACGTCGTGCCGTTCTTATGTGCTGACTTGGCAATCTCGGTTGCTTTGTCATAGCCAATGGTGGGCGCAAGTGCTGTCACCAGCATCAAGGACCGTTCCAGCAACTCTTCAATACGCTCAATGTTTGGCTCAATGCCAACAACGCAGCGGTCCGCAAAGCTCACCATGCAATCGGCCAGAAGCTCAATGGATTGCAGCAGGCTGTTGGCAATCACAGGTTTGAACACGTTCAGCTCAAAGTGCCCTGTCGATCCACCCACACTCACCGCAGTCTGATTGCCCATCACCTGAGCACAAACCATGGTCACCGCTTCACACTGGGTCGGGTTCACCTTACCCGGCATGATAGAAGAGCCCGGCTCGTTGGCTGGCAGGCTGATCTCACCAAGACCGGAACGCGGACCGGAGGCAAGGAAACGAATGTCATTGGCAATCTTCATCAGCGAACAAGCCAGCGTGTTCAGCGCACCATGTGCAAACACAGCCGCATCATGCGTGGCCAGTGCCTCAAATTTATTGACCGCCGTCACGAATGGCAGACCTGTCACCTCACTCACGTGAGTAGCAAACGCACTGGCAAACTCTGGCGTTGAATTAAGCCCGGTTCCGACAGCTGTGCCGCCCTGCGCAAGGCGATAAAGCCCCACAAGGCTCTGCTCAATACGCTCCTTGGAATACTCCAGCTGCGCCACATAACCAGAAAACTCCTGCCCCAACGTCAAAGGCGTCGCATCCTGCGTGTGCGTCCGGCCAATTTTCACGATATCCGCAAAGGCCGCCACCTTGGCTTCCATGGTGTCGTGTAGATGTGTCAGGGCCGGCAGCAGCACTTTGTTGATCTCACAAGCAGCCGCAATATGCATGGCCGTCGGGAAGGTGTCGTTGGAGGACTGCCCCATATTCACGTGATCGTTGGGGTGTACAGGAGACTTGGTGCCGATCTGTCCGCCAAGCAACTCAATGGCGCGGTTGGCAATCACCTCGTTGGTGTTCATGTTGGACTGTGTGCCAGACCCCGTCTGCCAGATCACCAGCGGGAAATGCGCATCCAGTTTGCCGGAAATCACCTCGGTCGCTGCCTGACAAATGGCCTTGCCCAGATCTTCTGACAAACGCCCCTCTTCCATATTCACCCTGGCAGCAGCCAGCTTCACCGCGCCCAATGCATGGATCAGCGCAGGTGGCAGATGCTCCCGGCCAATGGGAAAATTGATCAGAGACCGTGCGGTTTGCGCGCCCCAATATTTGCCAATCGGGACATCCAGCACACCAAAACTATCGGATTCCTGCCGCATACCATCAGAATTTTGATCAGACATTGACACTTACCTCTCAAGCGCAGTCCCGAAAAAGGAATGATCCCTCTCAGGCGAGAACACACGACAACGAAACCATAAAGCAGTTTAGACAACCCTGCCATGAAGCACAGGGCTTCATCAACCACAGGCGAACAAAACGTGAATTTCCGGTGCATGAATGCCGCGGTTCAATTTACATTCGTGAGCCAACCTGCTTATTCTCAACCATACCTACCGAAGATATATCAAAAAAGTTTCACCAGATGTCTATGCCCCCTCTTTCGGCGATCGGTATTAAGAATTACCGTTCCGTACATAAGCTGTTCATGCGAGTTGGTGCCGTCAACGTGTTTGTCGGCAACAATGGCGTCGGTAAAACCAACCTCTACAAGTCGCTTGAACTTCTGCAGCAAGCCGCACTGGGCCGTATCACCCGCGCCGTTTCAGAGGAAGGCGGCGTAGACAGCGTCATGTGGGCAGGGGACCTGAAAACCCACGAAAAGAAGCGCATCATCCTGCGTGCCGATCTGGGAGATCTCTCCTACCGCATCCAGCTGGGCCTGCCCAACCCGATCTCTGATCCCGCCCTGCCCTATGAGACCATGGTGAGAGAAGAAGAACTAAACCTTCTGACAGACTCCAAGTCTGTCGTGCTGATGAACCGCAAAGGCTCAAGTGCCTTTCTGCGCGCCAGCAACGGCAGCAAAGTAACCTACGACAACGAACTTCTGCCTTCCGAGACGGCGCTCGCCAGCATTCGCGATGGCAGTCAGTTTCCAGAGTTGGATCTGGTCCGCCGTGCAATCGCAGACTGGCGTTTCTACCACACCTTCCGCAGTGACCGGGACAGCCTGTTACGTCGTCCAAGCCCCAATGTCACCACCCCAACGCTCTCATCAGACGGCAACGATCTCGCAGCGGTTTTCGCAACGCTGAAGGAAATCCGCAAGGACACCTTCTATCTCCAGGAAGCGGTCGATGATGCCTTCCCCAACAGCAAGCTGATCATCGAAGCCAATGGGCAGGATTGCCGCTTCGCATTACAGACACCGGAAATCCGCCGCCCGTTCCCCTCTCAGGAACTGTCGGACGGCACATTGCAATATCTCGCCCTGCTTGGCGCTATGTTATCCTATCGCCTGCCCTCCTTCATTGCCCTCAACGAACCCGAAGCCAGCCTGCACCCTGACTTGCTGGAACCATTCGCCAAAGTCATTGCCAAAGCCTCAGAGCGCAGCCAGATCTGGCTCGTCACACATTCTGAGCAACTTGCTGATCATATTGCCAATCATGCAGGGGCATACCCAAGGCGCATTTATAAAGAAAACGGCCAGACCGGAATTGATGGCCTGAAAATCACCGGCGAATTCGTCGGAGAGGAGTACTAAGTTTGACCTCCAAGGGCTTGATTGTCTGCCTTGCCACCATGGTAAGCTGGGCGTTTCTGATTGTCATAAGCAAAGGCTTGCTGCTTACTTACAATCTTGATCCATGGATCTTCACTATCATTCAGCTGATGTTTGGCGGCCTGTTCCTCATCGCCGTCAGCCGAAAGCTGGGCGCAACAATGGATGCGCTCAAGAGCCCTTACACCTGGGCCTACGGGGTTGCCCGTGTCCTCTCCGCAGCCTGTTTCACAGCCTCACTGCTGTACATAAGTGCGGCGAACGCAGGCTTTTTCGGCCTTGTCTCCGTTCCGTTTTCAGCGCTCGCCTTTGCTCTCTTGTTTTTCCGGCTCCCCACCGCTCTGGAACTGCCCGGTCATCTGATCATTATTCTTGGCGTTGTTCTGCTGATCTCCTCGCTGGAAGGCACCTACTCCAACCCCGCCGTCTATCTGATGATCTTCTCAGAATTCGCAGTGGTTGCCTCCGTTATTATCGCTGAGTTCCACCCGCAAAATCAGGGAGATGATCTGAAGGAACGTGCCTCGCTCAGCGGTATCATGCTGGTGGCTAGCGCGTTGATCATGCTCATCGCCCTCGCCGCCCTCTCTCTCATCACCGATGGCCCTGCAGCAACACAGCAAGCAACGGACTGGACCAGCAACCTGCCGCTCATCGACCTGACACAGGTCTGGAGCCCAACCATGTGGCTCGCGGCCATTTGTGTCGGCATAACCCTGCGCGGTGTGTCCATGTTCCTGTCCATGCAGGCGATTAATCTGGTTGGCAGTCAGAACTACGTTGCCACAATCGCCGCTCTGCCGTTCACCTCATTGCTGTTTGAGCTCATCGCCGACAAAACTGGCTATCTGCCTCAGACACTACTAGATCCAATCGCCATTCTGGCAGGCGTCATCATGACGGCGGGTTCACTGGGCATTCTCTGGGCACGCCAGCGCAAGTTCAAAACAGCCGCCGCATTCTCATAGCTTTAGAAAACCCGAGTATTTCTGAAAGCAATTGCTTACTCGCCTTCGCTAAGGTTTGGGCGAACAGCGAGTAAGCAGACATGACTGACAACAAGAGCGAACTGCCGGAAGTCACTGAACAACGCATTCTGGAAGCGTGGAGACTGTCAGGCTGGGCTGACCGCCTGCTGGAAGAAGCAGGCATCGGTGTCACCATCATCGATAAAGACGGCAAGCTGCTCTACTACAACAAATGGGCTTCAGAAAATCTGGATCGCCAGCCCCGCCACATCGGGCACAACGAAAAAGAAAACCACCGCCGCGCCATCACCAACTCGCGGTTTGATGCCATGCTGCAGCTGTTCAAAGATGGCCGCAAAGACCCGGTGCGGTATGTGGCCAATCCATACGGAACCACCACCATACTCGTCACCGTCTCCCCAATCCACATTGACGGAGAGCTCGTCGGCTTTTCTCTGTTTGTCTTGTTAAAAGAAGAAGTGCAGGACCTGTGCTGCTTATATGATCAGCATGGCCGCGATCCCTTTGAAAAAGCGATGCTGCCCGACAGCTGATCTTTAGCTGGAAACCTTCTCTTTGGCTTCCGTCAACATCTCCTGAATGTCATTAAGCTGCTCAACCAGCTGGCCAATGATTTCTACCGGCACATCCAGATTCGAAAAGGCGCAGTGCTGTACGTAAATCACGCCCTCACTCAAATCACGCCCTTCTTTCGTCAGGCTAACAATAACCTGCCGCTCATCTTCTTTGGAGCGCGCACGAGCAAGAAAGCCCATTTCTTCAAGGCGCTTAAGCAACGGTGTCAGAGTGTTCGACTCAAGGAACAGGCGCTCCCCCAACTCGGAGACGCGCTGATGGTCTTTTTCCAAAAGAGCAAGCAAAGTGATGTACTGCGGATACGTGACCCCAAGCTTCTTCATCACCGGTTTATAAAACCGATTAAAGGCGTGGTTGGCCTTATAGATGGCAAAGCACAAATGCTGATCTAAACCAAAGCCTTGAAATTCTTCAGATTTCTTCTCGGCCATCACCGTATTCCAGTCCTGAGTAACATCCTCTTTCCTCGTTCTACCCATCAATATAAAAGCCGTCAAACTAAATCGCACACGATTAATTCACGTTTTGATTGACAGCACCCCACATTTCTTCTTAACTATATCGCATAGGATTTAATCGTGCACGATACATAACAACAACGAGGAATACCAAATGCCAGTTAACGTTCTTTATGAAACAAGCGCAGTTGCTACCGGTGGCCGTGACGGCACTGCAAAAACAAAGGACGGTGCTCTGGAACTGACACTTGCAACCCCAAAAGAACTGGGTGGCGCAGGTGGTGAAGGCAACAATCCAGAGCAGCTCTTCGCTGCTGGATACGCCGCATGTTTCATCGGAGCTATGAAGTTTGTAGCGTCTCAGCAGTCTGACATCGCTCTGCCTGCTGACGTAAATGTAGAATCAACCGTTGGCATTGGCCCACGCTCCGAAGGTGGTTTCGGTCTGGAAATTGCTCTGGCAGTTACCGTACCGGGCATGGACAAAGCAAAAGCAGAAGAACTCGTCGCTGCAGCGCATGAGGTCTGCCCATATTCCAACGCAACCCGCAACAACATCGATGTAAAGCTTTCTGTCACAACCTAAAGCGTATCTCCCAAAAGTGCCTATCGGTTTTCGGAGGTAGATACGCAAAAGCAAAAGCTAAAGCAGATCAAGCGTTTCAGCTAAAACGCGAACTGCTTTAGCAGCACAAGACCCATCGAACCATTAAAGAGAAAGGGGCCCATGAGGCCCCTTTCCAATTTCTATTATCTGCTCTGATTAATCAGCTTGTTGAATAGCTGAGAGCTTCCAGCTCTCACCGGCATCACGAACAAACGACCAGATCTCTGTCCGCTCTTCCGGTACATCCGGATTGCCTTCAACCACTTTGTTGTTGGCCCGCTCACGCATCACATCAATAGCCTCATAACGCATTGCGACAGACGCATAGTCCTTGTCACCTTCACGCCAGGCTTCACTCAGATCACCCTGAAGCAGCTTGATGCCGCGCACTTCATTGACAAGACCGTTGGACGCAGCCTTGCCCAGTTCCTCAGCAAAGTAGCCCATGATTTCAGGCGTCGCGATTTCGCGGATCTTACCGTAATCCTCAAAGCCGTAAGCAGTCCAGACGGTTGTCAGCAGCGCTTCAAAGGCATCAAAGTCATCCGCAGTCAGGCCGATTTCATCATCCGCTTCGGTAGAAAAGACAGGCTTTTCCTCAAACTGAGGCACCTGACCACCACCAAAACCAGTGTTCGGAATGCCAGAAGATCCTGAACGGCGCGGCGCATCCTGCGCACCCGCATCATTAAAGCTGAACGACTGGTTCTGCTGTGGCTCCTGCTGGTATCCATGAGCAGCACCAGCGGCCTGTGGCTGTTGGCGTCCCCGCAAGAACCGCATCAACAACATGATACCACCGCCGATCAGCAGCACCTGCATGATCAGGCCGAAGAACCCGGCCATACCGCCGAACCCGGAACCGAACAACATGCCCAGCAATCCGCCTAGCGCCAGACCGCTCAGCATGGAGCCGAGGAAACCACCGCCAAACAAACCACGGCGCTGACCAGCAGCTGCCTTGGAGGCTGCAGCCGCATTTTGCTGCTGCGCACCTGTGTTGGTGCCGTTGTTAGGTGTCATGGTTCGCTGAACCGGAGCTGTCTTTGGCGCAGTCTTAGTCGCTTTTGGAGCTGAATAGCTACGTGAACCACGGCTACCGAAGCTAAACCCGCGCTTTGCTTCAGCAAAGTCAGCTGTCACAAAGATCAGACCGATCGAGAACACCAATAAGGTGAGAAACTTTGGAAACTTATTCAATGCAAGCATGTAACCCTTAAACCTGCCCGTAAACTCATGTTGCCCTCCATATGGGGGCATTCTGTTAAAATTTGAAGACCAAACTGCATTCCCGAAAAGTGGAAGCTGGTTTTCGGACAAGAATACGCACCAATGAAAATTTCAGAAGCAGCTTAAGCCCCTCAAAACAAAGGCAAACGACTTCAGGGCTTCATTGGATTGTGAAGATGGACTTTTTGAAAGCCAGATGAGGAGATTTCATCACAAAACTCCACCCACTCGCAGTTTTGGCAGGCTGTCTTAAAAACACCCTCAGCATATGCCTTCCGCATCTTGGTGACCAAATGCGAACTCAGCACAAGCTCATCACCAACACGCAGCTCAGTCCCAAGCAGACGAGAGATCAACGTCACAGCCGCTTTATCACGCTCCACCACACTGCAATTAAAACAATGCGGCTGCTCTTCTTCGTTGATCAGAACCGCACAAATCTCATCCGGCCCCTCAACCAGTAGGGCAGCCTCTCCCGCATTCAGGCGCTTCACCACAGCCTCATAGTTTTTGGAGAACGCAGGAGAATAGCCGTGCCCAATAAATGTAAGCACGCATAGCGAGTGATGACCACGCAGCTTAACACTCATGATCACTTCACCTCATCAGCCAGCAGCACTTTCACCTGCTCCAGCAAACTCTCAGCAGATTGCTGATAATCCGCATCAGCCCAGATCTGCTGTGCCAGCCGCATTGCCTTGCCCATATCAGGTCCGGCAGGAATACCGCCAGCAATCATCATTTTACCAGTCAACGGAAAATTCGGTATCACCCAGTTCTGCGCAAAGGCCAGCAGCTCTTTCAGCTCCGCCTCACCCTGCACGATATCGCTCATCCAGGCAGTCAAAACACCATCAACAACAGCATCTGTACCGTGAGCAACCAACAACGCTTTCAACTGCTGCTTGCTCTGCCCGTGTAAACGCAAAGCCTCAGCAATATCAGCAGCAATCTCAATCTGCTTCTTCTGCGCATTAGAAAGGCGCAGGCGCTCAGCAACCTGCGGCCCAGCAACACCACCAAGCCGTAACACTGGCTGGAGAGCAACTTCTGGCAAATCCTCAAGGTCCAAAAGGCGCGCCAAACGAGAGCTCGCAGCCTCTCCACCTAAAATGAGCTGCAAGATTCCGCCCTGCTCCATCAGTAGCAAAGAATCGAGAGCACGCGGTGCAGACAACATTCTCAGAACTTCCTTGGTGATACGCTCCTTGGAAAGGTGAGAAAGGCCATCTTTCAATTCAATACAGGCAGCATAACCATCCGCATTGATCTCCCCTTGCCCGTAGGTTGCGAAGAACCGGAAGAACCGTAGGATGCGCAGATAATCTTCGCGAATACGCGCACGCGCATCTCCAATGAACCGCAGATGCCGGTTGAGGCAGTCATCCAGACCGCCCAGCGGGTCAAACAGTTCACCATGACGGTCCACATAGAGCGCATTCATTGTGAAATCGCGGCGCTGCGCGTCTTTTGTCCAGTCCCGCCCAAACTTAACCGTCGCATGGCGTCCGTGCGTTTCAATATCCTCACGCAGACAGGTCACTTCAATCGGTTGGCGATCAATAACCAGCGTCACCGTTCCATGGTCAACACCAGTTGGGATGGCTTTGACACCAGCAGCTTCCGCTCTGGCAAGCACCACATCCGGCAAGGCAGTGCAGGCGATATCAACATCATCCACCACTTCACCAAGTAGGGAATTGCGCACAGTTCCACCAACTGCACGCGCAACATCACCGTCTTGTTCCAGAACGTCAAAAGCCCGCTGAACAGCAGCACTGTCCAGCCAGCCGCTCTGTTGTAATCTGGTCATTTTTGAGGAGTCTCGTATCCACCTGGAACGAACTCACCATCCACCACTTGCGCTGGTCTGTATTGCGAGCCAAGAGGTGCGCGGCTTGTCTCTGCAAGCAGCATCAGGCTGGCGATGACAAGAGCTATTCCGCTGATGCTCAACCACAACATCGGGCCATCGCGAAATCGCTTGTCTTTCTTTGCCTTGCGCACAACCATCACCCACACTGCATAGGCGATAAAAGGAACAAAGAACAACAACCCATGTGTCAGGAGCATTCGTATCATCAGGCATAAACCCTATTGTAAAGCACGCGCAGGATGCCAGCGGTGACACCCCATATGTAACGCTGCTCAAACGGCATGGCATAATAGTAGCGCGTTTTGCCTCTGAATTCTCCGCTTTTTTTCTGGTGGTTCTCAGGGTTCATCAGAAAAGACAAAGGCACTTCAAATACTTCATCCACCTCTGCCGGATTGGGAGAGAGGATCAGCGGCGGTTTGACCGTCGCAAGAACCGGCACGACCCGATACCCGGAGCCCGTGTAGTAATCACCAAGATCACCTAAAATCTCTACTAAGTCAGAGTCCAGGCCAACTTCTTCATGCGCCTCTCGCAAGGCTGCACCCACAGGCCCGTCATCATCCTCATCAATTTTGCCACCAGGAAACGCAATCTGCCCTGCATGAGAACGCAGGTGCGCGGTACGCTGGGTTAAAAGAATGGACGCCTCTGTCCCCCGGTCAACAATACCGATCAGAACAGCAGCATCCCGTACCTGCTCCAGATCCTCACCATAATCAGGAATATCCGGATTGAGGATGTGATCTCCTGCAGGTTCATAGGCTTGGTCGGTCAGCCGGTCCATCACCCGAGATCTGAAATTCTCTGCTGTAAACTCAGACAAGATAATACGCCGTCCTAATGTCTCTTCCTAAAATCCAAGGTTCTGGACCGTATCCACCACGAAGAATGCACCATGGCTTTCAATGCCAACAACCCGTCCACCCTCGCCTTCACGCTCTTGCAAATGCGGCGCGAGCTCATGAACCAGTGTCCGCGCAAACAATGCTTCCAATCGGTCACGCACAAGGATGTAAGGCTTCAGCC
The DNA here is from genome assembly GCF_001623075.1 of Pseudovibrio sp. Ad37. Taxonomy (GTDB): domain Bacteria; phylum Pseudomonadota; class Alphaproteobacteria; order Rhizobiales; family Stappiaceae; genus Pseudovibrio. The sequence goes on from NZ_LMCF01000219.1 coordinate 37,773, forward strand.
CGCCATCTTCTTCCTGCTGCACAAACCGGATCGGGTTATCAGGCCCAGCTTCAACAACGTCACCGCAATTGGTCCGGATCGTAATCACCTGCTCTCCGTCCTGCTGGTGAATGTCCATCTCCACGGCCACAAACGGTGCATCCTCAACAGTCAGGCCAATCTTCTCAACGGGCGTGACAAGATAATACTTCCCGTCGTCTTCCTGTTTTAAAACAGTCGCGAACAGGTGCACCAGAGCCTCACGCTGAATAGGCGTGCCCATGTAATACCAGGACCCATCCCGCTTGATCTGCATATCCAGATCACCGCAGAACTCCGGGTTCCAAAGATGGATAGGAGGCAGGCTTTTGGATTTTCCCGCACGCGAAATCAAAGCCTGAAGACCTTTCGGCATCTCCTTGATTTCCGGAATGCTCTTTTCTTTAAGTTCGCTCACCACGGTCATTCTACCAATACATCGGAACACACCACTATTGGGGTAATATGGTGTCACGCAAGCTCTAACGCTACCCTCCCTCAAAGCCCGCGCCAAGTTATACCTTTGCGATAAGCATCGACGCAGCAAAATAAGAGACGTCATTGGTGGGCTCTATTACCTGCGCAATGCTCTCAATTCTCAGGGGCAAACGGAATCTCAGCCCTCAGACTCACTATCTGTTCACAGAAATGCCGTTAGGGTAGAGCAAACCAAACTATAACCCAGGGATGCTCTGACCCCGATCATATCAAAACATTTTGAAACTGGCTTTCGCGCCTTGCATTGCACTTCTGCCTGCATAGTCAGCCTATTGCTGAAAAGTACAGGCCTATAAATTTGCTAGGGATCGCCTTTTTTAAAACCGAGTATGATGCAAAGGTGAGCTAGGCAGGGTTGCAACGCGCGACGAAAAGAGAGCAGCGATGAACACCAATATGACAGGCATGCCCCCCAAACCAGAGGATATAGTCACACGCACAGAGGCGGCTTGTGAGAAAATCCGACAGGCAAAAGAGGAAATCGCCCGTTCCATATTTGGTCAGGAAAGCGTTGTCGAACGCACATTGGTGACGATTCTCTCTGGCGGGCACGGCCTGCTGGTCGGCGTTCCCGGTCTTGCAAAAACCAAACTGGTGGAAACTCTGGGAACAGTGCTCGGCCTCGATTCCAGCCGTATCCAGTTCACACCAGACCTGATGCCCTCTGATATTCTGGGTTCAGAAGTGATGGAGGAAGCCCCGGACGGCAAGCGTTCCTTCCGCTTCATTCCCGGCCCGGTCTTCGCCCAGCTACTAATGGCAGACGAGATCAACCGCGCCAGCCCGCGAACCCAGTCCGCTCTCCTGCAATCCATGCAGGAATACCACGTCACAATCGCAGGCCATCATCACGACCTGCCTGCCCCCTTCCACGTACTGGCCACTCAGAACCCGCTTGAACACGAAGGCACTTACCCACTTCCGGAAGCACAGCTCGACCGCTTCCTCATGCAGATTGATGTCCATTATCCGGACATAGATGCAGAGCGCCGTATTCTGCTGGAAACCACAGGGGCGACAGAAGCCAAATCCAAACAGGTCCTGCAACTTGAAGAGCTGCGGGAGATGCAACAACTGGTACGCCACATTCCCGTGGGCGAAACCGTCATGGACGCTATCCTGAAACTGGTCAGAGCAGCCCGCCCCGGCGAAGCAGATGGCTTTGACGATCTCGCCCAATACATCGCCTGGGGTCCAGGACCGCGCGCCAGTCAGGCACTCATGTTGACCGTTCGTGCCCGTGCTTTGGCAGACGGACGCCTGTCTCCAAGCGTTGACGATGTCATGTCTCTGGCCGAACCTGTACTGCAACACCGCATGGCTCTCACCTTTGCCGCCAGAGCCGACGGAAAAACCATTCCGCAACTGCTCAAAGACATAAAAGAACGCATCGCCTAACAACAAGCCGACAGGATCGCATATGTTATCTTCGAGGACCGCTCCTCAAGACAGACAGGAAAACATCTTCGGCTTAACGGGCGAAGCGCAATCCATTGCTGATACCTTGCCAGAGCTGCTGGTTGAGGCAAGACGCATTGCAGCCAATGTCACCTCTGGCTGGCATGGTCGCCGCCGAGCAGGTCCCGGCGAAACCTTCTGGCAGTTCCGCCCTTTCCTCTCTGGTGAGGCAGCCCAGCAAGTTGACTGGCGCCGCTCCGCTCGCGACGACAATCTGTATGTACGTGAGCGCGAGTGGGAAGCCGCCCAAACCATTTGGGTTTGGGCAGACCTCTCCGCTTCCATGCGCTTCCAAAGCAGACAAGCCACCGCCTCCAAACGTGACCGCGCTTTGCTGCTCATGCTGGCTCTGACTTATGCCTTGAATGAAGCTGGCGAACGTGTCGGTCTGGCTGGCCTGACAAGGCCACTGGCCAGTAGAAATTCAATGCAGACCATCGCAGAAACTCTGGTGCACGAGAACCCTGAGGCAACGCTACCCAACCCTGAAGGAATCCGCCGTTTTTCTGAGATTGTACTCTTCTCAGACCTGCTCGACCCACCAGAAAAGCTGGAAGCGTGGATGGCCAACATCGCCAGCACTGGTGCCAAAGGTCATCTCATTCAACTGCTGGACCCGATTGAAGAAACCTTTCCCTTCACTGGCCCTACCCAGTTCGAAGACCCAGAGAATGGAGAGCAGCTTAAGGCAGGCCGCGCGCAAACTTGGCAACAAGAATACCTGCACCGCCTCGCTGCACATAAAGACCAGATCAACTCACTCGCCCGTAAATTCGGCTGGAGCTATACGTTACACCACACAGACCGCCCTGCGGTCGAGCCGGTAATGTTACTTCATTCCCGTCTGGCAGACGCACCACAACACAAAATGAGGGGAGACCTGCGATGATCAGCTCTCTTCTCCCAATTGGGTTTGCAGCACCGTGGGTACTCACCGCACTCGCAGCTCTTCCCGTTCTGTGGTGGCTACTCCGCACCACGCCACCTCAACCTGCCCACGTTAAGTTTCCGCCTCTGCGCCTCCTGCTTTCTCTTCGCAACAAAGAGGAAACCCCGCAACACACCCCATGGTGGCTGATCCTGCTGCGCCTTATGCTGGCTGCGGTCCTGATCATCGCTATGGCTGGCCCCGTCTGGAAACCTCTGGATATCGCAGAGCCAAAAACAGGCCCACTCTGGATCATCGTCGACAATGGATGGGATGCCTCAGCAGATTGGGACCGCCAAATCCGTATGGCGGAACTCATGGTAGACGGCGCAGCGCAGAACAACAGAACCGTCATGCTGGTGACAACAGCAGATGGTCCTGCCCAACCCATGCGTCTTTCCAGTGCGCAGGAAGTTGCCGACCAGCTTCGTGCACTGACACCTCAAGGCTGGCAAGCTGCCCGGTCAGAACTCATTCCTGCCCTGCAAAAGCAAGCAGAGCAAAACGCGCCCGGTGCAATCCTTTGGTTTTCATCACCGCTTGAGGAACCATCCACCACAAGCTTTGCAAAGGGATTAGCCAGCATTGCCAGAGCCTCAGACGTGCGCGAAAGTTCTTTCCTTATCTACCGCTCTGACACCCTGGTCTACGCACTCAAACAGTTGCAAAACAGCGCTGGCGCCATGACAATCACAGTCCTCCGCCACCCAGCACCACTGGCAGAAACATTGACAGTCCGCGCCTTCGATCGCAAGCAACGCACTATTGCAGAACAAACCATCGAGATGAAAGCAGGCCAAAGCGCCGCCGAAATTTCATTGGAGCTGCCGTCAGAACTGCGCAATGACATCACTAAACTCGCAATTCTTGGCAAGTCCAGCGCTGGCAGCACGGTGCTCGTGGATGAACAATGGCGCCGCCGAAAAGTCGGCCTGTTCGCTGGCGGTTTTGCCGACCGCTCTCAGCCTCTGCTTTCACCGCTTTACTATCTGGAACGTGCACTTGCCCCTTTCGCAGACCTTCCACCAGCAAAAAGCACAGACATCACCACAGCCATCTCCGACTACTTTGACAAAGGCATCTCCGTTCTCGTCCTCGCTGAAGTCGGCACTCTGCCCAAGACCACAGAAGCTGACATTGCCAGCTGGGTCTCCAAAGGCGGCACACTGATACGCTTCGCAGGTCCGCAACTCCCGGAAAAACAAGACTCGCTCATCCCTGTTGCTCTCCGTCTAGGCGACCGTAAATTGGGCGGCTCTCTCTCCTGGAAGGAGCCACAGGCACTCAAGTCGTTTTCAGAGAATAGCCCGTTCCGTTCTATCGTTCTTCCTAAGGACGTCACCGTAAACCGTCAGGTGCTCGCAGAACCAACCGCAGACCTGCCTGACAGAACATGGGCCTCACTGGAAGACGGTACACCTCTCGTCACGGCCAAGAAACATGGCAACGGAACCATTGTCCTGTTCCATGTCACCCCTGATACCAAGTGGTCCAACCTGCCTCTTTCCGGTGGGTTTGTGGATATGTTGCGAGCCATCACAAGCATCTCCTCAACGGCTGTCTTCAATCCGGATGATGAAGCTGACGGCACAACATCAGCCTCCGCCCTGCCTCTGCTCAAAATGCTGGATGGCTATGGCAAACTCACACCGCCTTCTGCCAGTCACAAACCTATTCTGGAGCGCGATTTTGCAACCACTCATCCAGGCCGCGATACCCCCCCAGGTCTGTACGGGACCGACGATGCAGCACGCGCACTCAACCTCATGGAAGATGAGGACAATCTGATCCCGTTAGATCTCAAACCACTGTCCGTGGCAAAAATACTCGACTACCCCTCAGAAAAACCGCTGGACCTTCGTGGCTGGTTCTTCTCTATCGCAATCCTGCTGGCTTTGCTGGATACGCTCGCCTTGCTCTGGCTCTCCGGTAAACTACGCCGCAGCCAGTTCACACACGCCGCTATTCTCTTGCTCATCGCCTCCAGCCTGAGCCTGACAGGTGCTGATAAAACGCAGGCACAAGACAACGCAGAACAGTTCGCCCTCGACGCTTCATTAGACACCCGCCTCGCCTATGTAATGACAGGCGTGCCAGAGGTGGACGAAATCAGCCGAGCCGGACTGTTCGGCCTCACCAGATTACTAACCGACAGAACAGCATTGGAGCCTGAAGCTCCGGTGGGTCTGGATCTGCAAAGCCATGAACTGGCCTTCTTCCCAATCATCTACTGGCCCATAGATGCAGGCATGCAGATGCCAAACCCTGAGGCCATGTCGCGGATCAGTGCCTATATGCGCAACGGCGGCACAATCCTGTTCGACACCAGAGATGCGTTTGGAACAGGCTCAAACTCTCCAAACAAACTAAAGCTTCAGCAACTCTTACGCGGATTGGACATTCCTAGTCTGGAACCTGTTCCGCAAGACCACGTGCTGACCAAAACCTTCTACATTCTGGATAACTTCCCCGGCCGCTACAATCAAAGCCCCATGTGGGTACAAGCCAGTGCGACCACCTCAGATGGCCGCCGCCCGGTCCGCGCAGGCGATGGCGTGTCCCCCATCATGATCAGCGGCAACGATTTCGCTGCAGCATGGGCCATTGATACGCAAGGAAACTACCTTTACCCAACCATTCCTGCTGATGGCAACCAGCGCGAGATGGCGGCGCGGGTGGGCATCAACATCCTCATTTACACCATGACAGGCAACTACAAGGCAGATCAGGTTCACATCCCTGCTCTACTGGAACGTATCGGCCAATAATAAGTCAGCAAACAAGACGCGGAGCACAGCTACACACATGACATGGTCTCTTTCCATCGACCCGCTTTTGCCCCTTCCGGCAATAATCGCGCTTGGAGTGATCATAGCTCTGGTCTGTGCCTACCTCCTCTTCGTCGGTATGCGCGGCGCGCTGATCCGCTCCGCCGCCTTGGCTCTGCTGGTTCTGGCCCTGCTCAATCCGGCGGTCTTACGAGAGGATCGGGAATACCTGCCAAGTACCGTCGTTGTCGTTTCAGACAACAGCCAAAGCCAGCAATTGGAAAACCGTGCAGAGCTGACTGAGGCGGTGCGAGAGGGTATCGTCAATCAACTTAAAGCCCTTGACGGCATCGATCTGCGGCAAGTCTCTCTCAATGATACTTCCATGGAAAGCGGCGATGGCACCCGCGCCTTCACCGCAATCTCCAATGAAATGGCTGATGTCCCGCCAGAGAGAATAGCTGGAGCCATCGTGATCACCGATGGTCAGATACATGATGTACCAGCCACTACAGAAAAGCTCGGCTTCTCAGCTCCGGTCCATGCGCTCATCACAGGCCGTGAAGGCGAATTTGATCGCCGTTTAAAAGTTGCCAAAGCCCCGCGCTTTGGTCTGGTTGGCTCAACACAGGTTGTCCAGCTGGAATTAATCGAGGAAGGCACCCCGCAGCCCTTCGGCAATCGCGCTGAAATCATAGTCCGCCGCAACGGCGATATCCTGTCCAAGCAGTTTATCTCTTCAGGCTATCCGGCAGAAATCGCAGTTGAGATCGAACATGGTGGCCAGAACATCTATGAGTTTGAGGTGGAAGCACTCAATGGCGAGCTGACACCACTGAACAACCGCGCCCTCGTCACCATTGATGGCGTTCGCGAAAATCTCCGCGTCCTGCTGGTGTCCGGCTCTCCTCATGCAGGCGAGCGCACATGGCGCAATCTGCTCAAATCAGATGCCTCAGTCGATCTCGTCCACTTCACCATTTTGAGGCCACCAGAAAAACAGGACGGAACGCCAATCAACCAGCTGTCTCTGATAGCCTTCCCAACCCGTGAGCTTTTTTCCGTCAAGATCGACGAATTCGACCTCATCATCTTCGACCGCTACGAACGCCGCGGCGTCCTCCCCCTGCTCTACTTCGACAACATTGCCCGATACGTCAGTGACGGCGGCGCGGTCCTCATTGCAGGTGGTCCTGACTATGCAGAAGCCAACAGCATCTTCCGAACACCGCTGGGCCGCGTGCTTCCAGCCGCACCAACTGGTGAAGTCTTTGAAGAACCCTTCTTTGCCAACGTCTCAGAACTCGGCCTGCGCCATCCGGTAACACGCGACCTGCCCGGTGCTGGTGAAAGCCCACCACAGTGGAGCAAATGGTTCCGTCTCGTCGGTGCAAATGTGCAAGAAGGCCAACCCATCATGACTGCGTTGGGCGACAAGCCGCTGCTGGTTCTTAGCCGCGTTGGCAAAGGCCGCGTTGCCGCCCTGCTGTCTGATCATGTCTGGCTCTGGGCAAGAGGCTATGAGGGCGGAGGACCACACGTCCCGCTTCTGCGCAGGCTGGCCCATTGGCTCATGAAGGAACCTGATCTGGAAGAGGAAGCCCTGCGATTGTCTTTACGCGGTTCCAACCTGCTGACAGAGCGACAAACCCTTGCAAATCTGGTTGATCCGGTTACGCTTACAACGCCCTCTGGCAAAACAGAGCAGCTGGAGCTGATAAAAGACACATCAGGACATTGGACCGCTTCCGTCAAAGTGGAAGAACTCGGCCTTTATTCAGCAACCGGTGGCGCACATACAGCACTGATTAATGTCGGCCCGCCAAATCCGAGAGAGTTTCTGGAAGTGGTTTCAACGGCAGACAAACTCTCTGGCATCACAGAACAGACAGGTGGTACAGCTTTGCGGATCGGCGGTGACGACGGCGCATCCTTGTCCCTGCCCAATGTCATCGCACAGCGTTCATCCGCTCAATATCATGGAAACGGCTGGATCGGCATCAAACGAACAGACGCCAGCATCTTGAATGGCATAGACCGCTATCCGCTTCTCATCGGCTTTCTCGGCCTTGCCTTGCTGTTAGGGCTGTTGTCCTTCACTTGGTACCGCGAAGGACGATAGAAAAACATCTTAGATGGAAAAGGGATCTACAGGATGAATTAGTTCTCCTGCTCAGTATTTCAAGTCGCCATTGCCAGCGAGCCCTGCATCACGTCCACCAGTTGGCTGTCACTCTGCTTTGTGGCAACCAACGCAGGCTTCACGTAGCCACCAACCACAGCACCAGTCGGCATTTGCCCACCCTGCAGTTTCAAAACAAGCAACCGATCCAAATCAACAGGACCCGGCAACGTGATCTGGCCATGAGGCACCTGCTCATATCCGTGCGGCCCATAGTAAGGATGATCCCCAACAAGCAAAATGGACTGAACGCCCTGCGTTTTGGCCTCAGCTGCAACAGTCGTCAGCAAAAGGCGACCCAGCCCCTGCCCTTTATAGGCGGCCTTTACGGTCAATGGTCCCAGCAACATGCTCTGGCTATTGCCAATCATGATGGGAGTGAGTTTCACAGACCCGGCAATCTCGCCGTTGAGTTCTCCAACAAAACATAACTGAGAAGCTTGTTGAACGCCTTCACGGATCTTGAACGCCGTCCGCTCAAACCGCGCAGGGCCAAACGCCTCTGCTTGCATCTGCTCAATCTCGGAGAAATCTGCTGGGGTTTCCTGCCGCACCAGCCATTTTGAAACTATCATGTCACATACCACAAATCGAAGGAGGAAGACCGTCGATCCGTGTGGCTCGGGCAGTTAGACCGATGTTGGGAGCACACTGGGAGAAGGACGGCACGATGCACCACGCGAGAGCAAGTCCCGCGCGTTCATTCGTCGTCGCTGTTCCCAGCAAATAGCCATAAGGCTCACACCCCAGTTTCTCGGTCTATCGCATGCCAGAGCACACGAAATATAATTTCACCTGACTAACTAACACGCAAATTTTCTGTCGTAAAGCACAAAACTAAGTGCAGATGCGTATTCGTTAGTTGTAGGCCACCGGCACGTAGGCCCTTGAAAAACAACTACCAATAGGGATCAGGCTCAGCTTCACCCGCAATTTCCTGCAGACGACGCAGCGTCGCCGGGCTCACATCATCAGGCAAAGCATCCAACGCAAATAGTTGTAGATCTGAGATTTCCAGAGCCGGTCTTTTCCAGTTCTGATCTTGCTCAGTCAAGCTCACCTTAAAGAGGCCTACATGGTCCCGGCCTGTTCCACCACGGTTAAGATGCATGGAAAGCAATGCCACATCTGGTCCGCATCCATACCCCGTTTCTTCTGCCAGCTCCCTGCGAGCGGCCTCCGCCATCGTCTCCCCGGAATCAACACCGCCACCAGGAAAGTACCAGCCCGGCAGATATTGATGACGCACGAGAAGGACTCGGTTTTCAGCATCAAATGCCGCAACGCGCGCGCCCATCGTCATTCCACGACTCAAAAGAGCCCCGGATTGCACCAGTATATTGATAATTCGCGTCTTTAAGCTTGCCACGTCTGGCCTCACAATCAATATAAAACATTGATATAACAGCACTATATTCTGAAATATCATTCATGCAAAAAGTGCATACCACCCTTGCAAAACTAACACTACACAACCCACAGGATAGGCGTAGAAAGAGATCAAAGAATAAGCATACGCCCAAAAATTAATCAGGGCGGCCCCATCACCTACTTATAATAGACACCCAATCCGCGTTTCCCAGATCGCAGGAGTAACACGTCATGCTTACTAAAGTTCTCGCTCGTTTCCGTCGTACAAAGCGCTTCCATTGGGCACCTGCAGTCAACTCTGCAAACACCCACGACACTGCTGTTTTGCGTCCGTCTTCTTGCCTTTAAGGCAAATTGGAAGTCAGCGTTGCCGATCTGTTAAAGGCGCTTGAGGGTAATTCCCAGAATTAAGGAAAACTCCTTGACCTCAGGCGCAATGCAGCGATGATGCGCAGGTTATGTTTAAGCTTGTACACATATCTGACCCACATCTGGGTCCATTGCCGGACGTTCAGCCAGTCCAGTTGGTCTCGAAGCGTATTCTTGGCTACATAAATTGGCGGCGCAACCGCGCCCATGCAATGACCAACTCTTATCTTGATGCACTGATACGCGATATTCACGCGCAGCAGCCGGATCATATCGCGCTTTGCGGAGACCTGGTCAACATTGCACTGCCCAAAGAAGTTGCTGGAGCCAAAGACTGGCTCGCAACCGTTGGCTCTCCCGAGACTTTATCCCTGACACCAGGCAATCATGATGCCTATGTCCCAGGCGCTTTAAAGCAAGCCTACGGCGCTTGGCGTCCGTATATGCAAAGCGACGCGGGTTTGGGACTGACACCGCCTCTGGGAACTGATCCCCACTTCCCGTTTGCGCGCAGACGAGGCAACGTCACGATTATTGGCCTCTCTACTGCCAAAGCAACTGGCCCTTTCATGGCCACAGGCCACATCAGCAGCAACCAGCTGCGCGAGCTGGCAGACCATTTGCGACGCGCAAAAGAGCGCGGTGATTTCCGCGTTGTCATGCTGCATCACCCGCCTGTACGCAACGCGACAGCCTGGTACAAGCGTCTGGTAGGCTCCAGCCGCTTCCGCAATGTCATTGCAGAACATGGCGCAGAGTTGGTTCTCCATGGCCATACCCACAGGGCAACCCGCATGGAAATCAACGGACCAGAAGGTCCGGTGCCGGTGATTTGCGTTCCATCCGCATCAAATGGTCTGAGTGGCCATAAGCCACCTGCTCGCTACAACCTCTTCACCATTGAAAAAGATGGCGATGGCTGGTCATGCATTATGGAAGAACGCGGTTTTACAACGGCAGGAGAAGGCGTGCATCACATCGCACAGCATGATCTGTCCATACCCAGCTTAAGGCAAGCAGCGTAAATCCTGAGCCTAAAACGTGGGGCTCGTTTTCAGATTAAAAGACAGAGAGGCATACTGATGCCTCTCACAAAGACAGCGCTTAGCCCGCAAAAGGGTTCGCATATAAAGCCAGCGCCACAAGACCCGCCGCCCCGATAACAGTTCCCAGCAAAAGCCCGCAGATCAGAATAAAGAAGTCACGCGCCTTATTGCGTTTGACCGCAACAGCTCTGCCTGCATTTTCCTGTTTAAGCTGATCCAGCCTCTTACCAGTTGGAACATCCTGCTGGCGAATGCGATTGAGCATCCAGTCTGCTTCCAGCGCACGTTCCTTCTCGATAATTCGCTCTGCAATGTATTCGGTGATGCAGTCCGCCATATCATCAATATCGGCAGTCTCAAGCAAAACCATCCGCCCCAGACGGGTCTCCTTGACAAAGCGATAGGAATGGCGGTCACGACCCATCAACACATGACTGGTCATGTCGATCCATAGGCGTGGCTGGGTACCGGGAACGATCTGGAAGGCAAACTGGTCGTCGTCTTCAGGAACTTCCTTGAACACATCAATCAGCTCTTCGCTGAGCAATTCAAGGCGTGCTTTCTCGCTCTCCTGAAGGCTCACAACAACGTCTGTCCGTTCCATCTCCGCAACACGCACTTTGCGAATACTATCTCTCAGCGACCGCACCTTCTCATGAGGCACAACGTTGTCATGTAGCTCTGACATGGCAGCTCCCGAATATTCGGTTGAACTCACCCCGTTTCAACCGCCCCCAACCTACGTACAACCAATCGATTTGCGTGCAGCCCTCACACATCGTCCACGATTAATCCAAGGTACATGGTAAAAGGAAACTAACACATCCTAGATAAAACTCTAATGAAACCTCATTAACTGTCCCGTTTTGGGCCACTTTTCCAACACCGACCCTGAGGGGTTTCCGCTGCACAATTTAGGATTGTAAAAGACAAGCAGTACGCGCGAGCGCAAGTGTGTCAGGCTTACCGGATACTCCTAGCCTTCAACCTGCTCTGCCCTATGGCAAAAAAGGAATGTGAGGAGCGCAGGATCGATCAAGAATCTCATTCAGACGCGGATCATCAGCAACCTCAATGGACCGCTTGAAGGGCTTAAAGCCACTACGCAGATAAAATTGCAGCGCCTGTGGGCTATCCCCTGTGCATGTGTGTAACCAGAAGCGCTTTACCTCAGGACGAGAGAAAGCCTTGTTGATCGCGTGGTTCATCAGCCAGCGGCCAGCACCACCACCAACAGCTTCTGGCACTAGCCCGAAATAGCTCAGTGTGACTTCATCTTCCTTGGCAACATTCAACTCAAGCATTCCCACAGGCTCACCGTTCTTCATAGCCCAGTAAAACTCATTGGTCGGCTTGCTCAGTGTCGCCTCCAGTTCAGCGTCATTCATCACCAAACGACCAAACCAAAGCCACGGCTCACCCACACGTTTAAAGAGGGCTCTATACTCGGTAATGTCGATCTCGCCGGCCCGTTCCAGCGTAAGGTCAGGCCGCTCAATCGGCTTGAGAGCGGGCTTCTCCAACATCTCCAGATACGTCACCACAGTCGCGACTTTGCCTTCTGGCAAGTCTGTGTATCCATCAAGATCCAGTTGAATATGCGCCATCTCGCTCTCTCAAATTCGGAAGAAACAATTCACTCTGGGTAACTGGAAGCAAGAAAGGCCGCAAGTGTCCCAATCTCACGAAACACTTGAGATCCTATATGCTTGCCACTGTTTTCAGGCGTGCACGCGGGTGAACTTCGTTCTGGCTCATAACAAACGTATGCGCTCTAAACCGCTCAACAATAGACCGCACGAATGGACGTGATTGAGCTGAGCATAACAGCACAGGGACTTCCCCCTGATTGGCCGCCGCATCATAAGCATCACGAACCAAACCAACGAACTCCTGCAGCTTGGAAGGTGCCATAGCTAACTGCCGATCATCTCCATCCCCAATGATGCTTTCAAGAAATGCAGACTCCCATACAGGGCTCAGGCTGATCAAAGGCAAATAACCACCGGGCGCCTGATTGGCAGAGCAGATTTGGCGTGCCAGACGAGTACGAACATGCTCCGCAATGGCATTCGGGTTCCGCGTTGAACCAATCGCCTCCGCAATCCCTTCCAGAATTGTTCCCAGATCACGAATGGAAATGCGCTCTTCCAGCAGAGCCTGCAGCACACGCTGAATACCAGAGATGGAAATCTGGGTCGGAACGATATCTTCCACCAGCTTGGATTGCTCTTCATCCAGCTTTTTCAACAGAACCTGAACATCTGCGTATGTGAGCAGCTCAGAGATGTGAGACTTGATGGTCTCCGTCAGGTGCGTAGAAATAACCGTTGCAGGATCAACCACCGTATACCCAAGCAGATTGGCTTCTTCGCGATACTGCGCTTCCACCCAGGTCGCAGGCAAACCAAAGGTCGGCTCAGTGGTATGTGTCCCCGGCAGGCGAACCTGCCCACCAGCAGGATCCATCACCATAAACTGGTTCGGGAACAGGGACCCACCACCTGCGTCCACTTCCTTCACCTTGATCATGTAATCATTCGCGCCAAGCTGAATGTTATCAAGGATGCGCACAGACGGCATGATCACGCCCATATCAGAGGCAATCTGACGACGCAGCGCTTTGATCTGCTCGGTAACCTGATCCGTTTCCTGCTTATTACGCCCATTAATGATTGGCAGCAGTGCATAACCAAGCTCAATCCGCAGCACATCCATTTTCAGGCTGTCGGAAATTGGCGCTTCCTGCGGCTCCTCAGGCACTTCAGCTTCTACTTTTGCAGCGACTTCCACCGCTTTTTCGACAGCATGCTTCTTACTTGCTTGGCGCGCCAGATAACCAGCAGCACCCGCCAATGCCAGGAACGGCAACATCGGCATACCCGGCAAAAACGACAGCACAACCATCACAAACGCAGACATGCCAAGCGCTTTAGGATAGCCGGTAAACTGTCGGACAAGCGCCTTATCAGCAGCACCCTCAACACCCGCTTTGGAAACAAGAATACCAGCAGCAGTGGAAACGATCAGTGCCGGGATCTGAGAGACCAGACCATCACCAATCGTCAGCAGCGTATAGTTTTCGGCAGCTTGAGCGAACGTCAGGTTCTGCTGCATCACACCGATAACGATACCGCCAATCACGTTGATGAACGTGATCATCAGACCGGCAACGGCATCACCGCGCACAAACTTAGAGGCACCATCCATGGAGCCGAAGAAGGTGGATTCAGATTCCAGCTCTTTACGACGGGTCCGTGCAGTCTCTTCATCAATTAGGCCAGCACCCAAATCCGCATCAATCGCCATCTGCTTACCGGGCATAGCATCCAGCGTAAAGCGGGCAGAAACTTCTGCGATACGGCCAGAACCTTTTGTAATAACGATGAAGTTCACAATCACAAGGATTGCAAAGACGATAATCCCGATCACGAAATTACCGCCCATCACAAAGCTACCGAAGGCCGCAATCACATTGCCTGCAGCATCAGACCCTTCATGTCCGTGCGCCAAAATCAGTCGCGTTGAGGCCATATTCAACGACAATCGCAACATGGTCGCAATCAACAACACAGTCGGGAATGCGGAAAATTCCAGCGGTTTCTGAATGAATAGCCCCACCATCAGAATCATCACGGAAAAGATGATCGAAATCGCAAGGAACATATCCAGAAGCATCGCAGGCATCGGAACAATGAGCATCACAAGGATGACCATCACACCTGCAGCAAGCCCAAGGTCGCCTTGTTTTATGGCGCCCCAAAGGTCTTGGAAAAAGGCTGAACCACCAGCAGCACCTAATCCGGGCACGCGAGCAGCAGAAGGAACGCTGTCGCTTCCTCCTTGAGCCGCTTTTGTATTTGTCTCTTCAGACATCGCCGCGCCCTATCCGTTCTTATGCGTCTGCAGTGCCCGCGCGTGCTTCGCCTGGACCCGGAACTTCAACACCCTCTTTGGTGTAAAGGTTCAACTTGTTGCGAAGCGTGCGGATCGAAATACCAAGGATCTTTGCAGCGTGGGTACGGTTCCCCAAACAATGATCCAGCGTATCCAAAATGAGATCACGCTCCACATCAGCAACGGTACGCCCGACCATATCGCGCGAGACAGCTTCAGCTGCATGGGCTGCCCGCGCAGCCGTTTGCTGACCAGCCCCCATGGCGATTGGGGACCCATCCGGCATGCGAATAGCGTCTGCATCAATCTCGCTACCAGAGGAAAGAAGAACAGCGCGGTGCATGGTATTTTCCAGCTCGCGTACATTTCCTTTCCATTGGTTAGCCAACAGAAGTTGACGGCCTTCCTGAGAAACTGGCAGTGCCTTGGTACCATTCGCCTTGGCATAAATTTCGATGAAGTGGCTTGCCAGCTCCAGAATATCTGCTGGCCGCTCTCGCAGCGCTGGCAGCTTCAGGTTCACCACGTTCAAGCGGTACAGCAAATCTTCACGGAAGCCGCCATTACGCACTTCCTCAGCCAAATCGCGGTTGGATGTCGCGATGATGCGAATATCAACGGGAACTGGACGGCTACCGCCAACACGGTCAATCACCCGCTCCTGAATAGCGCGTAGCAGCTTGGCTTGCAGACGAACATCCATTTCAGAAATTTCGTCAAGCATCAAGGTGCCGCCATTGGCTTCCTCAAACTTACCAACACGGCGCGCAACAGCACCGGTAAAGGCACCCTTTTCATGACCAAAAAGCTCGGATTCAAGAAGATGCTCAGGAATGGCAGCACAGTTGATGGAGATAAAGGCCTTATCAGCACGACTGGACTTGCTGTGCAGGAAGCGGGAAATCACTTCCTTACCAGACCCGGACTCACCCGTAATCAGAACCGATGCATCAGATGGAGCCACCTGCTCCGCCAACTTGATCACACTCGCCATGGCCGCGTCGCGATAGATTAGGTCTTCGCGCTCTTCCGTAACAGCAGCCAGCACAGCAGCAATCAACTCCGGATCAGGAGGCAGCGGAATGTATTCCTTTGCTCCAGCCCGAATGGCAGACACAGCCGCGCGCGCATCCGTTCCCAACCCGCACGCAACGAGTGGCACATGGATACGCTCGCGTTCTGTCAGCTCCACTAGCTGACCGATATCTTCATTGACATCCACCATCAGAAGATCCGCACCCTGACCAGAGCGCAAGACTTTCATGGCCTCAGGAACGCCAGGCGCATGGGTAACAGAGGCCCCCCGCTCCATCGCGATCTTGGTTGCGGTCGTCAGCTGACCGCCAAGGGTCCCAACGATCAAGAGTCGCATGTCAGTTCCTTTCCATTACGCCCCATGACAATCACTTATCCGCTTTGATGATTTCAGTCATGGTGACACCAAGCTTATCTTCCACGAGCACAACTTCTCCGCGCGCAATTAGCCTGTTATTCACGTAAACGTCGATGGCCTCACCCACTTTCCGGTCGAGCTCCATAACCATCCCGGTATCCAAATGCAAAAGGTCGGAAACCTTCATCTTTGTATGTCCAAGCACAGCAGCCAGTTGGACCGGAACATCAAAGACAGCTTCCAAATCCTCAGCTGCTTTAATGCCACCTGCACCTTCTTCATCCAGGCCACCAGCGCGCTGGGTACTCTGGTGTTGGTCCAGCACCATTCCCTGTTCATCACTGCTCATAATCAACCTTTCTGATCCCGCACCGACCATAGCCAGCCCGGTCATAGGCAAAAACTAAAATCACGCTGCTCGACTCGCCCGCTCACGGGCGTCGAAATGAGATTTTATGACTTGTTCAATATGCTCAACCGTTTTGCGACGATCACGAATAATTCCGCCATCCGGCCATTCGATCCGGCAATCACCGCGCGACATGCTCTCTGACTTCACAACATGCACCTTGCCTTCAAAGCTGCTGTTCAGAACCAGACCATCAACCATGTCTTCCAGCGCATGCGTATCTTCTGTCGGCACCTCAATCAAAATCTGAGGGATCTTGCGCAGAGGAGCCAGACATTCGGCAAGCAATGCCACAACTTCAGCAAGCGGCTCACGCGCAATAAGGTGACTGCAAAGACGGCGCGCAATCAGAAAACACATAGAAACCAGGTTCTGCTCTTGAGCGCGGATCTGGCTTTCAAGATCACCAAGAGCAACTTCAAGTCGGTCCCGCAACACTACCAGTTCTTCCTGTGCACTCAGCTTCTGCTGCTCGGCAATGGCCTGCCGGGCCTGCATCTCACCACGAACAAACGCAGCCTCTTCAGCAGCTTTTAAAAGCTGCTTGTGCTCAGCAACTGTAATAGTAGGCTCCAGCGGAGGGAGGTCTTCGACTATTGCTGCGGCCTCAGCCTCATCGATCGATTTAGTATCAAACAAAAAGCGTCGCCGCACGGCACCTTGAGGCATCACAGTAACCATCAGCGGGCCTCCAGTGATCGCGAAGAAAAGGAACGATTAGTAGACAAACTCTTCCTCTCCTTTCTTCTTGTTAATGCTGATTTCACCAGTGGCTGCCAAATCTTTCGCCTTCAGGACAAGTGAGCTTTGCGCCTCATCTACATCGTGCAATCGAACTGGTCCCATACCTTCCATGTCTTCCTGAAGCATCTTTGCTGCACGCGATGACATGTTGGCCGTAAAGAACACAACAGCAGTTTCAGAAGCTCCTTTGAGAGCCATGGCCAGCTGATCCTTCTCAACATTGCGAAGCAAGGTCTGACAGGCAGCGGAATCTAGTTTCAACAAGTCCTCGAAGGTGAACATCAAATTGCGGATACGCTCTGCAGACTCGCGACTATCTTCTTCCAGTGCTGCCAAAAAGCGGCCTTCGGTCTGCCTGTCGAAATTATTGAAGATGTCTGCCATCATTTCGTGGCTATCACGACGACTGGTCTGGGACAGGTTCGACATGAACTCGACCCGCAGTGTCTGCTCAACCTTCTCCAGAATATCCTTCTGAATAGACTCCATACGCAACATGCGGTTCACCACATCCAGCGCCAGCTCTTCATTCAGCAGAGCCAGAACGCGAGCCGCATGGTCGCTCTGAATTTTGGAAAGAACCACTGCAATGGTCTGCGGATACTCATTCTTCAGGTAGTTCGCCAGAACGTTTTCAGGAACGTTTGAAAGCTTCTCCCACATGTTCCGACCTGCAGGACCTCGAATTTCCTCCATAATGATCGCAACACGATCAGTTGGCAGGAAAGAGTTCAGCAGGCGCTCCGTAACATCTACGTTGCCATTCAACGCACCCCGGGTGGAAAGTCGCTTCAGGAAGTCAACAAACAGCTCTTCAAGCATGGTCGGCGTAACAGGACCAAGGCTCGCCATCGCGCTGGAAACCTGACGCACTTCTATTTCATCCAGCCCGGCCCAAATGGCCTTCCCATACTTCTGCCCAAGCGCCAAGAGCAGAACGGCTGCGCGCTCTGCTCCCCCAAGCTCTCGTTCAGCTATTCCGGATGAGACTGATAAGGCTTGCGCTGTCGATTCCTGCGGCTGTATCTCCTCACTCATCCTACGCTGCCTCGTTCAACCAACCGCGAACGATATTGACCGCTTCGCTCGGAGAATCTTCAATCAACTCACTTATTTGCTGAATTGAGCTTTGATGGAGAGCTGCCTGCATTTTGGCATCTTCAATCCATTCTGCTGTTGGCATTTCAGAAGGAACCTCCTCCATTTCACCAACGACACCTCCAATTTGCGCAGGGCCCTCAGCGACCAATGTGCCATCTGGCAGCATCTGAACACCGCGTTCTGCCGCCGCAGCTCTCTCTTCTTCTTTAGCAAGAATACGCTTCATCAGCGGAGAGACTGCGAAGATCAACAGCAAGATGGTGATCACAAACAGAACACCCAGCTCAGCAAATTTCATGATGTCAGCACGTGTAAAGTCGAACAGCCCGCCTTCGCTATCACCAAAGTCCTGAAGAGGAGCTTCGACAAAGCGCATGTTGACCACTTCAACATTGTCACCGCGATGTTTGTTAAAACCAACTGCAGTTCGAACCAGAGTAGCAATTTGCTCCAGCTCATCTTTACTGCGTGGCTGATAGGTCTGCGTGCCATCCTCACTGGTTGTATAGGTACCATCAACCAGAACCGCTACAGATAACCGTTCCAGACCACCAGCTTCATAGATCTCAGTCACTGTACTCTTGGAAATCTCATAATTCAGGATTTCCTCGGAAACATTCGAAGCATCTTTGGACCCGGTTGCACTGCCAGCTGCGTCTGCGTTCGGCAGCTGGTTGCCGACAGAAACCGTCTCCTCACCATTGGAGGAAGATGCGTTCTCTTCTTTACTCTGAGAAGAACGCAGCACCTGCCCATCAGGATCAAACAGCTCCTGTGTCTCGGTTTTGCGGTTATAGTTGATTTCTGCTGCAACCCGAACACGAGCACGCCCGGTTCCAACGACGTTATTGAGGATCTCTTCAACCTGTTGCCGCAGGCGAGCCTCCATTGTCGAACGTCGTTCATCCAGCGAAGAGCCGCCAGCAAGTCCCTCTTTATCGCCGGTTCCGCTGGCAAGCAAAGTGCCGCGCTCATCAACGATAGAGACGTAAGAAGGTTCCAGTCCTTCAACTGCCGTCGCAACAAGATGCTGAATGGCACGGATCTGCCCACCAGACAAAGAACCCTGCACCTTAATTGCAATCGAAGCTGTTGGCGGTTCCCGGTCACGCTGGAACAACTGCTTTTCAGGGATTACCAGATGAACACGCGCAGAAGAAATCCGGCTAATGCTGCGAATGGTTCTGGAAAGTTCCCCTTCAAGAGCTCTGAGGCGGTTCAGGTTCTGCACAAAACTGGTTGCACCAAGCGTATCTGTCTTGTCGAAGATTTCATAACCAACACCACCGCCTGATGGCAGGCCAGCTTCCGCCATTGTCATGCGCAGGCGATGAACGTTCTCCTGAGGGACAAGAACACTACGTCCGTTGACACCCAACTCATAAGAAACACCTTGAGATTCAACCTGACTAACAATCGCTGCAGCATCTTCAAGAGTAAGGTCCGTGAAGAGTGGCACCATCTGCGGTGCTGTCGCGCGAACAATGATGAAACCGAACAGGCCGATCAACGTAACAGCCATCGCCCCCATCGCTGCCAGTCGCGCGGGCCCAAGTCCTTTCAAGAAGTCAAGGATTCCACTCACAGTTGCCGCCCCGTACGTTCAAATCGCTCATTCAAAATGTACCAGCAATACTCTCAACACCTTGGAAATCGGCGTGAATTGCCCCTGATTTGCTGGTAGGTAAAAATTGCCCGCCTTAGAGTTAACAAAAGGTTAATAAAACCCTAATAATCGGTAAACGGGAAATCTACCCACAAAGAAGCATTGTGGAATATCGCAGGAAAGGCCTTTGACTAGGCTTTTGAAGAGTCGAATGAATCTTGTGCGGCCTGTTCGGCAGATTTTGCCGAAGCAGTTAAGACATCATGGTTAATCTGTAAAATTGTACAAAATGTGGCTTCCACATACAAAAAGGCCGGCTGAGACAGCCGGCCTTTTCAGAACCTCAAACCTGTTTGGGTATTACACCCTTTTTGCCTGAAGCCTACTGGTCACGATAGTCCTGAACGCGTGTAGCTCGCAAGCCAGCTAAACCGTGTCGGTCAATCGAATTCTGCCAAGACAGAAATTCTTCAACCGTCAAAGTATACCGATTACATGCTTCATCCAGAGACAACAAGCCTCCGCGCACAGCCGCAACCACTTCAGCTTTTCTTCTGATAACCCATCTCTTTGTAGAGGTAGGAGGAAGATCCGCTATCGTCAGAGGGCTCCCATCGGGGCCGATGACGTATTTTACTCGTGAACGTATATGTTCGGTCATTCTACTCTCACACAAACCATGACCAAGCTGAGGACGAGAATAGAACAAGGCACTTAAAATTTGGCTAAGCCCCCATCAATGTTTTGGTAAGATTCATAACCGGGGATCTTAGTGGATATTAACTACTACAGAATTCCATTGACTCCAGTGACCTCACCCACAGGAATTTTGAGATCCCCCATGTGTAGAATAATGTCGCCAGTGCTGAAGTCCACGGCGTCCACTTTCCCTTTCACTTCGGTCTGAACAGCGAAAGGCTCGCCATTGGCATCCTGGGTAATAATATCAATGGAATAGGCGCCATCATCAGCTTTTGTGCCGTTTGTCGCCACGCCATCCCATTCAAAAGTATTGTCACCTTCCTTCAGATCAATCTCTTCCTGATAGACCTCAGCACCCTCACTATTTTTAACAGTAATGGTTGCCTTACCTGCAGAAACGGCATCAAGATTCCAAGAAGCTTTGTCATCCTTGAGCTGCGCTGTCGCACTCTGAGCAGTCACTTCCTTACCGATATAGTTTACAAACTGACTCGCACTTTGCGTTTTGAGCTGAGTCAGCTGTTCCTCTAATTTCTCAGTAGTTGCAACCTGTTGCTCAACCATCGTGTATTGAACCAGCTGATTCGTATATTCAGCCGAATCAAGAGGCTCCAACGGATCCTGATTTTGCACCTGCGTGGTCAGCAACGAGATAAACAGATCAAAGTTTGCATTGATGCTGTTCTGGGTACTTACGCCAGAGGTGTCCGCATTCGGTGTCAGAGCATTAATTGTAGTCATTGTCTATTTCCTCGTGCGCGGCATCAAACCGAGATATCCAGTCCACCAGCGCGGGCAGCACTATTTAAATTATTCTGTGCGAGATAGTTTTCTTCTGGCAACTCAGCGCCTTCTGACGCTCGATCCAGCTGCCCAACATTTGCCTGTCGGTTCTCTTGCTGATCCGAAGTCTGCGAGCCACGCCCTCCAAGTGAGAACTGAAGAGAGCTCTTATCGCTTTCGATCCCAGCTTCCTGAAGAGCCTTCTCCAACCCGCGTTGATCTCGCTGCAAAAGTTCAAGAGTTTCAGGTCTCTCAACAATCAGATGCGCCCGTACGCGGCCATCCTTACTAAATTCCAGAGAAACATCGACCCCACCCAACTCTTTTGGGTCAAGCCGGATTTCAAAACGATCAACGCCGCCACTTGCCTGACGGGCAATCTCAGGCCACACAGCATTCGCAACATTCCTCAGCGTAGAGGTTGGCAGAGAGCCCATTGAACGGAATGCAGAGTCAGAATGTGCAGCAGTGCTGGAGGTTGCTTCAGAACTTTCCCAATCAAGCTCAGCTTCGGGTCCATCCAACGGACCAGCTGCAAGCCCCCAACCGATTGCCGTTGTTGAAGCAACCTGCTCATTTGCCTGTGGCACCTTCACCTGAATACTGACAGAGGGCGCAGTATTTTTCTTGTCAGCGGATACTGCCTGATCAGCAGGCTTGGTCAGTGCATTCGTAAGGTCATCGGCCTCCGGAGCATCACTAACCTCCGTGACTGCTTCAGTACTCGCTGTCACTTGCACAGCTCCACCAGCAGTTTTGTCTTTTCCAGCCAACGGGGTCGCAGCAGTCGTCACAGCAGCATTCCGGCTCACCTGTTCCGCAGAACGGACACCCGCTTCACTCCCTTGAACAGAGGCGACATCAACAGCCTTCTGTACCTGCGAAGCTTGGCCATTCTTTTCTAAAGGCACATCAGGCTTGGAAGTCACATTCGGGAAAATGATGTCACCATCACCTTCAACAGATGCGGCCTGCGCCGCACGCTGTTGATTGCCGACAAAGCTTGAACCAGCACGATCAGTCTGCCGGACAAGCACAGGCTTTTCTAAGGAAGCGTCTGTATCACCCTCAATGGCATCAACAAGAACATCGCCCCGAGAAGACTGAACAGCTCCCTTAACCTCTACAGATTGCGGCTGAACAGGTTCGGATTGAGCTTTGACACTCTTCACGTCTTGCGCTGTTGCTAGCTCACTGACCTGACGACCAACAACAGGTTGCGATGACTGAACATCCGCTTCACGAGCCGGCGCAGCGGTCTTTTCGACAGGAGCGCTGACGGAGTTAGCGGTTGTGCCAACGCTACCGCTCTCTGAAGACGTGACAATACGATTATCAACTGCATTTGCGACTTGCTCTGCCTTAACCGCATTGTTCGCTGGCTGAACTTGCGGTGAAGCAGCAGAATTCTGGGACTGCTCAGAGACCTCTGAAGAACGTGCAATCAGCTCAGGAGAAACCTTAGCCACTTGATCTGAAGCCGGGAGTTCCAGCGCATTTAACTGAGGCCCAGATGAACCACCTTGTTTGACAGTGGTATCCTGCCGCTCGGACGTCACGCCCGGTTGCAAATCTGAGGCATTCCGAGTGTTGTCTTTAGATTCCTGCGCAGCACTGACAACGCCTGCCTCTTGAGCAGCAGCGCCTGCCTGAGCCGTTATCGGTCTGTCATCCGCCTGCGGCAAGATCTGCCCACCACTCTCGGTCTGCTGTAAGGTACCAAGATTTGCAACAGCACTCTCACCTGTCTTGGAAGAGATAGCCTCTCCCTCACCTACAACAGGAGCAGCGTTTTGGACATTAGCGACCGGTTGATCGACTTCCGCTCCGCCTGCTTTCTCCGCTAAGGCTGGCTGGCTGCCTACTTCCTGGACCTTTTGTGGCAAAGCAACAAAAGGTGTTTTCGCTTTCTCTTCGCCACCATTGAAAAGAAGCGCTTCATCATTAGTCGTCGCAACTGCCCCCAATCCCGGAACCGCGCCTGACAATGGCACCTGAGAAACAGTGGGAAGCGGCAGTTCACCAGCCAAACCAGCAACTGCACTCTCACCATTTTCATCCTTGATGAGATTTGGGCTTAAAACCGAAAGATCGCCGCCAGTAGTTAACGCACCAGAGAAGAGATCCACTGCAGTTGCCGCTGCACCATCTCCCTCAGAAGCTTTGGCGAGAAGACCGGAGAAAGTATCGGCATTTTGGCCGAGCACACTCTCACCAAGCAGCGCATTACCACCTTGCCCCACAACGGGGCCTAAAGGCGTTTGTGGCTGAACAGGACCGGTTAAACTCAGCAAAGCAGATTGCGACATATATTCCTCAAACTACGCAGCACACACCATCAGCAACGATGGTCAAGACATCTTGCGCGCAGATATGCAATTAGTGGGCCAATCACAAAATCAAGAAAATATAAACAATTTCAAATAGATAAATTAAATTCAATATTTCAAGGAACAGACAACAAGATCATTTATTGCCCCTGCCTCGGCAACAAATGCCCAGCAAGTAAAAACATCAATCAAAAAGATTGGCCTTCCGTCGAGTTTTAGGTATATTCCCGCCAACTAGCACGCTCGAAGCGTACGCATGCGAAGCGTTTAAAAGAGAGCCCGCGTTTAGCCATCGCCAGAGCGCAGCAAGCACTAAGCAAGCAAAAGAAACTAATCTGCGCTTCAGACTTCAATGTCTCCCAGGATTGAAATCTGCTCGTGATGTTATAGATACGGCTCTCACTTAAACGCGCCTACAGGATGAGGTAATTGGAATGCTAAACAGTCTTGGCCTGCCCGGCCGCCCAGAAGACACACGGGTGGTTGTTGCCATGTCAGGCGGCGTTGATTCATCGGTTGTTGCCGGAATGATGAAACGCGAAGGCTATGATGTGGTCGGCGTCACTCTACAGCTCTACGATCATGGCGAAGCAATCCAACGCAAGGGCGCTTGCTGCGCCGGGCAAGACATCCACGATGCCCGCCGTGTTGCAGAAAAACTCGACATTCCGCATTACGTTCTGGATTATGAATCCCGCTTTAAAGAGCAGGTCATCGAACGCTTCGCGGACAGCTATATCAATGGCGAAACGCCGATTCCATGCGTAACATGTAACCAGACCGTCAAGTTCAAAGACCTTCTGGAAACTGCCAAGGACTTGGGCGCTGATGTGCTGGTCACAGGTCACTATGTCCGTACAGGCGTGGAAGGCAATCAGCTTGCCATGTTCCGTCCTGTCGATCTGGACCGTGATCAAAGCTACTTCCTGTTCGCAACAACACAGGAACAGCTCGATTTTCTGCGCTTCCCATTAGGTGGCATGACCAAACCAGAAGTTCGCGAACTTGCGCATGAGTTTGGACTGGCAATTGCTGACAAGCATGACAGTCAGGACATCTGCTTTGTGCCAGAAGGCCGCTACACAGACGTTATTGCCAAGCTTCGCCCGCACGCAGCAGAACCTGGTGATATCGTGCATGTGGATGGCCGCATTCTTGGCCGACACAACGGCATCATCCATTACACCATCGGTCAACGCCGCGGTATCGGAGTTGCAACTGGTGACCCTCTCTATGTTGTTCATCTGGACGCAGATGGACGACGCGTGATTGTTGGTCCGCAAGAAGCGTTAGCAACCCACAACCTGCTGCTGCGCGAAGTAAACTGGATTGGCTCAGGTACACTGGATGATCTGCCGGAAGACGGCATCACAGTTTATGCAAAGGTCCGTTCTACCCGCCCACCAACAGAAGCCATTCTGCGCAAGAGCGGCGAAAACATTTTTGTCGAGCTGGTAGCAGGCGAATTCGGCGTGGCCCCAGGACAGGCTTGCGTTTTCTTCGACAAAGACGGCCAGGAAGCACGCGTTCTCGGCGGCGGTTGGATCCAGCGCGCTGAGAAGCAAGAAGGCGCAGAAGCAGCCCTCAAAGCACTGCTCGGAAAAGGCTGGGAAGCAGCAGGCTTTCCTGCAGGCTAAAGCATTGCCAAACTGACCGAATTATTCAAAACGCCCCGCCTGACCTGATCGTCACCGGGGCGTTTTATTTTGATCTGTCCAGCTTATGCCTTGCGCAGCCCCAATACGACATCACTCCACAAATCCCAGAAAAGCCACTCCGAAATTTCCAACTTGGCAAAAAATGAGATTTTCTTGTTCCTGACAACTGCAACTGGCAGTTATTGCTCTACGAAATTGGCATTAACCCTAGGTTTTCATGGAGTTTTTCACAAGAGATCATATTTCCACAAAACTTACCCAAGAACGCTTGACGCCACCCCTCTTGGGCCTTATACACCCCTTCACAGCGCGGCGGTCAACACCGCAACATAGCGCACCGGATGGCGGGGTAGCTCAGTTGGTTAGAGCAGCGGAATCATAATCCGCGTGTCGGGGGTTCAAGTCCCTCCCTCGCTACCACCATTTTCCCAAATGCAAATACAAAATCCAAGGTAGCCTGATTAGCATTTCCGCGGTTACTACTCTAAGAAAGCACAATTCGGCATACGGCTAGCCGTAGAAACAAAAAAGCCGACTGTATAAGTAATATAGAGCTGACGGTGTTTCCACTTTTGACAGACGACCCGCAGAGAAACACGAGCAATGAGGCAGTCTTCTAAATATATATTTTTATAAATACTTTTCTCTTGATCGCTAAAATACCATTAACTAAAACAACCAAAGATTGTTATCATTTTTTGGATTCTTAGTATGTATTTCCAGCAATTCACCAAATTGGGAAAGAGCAAAAATCTGCATCTCTCCCTCCTTTCTAAAACTGCACTTGTGAGCGCCTTGCTCAGTCTTTCGGCCGCCTCTGTTCCGGTAGCACATGCTGAAGAACTAATAGACACCGATCAAACCGTTAGTGGCTCAACTGGTGGCACATTAGAAAACCCACTCTCATCAGACCTCATTATCGTAAGTTCTTCCAATGGTAACACCTTAACAATCTCAGAAGGTGGATCAGTCCTGTCATTTCTAACATTGATTGGTGATCAGGCTGGCAGTTCCGGATCTGTAGTTATTGATGGAACCAACGATGCCGATGGTGTCACATCACAACTCATGTCAGGTGGTATTGCAGTTGGAGCTGAAGGTGGGACTGGAACGCTGACCATCTCCAATGGTGCTCTGGCATATAGCTATACAGGCATCATTGGCGCAGCGGAAAAGTCGGTTGGTTCCGCCGTCGTCTCTGACGACTCTATTTGGGTCATCGGAGATCCAGTGGGACTTCTGTCTGAGGAAGAAGCCGCACAATATGACCTATTTAAGCTTCTTTATGTTGGAAGGAAAGGGGAAGGCTCGCTATCCATTGAAAATGGCGGTCACGTTAACACTCCTCAACTGATTATCGGTCAGTATGATGGCTCCACTGGCACCGTCTCCGTCACCAGAGAAGGCTCTCAACTAGATTCAACCTTTCTGGCCGTTGGCGGTGAAGCAGGCCAAGGTGAGCTAAAGATATCTGACGGTGCATCGGTCTTTGGCTATCACGCTCGGATTGGTGAAATGGAAGGCGCTGATGGCAGGGTATCAGTCTCTGGCGCAGGGTCTCAATGGATTGTAGCTGAATCCGATCTGTTACAGCGTAATGACGACCTGGCTGGCTTGCCTGAAGGAATATGGGTGGGGCGCGAAGGCAATGGCTCATTAATCGTTGAAGATGGCGGCTATGTAGAGACGCAGCAGCTTATAATAGGTGAACATGCGACATCAACTGGAAGTGCTGCAATTTCCGGCGCGAGCTCTAAGTTAGATGTGTCAGAAAACCTATATGTAGGTCTGAATGGCTCTGGTTCACTCACCGTTGAAAATGGGGCGGCCTTTTCGACTTATGAGGGCCTAATCGGAGGGGATTATGACAATAACTCCACCGTAGGTACAGGTTCTGTTATCATCACTGGCAAGGGCTCCTCGTGGTCCAATACTGGCTTTATTGACGTAGGCTCCAATGGCGAAGGCTCCTTGGTTATCTCAGATAGCGGCTCAGTAGCGAGCGAGGACATGTATGTTGGCTATAACCAAGAATCCAACGGCGATATTCAAATAACAGGTGAAGGCTCACGCTTGGACGTTCATGATGGCTTGGAGATTGGGTGGGCTGGAACAGGCTCAGTCACAATTAGCGACAACGGCGTTCTTTCAGTAGGCGACGGTGAAGCAACTGTTCGCTTAGCTGTTCAACAAGGCTCCTTTGGTACCCTTAATATTGGCGCAGCCGCAGACGCGGAAGCCGCTGCTGCTGGCTACTTGGAAGCCGCTGAAATCAATTTTGGTGCTGGCGAAGGTTTATTGGTCTTCAATCACACCGATGAAGCCTATGAGTTCGGCACCTCATTAACAGGTAATGTCGATCTTGCCTTTATCTCTGGTAATACGAATCTTGCTGGTGATTACAGCAACATCGGGGAGATTACCGTTAGCGGTGGTGGCACTCTTTCCGTTAATAAAAAAGCTGGTGACATCGTTGTTGGAGATAGAGGC
The DNA here is from genome assembly GCF_001623075.1 of Pseudovibrio sp. Ad37. Lineage (GTDB taxonomy): Bacteria > Pseudomonadota > Alphaproteobacteria > Rhizobiales > Stappiaceae > Pseudovibrio. The sequence goes on from NZ_LMCF01000219.1 coordinate 65,524, forward strand.
ACACTCGGCGGCGTAGGTACGGCTGTCTCTGTTACGGTAAATAGCGGTGGTACGCTCGCTCCAGGTAACTCTATCGGCACACTCACAGTGAGTGACTTGGTCTTTAATGCAGACAGTGCCTACAACGTGGAAGTACATAGAGATGGTGATAGCGATCTGACAATTGCGTCAAATACACTTGGCTCAGGCACCGTTGATATTATTGATGGAGCCTCCGTAAATGTCACTCCAGAAAATGGGGCAGACAACGGCTTCTCTTACAATCCAGCAACGACTTATACGATCATTACTGCTGATGGTGGCTTGACAGGAGAGTTCAGCAATATCTCCGATAGCTTCCTGTTCTTGGATTCTGCGTTAAGTTATGACGCAAACAATGCATTCTTGACACTCACCCGTAACGCCAATGCAATCGCAAGCTTGGTAGAGACTGAGAACCAGAAAGCCACTGCAGGCGCACTAAAAACTCTCACATCTGGCAGTGTTTTTACTGGTTTCATGAACCTGACGAATACGCGCGATGTATCAACTGCTCTGGACGCCCTCTCTGGTGAGATACATGCCTCTGTAAACGGTGTATTAATCGAAGACAGTCGCTTTGTTCGCGAAGCAGCACTGGCCCGTACCATCCAAGGTGCTCCGCAAGTCTGGGGCGAAGCTTACGGTGCTTGGGGCAACTGGGACGGAGATAAAAACACAGCATCTGTTGACCGTCGCGTCGGTGGTTTCCTGATGGGTATTGACGCTCCAATAAATGAAACATTGAGTGCTGGCTTTACCGCTGGATACGGTAACAGTTCTATCGATGTTGACGAGCACCAGTCTTCTGCATCAATCGGTTCCTACCATCTGGGTGCATATGGCGTTGCAAACTTCGGCGCAACATTGCTTAAGTCCGGCATTTCCTATTCGTTGAACCAGATTGACATCGACCGTACAGCTACCTTCTCTGAGGACCTGACAGCGGATTACAATAGCAATACCTTCCAGCTGTTCACCGAAGCTGGTTACCGTGTTGAGACTAGTCTGGTAAACCTCACACCAATTGCAGGTCTGGCCTACATCAAACAGCATACTGAGGGTTTTGAAGAAAAAGGTGGCGATGCAGCACTCTCTGTCGACTCATCTTCAACCAACACTGCAATCAGCAACCTTGGCTTGAGAATTGAGAGAACGTTTGCTGTTGCTTCCATGAGAGGCTCCTTTACAGGCTCCGCAGCATGGCAGCATGTCTACGGTGACAATGTTGCTACCTCAACTAATAAACTTGGAGGCGAAAGCTTCACAATAACAGGCGCATCCTTCGGTCGCGACACAGCCATCGTTGATGCAGGGCTTCAACTGCAGTTGACAGAAAACGCAATCTTGAGTGTCAATTATGATGGCCGATTTGCAGAAGATGTGCGAGACCATGGTGTACGAGCTTCATTTGCAGCGAAATTCTAAGCAACACCAAATTCATCTTTAAAAATCGTGTGGGATGCTGCTTATGTATCCCACACTTTTAGTATGTTGCCGAAACTGAAATAATCTTCACGTTCAGCTCAACACACATGACAAACAGCTTGGATAAAGCGGAAACATGAAGCACAAAAGACGGGTTATTCTTGACCTGTCCACTTCGTCATCTTGTGAAGATACATATTTCATTTGTTCTTCCTATCCAGCCATATCTGAATTGCAAACTTCTATCTAATCTCAGTTTTTCCAGATACATTTGTGGTCTTTGAGCTCTGTCTCCGTCTTTACAAATCTCAAATTTTCTCCTTTTTCCGGCCAACAATGACCACTCCGACTATTCATTTCGAAGGTCACAACAAAGCTCTTGAGAAAGGTACTTTCCATAGGAATCATAATCCGCGTGTCGGGGGGCAAGTCCCTCCCTCGCTATCATCTCTCTTCAAACGAAGATTGAGACGACAAGGCACCGCAAGGTGTCTTTTTTGTTTTCAAATAACTTGCGATCAATCATATGTTGTCATCTTCAACTAACGTAAATCATCAACTGTCTTCCAAGCAGCTACAGCCACAACATCAGATCAGATCCCGAAGAGTGGCTGCAAAAGCTTGGGAAAGAAGCCTTTGAAGTCGAGTGGAGCGTCGGTCACAGCAAGGCAGATGCAGTCTTCTTCTGTATCTGCAATTGGCTGATGATGCACATGCTCGTCTGCTTCCTGGACATCGCCGATCTTATAGCGTCCGGTCTCATCACTGAACGACCCTTGCAGCACCAGTGTCATTTCTGATCCGTGGTGCGAATGCTCAGGCGTGACAAACCCCGGAGACAGTTTCAACAAACGTGCACTTTCACCTTCGCTCGACTTAATCGGCAAAATGAACTGTCGGATCCCCGGACCAACCATCTTCCATTTGATGCCGCTGTATCCATGCCCCAGCACATCCCACAGCGCCGATGGCACGCCTTTCTCAGGCTTGGGTTCAGCCAGATAGGCACCCATCGAAAGTGTTGGTTCATTTTCAACTCGGGCCATCAGAAGATCGAACATGTCGTCAGAAGGTTTTTGTTGCTCGCCCGTTTGAAGCATAGCACCTGCAAGAGCTTCCGCTTCAGCTACGCGGGCCTTACACCCTTGGCAAAGCTCCAGATGACAGGAGACAAGCAACGCATGCCCTGCCGGCAAAGAGCCAGTCGCATAGGCCCATACAATTTCATCGCTGAGGTGATGGTTGATCATAGGTCCACCCCTTCCAAAAGTTTCCGTAAACGCGCCAGAGCCAGCCTCATCCGAGATTTGACAGTTCCCAGCGGCAATTCCAAGTACTGAGCAATTTTTGAGTGGCTGGCGTCTTCATAAAACGCCAATTTGATAATGGCCGATTGCTCCGCCGGCAAAAGGGGAAGAGCTTTCTTCACCCGTTCGCTGAGCTGTGATTGGTGATGGTCATCAATCTGGGTCTCTTCTCCAACCAACTCATTGGCAAAAAACTGATCATCTTTGTAAAGATACCGCCGCTCTTTACGAAAACGATCAATCCGAAGGTTACGGGCAATCGTGTAAATCCAGGTCGATGCGGAAGCCTTACGACTGTCAAACATCTCTGCCTTTCGCCAAACGATGACAAAAGTTTCCTGAACCAGCTCCTCCGAAAGCTCCGAGGTTGCTCCACCTTTCAGAAAGTAAGTCTTAAGACGCGGAGCGAAAAACTCGAAGAGCTGTCGGAAGATCTCCCGCGAACGCTCTTGACCGAGAGATAAAAGCAAAGCGCTTAAATCTGCGGAGGTCAGGCTGTTCTCGCTCTCACCATCATTGTTTTGAAGCTGCATCGTAATCATCGCTCTGCAAACCGCCAAATTGTCTCACATAGTCTTTTTACCAAACAGTTTGTCAATTGGATCATTTTTTCCTGCCTAAGGTGATCCATTTCCAATCAACGCTCCTAAAAAGAGAAACTTTAGATTGGATGTGAGCTATGAAAATCGCAGTCATTGGGAGTGGAATTGCCGGCCTTTCCGCAGCTTGGCTTCTCTCGAAAAGCCACAATGTAGATGTCTATGAAAAGGACGATCGCCTTGGCGGGCATGCCAACACACAGAATGTGAAAATTGCCGGCGAAGACGTCGCCGTCGATACCGGCTTCATCGTCTACAACGAGAAAACCTATCCCAATCTGACTGCACTTTTCAATCATTTGGATGTTCAGACAGACCCAACCGAAATGTCCTTCGCAGTTTCTTTGGAACAAGGATCACGAGAGTATTCTGGCTCAGGTTTGAAAGGCCTGTTCGCCCAGAAATCTAACCTCTTCCGCCCCAGCTTCCTGCGCATGATTTCGCAGACGCTCCGCTTTTACAAAGAAGCACCTCAAGACGCTGGTGATCCAAAACTCCAGTCAACATCACTGGGCAGCTATCTCAGCCAAAACAACTATTCAGCCACTTTCATCAATGAGCATCTGCTTCCCATGGGAGCAGCCATCTGGTCCATGCCCCCACAGCAGCTTCTGCAGTTTCCATTCCGCGCGTTCATCGGCTTTTGCAACAATCATGGACTCTTACAAGTGCGTGACAGACCACAATGGCGCACCGTTTCAGGCGGGTCGCGCAACTACGTTCAAAAATTCGGCTCAGAGATTTCCGGCAAAGTCATTTTGAATGCCGGTATTTCAGATATCCAGCGCAAACCCGGATCAATCAAGGTTTACTCGAGAAACGGTCACGCAACCTCCTACGATCATGTCGTGTTTGCCTGTCACTCTGATCAAGCACTTGCACTGCTCAATGCGGAAGGCAATGCCTCTCGCGCTGAACGTCAGATCCTCGGATCAATCCGGTATCAGCGAAACATCGCCATTCTGCATCGCGACATTTCTCTCATGCCGAAACTCAAAACAACCTGGTCCGCATGGAACTTCATTGGCAATCAGATGGGAAACAATGCTCTGTGCGTGACGTATTGGATGAATGCCCTTCAAAGACTGAACACCTCTGAGGATGTGTTTGTCACCCTCAACCCAAGCCATCAGCCTGCTGAAGGTTCCGTACTGCGAACCTTCCAATATTCCCACCCGGTTTTTGATCAAACTGCATTATCCGCTCAAAGGCAGCTTTGGCAAATTCAGGGAGAAAGGCGGACTTGGTTCTGCGGGGCTTACTTGGGTTATGGCTTCCATGAGGACGGATTGCAGTCTGGTTTGGCCGTGGCCGAAGCACTTGGTGACGTCCAGCGACCATGGACATGCGATAATCCCAACGGACGCATTGGCCTGCCTGAAGACTGGCCCTACGGAAGTTATCAGGAGGCTGCGGAATGATCCTGACAGGACGACAGCAGGAAGCCTCAAATGCACCGCTCAGGATCTACCTGGGCGATGTGGTGCACTGCCGTCATGATCAGATCAAACACAAGCTCAGCTATAAAGCCGTTTCCTTTTCAATCGACATCGACCGATTGCAAGACGTGAACCAGATATCGCACTTGCTGTCCGTCGACCGGTTCAACCTATTCAGCTTCCATCCATCAGACCACATGGAAGAAGGTCATTCATCCCTACGCGATTATGTAGAGGCTGTGTTGAAACAAGCGCACATAACCGCCATTCCCGAACAAATGCGACTCCTCGCCTACCCTAGATTTTTAGGAAGAGCCTTCAATCCAATCAGTGTGTTCTACTGCTATTCGAAGAGCAGATTGGAAGCCATTCTTTATCAGGTTCGAAACACCTTTGGTGACATGCACCATTACGCCGTTGAAATAGCGCCATCTGAACATCAAGGCATTGAACAGGCCTACCGCCACTCATGCCCAAAAAACTTCCATGTGTCACCGTTTCTGGAAGTCTCCGGCCACTATCATTTTGTTGCGCGTCCTCCAACAGATCATGTGTCACTCATCATACGACTGACACAGAACAGCGCGCCTGTATTAACCGCTAGTTTTCAGGGAAAGCAAAAGGCAGCAACAACCACGCGCCTTCTGAAGATTGGCCTGCAATACTTCCAAAATTCGGCAAAAATCCTCGGCCTCATTCATTTTGAAGCTCTAAAGCTCTGGATCAAAGGTGCCCGCTTTTACAAGCGACCATCACCGCCTGCATCCATCGTAACGGGTATGCACAAGCAAGCTCCGGCACTCAAAAAGACAAAAATTCACTCAGGGAGACAACCATGACACTCAGAGATCACTCCTCCCTCAGTCCACTAACCCACGCAAAAACGACGGAGCTTAACCTCTCCTCAAAACTCTGGAAGACATTGCTGGACCGTGTGCTCCACCGTCTCTCAGAAGGTCATTTGTGGATCATCCTTCCCAATGATCAAATGCTTTCCTATGGCAACCCGTCCGGGAAAGGTCCGGTCGTAACCGTAAAGATTTTAAACACTCGCCTTTTATGGAGGCTTCTTTCCGGTAACTCACTCGCACTGGCCGAAGGATATCTGGAAGAAGATTGGCAATGCAGTGACCTGAGGTCCCTGTTCGATTTGCTGGTGGCCAACAAACAGATCATGCAGTCCGTCACAAAACGCGGCATCCTCTCACGCGCTTTCGCCCGCTTGCGCCATTTGGCAAATGCAAATACATTGAACGGCAGCAAGCGCAACATCGCGTTCCACTACGATCTTGGAAATGACTTTTACAGCCACTGGCTCGATGAGACGATGACCTACTCATCTGCTTACAAGCTAAAACAGCACGAAACACTCGAAGACGCCCAGCGTAGAAAGTACGATCGTGTCTTGCAGATGACCGATACACAACCAGACCAACAAATTCTGGAGATTGGCTGCGGTTGGGGTGGCTTTGCTGAACATGCCTGCACTGCCGGACGTGATGTGCACGGCATCACACTCTCACAGGAGCAGCTCAGATTTGCCCAATCCCGCCTTCAATCCCAAGAAACTGACGGAAGTGCATCCTTCGAACTGCGCGACTATCGCGAAACGCAAGGCCAGTACGACGCCATAGTCTCAATCGAGATGATCGAAGCGGTGGGTGAAGAGAACTGGGCCGGTTATTTTGAAAAGCTCAAGTCTCGCCTGAAACCGGGGGGCACTGCTGTCATTCAGGCAATTCTCATCTCTGACGAAAAGTTCCATAGTTACCGCAAGAACGTTGATTTCATTCAGCGCTACATCTTCCCGGGAGGTTTGCTCCCCTCAGCTAAGGAACTTGCAAGGCAGATTGAGCAACAAAAACTGCAACTCGTGACACGTGAGTTCTTCGGTGCAGACTACGAGCAGACACTCATACGTTGGAGAAAGTCGTTCTTCCAGAGCTGGCCAGAAATCGCCAAGCTGGGCTACGACAACCGCTTCAAGCGGATGTGGCATTACTATCTGGCATATTGTGAGGCTGGCTTTGCTGAGGGAACCATCAATGTTGGCCTGTTTCAGATCAAAAAACCAATTTGACGAAGTTGAAGTTGGGCCAGACAGGCCCAACCAATCCTTTAGATCGCAGCACGCGAAGCAATCCATCTGATCATCGCACCAACAACCGGCAGCTTGCGATAGAAATGGCGGGAAGCATCCCAATAATCATAGTGCGCACAAACTTTGGCATCCTTGTCAAAGTGCACCTCTGTCACCCCCCGCACGCTCCAGTTGCCAAGCAGTTTTTGCTTGCAGGTAAAATCCCAACGCATGAAACACAGATCACCAGACCAAGCCAGATCAAGAATCTTGAACCGTGGCTCCTGAACATCCTCATACATCTTGTGAAAGACCTTTTCGAAGTTGGTACGCCCTTTCACATCATTAAACGGATCAATGAAGTGCACATCATCACTGATGAGTTCTTGAACGTCTTCAATACGGTCCGGCGTAACTTCTTCAAAGAAAAGCGCATACTGCCTTGCAGCAGCCTCCAGATCAGCTCTCTCAGTCATCGTTTACTCATCCTTCTCGTAACCGGAAAGTAGAGAGCGTATGGCAACAAGCGCAGGATCTTCATGATAGCGGCAAGGCGGAATGGAAAGTAAATCTCAAACTTGCGCTTCTCAAGTCCCCTATAGATATCATTGGCAGCCTGCTCTGGTCCCAGAAGAAACGGCATCTCAAAGGTGTTCTTGTCAGTCATGGGGGTCTTTACGAAGCCCGGATTCACAAGTGACAGGTCAATCCCAGCCTTGTCAAAGTCAGGCTTCAGACTCTCACACAGGTTGATCAGCGCCGCTTTGGTTGGCCCATAACAGGCAGCATTGGGAAGACCGCAATACCCGCTTAATGAACTAACAATCGCGATATGCCCTGCACCTTGCTGTTTCAGCAACGGAAAGAGCCCCGCAATCACACGTACAGCACCAAAGTAATTCGTATCCATGGAAGCCACAGAATGCTCTTCACTCAACACATCTATGCCGCCGGGAAAGTACACGCCTGAGCAATACACCGTGAGGTCAGGCAGTTTGTCAGTCTGCTGAAAACGCTCCAATGCCTCAGAGACTTGCACTGCATCGGTCACATCAAGCGGCATCACGTCAACATTGCTGGCATCCTCAGCAACAGCCTGAAGCTTCTGCTCATTTCGCGCACTGACAACAACCTGCCATCCAGAACGCGCATACAACTGGGCAAGGCTTGCTCCAATGCCGGAACTCGCTCCAATAATCCAAACAAGCTTCTCATGTTCTGCCATAACGCCCTCTCTGTTTGCTCTTACGCAGCGAGGTAACTTTCAGATCACGCTTGCGTCTCATCCAACAGCCCAAGAAAACGGCGGCTATCACTTCTGATCTCGCTCTTCTTGCTGTCACTCATCTTGTCCCAGCTGCGGTAGATCATCGAGACTCTGGGATTGCCTCGGAGCTTCTCTTCATTCTGATCCAGAAAATTCCAATAAAGGTAGTTGAAGGGACAGGCTTTCTCACCCGTCTTCGTTGCGTGAGAATAAGAGCAATGCTCACAGTAGTTCGACATTCTGTTGATGTAAGCACCACTGGCTGCATATGGTTTTGAAGCGAACAGCCCACCATCCGCAAACAGGATCATTCCATTCACATTGGGCAACTCCACCCACTCATAAGCATCCGCGTAAACTGCGAGATACCACTCACTCACTTGTTTGGGAGCAAGCCCGGCAAGCAACGAGAAATTCCCGATCACCATGAGCCGCTGAATGTGATGCGCGTAAGCATTCGCTTTTGTCTCCACAATACACTGGTGAAGACAATTCATCTGCGTCTCTCCAGTCCAGTAAAACTCAGGCAAGTTTCGAGAGGCCTCAAAATAATTTAGTCCTGCGTAGTCAGGCATGGAAAGCCAATAGATCCCACGAATGAACTCTCGCCACCCCACAATCTGGCGGATGAACCCCTCAACAGAGTTCAACGGTGCAGTCCCGTCAAAATACGCCCGCTCCGCCGCACGAACACATTCGAGAGGAAGCAATAATCCACAATTGAGGTAGAAGCTGATGTGACTATGAAACATCCAGGGTTCGCCCTGAACCATAGCATCCTGATAATCACCAAACCTGCCGAGACGCTCAGCAACAAACTGATCCAGCGCCTTAAGCGCATCCTCACGGGTCACAGCAAGAGAAAACGGCTGCAAGTCACCAAAGTGCTCAGGAAACTGCTCCGCAACAAGTGCCAGAACGTCCTCTGTGATCCCGTCTGGCTCTACAGAAAAAGGAGCTGGAACATCCAACTCCTTTGGTGCGCTCTTGCGGTTGTCATGATCATAATTCCACTGTCCGCCCAGAGGTTTGTCACCCTCCATCAAGATGGCATGATCACGTCGCATCTCTCGATAAAAGTACTCCAGCCGTAAGCTCTTGCGCCCGGACGCCCACTTTTGAAAACCTTCAGCAGAGCAGAGAAAGCGGTCATCATCACGCAGCTCAACCGGCAAACCTAGTCGCTCCTGCCAGCTCTCCATGTCATGCAATAAGCGATATTCACCGGGCTTCGTTACAATGAGTTCGGTAACAGTTCCAGCCTCCCTCAATCGAAGGACTTCCCCAAACAAACAACCGGTATTCTCAGCGCTATCGTAGTTCACGTAAACAACGCGATGTCCCAGAGACCTCAACGCCTCAGCAAAGTGGCGCATCACCGAAAACAGAAACGCAATCTTCTTTTTGTGATGGCGAACATAAGTCGCTTCCTCGCGCACCTCCGCCATCACAATGACATCTTCACCCGGCTTTGCATCGCGCAGGCTGGAAAGAGACAAACTTAACTGATCCCCAAGTACCAGGCGCAAACGCATCTGCAGTTCTCCCCTCATGGCAGCCCATCAAACTCCCCAAAAGGTAGAGCGCAAGCAACAACGAAGCCATACCCAACAATTAGGTCAAACCTCCACCTGAGGCACCTCGTCTTCTAACATCCTATAGAGTTGCAGTTATGCCCTCACTATCCCCCATCAAAATCCTTGATCCGCCAGCAACTCCGTCTCCTCTCACAAACTCAGTCAAGCATTCAGGACAAGAGCATCCATCTCACTCAACACGAAGCATTGGTGCCATAGCTCCACCATGTCCATACTGCAGCAAATACGTCGCTCCATGTGACCATGCAGCAAGACGCGTGAATGGATGAAAGAGAGCGTGTTTTTCGCATTTCAACGCAGCTTTTACAAAAGCGCTCACCGTTTCTGACCGATGAACGCAAACGGTCTCAAACACATATCTCATCGACATCGCAAAGTTGGTAGGAGAAGCTCAAATCATCACAACAATGACGCTCAAGTCCGTTCTTTGTTGCTCTCAAAACGACCATTTTTTTAGCTAATCCAGACAAGTGATTTGCTGTCTAACACCTCAAAATCAGCGCAATTCGGCAGTTTTCCACGTTTTGTGCAAAAAAATCGATGCTTATGATGATAAAAGTTCATCAGGCGTATAAGTGCCATTTTTTTAGGCAAAACACTTTAGGAAGACGAGTTAAACCCGAAAATTGCAACTGCAAATCGCGATAGCAATACTCAACGGGAGCATTCCCGGAGCTCGCCCAAAAGTAACGCATAAACTATTGTATTTATTGAATTTTATATGGAGTTAGGATTTCTCACAAAGTCCATATAACGATCTTATGGTTTAAGATCACATGATAAAATACGCTGTCTCAATCAGATAAAATCACCCGCCTAACCTACAAAACAAGCAACAAGAACACTTTGGCTAGTTTTCGCAATGTATGAATTGCTAATATTTTAAATATTATACTTTGATTTAAGTAACAATTTGAGAGATCTAAAACTGATGATTATTTTTGCTTGTATAGGCGTGATCCATTTCCACTTATAACTGAATTGTTTACTACAAGCTTTAGCTTAGTTTCATATTACCTATTGGGAATCCACACTCCAACTCTTAAGTAATCATATCTATAAGCTTTAAGAGTCCAGCAGTTAATATTCATGGTTAACAATAAAGCTAAAATTTTAGTCACAATGACGCCGGGTAACTACTTCAGTCACACAGTGCAAAAACTTTTTTACTCGACATACATATTGGTATTAATATATTATTTACCATGTTTGATTGCACATAATACAGTCGAAAGCAAAAAATAGACTGATCTGGGGTGTGCCAAAACCACTGTAACGCATAGGCAAATTTTGTAGGGGCTGTGATGTCTGATCTAACGGGGCATAGATCCAACTTTCCTTCCTTAATTGGAACAACAAAGCCATCCTTAAAGTCTGGCACGCATCCAGTTGTGGATGTCGCCGCTGTTTCAATTGCACAGCAATTTGCGTCTGTTCAGTTGAATTGGGTTGATCTGGAATTCGACGAAACAACAAAAGCTCTCTGGCTTTATATGAAAAGCGAAGGGCGTCCTTGCTTTACACCTGAGTTGCTGAGTGAACTCGCACAGTCACAGGCCGTGATGAAGCGTCTTTTTGAGACTTATCAGCCAGCAGATCCGTGCCCGATCAACTTCAAGGTCGTCGCCTCTCGTATTCCAGGCGTTTACAATCTCGGCGGTGATCTTAACCTGTTCATCCAACTTATCCGCGAAAAAGACCGTGAGAAGCTTCACCAGTATGCCGTTGATTGCATTGACGTTGTTTACCGCAACGCCATCTCTTCAAACCTGCCAATCGTCACGATCGGCATGATCCAGGGTGATGCATTAGGTGGTGGATTCGAAACTGCCATCTCTTGCGATGTGATCATCGCAGAACGCCAAGCCAAATTCGGCCTGCCGGAGGTTCTGTTCAACTTGTTCCCTGGCATGGGAGCTTACAGCTTCCTGTCACGCATGGTCGATGGCCGTGTTGCAGAAAAAATGCTTATGAGTGGACGCCTCTACTCAGCTGAAGAACTTCATGAAATGGGAATTGTTCATGAAGTTGTTGAAGAAGGTGAAGCACCGTTTGCGGTTCAGCAGTACATCACCAAGAACGCACGCAAACACACCGCTCACTCTGCCATTTACCGCGCAGGCCGTACCGTTCAGCCCGTTGCTTATGAAGAACTGATTGACGTCGTCGAGATTTGGGTCGACGCCGCTCTGTCTTTGTCCGACCAGGACTTGAAAAAAATGGAGCGCCTGACAAAAGCTCAGGATCGTCTCGGTGCTCCATCTGTACGTAAACAAGCTTTCTAGAGTTGTACTGGCTCTAAGAAAATTCCAGTGTGCTCAAGCGGTTGATAGGATTACTTCCTTCCTGCTTGAGCTGCTGTAGATACCTGGTCAGGTTTTCATGATCACGCTTTACCTTGCCTGACAGCTTACGAAGCATGTCTTCACCCAGGATCGGCATTTGCGGCGCAGGCAAGTTCTCCATGTCATCACTCAGTTTCGCAACTTCCGTCGCCCCAAGGTTGACTGAAGCAGAACGAAGCGCATGCGCACTTGCCCGAAATAGCTCTGCATCCCGAGCATCAAATGCAGCTTTAATATCGCGATGCAGCTGTGTGGTGTCTTTCAGATAATCTTCAATCACAGCAATAACGAAATCCAGACCACCAAGTGTTCTCAGTTGCGACAGGCTTGCATAATCGATCCCAGAGGAAACTTCAGAGGAAAACCGAGGATGCTCGGAAATTGACGTTACCTGACTATTAGCAATTTTCTTGCGTGTGATATTTTCGTAAACACCACTTTCTGCAATCACATCATCAGCCAATGTCAGAAGCTTTTGCGGCTCGATAGGTTTGGTCGCACATGCATCAGCCCCAGCTTCCTGCGCATTTCGCGCAGCCGCGCGACTTGCATCTGCTGTGAGCGCTATGATCGGAAGGCGATCCTGTCCAAGTTCCGTAATACGATGCAACTTGATAGTTTCAATACCGTTCAGCACCGGCATATTAATATCCATGATCGCCAGATCGTAAGAGTTATCTTCCAACTCATCTAAGGCCAGTTCGCCATTGCTGACGAGCTTGCAGGTATGACCGCCCTTTTGCAGAATTTTTTCAATAACACGCTGGTTGGTCTTGTTGTCTTCAGCAACAAGAATGTTCAGCCCAATATAGCGACTGAAATAAGCCTGCAGTTCTTCCTTAAGCTCCATGCCAGATTTCGCATCTTCCGCACCTGCGGCCCTTAGAGCCCAGGCAACCGCTTGCGTGGAAACCGGAACTTTGATCGAAGAAACAATACTTGGCTGGAAAACGTCCTCGCACTCTTTTTCCGATGCAGCTGAGTAAACTGGAATCAGATTGACGTTGTGATGGTGACCAGTCGATTTGAGCGCATAGTGCAGGCTATCCGACGTCGCTGCCAGAACATCTTCCCCAACGAAGAGAACAATCTTGCTGCCATCACTGGATGTTTGCTGACGCAAAGCACTGAAGGCACTGCCAACTGTCTCAAAACACTCATGCTCGATGCCACAATCCCGCAAAGAAGCAGCGCAAACATCCCGCAGATCCTTGCGTTTGGAGACAATAGCAACAGCCCCATCTTCCACTTCAAGCCGAATTGTCTCATCACTAACAGCACGGCCAACCTTCAGCTCAATGATAAAGGTGCTGCCCTGCCCCGGCTGGCTGGTGACAAACACCTCACCGCCCATCGCACGGACAACTTCGCGCACAATGGAAAGACCAAGACCTGTCCCGCCAAATCGATCCACGATGCTGTCATCAGCCTGCGTGAAACGGTCAAAAATGCGCGACTGAGCATCTTCAGAAATGCCAATACCGGTATCTTTAACTTCCAGCTGCAATCGAATTTCGCCACCATCTGCTTCCTTGCAAACTGCGCGAATGGAAACGGAGCCTTCTTCGGTAAACTTGACAGCATTGCCGGCAATATTCAGCAAAACTTCGCGGATATGACGTGCATCGCCCACGAGGAGCGGAGGTAAGTTGCTGTCCACGTAGCGCGAAATAATCAACCCTTTACCGCGCGCTTGGCCTTGCACAATCTGTGTCACCTCACGCAGGATCGAGTTCATATCAAAGACCGTCCGACTGACGATCATTCGACCACTTTCAATCCGGCTAAAATCAAGAATGCCGTTGATCATGGAAAGGAGCGAGCTACCGGAATACTTGATGGTCTTCGCCATATCCCGCTGCTCAGCATCCAACTGCGTATCCTGGATCAGATCACCCATGCCAATGATCGCATTCAATGGTGTCCGCAACTCATGGCTGACAGCGGTGAGGAACTGGGTCTTCGCTCTATTAGCGGTTTCAGCAGCATGCTGTGCTGCGGTCATCGATCTGATGAGCTTGCTTGCATAGAGCGGCACAACAACAAGACACCCAAGCAAACCCAGACCGAGAATGAATTCACCTTGCCAGTATGGGGTCGTCAACACCACAGCGAACCCACTCACAGAGGCAATTGTCGCCAACGCCAGATAATCCAACCCAAACCGGAAACCGTTTCCGAAAATCACCCAAAGATAGATAGGGAACAGGATTGAAAGGTATTCCCCTCCCACATACAGGCCGGCAGAGACCGCCCCTACATCTAGAAAAATCGCGAGAACGCGACGAAGCGAACTGATGTTCTGCGAGTAAAGCAAATGAGCGAGCAGTGCCAGGGAGCCAAGCCCAAACGTGGTCATGATGACATTTGTCTGGAAATTCTCATGGGAACCAAAAGTGATATTGGAAGCGAGGTAAGGCGTGATCAGCAAGGTGAACATAAAACGGTTCAGAGACATCTCGCCTTCACCGCCACCCAACTGAATAATACGCTTATATAGATCCTTTAATCCGCTCAACGGGAGCAGCTGCAGCTTCGTTTTTCTGTTGTCGTTCATAGTTCAAACTCCGCCCCAGCCAACGCTCTTTGCTGCCCGTTTCCTTGCAAGTTCGCCGCTTGCTCTTCCAGGAGACGTAAAAAATCCTCAGCAGGTACAGGCTTGCCAAACAGATAACCCTGCGCCATTTCACAGCCGGCATCTGTGAGATATTCAGCCTGTTCCCGGGTCTCGACACCTTCTGCAATGATGGAGAGATCGAGGCTCTTACCCAAACCAACAATAGCCTTAATGATGACCGTGTTGTTCGGATCCGTCATCATATCGCGCGTGAAGCACCGATCAATTTTCAGGCAATCAACGGAGTATCTGCTCAGATATGCGAGGGAGGAATAACCCGTCCCAAAGTCATCAATCGAAATCGCAATTCCCATCTCGCGGATTTCGCGCAAGTCGCGGACGGTTGCTTCTGAGCCATGCAAAACGATGTTCTCTGTGATCTCAATCTCAAGTTTATCAGGCGGCAAACTGCAGGAAACCAAAGCATCTTTCAAAAGCTGTGGCACGTTCTGCTTACGGAATTGTGTTGGTGAAATGTTCACGGCAATCCGAGGCGTTGCCACCCCTAAGTCGAGCCACTTCTTTGCCTGCTGACAAGCAGCAAAAATCACCCACTCGCCGATTGGCAGAATAAGCCCAACCTCTTCAGCTGTTCCCAAAAAGACGTTGGGAGCAACCACACCATAATCTGGTCGGTTCCATCTCAGTAGAGCTTCAGCGCCAACAATCTCTTGGGTCCGCAAATCAATCTGAGGCTGATAAAACAGTTCCAGCTGGTTATGTTCAATAGCGTTTCGCAGCTCAGCTTCCAACGCGACTGTTTCTTTGACATGGTGATCCATCTTCGTCGAAAACAGATGGAACGTATTTCCGCCATCAGCCTTGGATTGGTACATGGCCATATCAGCACAGCGCAGCAACTCTTCGCTGTTAAGGCCATCCTCCGGGTATTTGGTAATCCCAACGCTGGCACTCGTCTGAAGTTCCCGCCCACTGATATGGAACGGCTCTTCAACCACGCTCACCAAATGTTGGGCAAAACTCAAAGCCTCTTCTGAGCTCTTCAAATCCGTTTGAAGAATAGCAAACTCATCACCACCCAATCGCGCAACCAGGTCTGAACCATCTACACAGCGCAATAAACGCTCTGCGAGCACCTCCAGGAGGCGATCACCAGTACGATGACCCAAGGCATCATTGATAGATTTAAAGCGATCCAGATCGATGAAATGCAGCGCAAAGCTACGACCGCTGTTTCGGCACTGGAAAATCTCTTCATCAATGCGCTCACCAAGCATGGTTCTGTTTGGCAAACCCGTCAACGCATCATGGTGCGCAATATGAAGCAAATGCGCTTCTGCACGTTTGCGATCAGAGATATTGGTCGCGGTCGTCACAACATGCGTTGTGTTCCCATCAACGTCCAGCAGAGGGCTTTTTGTAACGATGAAGTGAAAAATATCACCAGCATGGTTTCGCTGTTCAATTTCATAGGGCGGCAAGGCTCTGCCCGTAATGAAAACCTTACGGTCCAAACGACGATTTCTCTCACGGGTAAACTTATCAAACTTGCCGTAGGTATCTTCACCAACAAGATCTGCCGTGGTCGAGTCCAAAAAGCGCGCCCAAGCCGCATTCGAGAACGCACATAGCCCATCTCGTGTGCTGGTCGTGATCATAGCCGGAACACTATCGATCACCTGCGCCAGCTGTTCACGAGAATCTCGGAGAGCTTCCTTGCTCTGCTGCTCTACGTTGACCAGTTCCTGTTCAAGAAAGCGAGCATGACGTTTAACCGCATTTTGCTCTTCTCGCAGAGCAAGTAGGTTTCTGGCTCGACTAACGAACTCATTGTGGTCAACCGGACTTTGCAGGAAATCAGTTGCGCCCGCCTCCAGCGCACGAATTCTAAATGAGCGATCCGTAAAGACGGTGATGACAACAATCGGCACATCGCTGCAATGCTCAAGCGCACGCACCTTTTGCGTTAGATCTGCACCATCCATTTCCGGCATGCTGTAGTCGGTAATAATCAAGTCGGGGACGCTGCTCTCCATATATTCGAGAGCATCAACCGGCGAAGCAAAACAGTGTACTTTGACAGATGCATCTACAGCGAGAGCAAGCTTTTCAAAAATGCTTCTATTAATTGCCCTGTCATCGACAATAACGATTGTTGTCATGCAGCTACCACCACGAGCCTAACTGCCGAAGGCAACAAACACCCGCAGCAGTTGAACAAATTCACCCCATGGTTATCTTCGCTTAAGGAGACAGTGTTAAGAAATGCCAAATAGTTATCATTAAATGCCTAGTATCAAACTTGTGGTTCTATATACCTATCGACATACATCAGTCGTCCACTGCCAGTGCACAGACGCTTTAGTTTCCTTCATCAACAAAATAAAGCTAACGTAAGCGGCAGTTTGCGGGGATTTCGAAGATAAATCAAAGGGCTTCTCAATTAGTTACTGAAACATTGAGAACACAATAAAAAATTTTATTCAAATTGCACTAAACAATTGTGAATATAGATCTATATACACTCACATTAAGCTAGTGCATCTGACAATTAAACAAATAAGAGTGCAGTAACAAAAGTGAGTCTCATGAAGAAAGCAGGTATCGCCCCACTATTCTCCTTTGAACCATTCTTAGTCGAGACAGTTCAGTATTGAACTTTCTACCAAGAAGTATAGCACTGCACAAAGCCCATATCATTGAACCATCTTAACGCAACAAGCCATTAAGAACGGCTGGTATCAAGGCTCCCTGAAGGCCCTCGACATGCTGTCACGAACAGGCTCCATGAGATAATCGAAGAAGGTTCTGTCTCTCGTTGTGATGTACACCTCCGCAGGCATACCTGGAGTTGCTTTGAAGTTTAGATATGCAGGAATTTTCTCACGATCCAACTTCACACGCGCCTTATATACATCAGCAGAAACGCTCATCGGATCCTCGCTTCGCAACGCATCCGCTGAAACATAAACAACCTTGGCATCCAACATAGGTGTAATACGCTGGTTCAAAGCCGTCAGGCGAACCATTGCCTTCTGCCCTTCTTTCACGTTGTCAATCTCAGTGGTCTGGATTGATGCTTCAATAATAAGCTCATCCTGAAGAGGTAGGATTTCCATTAGATCCTTACCACTCTCAACCACACCACCTGCCGTGTGATAACGCATCCGAACCACAATCCCACGCACAGGCGCCACGATCTCAACGCGTTGCAAAACATCTTGCGCTGCACGTATTTGCTCACTCACATCATCCAGGTCAGCATTAACAACTTGGAGCTCCCCGACAGCGGTTTGCGAGGCTTTGAGCCTCCCCCTTTGAAGTGG
The DNA here is from genome assembly GCF_001623075.1 of Pseudovibrio sp. Ad37. Classification (GTDB taxonomy): domain Bacteria; phylum Pseudomonadota; class Alphaproteobacteria; order Rhizobiales; family Stappiaceae; genus Pseudovibrio. Next base: position 83,509 of record NZ_LMCF01000219.1, read on the forward strand.
TCCACGCCTATAGTTAGGAAACCGGAGGACCATAGATGGCTATCAAGCGCCCCAAACCTGAAGATATTGTTGTGAAGTTACGGCAGGTTGAAGTTCTGATGGGG
>NZ_LMCF01000220.1 GCF_001623075.1 Pseudovibrio sp. Ad37
ATGCGAGACGAATTGTTGAATGGTGAGACCTTTTACTCGTTGCGTGAAGCCCAAATAATCATCGAAAGGTGGAGGATACACTACAATACCAAACGCCCCCATAGTGCGCTGAACTTCCGCCCACCGGATCCTGAAGTAATCATTCCAGTAGACCAAAGGCCAGTCATGCACTAACTTTCAAACCGGACCACTCAAGTGGGGCTGATCACTCTAACGAACCGTCATTAAGCACTTCAGCGCTACTATCACCATTGTGCTCAACGACATCCTTATCACCGAGCGTGTTATCCTGCTCTGCGCGGATACGCGTATCAGTGCCATCAGTAAATGGATTGTAACCAGACATATCGTCTCCAAATATTCGGAGAACTGCCCTGCAAGAAGCCGATCATTTGCGTCAGCTGGTTGCCACAGGTTCTCCTGAGGATTGAAAAAATGTTTCATTCCATGATTTGAAGGCTGTCTTTTCGATTTAGCTTTTTGATCAAAGATCAGAACAAGCACATGGCTTATAAACTCGGATAACCCCGAATTTGGACGCAAGTTTCCAGATCGCACAAATGTAAAATCTGTACGCTAAACAACACGTCGGCTTCAGAAAACGAAGTAACCGATAAAATATGCGCTGGTTCTGGAATTCTGGCTAAATGACTAACTAAATGCTCTTGCTAAAACGAATAGACTCCATTCCTCCAAACAAAACTTCCAGTAAAGGAGAAATAATATTCTTCTTGGAAGCGGCGGAAGCTATACCACGGCCAAAAAAGCAGACAAACCAAGAGTAATACCTGGTAATAATCAACAATACATTCAATTGAACTAGATAATAATTACTATGACATTCCAGGATATTAATAGTTAGTTAACGTTAGTATTCGCAAATTAGTGTTTTAAATATTACTAAAAACAACTAAACACTTCTAACAGGGAAGTGTTTATTGGTCTCAATAATGACAATGTCATCTAAATCACATAGCAACCTGATCAAGAAATAGGTTTTCGGTGACCTATGTAATATGCAGTGAATTCTCAAGGTAACTAAAACACTGTTTGAGTGTAGAAGTTATAGGTTTATAGCCAAACTTTGCCGACTAATAAAAGAACGCGATACTCTAATTTAAAGACACAATCCGCCCAGTAACCCACATTCCTGATCGCATAAATTTCTTCACAGGTAATTCAGGAATATCTTCAGTCACTGTGGCTTATGCTCCTTTAAATCTCAGGAATCATCGAAACTAAGCCTCATTTACTTCACCAACACTCCCCAAACATTCAATCAAAGAGCCGCCAAGCAAAACCTGACCATCACGCTCTATAAATAACGCCTTAACTTTGCTACCCTTGCGTTAGAAACGTAATTATAGGCTGTAAAACGAGTATTCTCAGACAGGCGCGCTTTATGCACGATCAAACCTCTCAATCACCTGACTTTGACGAACTGGATAAGATTGCTCCCAACAAAGCAGGGCGGCGAAACCTCCTGTTCGCTTTGATTGGGAACATCAATTACAGCTGGTCCAACAATGAGAGCACGTTCATCTACATCCTGCAGCATCTCATGCAGACCGACGAACTCACCGCAACTCTTGTCTTCGGCACTCTCAACACAACCAGGGCAAGGCTGGAGCTAATAGAACGCTTAGCAGACGCAAAGCTAAAAGATGTTGCCCTCCAAAAGAAGCTGCGCCGCATTCTTTGCATCTTCAACGAAAGTACCCGGCTAAGAAATGAATTTAGTCACGCAACTTTCAAGCAGAACCAACAAGGCGAGATCACTCACACCCATTCCATGCGCATTCAACGCAAGAATGGACAGATCCAGCTCGGTGAAATCAAGGCAGTCGACGACTGCGCGCATCACCCAAATGGGAAATGCAATCGAGAAGCTTGTGAAACTCAACCGTGAGATCTGGGCGTTTCTACCCGAGCTGCAGCAAGCAATGACACATGCAACAGAAACCGAGGAAGGTCAAAGATCATCCCACCTCCAACCTTCCTAATCTAATCTTTATGAAGAACTGCGCTTCCCGGCTGTAAGGCCAACCAGTCGAAAATATGCCCAATAAGGGACAAACCGAAGGAGTTTCAGAGCCGTAACAAGCGGGAAAGGAAACGCAATCTCAAAACTCTTACGGTCAAGGCCTTTTTTGATCCGCTTGGCAGCCCCTTCTGCGCTCGCGATAAAGGGCATAGGCAATTTGCTATTTTCAGTCATCGCGGTCTTCACAAACCCGGGATTGATGATTGAAAGAGAGAGGTTCGCCCGATCAAAACTCGGTTTCAACGCCTCACAAAGATTGATGAGCGCAGCTTTTGTAGGACCATAACTTGCAGCATAAGGCAGCCCTCCATACCCACTAAGCGAGGAAATAATGGCAACGTGCCCGGAGCCGCGTTCTTTCAGCAGTGGGAACAAGTTATGTATGGTCCGCACTGCACCGAAATAGTTCGTGTCCATCGCATTGACGCACACGTCGTCAGTTAGCGTCGAAAGTCCACCAATGTGGAAGACGCCAGCGCAATAAAGCGTCAAATCAGGCAGACTGGCATTTTCACCAAAGTCGTGGGCGGCTTGAACTATCTGTTCATTTTCCGTCACATCAAGCGGTAAGCTCGTCACCCCAGCATAGGTTTCTTTCAGCGCCTCAAGTCGCTCAACGCGACGGCCACTCACAACAACCTGCCAGCCATCATCCGCATAAAGCTTGCAGAGCTCCTCACCAATCCCTGAAGTTGCCCCAATAATCCAGACAGTCTTTTTTCGAGATGTCATTCGCACTCCCCCCAAAGCAACATTAGAATTCCCGTGGGAGGAGCAAAGCATAGGTCTAGCTATTGCTGCAACAACTTCTGCGTGCTCACAGCGAACCAACTCTCGCTTTTGTTTATACTCGCCTCACAACTGGCAAGGCTGTCAGCCTCAGAAACAAGCAACTGACCTTCTTCAATCCTGTTGAGATAAACGAAAAGCTCCGGCTTATCGCCTTCATCATCAGCACCCGGATGTTCAAACTCAGAGATCTGAGCCGAGCTTTGATGGCAACCAGCATAATGGATCTTGAAGCGCGGCTCCGCCAAAATTTCCTTCAACGCAACAATGCCTTGCTGACATTCCTCAACACTATCTTTTTCAACGTAGGAAGCACCCACCTCACCATTCGGCCCCGCTGAACTCAGCAAAAACATGAGAAGCACAGTTTTCATGTGATGATATCCTTTAAAAACAGCCCCACCGCTATTACGGCAGGGCTTTAAAAACTAGAAGATGACACTCGCAGATAGTTTAAACGCCCGGCCCGGTGCAGTGAGTTCTTCGACTGACGGTTTATAGTCTTGGTCAAAGATGTTCTCGACAGCTGCATGCACTTTTAACCTGCGCTTTTCATCGAAATCGTAGGAAAAGCCACCTGCCAGGTTAAGCGTGGCAAAACCGTCCGCTTCATCGATACCACTGCTATCCTTCTGCCGATGCTCGCTGGAGAAGCGACTGTAAAGATCCGCATAGGCTTCAACTCCGTTATCAAAGGCCCAGGACTTCATCACGCCTAGACGGCCAGATACCAACGGCGTGTCGGTATCAAAGGTGTTGATTGCTCCAGAGCTAAATTGACGCCGCATCAAAGTGATATTGCCATATGGTGTGACCGCCAACTCAGCAAACTGATAGGAAGCAGCAAGTTCGAGCCCCCAAGTCTTAGCCGCATCAATATTCACGTAAATATCTAAGTTTGCAGTGCACTTTGAACCATGAACTGCTGCATCACAATCAACCGATGTGATGTAGTCCTTCGCATCGGTATAAAACGCGCTCGCATCAACAATCAAATTCCCGCTGTCGAAACGCGCACCAATCTCTGCGGTCATTGACGTCTCTGGATCAAGGTCAGCGTTACCATAGATTTTTCCAGCAGGAGAGAATACTGAGCCCAACGTGCTTTGGAGGAGTGTCGGATATACATATCCCTGAGACACATGCGCTCTTAGCGCAAAATTCTCAAAGCCCGTATAGTTTAGACCCAAAGCACCCACAAATGCCTGATCGCTCTCATCCCGATCACCTGCAGTGCCTTTATTCTCACTCGCAACGAAGTAATAACGGCCACCAGCAGTTAGCGTAAGATCATCCTTCAGATCCCACTCATTCTGAAGGAACGCAGACAAAGTCGTAAGTTTGGCCTCATCTCGCTCTATGATATTGACTGGAATGACAGGTCCGGGAACGCTGATAGTGGTCGTGCCAGTGCTGAAACTATCCTTATCCAACTGATCCTGGACAGCCTGAAAGCCGATTGAGGTCAACATGTTGTCAAACAAGGTCAGATCAGCTTGCCCATTCAGGCCGAATGTAAGCAGTTCGCTCTCAGTCTCATTCTCGCGCTTCATAACTGGCGCTCCAAGACGGGGAGGAGCCAGCTCATAGTCTACCAGAGCCACACGGTCTATCTGCTGGGCGTATCCATCCAAATAGATTTTAGCAATGCTCTCGTTTACATCGGTAAAGTCATAGAATAGACCAATTTTGGAACGGTCGCGCTTTGGCAAGTCCATATCAAACTGACGCATCACAAACCCGATATCAGCAGGATCAGTGTAAACCTCACTTTCCTGCTCAAATCGTTCAGCCTTGATACTAAATTTATGTTGGTCGCCAGTGTAACCAACATAGGCCGTTACACTCTGGTTCTCAAAAGCACTACCTTCCAGCGTGCCATCTGCTGTTTCGCGATCACCATGTTTGGATTTGCTAGCAGAAAACCGATAGTCCCACTGATCAATAGTCCCAGCAGCTGAGCTGAAACCCGTAATACCATCAGTAGAGGAATCGAAGGCCGTTCCGAGCTCAACCTGCACAGCACGATCGGCACCCTTCTTAGTGATAATATTTACAACGCCACCAATAGCTTTCGAGCCATGCAGGACCGAGCCCGGGCCCTTCACCACTTCTATGCGCTCGATATCAGACGGAGAAATCAGAAATACAGCACCATAAGAAGTATGATCAGAGATCTCTTGCCCATCTACGAGCACAACATTTCGCGAAGATTCTTCACCACGAATGCTGATCCGCTTCATACCTGCAACGTTGCTATCGATAATCTTGATGCCAGGAACATCACGCAGAACTTCAGTTACGCTATCCGCAACAGACCGCTCAATCTGCTCGCTCTCCACCACAGCAACGGAGCGGGTTACCTCATCCAGGCTTTGCTCACTACGCGAAGCTGTGACGACAATTGGCCCGAGCTCTTGTGGCTCTGTTTGCTCCTGAGAATATGCACCTGACTGCAGTGCAAGATAGCAGATTCCGGTCATCAAGCCGGAGACAAAACCCTTAGGCATCCCTACAACCTTTAATATGAGTTAATTACTCATATTATTGAGTTGAGATATCTATCAATGCAAAAATAGCCATCCAAGCAAAATACATGAGTATAATACTCATATTTGTGTCATTTTAAACACATCTCTGGTTGCTTCTCCTTGCCTCCATTGATGTGGATCAAACAACCACACAGACGAGAGCTTCTGGCAGATGACAATTAGCAGCTTCTTCAACTGCTGATTCGACTCATTTGCTTTGGTCGGCGTAAAGAAAAACCCACCTTCGAGAACCCTCAAAGATGGGTTACTACTCTAGCGTCCCATGCAATTAGCCTAAGCGATGCCTAATCATAAACAGCAGAGACTTTCTCTTTGTAAGCTTCCAGCGCGTTAGCTGGCAGGCTGTGGGCGATGCCCTGGTGGCAATCAATACAGGTCTTGCCTTCCTTGAATGCATCAGAGTGAGCGGCAGAGGCACGACCTTCCTGAAGAACGAAGTCCATGGAGTTAAATTCATGACAGTTGCGGCACTCGCGGCTGTCAGTTTTCTTCATTGCAGTCCAAACATTAGTCGCCAGTTGAAGACGTTTCTCCTCAAACTTCTCCGGACTATCAATGGAGCCCAGAGCCTTATGATATAGCTCTCTGGAAGCTTGTACTTTGCGAACCACCTTATGCACCCACTCTTTTGGCACATGGCAATCCGGGCAAGTTGCCCGCACGCCAGATGCATTCGCATAGTGGGCCGTCTCGGTATACTCTGCATAAACATTTGCTTCCATCTCATGGCAGCCGATGCAGAACTCCTCGGTATTCGTCATTTCCATGGACCAGTTGAAACTACCCCAGAAAGCCACACCGACAACAACGCCAATCAGCAACAGAGCGCCTGCAGAAATTGTCGTTGCAGGATGTCTCAAAAACCGCCAGATCCGTTTGAACAAGCCAGGTCCCTGATCTTTACTGGGAATTGCGCCTTGATTGCTCATATTAAATTCCTCCAGTCAGAAGTGCCATCTAGCGTTCGCTTGACGGAGTAAATTCATTCTCCACCAGCGGATCAGCATCGACTTGAGGAACATGGCATTGCGTACAGAACCAGCGTGTACCTGCAACCCGGTCCAGCTGACGTCCTTCACGGTCTGCATAATGTGTCATGGACAAGGTTGGTGCTTTTTTCTCCCCTGCATTGGCCCAGTCATGGCACGTCAGACACTGGTTGACTTTCAGGTCAACCTGATAAGCCTCAGTCTTGTGTGGCACCAATGGTGGTTGCTGACGGAACTCACGGTTCACCCGAGTGTTTTGCGGGCGAGCAATCGGCTCGACGAAGACAGGTTCATCAACCTGTACACCCCGCAATGACTTTACCCCCTCTGCATGTGCGCTCAAGGCAGCAAAGCCGGTAAGGTGCAAAACCGCCATAATGGTGATAGCCTTCCAAGGCACTCCCGTTTTCATTTGTGACCTCCCATAGCTTTGGTCGTGACCGGATCGCGGGGGCCCGGTTCGATTGAAGTAGGTTGAATAAGTTGAGTATCGAAACGATGGGTGAAACTGAAAACATCCAGATCGCATACGTCGATACAGCGACCACAAGACGTACAGTCTCGATTTACAATCAGCGGGGTATCATCCCCTTTGCCTCGCAAAGCCGGAGAGATTACGTGGATCTCAGGGCAAACCTCGAAGCAGTCCATACAGTCATCACAAGCATCCCGGTTTTTCGCAGAAACCCGCAGCAAGCTCTTGGTGTTGAGCAGCCCATAGACAGCCCCCATAGGACAAAGATGCCCACACCAGCCATGCCGGGAGACAAAGGTGTCGAATAAAAACACCATCAACACCGCAGCCCAGGCAAACCCCATGCCGAACACCAATCCGCGATGCAGCAAGGTCACGGGATTGACCAGCTCATAAGCAAGAGAGCCAGATCCGGCAGCAACCAGCAGCGTCATGGCCAGCACCCAATATCGGGTGTGCTTTTTCGGCTGCCATCCTTTTTTCAGATCAAGCTTGCGATGCAGCCAGTTGGCGCTATCAGTCACCACGTTCATGGGACAAACCCATGAGCAATACAGCCGGCCGCCAAACACGGCGTAAAAGCCAACCACAATGGCAACACCAATCAAACCTGTCAGTTCAGGCCAATGTCCTGTCACCATCGTCTGCAGCAGCAGGAACGGATCTGTCAGCGGAAGGATATCCAGCGTCATACTGGAGGTCAGTGTTCCTTTTACAATCCAGAGGCCAGCCCACGGCCCTGCAAGGAAGAGAGCCAGAATGAGCAATTGCGAGCTCCGTCTGAGCAACAGAAACCTGTTGCGTAGCACCCAGCTTCTCTTCTTCTCTTTTGGTACATGAGCGTCTAATGCAGGAGTGGTCATGGCCGCCCCTTCCCTGGCTGGAATACGGGCTCAAACCCATCAGCATCCGGCACACGGTCAGGTAGATCAATCACACCGGGTACCAAGGCATTTCCTGCCTTGGCTTTTTCCTCCCAACCAAGCCGGTAGTGCTCAGCACTCTCAGCTCTGGCAATGCGGCGAGGAAGAACCTTGATTGCAGCTTCCGGCAGAACACACGATTGCTCGCATTTACCGCAGCCCGTGCAGACATCTGCATAGACAGTTGGCGAAAAGACTGCGTGACTGCCCGTCCGTGTGTTTGGTGTCATTTCAAGCGTGATCGCTTCGTCAATAAGCGGGCAAACCCGATAACAAACCTCACACCGCAAACCGAGGAAGTTGAGGCAGTTCTCCTGATCGATCAGAACAGCCACACCCATATCAGCATCATCGATATCAGTGAGAGAATGATCCAGTGCTCCTGTCGGACAGGCAGCAACACAAGGAATATCCTCGCACATTTCACAAGGCACATCGCGAGCTGTAAAGTATGGCGTTCCTGTTGCCGGGCCAGTTTCACCAAGCTCGGCGAGTTTCAACGTGTCATATGGGCAATCGCGAACGCACAGTCCGCATCGCACACAGGCACTCAAAAACTCTTCTTCAGAAAGTGCTCCTGGCGGTCTGATGGCGTCGGCAGGAAAAGCCTTAGCCTGCGCCTGATAGACCGTCAGAAACGTCGCAGCAACAGCACAGCCACACGCTGTGCGGGCCGCGTCGCCAAGAAACTGGCGACGCTTTGCACTGCTGAGGCCTGTCTTTTTGAGATCAGACATGGTTCTTATCCATTGCTGCTCAGAGGGTTGCTCTAAGCGCTTTCCACCTTACAAGCGCACTTTTTGTAGTCGGTTTCTTTCGAAATCGGACAAGTGGCATCGAGCGTAAGCTTGTTGGTCAACTGGTTTGCATCGAAGAAAGGCATGTAAACCAAGCCTTTTGGAACCTTGTTCCGGCCTCGGGTTTCAAGCCGCGTCAGCACTTCACCACGACGAGTGGAGATAGTGACTTCCTGCCCTCTACGAAGACCGCGTTCCCGTGCATCTTGCGGATGCATGAACAGAACAGCAGACGGGAATGCCCGGTGAAGCTCTGGGACGCGCTGCGTCATGGAACCTGTATGCCAATGTTCCAGCACACGCCCGGTGCAGAGCCAGAGGTCATACTCATTGTCTGGCATTTCTGCTGGCGGTTCATAAGGCGCGAAGATGATGTTCGCCTTGCCATCAGGCTTACCGTAGAATTTAACGCCCTCACCTGTTTTAACGTAAGGATCGTATCCTTCGCGGAAGCGATAGAGTGTTTCCTTGCCATCAACCACTGGCCAGCGAAGGCCGCGCGCTTTGTGGTAGACGTCAAAGTCAGCCAAGTCGTGCGCATGGCCACGCCCAAATCCGGCGTACTCTTCAAACAACCCTTTTTGAACGTAGAAGCCGAAGTCTTCGGACTCATGGTTGTTGAAGCCTTCTTTGACCTCAGAGACCGGGAACTTATCGACAACACCGTTTGCATAAAGCACTTCAAAGAGTGTCTTGCCGCGCAACTCAGGCATTTTGGCAAGCTGTTCTTCAGGCCAGACTTCCTCTGTCTTGAAGTACTTGGAGAACTCCATAACCTGCCAGACATCTGACATGGCTTCACCCGGAGCTTTCACCTGCTGACGCCAGAACTGGGTACGGCGCTCTGCGTTACCATAGGCCCCTTCTTTTTCCACCCACATGGCTGTTGGCAGAATAAGGTCCGCAGCCATTGCCGTGACCGTTGGATATGGATCAGAAACGACAATGAAGTTCTCAGGATTACGATACCCCGGCCAGCCTTCCTCATTCATATTAGGAGCTGCTTGCAGGTTGTTCGTACACTGAACCCAATAGGCATTCAGCTTGCCATCTTTAAGCATCCGATGATGCAGAACTGCATGGTAGCCAGGCTTGGCAGGGATTGTTCCTTCAGGAATTTTCCAGGCAGTCTCACAGATTTCACGATGCTTCGGATTTTTAACCACCATGTCTGCAGGCAGACGGTGTGCAAACGTTCCGACCTCACGGGCAGTACCACACGCAGATGGCTGACCTGTCAGCGAAAATGGACCATTGCCAGGCTCAGAGATCTTACCGGTCAGGAGATGAATGTTGTAGCAGAGGCTGTTCACCCAGCTGCCGCGTGAGTGCTGGTTAAAGCCCATTGTCCAGAGAGACATCACCTTCCGGTTAGGATCAGCAAAGATCTTCGCCAGCTTCAGAAGCTTATCAGCAGGAACTCCAGACATTTCCTCTGCATACTCAAGTGTATACTTGGAAACGAGCTGCTTATACTCCTCAAAGTCAATCTTGGAGATCTTACCGGAGCCTGCATTTTCAGCTGCCTGCTCGCGCGGATCATTCGGGCGCAAACCATAACCAATATCTGTCGCGGTTTTTGTGATGTTGACGTGCTTATTGACGAAGTCCCAGTTCACCGCATCATTTTCGATGATGTAGTTCGCGATGAAGTTGAGGATCACCAGATCGCTCTGTGGCGTAAACACCATGCCGTTGTCAGCAAGTTCAAAACAACGATGCTCAAAAGTAGAGAGCACATGAACTTCGCAGCCCGGTTTGGTCAGACGCGTATCTGTGATACGAGACCAAAGGATTGGGTGCATCTCAGCCATATTCGAGCCCCAAAGCACGAATGCATCGGCAAGCTCCATGTCATCATAGCAACCCATTGGCTCATCAATACCGAAGGTCCGAATAAAACCAGCTACAGCCGACGCCATGCAATGACGAGCATTAGGGTCAATATTATTGGAGCGCAGACCGGCCTTCATAAACTTGGAAGCAGCGTAACCTTCCCAGATGGTCCACTGACCAGAGCCAAACATACCAACTGCAGTTGGGCCTTTTTCCTTCAATGCGTCCTTAAACTTTTCGGACATGATAGTGAAAGCTTCATCCCAGGAGACAGGCTCAAACTCACCATGTTTGTCATAGACACCAGCGGTCTTGCGGAGCAGCGGCGTTGTCAGGCGATCCTTGCCGTACATGATCTTGGAAAGGAAGTAGCCTTTGATACAGTTCAATCCGCGGTTCACTGGAGCATCAGGATCACCTTGGGTGGCGACAACACGGTCGTCTTTAACACCCACAAGGAGAGAGCAGCCTGTTCCGCAAAAGCGGCAAACAGCCTTGTCCCAGCGTATATCGGAGGCTTTTCCCTGAGCCTCAGCGGACTTTGGTAAAGCGATGCCAGCCGCAGAAGCAGTTGCTGCAACCGCTGCTGACTTTATAATATCTCTGCGAGATGCCGTGATTGACATGTTTTGCCTCCCGTTAGGCCGCCTTCAAGTCAGGGTCAGTGTTTGGTTCGAATTGATGATAGGTAAGTGCAGCGGATACGACGCCCGGCGTCCGGTGAATTTCTAGCACCTGCTGATCAGCGAAGGACTCTTCCGTATCCTCTGCAGTCACAACGAGCTGACTTGTATCCTCTTTGGTGATATGAACTTCCACGCCCGGCAGGGCGGACAATGCTTCAGAAACCTCTTGGGTTTTTCCCGCTAAGCAACTAACGAGAACGCCGCAAATGTTCATAGAACCTCCTCTTGGAGTTTAATTTCGCGCATTTCGATGGATCCATTGGGACAGGCAACAAGGCAGGCACCGCACCCGGTACAGGCTTCACTGTCCAAATCAGGAATTTGCTGGCCACCCAGGCCAAGATGAAATCGGATTGCCCTCAACTCACAAAAGTCAGCGCAAGCCCGGCACGCGATCTTTTGATAAGAAAGGCAGTTGGAGCCGATCGTTGCTTTCATTGCCCAAGGTGCAGCTCCGGTCTTGACCAGTGCTCCCTCTTTGCAAACGTCGACGCACGCTTCACAGAAGGTGCAGGGTCCCACTCCAAAATCGACAACAGCCAACCTACTCCGCTCAGAAATTCGAAGGATCTTTTCAGGACACGCCGAAACACAGTCACCGCAACCGGTGCATACATCGGAAAATTCAACTTTACCAATACTGTAAAGCGGACACGGCTTATCCTCCGCATACTTGGACATACCAAGAAAATACCGCCTTCCCATCTGCGTTTGCATGATAGAATCAACTTCTCAACTGAACTGAGAAAAATATATCAACGAGATTACTTTTATATTTTGATTGCAATCAAATTGAATGCTTCAGAAATACTGGTACGAATAACTCAATATTTAAATTTAACTTGAGTTTATATCTCACGTTTCCGTGATAATTTAGCTTTTGTCCATATTTCAAATTACTTTAAACTAAACTAATTTAGTGATTTCTGAAGTAAAGTCAGTGCGTTCATCAGAGCACCTCAAAATTCAGACCTGAAACCAACTATTTTAAAGCTGAAATTTTGTACTGCTTATGTGGAAGCTGATGCACTTTGTAAAACTATTACGCGCACTCAAAAACACAAAGATTACAGTGGATTTCCATGTACTTTTTCTTGGTCGCACGCTGATGTTTTTTGCAAGTGATTTGCACTCTCAACTCCGGTCAAAATCGTGGGTGATTTGCTCAGAAATCTATCGATAATTCAAAACCTGCTACGACGGCGTTAGAAATATTTCGCCGTCCATCGGGATTGATAACGTATTGCAAATCTGCAGTCCAATAAGCCCACGGCGCTAGTTGGAATCTATGATTTACTTCCACAACCATTTCATATGATTGGCCCGCAAGATCTTCACTAAACAGTCCCCAAATCACACCCAAAGCAGTAACGTCCTCATCCCGGTCAGGAAATAATCCTCGGTAATAAAGCCCTGCGTTCCCCCCCCAGGGAAACGTATTTACGCGCTGTTCAGGTGCAAACGTAACAACTCCCCAAACCATCAGTCCTTGGTCACCGCTTTCTCGATAAACCATTTGATCCGCGATTGCGTAAAGTCCCCAATTTCCAGCCTTTTTCAAAGCTGGATCAGCTAGAAATGTGTAATCACTGCTATCGTAGTACCCACCAAGATGATAACGACCGGGCAACCCCCAGCCTATCTTATCTTTACCAACAAATAGTCCGCCTTGGCCGATATAAAGAATCCCATCTTCAGGATTGAATCTGAAGTTAAAACCACGATCTGCATTAATTAACGCATCCGCCGATGCATTGTAGAGGCCTCCCGATACATAAAGGAAAGGCGACATTAAGTACCTGCCGTAGAGTCCCCATTGGTTGAAGGGATCAGTCGTAAAGGAATGAATATTCGCACCAATCTGCGACGGTGTCCCATTTGCTCCATTGTTTACGTAGTAGTGAAAGGCTTCGGTGCCAGCAAAGGACTTTCCGACAGTTAATCGACCGACTTCGATGTCCACGGCCTCATCCCAAAGAGTTTGTGAGAATTTCAACTGCGAAAGGCCAAAGATTTTACCTATAAACGCTTGGTTAACATCAAACTTATTTCCAATTGTTTCTGCCGAGAGATCCTGGCCTAGTCCTTGCGAAAATCCAAATCCAAATTTAGCTCCTTTCCAGCCTGCGATCCTTTCCAGATTTAATTCAATGCTGCTGATGAAAGCGCCTGAGTATGCTCTTCCCTGAGAAAGTCCTCCAACAGGATTAGCCAGGAAATCACTTACTAAATTCGAAAAGAATTCAACTCCTTCCTGCTTTAGATTTGTCCTGACCCCTCCCCAGTCACCTGTTGCTTTGTCCCATTTTTCCCAACCTAAGGGCCAATGCCCCGTCTCCGCTTTTGCTATTCTCAAAAAGTTTGTAGGAAAGCAATGACACGCCAGCAGCATCCAACAACAGCTTACAACACACACAAATACTTTCTGGGCAGAAGCGAGTTTCAACCGTTGCCTCTCCTGTTAGGAAACACCAAATCAGATGGAACGCAGCACAACTCCAGTGGAACAACGCTATGCTGGCACATTAATTTTTGCTTCTGAATTGATAAAACTGTCAGTCAGAACAATCAGATGAACACTGCGCACAAAAAAAGCGCAATCTATATAGATCGCGCTCGACTTCCGATGCTCGCAAAGCAGTTAATCAGTCTAACAGACCGTCTGCTTTATCCATGAGGTAACGGATATGTTTTGCAAAGGGATACGCAAACGGATAGCCTAAAACAACGCCACCAGCCATCGCCAGGTAAGGTGACATCACCGGCCATCCAACCCATGAAAAAATCAGCGACAAGAAGAAAAGGTTGATACCGACCGCTCCAATACCCAGCGGGTAAAGATAGAGTGCCAGCCTTGTTACACTGATGCGATTGCTGAGGTCTTCTTCACTCATCTGCCTTTTACAACCCGGTGCACGACATAAAGTGAAACAACCAGCATAACAGTAGCGAGACCAAACCACAGCTCAGCAGTCGCACTTTGCGGCTGAGGCACAGGACGTTGGTATCCGGAAACTGCAGCCATTGCGGACAAAGGCAGCAGACCTGCCATAAAGCCCATAACCATATAGAAAAGCTTCATAATCTAATACTCCCTTGTCAGGCTTCTATAGATATCCGGTAGCGCACGTGTCAGACGTTCCGGATTTGGAAAGAGCGTATAACCACCTTTGCCAAAGATACGGGCAAACCAATCCTGCCCATCCTCATCAACAATCACACCATGAACAGCCATGCCCAGTTTACGGGCTTCACGAACAGCCATATGACTGTCTTCAATTCCGTGAATGCCTTCATAGTGATCAAGATCGTTCGGCTTTCCATCTGTTAGTACAATCAAAAGCTTCCGCTGTGTTTGCTGCAAGGCAAGCTGCGCAGTGGTATGCCGGATCGCCGCTCCCAAACGGGTGTAGTAACACGGCTTAAGCCCACCAATCTTTGCAATCACCTCATCCGTCATAGGCTCGTTGAAGTCTTTGGCTTTGTTCATGAAAACCCGGTCGCGTTTCAATGAAGAAAAACCCCAGACGCCAAGATGATCACCACTTGCATCAACACCGCCAGACAAAGCAGCAAGCGCGGCCCCCGCAATCTCGATAACACTGGAATCGCCAACCGCACTCTCAGTAGAACGGGATGTATCAAGTAACATTGCAACGGATAGATCGCGCTCAACCGCACGTGAATCCTGGAAGATCCGATCGGATGCGTAACCTGAAGCCTTTAGATCAACCTGAGCCGTCACCAAAGCATCCAGATCCAGCTCACTGCCTTCAGCCTGACGCATCTGCATGATCCGCTTTGGACGCAACGCTTCAAACTGACGCTTCACTTGTCGAATACGGCGCTTATGGTAAGGATCTGTCAGCAGCACGCTCTCATAATCAGGCTCGGCATCCTTCTCCAGAACGCGGCAATGATCTTCTAAAAACTTACGTTGGCGGTGATCCCACTCAGGATATGTGAACTTGTCGGAAAGGCGTTCGTGGTCTGCATCTTCTGGAGACAAATCCAGATGCAGTCGCAACCGTGTCGCTGCTTTCCGCTGATTTTTCGAAAGGCTGATATAATCCTGATCAGCAGCAGCTTTCTGCGCATTTTCCTCTTCGTCGTCATCGGTACTGCGATTGAGGTTCATGCTTTCTACCCAGGAGAGGATCGCCTCAAACCGGTGTAGAATAAAACTGTCTTTACGATCCGCCTGCTCCCGCTTTTCGCGTTTAGCTTTGCGTTTCGTTGTTGCACTTGATCCTTGCGGCGTAGGCGGCGCCTGCTCATCTGAGCGCTCTTCACCACGTTCACCATTCACCAACTCGCTGGAAACCCAGATCGGTACAGGCGCAAAGGTGCAATATCCGCGCGGAGCTGTCAGTTTCCAGCGCTCATCAACACATTCCATCGCCTTGCGAATTGTTGCACTTGTGCTGGTGACAGCCCGCGGGCCACCAAGCAATTCCAGAACAATAGCTTCAACTGCAGCTTCCCACTCAGGAAGACTTGGACGCTTACGGGTTTGCAGAAGAAACTCGCAGGACTGACGGAAGAAATCATGGAGACCAACGCACTTGCCCCAAACACGTTCAATCGCCTGTTTGGCCAAAGCCAATGCCTGAACATCCGCCTGCAACGGATCCTCTGGTTTTGCCTGCACATCGCAGTTCGCTGCAAATGCAGCAAGCCAGATGTAATGGGCCCGGTTCATTTCGGCCTCTGGAAAAACGCCAAGAACCGGAGGAAGTCTCAAACGTTCGCCGTCAAACTCTGGCAGAAAGATTGTTTCTGCAGCGTTGCCGAGCTTGCGTTTTACGGGCATGCGGTAGGTTGAAGCCGTCGCCGGAGCTTGACTGATCTCGACTTTAGCTTCACCACCTAACCCGCGAAACACCACTTGCACGGAGGTGCGAAGCTTAGCCAGCTCGACCTCCATATCCTCATGGTGCACTGGAGCACCCAGGCTTGAAGCATAATCATGCCACAGATTACCTACGGCTTCTTCAGGCTCTAAAAACTCCAGTATTTGCTCTTTCATCAGGCTCACCCGTAAACAACTGCGATCAAATCACGAAGCGCAACCTGAACATCAGGCTCATCACTCAGTGGCTCAACAACAGAGTATTGCAGTGCTTTCTCGACTGGCATACCACCAGCAATCAGGGATGCAGCATAAATCAGCAAGCGAGTGGAAACACCCTCTTCCAGATCCAGGCTGGAAAGACCGCGGATATGGCCGGCAAGACGAACCAAAGATTTGGAACGCTCAACATCCAGTCCGCTTTCTTTAGCAACGACCTGTATCTCGGTTTCCGCATCAGGAAAATCGAAGGTCGTGGAGAGGAAGCGCTGCCGTGTGGAAGGCTTCATCTGCTTCAGAACGTTCTGATAGCCAGGGTTGTAACTGGCAACGAGCATGAAGTTCGGAGGAGCTTGCAGCTCTTCGCCAGTTCTCTCAATGATGAGACGACGACGGTTATCGGTCAGCGGGTGCAAAACAACCGCGACGTCTTTCCGTGCTTCGATCACTTCATCAAGATAGCAGATCGCACCTTCGCGAACAGCGCGGGTCAGCGGGCCATCAACCCACTCAGTCACGCCGCCTTTAAGCAGGTAACGACCAATAAGGTCTGCTGCGGAAAGATCATCGTGGCAAGCCACGGTGTAGATCGGACGACCCAGCTTTGCGGCCATGTGTTCCACAAAGCGGGTTTTGCCGCAGCCCGTCGGCCCCTTCAAAAGAAGGGGCAGACCTTTGTTAAAAGCCGTTTCAAATAATGCACATTCATCGGCGATAGGCTGATAATAGGGCACATCAAAAACGTGGTTCTGTACAGTCATTAACGACCACCTTCCAGAACTGCTTGGGCTTCAGGAGTACTACCGGTCGTTGGTTTGGAACCAGAGTTCGCTGTGAACAATTCCTTGCGCGGTACGAGCAGGGAGTAGATGAACAGCAGAGCACCAATCACAACAGCCGCACCAGCACCGAAGCGCATGATGTAGAACACTGTCAGCTGGTCCTGTACGGACATGAAGTCTTCACCAACAACACGCTGCATGTGTGTCTGGATGGTTCCAGCAAATGTCAGCACGAAGGTCATGAAGGACATACCACCAGTCATGAGCCAGAAGCTGCCCATATTGAGAACTTGGTTGTATGGATTACGACCCTTAAGCAATGGCATTGCGTAAGTGAAGATCGCAAGGTTCAGAGCAACGTATGCGCCGAAGAAGGCAAGGTGACCGTGCGCTGCAGTGATCTGTGTACCGTGTGAGTAGAAGTTCACACCGTGCAGAGTATGCAGGAAGCCCCATACGCCAGCGCCGAAGAACGCGACAGTTGCAGAACCGAGAGACCACAGCAGTGCTGCTTTGTTTGGATGGTTCTTACGACCTTTCCAGACCATGACGAAGGAGAAGGTCATCATCAGGAAGAATGGTATGACTTCTAAAGTAGAGAAGACGGAACCAATCCACTGCCAGTAGCCAGGCAAGCCGATCCAGTAATAGTGGTGTCCTGTACCAAGAATACCGGAGAACAGAGCAGTCGCTACGATGATGTAGAGCCACTTCTCGATCACTTCGCGGTCAACACCGGTGAGTTTCAGCATCAGGAAGCCAAGGATGGAAGCCATCACAAGTTCCCAGGTACCTTCTACCCAAAGGTGAACAACGTACCACCAGTACATTTTATCAAGGCTCAGGTTGTCTGGGTTGTAGAATGCAAACAGCCACAGCAGGGAAAGAGCCCAAAGGCCAATCACCAGAATGTTTGTGATCGCAGTCTTACGACCTTTCAACACAGTCATTGAGATGTTGAAGAGGAAGATCAACGCAGCAACAAGAATGCCGACTTTAACCCAGAGCGGCTGCTCGAGGAATTCACGGCCTTCATGGATGCCCATGATGTAACTGACAACAGCACCCAGTGTACCAACCACAAGAATGATCAGCTGAATGTAAGCGAGCTTAACGGAGTGGATCTCACGTTCGCTCTCTTCCGGGATGATGAAGTAAGCCGCACCAAAGA
The DNA here is from genome assembly GCF_001623075.1 of Pseudovibrio sp. Ad37. Classification (GTDB taxonomy): domain Bacteria; phylum Pseudomonadota; class Alphaproteobacteria; order Rhizobiales; family Stappiaceae; genus Pseudovibrio. The sequence goes on from NZ_LMCF01000220.1 coordinate 18,116, forward strand.
AGCCGAGCAGAAGCCAGACGATCAGTGCGTTGGTGTGCAACATGCGAACGATGTTGAACGGCAGCAACTCCGAAAGGAAGTTAGGTGCAACATAAATCCAGCCAGCGAGCAAACCGCCCAGAACCTGGATTGCGAATAGGCCAAGCGCAGCTACGAAGTAGGCATACGCGACTTTTTGAGAACTGTATTTCATAATACCACCCCTTAACCAGCGTCGTTCGGTGGCCAGTCTTGCGTGTTGGTCTTATCAGCCCAACGCAAGAATTCAGAGAGGCCGCGGACTTCTTCTTTGGTCAGATCGAAGAAAGGCATCTGGCGACGACCTTCGATGCGGCTCGGCTGAGCTTCCATCCAGGAGCCAAGGGTCTCAGCTGCATCATCCGGATCATCCAGCACGCCCCAACGTGTCATCACATTGCCGACTTCAGGAGCAAAGTAGGCGCCTTCCCCGTGCAACGTATGGCAGTTGATGCAAGCATGCTTTTCCCAAACGTGCTTTCCGAGGACAACCTCGTCAGTGAGATCAGCTTTTGAAGTCGATTCATTGACGACGTAAAGGTGGCTGTCGATTGAGAGCACGGCAAATATGCCTATGAAGAATAAGGATCCCCCATAAAAAATATTTCGTGCCCGCGATTTTGTAAGGAATTCTGACATCTACGGAATCCTATCGTGGTTACGGTCCCGAAGATGATAAAATTGACGCCACTGGGGAAGTTTGTGCTAGAACAACCTATTCGGTAATTACCGGATATAGGAGAAAAACACATTTAAAAACAAGAGGATATTAAATCGAGAATACTGGTATTTATGCCTAGTAACACTCAGGCAATCGCTCAACGGTACTCAAGAGTCAGCCATTGGGTCCAAATCAGCCAGAGTCTTCAGCTTATTCATCTCCGTCACGATGACCTTTTTGCGCCCGCTATTCACAATTCCCTGTTTTTCCCAAGCGCTTAGCAAACGGCTCACAGTGTACAAAGTTGTACCTGTCATCTCAGAGATATTCTGGCGTGTGAGAGGAAAATCAATTTCCATTCCCTCATCGGTGATGCGGCTGCTTTGGATTGCAAGCCTCAGCAAAGCACGTGCAACACGCTGCTCAACCTGCTGTGTTGCCAGTTCCAGAATGTGGTTGTTCGCTTCAGAGATACGCTCTCCGACGGTTTTGTAGGTTTCCGTCGCAAATCCATCGTACTTTTCGACAAACGTCTTCCAGAGACTTGTTGGCCAGAACAGCACAAGGCAGTCATCAATCGCCACAGCACTGGCTGGGTAAGTCGTCCTGCCAATTGCGGAGGCAATGCCCATAAGCTCGCCACTGACGATGTGACGCGCAATCACCTGATCTCCGGAAGCCGTGGTGCGAATAACGCGCACATGACCGTCCAACAGCAGGAAAAACCGCTCCGCTGGCTCATGCTCTTCGAAAATAGCCTGACCCGCGCTGAAACGCTTTGGCGTCGCTGCGTCCAAAATCTCTCTGATATCAACGCGTTCCAGCTTTCGGAACGGAGGAATATGGGAAATAAGATTTTCGTCAAGACTTCTCAAAGAAGACACCGTAGATCAATTAGAAAACACCCAAGCCAATCTGCGAGTGTTTTAGCGTATGTACTCGTAGGATTAAGCCGGTTGTTTATAGCAGAAAACATTAAGAAATTCACAGTGAACTCATTGGTGTAGGCCATTTTCTGCACATGAGTTCCAACTATCATATGTGCGCTACGTTTTTTCCGCTGTGAGCCCTTGGTTTGGATGGTTTTTCAACGTGTAATTCTCTCAAGAGCAAGAACAATGGCAAGCCTAACGACACACCAACGGTAAACACAGCAAGAATCGGAAGCCAAAGACGATTCATTCCAAGTCGTTGCCCTTCGGCAATGATAAAGCCTATCAAAACCACCGCTGAGACCACCACATCAAGCCAGGCAAAAGCCGATATCTCGCCAGCAAATGCCTCAGCAAGAAGTTGCGGCAGATTCAACCCGTTCTCAAGTAACCATGGCATAAACGCCCCGTACGGCAGCAGAAATCCCAAAATACAAAGAAGGCCATAAAAATACTTCATCTCTGGCTCCGCAGCCCACAATCATCAAATCAACAAAGCAATCCTATTGAAGTTCCCCCGCCAGAACAACAAAAGCCCCACCACAAGGGCGGGGCTCTCAGTAACCATCAGATGCTTCACAGATCAGCTGTCGCCGAAGAACTCCGCATCATACCCCATAGAGGCTTTGAGCAGTTCCTGCGTGTAAGCTGTCTCCGGTGTAGAGCTTCGCATCGCTTCCACATCCATCACCTCAACAACCTCACCATGCTGCATCACGGCAATCTCATCACACATATGCGCAACCACTGCCAGATCGTGCGTCACCATCACATAGGTAAGGTTATGTTCCTTCCGCAGATCAGCAAACAAGTTCAGAATTTCAGCCTGCACAGATACATCCAACGCTGAAGTTGGCTCATCCAACAAAAGAATCTCCGGCTCCAACATCAACGCGCGTGCAACAGCCACACGCTGACGTTGACCACCGGAAAGCTGATGCGGATACCGAAAGCGGAAATCTGCCCCAAGCCCTACGTCATCCAGAGCCCGAAGCACACGACCATCAATATCATCAAACCCATGTAATTTAAGAGGTTCTGACAAAACTCGGTCAACGGTATGGCGTGGATGCAAGGACGCATAAGGGTCCTGAAAAACCATCTGAATCTTGCGGGCAAAAACCTTGTCACGCTTATGCGAAACAGGGGCGCCGTCAATATCGATCTCACCATCCCAGCTCTCAACCAGTCCACACACAGCGCGCAGTACAGTTGACTTACCTGAGCCAGATTCACCGACAATGCCAAAACTGCCGCCTTGCTGAACCTTGACGCTCACGTTTTTGACAGCCTGAAAGCGATCCGGTCCCTCACCGAAATAGACGTTGAGGTCTTTGATCTCGAGGCGGGCGTCTTTTGTTGCTTCCGCAACCCATGGCTTACGTTCCATCACAGCACTATCAGACCCGGGCATCAACACTGACCTCCTGTTTCCAGCTGTCCTGACGTTGCAGTGCTTCAAGGCGCCCCTTGGGCTCCTCAATGCGAGGCAGCGCATTCAGCAACCCACGTGTGTAAGGATGCGTCGCATTGTGCAGCTCGCTGGCCTTACAGGTCTCTACAATACGTCCTGCGTACATAATGATAATTCGGTCACAGAAGGACGAGACAAGATTCAGATCGTGACTGATGAAGATCAACCCCATTCCGCGCTCCTGCACCAACTTGTCCATGATCGCCAGCACCTTCATCTGCACAGTCACATCCAGAGCAGAGGTCGGCTCATCAGCAATCAGCAGCTTTGGATCAGTGATCAGCATCATCGCGATCATCACACGCTGCCCCATACCGCCTGAAAGCTCATGCGGATAAGAATTGAACACACGCTCAGGGTTGCGGATCTGAACAGCCTCCAACATCTCCAGAGCGCCCTGACGAGCCTCACGGCGAGAAGATTTGGTGTGCAGGCGCAGAGCCTCACAGATCTGTTTGCCAACCGTGTGAACAGGGTTCAGCGAAAACTTCGGATCCTGCATCACCATGGAGATCTGGTGACCACGGATTTTCCGCATCTGCCGTTCCGAATAGTCCAGCAGATTCTCACCATTGAACTTAATCGACTTGGCTTCCATCTGGCCAGGAGACCGGATCAGACGCAAAATACTCCGCCCGGTCATAGATTTGCCAGAGCCACTTTCGCCCACAATGCCAACGCGCTCACGCCCGACAGAGAACGAAATGCCACGAACCGCATCAACGGTACCGCTACGTGTTGGGAAACGAACCCAAAGGTCCTCAACGCTTAAAAGCGTATCACTCATGGTTCTCTCCCCTAGCTCTGGCTCTTTTTCGGATCAAGAATATCGCGCAGACCATCACCCAGCAGGTTGAAGCCCAAAGACACGATAAAGATCGCCATACCCGGCATGGCAGCAACCCACCAATGGTCCAGAATAAACTTGCGACCAGCAGAGATCATTGCGCCCCACTCAGGCTCTGGAGGCTGAGCACCAAGACCAAGGAAACCAAGGCCGGCAGCTGTCAGAATAATCCCCGCCATATCAAGCGTCACACGCACAATGATGGAAGACAGACACAGCGGCCATACATGCCCGATGATGATATGCATGACACCAGCCCCCTGCAAACGCACAGCGCTGATGTAATCCGCATTGCGAATGGTCAGAGTTTCAGCGCGAGCAATACGCGCATACGGAGGCCATGCCGTCAGACTGATCGCGATAATCGCACTCTCGATACCCGCCCCAAGCGCAGCAACGAAGGCAAGCGCCAGAATAAGCTTGGGAAACGCCAGGAAGATATCAACCAGACGCATAAGTGCCTGATCGACCCAGCCGCCCAGATACCCGGCAACAGTTCCAATCAGCAATCCGAACACTGGTGCTGTGAACGCTACAATGCCTACAATCAGAAGCGTAATGCGGGAACCATAAACGAGGCGGCTCCAGATATCGCGGCCAAGTTCATCAGTTCCAAGCAGGTGACCATCCACCCCCGGCGCGGTCAAACGTTTGGCAAGGTCTTGTGCATTTGGCTCTGTTGTTGCCAGCAGTGGCGCAAAAATCGCCATCAGAACCAAGCTCAGAATAATCAGGAACCCAAGAAACGCGAGCTTGTTTTCATAGAGTTTCATCCACCCCATATAAAACTGCACAGCGCGCGCATGTCCGCGGGATTTAGGTGCATCAGAGGAGAGCCATGCTTTCAAGCCAGCTCTGTCAGGCACGTTGGATTTTACAGGTGCTGTTGTCATCGTGCCCTCGGATCAACCACTTTGTACATGAAGTCAGAGAAGAGATTGAGGCCCACAAAGATAGCACCAACCACAACTGTTCCACCCAGCACCGCATTCATATCGGCAGAAAGCAGAGCATTGGTGATGTAGTTGCCCAGACCCGGCCATGAGAAGATAATCTCTGTCAGCACAGACCCTTCCAGCAGGTTCGCATAGGAAAGCGCGATCACCGTAATAAGCGGGATCATCACATTCGGTAGCGCATGCCGCCAGATCACAGCAGTCTCAGAAACCCCCTTCACGCGCGCGGTGGTGATGTACTCCTGAGAGAACTGTTCCAGCATGAACGAGCGGGTCATACGGGAAATGTAAGCAATAGAATAATAGCCAAGAATACTTGCAGGCAGAATGATGTGGCTCACCGCATTCCAGAAGATCTCGATCTCTCCTGCAATCAGGCTATCGATGAGGATCATGCCTGAAACAACAGGAACAATATCTTCGTAATAGATATCGATACGACCTGGGCCACTAACCCAGCCAAGAATACCGTAGAAAATCAAGAGGCCCATCAAGCCAAACCAGAAGATCGGCATGGAGTAGCCAAACAGGCCAACAAGGCGGATCAGCTGGTCCGGCCAACGGCCTTCATTCACTGCAGCCAAAACCCCCATCGGCACGCCAATGCCAACGCCAGCGATCGTCGCAAGAGTTGCAAGCTCCAATGTAGCCGGGAAAACGCGGGCAATGTCCTCAACAACGGGCCGCGCTGTCAGCGTCGACATCCCGAAGTCGCCCATCGCCACCTGTTTCAAGAACAGCATAAACTGCACGTAAAGCGGCTGATCAAGACCCATGGCCTTGTACGCAGCTTCGTAAATTTCCTGAGAGGCACGCTCACCAACAACCGCGAGGACCGGGTCGACTGGCATAACACGCGCAATAATGAAGGTGACGAAAAGAAGCCCCACCATAGTGATGGCAATGGAGAAAAGGCCAGCGATTAAACCTTTTAAAATCTTGTAGAGCGGCGAGGTAAACCCTCGCCGCGCCACAGTCGCTGTAGAGTCAGCGATGCTCATTTGTAATTAGCCAATCTTATTTTTTTACAGGCCAGAAGAATACGCCAGTAATAGCGCCACCCGGATTGAAGCCGGTTACGTTTGCAGCCATGGAGTTCTGTTCAATCTGCTGGAACATAACCGAGAATGGAGCTTCTTTCTGGAAGGTCTTCTGAGCTTGCACGTACATGCGAGCACGCTTTTCGCGGTCACTTTCCTGTACAGCCAGATCGGTCAGTTTGGTCAGTTCTGTTGCTGGGTAAGCGTTACGCCATGCCAGTTTACCAACATGCTTACCTTCATCGGAGTTATCCGGGTTGTTTGCGAAGGTATCAGCATTTGTGTGTGGATCTGGATAATCCGGACCCCATGCACCTACGTAGATCTGGAAGTCACGAGCGCGGTAACGACCAAGGATCTGCTTACCAGTTCCCTGTGTGATAGACGCGCGAATGCCAGCCTGACCAAAGGTGTTCTGCAAGCTCTGAGCAATTTCAACGCGCTCAGTCGCATTACGAACGATGAACTCAACATCGAAACCATCGGCATAACCTGCCTGGTCGAGCAGCTCTTTAGCTTTCTCAACGTTCAGTGAGAATGGAGTGTCCTTCAGTTCGCCCATATAAGTCTGCGGAAGGAACGCCTGCTGGATGGTGTACTGGCCCTTCAGGAAAGAACCGGTCATGCCTTTGTAGTCAACGAGATACTTCAGAGCTTCCGCAACCTTAGGATGGGACAGCGCCTTATCCTTCTGGTTGAAGGAGATGTACATCAGACGACCACGGAGCGTGTCTTCAACCTTCAGGTCTTCGTTGGTGGAGATCGCAGCAATATCTTCTGGAGACAGGTGACGGGCAACATCAACATCGCCTTTTTCCAGCATCAGACGCTGAGAAGCAGATTCCATCACGTGGCGCACGATAACGCGCTTCATCGCAACTTCACCACGCCAGTAGCCTGGAACAGCAGTCAGAGAATAAGACTCATTTGGCTTCCAGCTCTGCAGCTTAAACGCGCCAGAACCAGCAGAATTTGTTTTCAGCCAGCCATTACCCCAGTCGCCATCAACTTCATTGGACTTAACCAGTTCACTATCAACGATAGAAGCAATTGCAGAAGTGAAGCAGTTCAGCACGAAAGAAGGAGCGTACTTCTTATCTGTCGTAATCTGGAAAGTGTTTTCATCAACGGCTTTGATTGTCTCACTCATGTTTTCAGGAGTGAAGCCAAACTGCGTAAGAATGAAAGACGGTGTTTTCTTCATCGCAACTGCACGGCGAAGGCTGTATTCAGCATCCTTTGCAGTAACAGGGTTGCCGGTGTGGAACTTGACGCCCTCACGCATTTTAAAAGTAAAGGTCTTGCCGTCCTCTGAGATTTCCCAGCTTGTTGCCAGACCTGGCTCATAACCTTTAGACAGGTCAGCTGGGTTCAGCTGTACCAGACGATCATACATGTTGTTCGCCATGTCCGTACCGGAAAACTCAAACATTTCCTGCGGATCAAGGGAAATGATATCGTCAATACGGCCAGCAACAATGAGCATGTTAGGTGGTGTTGCAGCACCAGCCTCAGAGATGATAGCGCCGGAAATTGGCATCGCCACGCTTGCAGCAAGCGCCAGCGAGAGAAGACTACGCTTAAATTGCATTATAAAATGCTCCCCTATTTATAAAATGCCTTCACATCGTTAGTCGCGCGAAGGCGAAAGAATTGTAACCGCATCTAAGTGCAATCACTGATTAAATTCTTTCACTTTTTAAGAATGGGAACAAGTACCCTTGGTTGAGCTCAGCCAAAGAATACCATGCACCAGCTCAATCTCTGTTTGATCCTGGACGGCTAACCTTGCGGTTTCTGCCAGTAATCCAGCCTCCCCTAACGGACTAGTCAATTGGTATGATCAAGCCTGATTCAGTCTAAAAAAATCAGCTATTTAATCGTTTTAAGAAATGAAGAGGCGTCTCAGAAAAAGTAAACGCTGCACACAAGGTGCAGCGTTGGAACTCTATGCCAAATTGGAGTGAGCCTGTGAGCAATTTTATTTATCACGCACCCTCAAGAGTTGCAGTATTTTCATGTTGACCTAACGCCCCCAATTTAGAAAACGCGAATCCGTCACCGCCAAACACATGCGCATGGCTGCAATCCAGCTTCACTTTGCAGCTCTCACCAGCCTTCGCAGTAGCATCACCCCTGCCTTGAACGGTGATCAAAGAACCGTCGGTCAAGCGCACATGCAGGAAGTGGCTCTCGCCAAGTTCCTCAATAACCTCGACCTTCCCGGAAAGCTCGCCTTCCGTTCCGCTGCCCATGTGCTCAGGACGAATACCAAACTCAACCTTATCGCCAACAGTAAGGCCAGTCGGATCAACGACAACCTTCACAGGATCAGAACCGATAACCGACAGCTCAACACCGTCTTCAGCAACACCTGTCACCTGCGCTTCAATGAAGTTCATCTTCGGCGACCCGATGAAGCCAGCCACGAACTTGTTGCGTGGACGATGGTACAGCTCAAGCGGGCTACCAACCTGCTCAACCCGGCCAGCATTCAGCACCACAATCCGGTCTGCAAGCGTCATTGCCTCCACCTGATCATGGGTCACGTACACCATGGTGGCGTCCATGTCCTGATGCAGCTTGGCAATCTCAATACGCATCTGCACACGCAGCGCCGCATCAAGGTTGGAAAGCGGCTCATCGAATAGGAAGACCTTAGGATTACGAACAATCGCACGGCCAATTGCCACGCGCTGACGCTGACCACCGGACAGTTGCTTCGGCTTGCGTTCCAGCAACGGAGTCAGCTCAAGGATACGAGCCGCCTCCATCACCTTGTCTTTGATATCCTCTTTTGAATGCTTGGAGAGCTCAAGACCAAACGCCATATTCTCATAAACATTCATATGCGGATAAAGAGCATAGCTCTGGAACACCATGGCTATCTTGCGTTCTTTAGGAGAGCGCTGGTTTACCAGATCTCCATCAATGAACATGTCACCATCAGTGATATCTTCAAGCCCTGCAATCAGGCGCAATAAAGTCGATTTACCGCAGCCGGATGGCCCGACAAACACGATCAACTCGCGATCTTTGATCTGCAAGTCAACGCCGTGGATGATGCGGGTTGACCCGAAGTCCTTGACGATACCCTTGAGTGTTACATCTGCCATGGTGTTGCCCTCAGCTTAGTTCTTTGAGATTTGCAAGTAAGCCACTTGCCATGCAGCCAGGTTGAGTGCCTCGCCGTCCATTTCCGCACTAAATCCATGCCCCTCCAGCAACGCAGCAGAGCTGTACGCTCCCAGAGCAACACGCATATCATCATTTGTCAGGTTGAAGACGCAAAGCACTTGTTCACCTTCATGCTCACGCACAAACGCCAGAACATCTTCTCCCAGATCAGCAAAGTCCAAAGACCCTTTTTGCAGAACCTTCTGGTCTTTACGCCATTGCAGGTATTTCGCTGTCCGGCGAAGTGGAGAAGCCTGATCTCCAGCCTGAACTTCCGCACTGTGATCCAGATGGTCTTGCGCCATCGGCAACCAAGGCTTGCCAGTGGTGAAGCCACCGTCCTTAGTCCAAGCAATCGGCGTACGGCACCCATCACGACCTTTGTACTCAGGCCAGAACTCAATGCCATAAGGATCCTGCAGGTCTTCCAGAGCCACATCAGCTTCTTTAAAGCCCAGTTCCTCACCCTGATAGATACATGGGCTACCACGCAAGGAGGCGCTTAGCGCCATCAAAGCAGGTGTTGCCACCTGAGGATCAACATCAGCAGGAAGCCGTGATCCCATACGCTTCACATCGTGGTTGGACATCGCCCAGCTCGGCCAGCCCTCAGTCACAATGTTCTGCAGGTTGGTCACCCGCTCACGCACATACTTTGCAGTTGGCGTATTGGAAAGCAGATCAAAGCTGTACGCCATGTGCAGGCGCCCCTCACCAGAGGTGTACTGCTTCATAATCTCACTGGCTTCATGTCCCGCACCGATTTCACCAACTGTGGTGGTGTTCGGATACTCGTTCATCACAGCCCGTAAGCGCTCAAGGAATGGCAGGTTTTCTGGCTGCGACTTGTCGAACTTATGGTCCTGGAATGCATAAGGGTTCACACCAGTCACATCCGCAAGACTATCAGGATCGGGATATGGCGGGTTGTCACGCAGCTGCTTGTCGTGAACGTAAAAGTTCACGGTATCCAGACGGAAACCATCAACACCCAGCTCCAGCCAGAACCGGCCTGCATCAAGCACTGCCTGCTGCACTTCCTCGCAATGGAAATTCAGATCCGGCTGAGAACGCAGGAAGTTATGCAGGTAGTACTGACAACGGCGGCTGTCCCACTGCCAGGCAGAACCACCAAAGATGGAAAGCCAGTTGTTTGGCGGAGAACCATCAGCTTTAGGGTCTGCCCAGACATACCAGTCAGACTTGCTGTTGGTCTTATTGCTCCGGCTTTCCTTAAACCACTCATGTTGCTCAGAGGTGTGTGAAATCACCAGATCGATCAGAACACGAATGCCCTTACCATGCGCTTTAGCCACCAGCTCTTTGAAATCATCCAGAGAGCCGAACATTGGATCAACGTCTTCATAATCAGAAACGTCGTATCCAAAGTCATCCATCGGCGACTTCATGAAAGGCGAGATCCAGATCGCATCAGCACCAAGATCGGAGATGTAGTCCAGCTTCTCTGTAATACCTGGAAGGTCACCAATGCCATCGCCATTGCTATCCGCGAAAGACCGCGGATAGATTTGATAAATGACTGCGCCCCGCCACCAATCCGGATCGTTCGCCAGAACGCGATGGCTTGTATTTTCGTTTATTGGGGTAGAGAGGTTCATTCCAGTTATCCTTTAACCGCACCAGCTGTAAGACCAGCGACGATTTTTCGTTGAAACACCAGCACTAGGACCACGATCGGGACGGTCACTAGCACAGAAGCAGCCATGATATTGCCCCATGGCAGCTCGTATTCAGTTGCACCGGACATCAGGGCAATCGCCACTGGCACGGTGCGAACTTCGTTGGATAGAGTAAAGGTGAGCGCGAACAGGAACTCGTTCCACGCACCGATGAAGGCAAGCAGACCAGTGGTCACCATCGCTGGCCACATCAACGGCAGGAAGATCCGGCGCACAATGGTCAGCGGAGAAGCTCCGTCAACGACAGCAGCCTCTTCAAGCTCCTTCGGCAGTTCCTTCATGAAGGTCGTCAGCACCCAAACAGTGAATGGCAGAGTCAGCACTGTGTTCGGGATAATCAGACCCGGCAGAGAGTTGTAAAGGCCCATGGAGCGGATCAACTCATACATGCCGGAGAGGATCGCCACCTGCGGGAACATGGAGACTGACAGGATCGTCATCAACAACAGACCACGGCCTCGGAAGTGGATACGAGCCAGCGCATAAGACGCCGTCACTGCAATAATCAGCGACAGAACCACAACAGACGTCGCAACAATCACCGAGTTCAGAATATTGAGGCCAAACGGCTGTTCTTTGAAGATGGAGAAATAGTTCCCCATCGTGAAGGATGTTGGGAATACGGACGGATTGAACAGCTCCTGCCCGCTCCGGAAACTCGTGACAATCGCGTAATAGAACGGGAAGACCGAGAAAATCACGACCACAATAACCAGTGTGTAAAACAGAATAGACTTCATCTGTCTGTTCATGACTGTTCTCCTTCACCGGATTTCAATCCGCCAGCCAACACAGTAATGGTCGTCAACAAGGCAATCACAATGAACAGCAGCGTCGCAGCTGCAGAGCCATAGCCAACTTCCTGGAAATCCACCAGCTGCTGCCTTGCATAGACTGACATGGACATAGTCGACGTAGAGCTGGACGTCAGCACGTAAATCAGATCGAACACACGCAGTGCATCAAGACTACGGAAAATCACTGCAACAATGATTGCCGGGCGGATCAGCGGCAACGTCACCTTGAAGAACACACGGATCGGGTTGATGCCATCCACGCGGGCAGCCTCATAGATATCACCCGGAAGCATCTGAAGGGCAGCAAGGGTCAGCAGCGCCATGAACGGTGTTGTTTTCCAGACATCCACCATGATCACAGCCCACATCGCGGTGGAAGGATCAGCCGTCCAGGCAATCGGCTCAGACAGAATGCCGACACCCAGCAGAATTTCGTTAATCACACCAAACTGATCGTGAAGCATCCAGCCCCACATCTTGGCGGAAACAATAGTCGGGATCGCCCAGGGGATCAGAACCGCAGCACGCACAAGGCCGCGTCCTTTGAACTCCGCATTCAGGATCAATGCAATGAGAAGCCCGAACAGAGTTTCAAAACCAACAGAGATGACAGAAAACCAGAGAGTGTTCCAAACCGCATTCCACCACTCGGCATCAACGAGAACGCCATAAGCCTCTCCGTCATAATACGAGAGATAGTTCTCAAAGCCGATGAATTGAGATTGGCTGAGATCTGTGAGGTTTGCGTCGGTAAAACCCAACCAGATGGTGCGAAGCAACGGCCAGCCTGCAACAGCGGCCAAAGCAATCATCATGGGGGCGAGAAAAAGCCACGCGGCGCGCAATCTGGCAGAGCTCAGATTGGAGCGTTTTGCCTTACGAGTGGCTGTACCATCCTGCTGAAGAGCAAGGGTCATCCTCTGATCCTTGGTTTCTTTATTTCAGGGAAACTCCAAGGAACCACCCAGGAGCTCGGTTCAGTGTTGCGGCCATCGGGAGGCCGCAACACAGATCGCAAGTCTAGGGAGGAGACTTACCAGCCTTTACGCTTGATGCGTTTCAGGTTCTTTTCAAGCTTCGCAAGGGATGCCTCTGCTTCGGTTTTACCGGAAAGCACGTCATGCACTGCATTGTAAAATGCATTGGAAACTTTGTTGTAGTTAGAGCCAGTTGCACGGGATGGACGTGCCACAGCATTGGTGAAGGTGTCTTTCAACTGACCCATGAACGGGCTTGCTGCAAGAACATCCGCATCAGAGTACAGCTCAGCAATGGTTGGGTTGTAAGACCCTTCAATAGCGCGCTGTTTCTGGCTCTTTTTGCTGGTCAGGTGCATTACAAGGCTTGCAGCGGCTTCAGGGTCTTTGGAGTATTTGGAAACAGCAAGCTGCCAGCCACCAAGAGTACCGGTCTGCTTTCCGTCTTCACCACCCTTAGGCAGAGCCATCACACCGATTTTGCCTTTGATCGGAGAATCGTCAGCCTGACCGAGAGACCATGCATAAGGCCAGTTCCGCATGAACACTGCATTACCGGACTGGAACACACCACGTGCATCTTCTTCCTGATAGGAAAGAACACCAGAAGGTGCAATTGTACCGGTCCAGCTTGCTGCGAGAGACAGAGCTTTTGCAGCTTTTTCGTTGTTGATGGTGATATCGCCATCAGCATTCACAACATCGCCACCACCAAAGCTGTCGACCCACTCAAGAGCGTCACAAGTCAGACCTTCATAAGCCTTCGCCTGATAAACAAAGCCCCACATTTTATTGTTGCCAGCTGCGCGTTCAGCATCCTGGATCTTCTTCGCACTCGCGGTCAGATCGCCCCAGGTTTCAGGAGCCTTTTCACCATGCTTTTCGAGCAGATCTTTGCGGTAGAACAGCAGGCCAGCGTCAGTGTACCAAGGCATAGCAACCAGCTTGCCCTTGTAGGTGTTGTTCGCAACGATTGGCTGGAAGTGCATGTCTTCTGCACCATTGGAATATGGCTTCAGATCAGCAAGGTGGCTTCCCAGAATACCCGGCCAGATAACGTCAATCTGGAAAACATCAATATCAGAAGAACCAGAGCTCAGGATCTGCTGGTACAGCGCCAGCTGCTCGGTAGATGATGCAGGTGCAGCGAAAAACTTAACGGTGTTGCCAGTTTCTTTAGCCCACTCGGTTGCAGCACCTTTACAGAGCTTAGCGCCCTGACCAACGCTACCACAAACAACCGTAACTTCAGCAGCCATTGCATAACCCGCAACGCCAGCCATACCAGCAACAGCAACAGCAGAACCTAATAATGTACGACGGATACCCATAATGGGACGCCTCCCTGTTTCGTCCATGGCCCTTGGTTCAACGAATTCCCAATCGTTGTCCGGCCATTAATTACCCCTCCAGAGCGAAGGGCTCCCCAAACACTGGTCATCTTTCAAAAGATTCCCAAAGCGCTTTGAGACAAGCAAAGTTTAGTCACCGGTCTAAGTCAATAGTAAAAATCCGTAGGAACTTTTGTGAGGCTGTCCATCTGACGTCATATTTTGCAACGCAACACCCACAAAATAGCTGAATTCTCCTAAGTTTAGAGCCCATCATATGTGGTATTTTTCTGCACCTCTGAAAAATACCAGTTTTCCACTGTCTCCGTTACCGTTTCCAAAGCGCTTTGGAAAAGACAAAGGTCCTACTGGATTTTAGGCAGACTTCTGGGCTAGATTTCATCCAAGCATGCGGGAGAAAAAGGGGCTATAAACAAGGCGCACAGCAAGTTTGAGCCATTGAATTATTATGAATCTTAAGAGTTTAGCCAATCATCTCGGTCTTTCACAAACCACAGTCAGCAGAGCTCTGAACGGGTATTCTGACGTGTCTCTCGCCACCCGAAACCGGGTTTCGGAGGCAGCAAAGACCTATGGCTATCGTCCCAATGTCAACGCACGCCGTCTGGCAACCGGACGCTCCTGCGTGATCGGCATCGCCTTCCCCACTGACATGAACATGTTTCTCGACCCGCATTTCATCGAGTTTCTGACAGGTCTTTCAGAGAAGGCATCCGAGCTTGACTACGACATCATGATCTCCTCCTCGCAGAGTGAAGAAGAGGACGTCTACCGCCGCTTTGCGGAAAAAGGCACTGTTGATCTGGTGATCCTGTCCAACGTGGATCTGAGTGAAGAACGCATCCGTCTTCTGCAAGACCTCAACATGCCATTCATCGTCCATGGCCGCACTGCCACCTGTGACAGCTACTCGTACATCGACATTGACAACTACGGCGTCTTCCACGAGCCCACAAAGATGCTGCTGGAAATGGGCCACGACAAGATCGCGATCCTCAACGGCCATCCAAATCGTGTCTACGCCATTGACCGGCTCAACGGCTGGCAGGATGCGTTGAAGGAACGAGGCGTCACGCCAAACCCGGATTATATGCGTGCAGGCGCTATGTCAGAGGAAAACGGCTACACCTTCGCCATGGGAATCTTGCAGCTCGAAAACCGCCCGACTGCCCTGCTCTGCTCAAGTGTGGTCATGGCAAAAGGCGCGTACAGAGCCTGTAACGAACTCGGCATCAAGATCGGTTCGGAAGTCTCCATCGTCGCCCACGATGACAACGTGCCTCTCGCACAAGCATCTGACATGAACCCGCCACTGACCGTCACCCGCTCACCACTGCGCGACGCAGGCCGGGAGATCGCGATCATGGCGATGAACTACCTCAAAGGCACGGACATCAAAGAGCTGCAATGCCTGTGGCACCCGGAACTTATTTTCCGCAAATCTGTAGGCGCTCCGCCACGCAGCAGCACCTGACCTAGGGAATTTACTCAATTCCTTGCGTGGGATCATTGCCATACAACTTGAAACTGAGGCTATATTGGAGTGTAGCTGCACATTCAGGTTGGGGCCCCTATGCCAGCGCCAGTATTCATCGCCGATAATGTAACCAAGACTTACACCACAAACGAGGTTGAGGTGCATGCACTTCGGGGTGTTTCCATGACACTCTTTGAAGGCGAGATGGTTGTGTTGCTCGGACCATCCGGATCCGGCAAATCCACTTTCCTTAACATTCTCGGCGGGCTCGACAACGCCACCTTCGGCAGTGTTTCGTTTATGGGAAAAAACCTCACAGACTTCAGCGAAAGCAATCTAACTCGCTATCGGCGCGATTACGTCGGCTTCGTCTTCCAGTTCTACAACCTCATTCCCAGCCTCAACGCGTGGGAGAACGTGGCTCTGACAACAGAGATCGCCAAGAACCCGATGGACCCACAGGAGGCCTTGGAACTGGTCGGCCTCGGCAAACGCTCCTCCCACTTCCCGGCAGAAATGTCCGGCGGAGAGCAGCAGCGTGTCGCCATCGCCCGCGCCATCGCCAAGCGACCAGAAGTCCTGCTCTGCGACGAACCCACCGGCGCGCTCGACACCCAAACCGGCACACTTGTGCTGGAAGCCTTGCAGCGCATCAACCTGGAACTGGGAACCACCACAGCAATCATCACGCACAACACGGCAATCCAGCAGATGGCAAACCGTGTTTACATCTTCAAAGACGGCGCTATCGAAAGCACCCACGAGAATGAAACACCCAAGCAACCTTCGGAGGTTGCATGGTAGCTCTACCCGTCCTTGACCGAAAAGTCATCCGCGACTTGAAACGCCTGTGGGCGCAAGTGCTCGCGATTGCTTTGGTCATGGCCTGCGGAGTGATGACGCTGATCCTCGCCCAAGGCGCTTACCGCTCTCTCAGCGAAACGCAGAAAACCTATTACGACCAGTACCGCTTCGGCCACATCTTCGCACAGGCCGTTCGCGCACCCGATCACCTGAAGGAACGCATTGCAGCCATTGATGGCGTCGCAGCAGTCGAAATGCGCATTGTCCGCTCCGCTATCCTCGACATTCCGCAGATGGCTAAACCCGCCGCTGGCATTGCGCTTTCCTTGCCCTCAGGCAGAAAGCCTGCCGTCAACCGCCTCTACTTACGCGCAGGCCGCTTACCGGAAGGCTCCCGCACCAACCAAGTCGCTCTAGATTCCCGCTTCGCCAAAGCACATGGCCTCAACCCCGGCGACACTTTCAGCGCAATCTTGAACGGCAAGAAGCTCAACCTCGAAATCACGGGTATCATCCTCTCCCCCGAGTTCATCTACGCTCTCGGTCCCGGAGATCTGGTCCCCGATGACCGCCGCTTCGCCGTCTTCTTCATGGCCCAATCCGCAATGGAAGGCCTGTTCGACATGAAGAACGCGACCAACGACATCTCCTTGAGACTACTCAGAGGCGCTTGCACGCCATGTGTTCTGGAAAAGCTCAACCGTCTGTTGAAACCTTATGGCGGCACCGGTGCATACAAACGCAAAGACCAGCAATCCCATGCCTTTCTGGATGCGGAACTCACCCAGCTCTCCGCCATGGCAAAAGTGTTGCCACCCATATTCCTGCTGGTCTCCGCTTTCCTCGTCAACATGATCCTGTCCCGTCTGATCGCTCTGGAGCGGGAGCAGATCGGCCTCCTGAAAGCCTGCGGTTACTCTTCATGGTCCGTCGCGGGTCACTACGCCAAACTCGTCTCTTTCATTGCGCTTCTGGGCGTTGGAATCGGCTCCGTTGCTGGCAATTACATGGGCAAGTTGATGACCCAAATGTATGCCCAATACTTCTCGTTCCCATTCCTCGTGTTCGATGATAGCCTGGACCTCTACCTCATTGCAGCAGCCATCTCACTGATCGCAGCCTTAGGCGGTGCATTCTCATCCATCATGAAAGCCGCACGCCTGCCACCTGCAGTCGCCATGCGTCCCCCCGCCCCGCCGCGGTTCCGCAGCTTCCTCTCGTTCAAGTCAAAGCGCGTGCGCCTCCTGTCCCAGCTCAGCACCATGGGCCTGCGTCATCTCCTGCACAATCCGGTGCGCAGCCTGCTCACCAGCCTTGGCGTCTCCTTCGCGCTGGCCCTGCTCGTCTCCGCGCTGTTCCTGACCAACTCCATGGACCACATGATCAATGTGGCCTTCAACAAAGCAGAAACCGCAGATGCCCGCCTGACACTGCCAGATGACAAAGCCCCCAGCGTGCTCGATGACATCCTGCGCCTGCCCGGCGTGCTCACTGCAGAAGCCTACAGACAAGAACCCGTCATCCTGCGCTTTGGTCCAAAGGAAAAGCGCGTCGCCATCACAGGCCGCCCAACCAACGCCAACCTCTCCCGCATTTTGGACCTTGATGAACGTGCCATCCAGATGCCCCGCACGGGCCTCATGCTGCCAACCCATCTCGCCAACCAGTTGGGCGTAAAACCGGGTGAGATGGTCACCGTAGAGCTCACCAAGCACAACTCCGTTGAACGTCAGGTCCGTGTATCCGGCACCGTCACCAGCTACATGGGCATCTCCGCGTCCATGCACATCGACGCGCTGAACGCCCTTGTCCCAACAGGCCCGCGCATCTCTGATCTGGCGATCAACATCGACCGCACACGGCTTGATGATCTTTACGATGCTGTGAAGGAAACCCCCGGCCTTGGTGGCATCGCCATGCAGATGCTCTCCCGCGAAAAATTCCGCGAACTCATGGACCAGAGCTTCACCTCCATGCTGGTGGCCTACATCACCATAGCCGTCATCGTGGCCTTTGGCGTGGTCTACAACGCTGCCCGCATCCAGCTGTCAGAGCGGGGCCGCGAACTGGCCAGTCTCCGCGTTATCGGCTTCTCCAAACAGGAAGTCTTCCATGTCATTCTGGTGGAAATGGCGATGATTGTTCTGCTGGCACAGCCCATGGGCTGGTTCATCGGCTATGCCATGGCAGCAGGCATGATACAGGGCTTCGCAAGCGATCTCTTCCGCGTGCCGCTTGTGGTACTGCCAAGCACCTACGCCATCGCCAGCTTTGTCATTCTCACTGCTGCCCTGGCCTGTGCGCTCATCGTGCGCCGCCGTGTGGGCAAACTTGATCTCATCAAAACCTTAAAAACGAGGGAATAGGAATGAACGGTAAATACGTCAAACGAGGCGCATATATTGCTGTCGCCCTGCTCGTTCTTCTCCTCATTGGTTGGGCCTTGCGGGAAAAGCCAATCTCCGTTGAAACAGCCAAAGTCACTCGCGGCGACCTGATTGTCACCGTGGAGGAAGACGGCAAAACCCGCGTCAAAGAGATCTACAAAATCTCCGCCCCAATCGCCGGACGGGTCGACCGTTCCCTGCTGGAAGTCGGCGACAAGGTATCCCGTGGCGAAACCACAGTCGCCACCATCAACCCGCTCACCACTCCGTTCATGAACGCCCGCACCAAGGCAGAAGCCCTCGCCGGAGTTGAAACCGCCAAAGCTGCCATCTCATTGGCAGAAGCTGAGCTCGCCTCCGCCAAGGCAGAACACAAACTGGCCAAGTCAGAACTCATCCGCGCCCAACGCCTCAACCGCTCCAAAACCATCTCTGATGCTCAGCTGGAACGCGTGGAAATTGACGTCACCCTCAAAGCCGCCAAGGTTCAAAGCGCAGAAGCTCAAATCGCCCAGCGGGGCAGCAACCTGCAAAGCGCTAAAGCGCGTCTGATCGAGCCTCACATCGCACAGGATCCAGAGCGTTCAGAGGAACTTGCCGTACGCATGATCACACCCATCAACGGCGTCGTCCTCAATCTGGCAGTTGAAAGTGAGCAGACCATCCAGTCTGGAGCGCTCCTGATGGAACTGGGCGACCCTGCTGATATCGAGGTGGTTGTTGACCTGCTCTCCACTGAGGCCGTCAAAATCGCAGAGGGCGCAAAAGCAACGCTGGTCGACTGGGGTGGCAACACCCTAAAGGCAACCGTCCGCCGCATTGATCCCGCCGGCTTCACCAAGGTCTCGGCCCTCGGCATCGAAGAACAACGCGTCAACGCTATTCTGGATCTGGACACCCCGGCACTGGAACTCGGCCACGGCTTCCACCTGCGCGCTGCCATCGAAACATGGCACGGCCAAAACGTCCTCCGCATCCCCATGACCGCCCTCTTCAGAGAGGGCAATGACTGGGCCACCTTCAAAGTCATCAACGGCAAACCCCACCTCCAACTGCTAACCATCGGCGCCTTCAACCAGGACATGGCCGAAGTCCGCGCCGGTTTGAACCAGAACGACACCGTGATCTAGTTCCCGGGAGATACGGTCTCACATGGCACGGCAGTAACGGCGGAGTGAGTATCATGACATCAAACTCAGAGAAGTACTTGGCAATACTCGGACTTTCACCATCTAGCCACCAAGAAAATAAAACTAAGATCGAAACCGCTTTTACGACAGCTCCCGACACAAGAAAGTTTGAAATACAACTCTATTGGCAAAGAGCAGCATACTTTTGGGCATTCACAGCAGCTGCTCTCACAGGCTTTGTAGCAATTCAAGCAATAACAGAGCTTAAGGTAACAGACGCACTTTCATTATTGATTGCTACCGTAGGCCTTTTTACAGCGACCGCATGGCATCAAGTCAACAAAGGCAGCAAAGCATGGCAGGAGAACTGGGAAAATCATGTAGATTTCCTGCAGGGGTATGTTGTTGGTGAACTTTTTGAAAAAGTACTAATGCAACAAAGCATACAGCTCTTTTCTGTTTCTCGCATTAACAACCATATCAGCAGATCAATGATCTTTTTTTGGTTTGCTTTAATTCTGGCATTTGGACCCTCAGTTTGGGAGCAAGCAACACTTTCTAAAAGAGCAGGCTTGTACACAGAAGTCGCTCTTGCAAACATTTCACCTCATAAGCCCGAGTTAAACATAGCCAAACCACCCGTTTCCATTTCAGTTAAGAGCCCATCCGTCAGTGTAAAATTTGAAGAGGCCTATGAGCAAAATACTAAATTAAACGATACCGCTGTTGTGATCACAATTGCTGGACTTCTTTGGAGCGCATTGCTCTGGAGCGGTTGCTTGGGTGTATCTTCACAAGGCACACAAGCTAGGAGGCTTAATTTAGAAAAGCTCAAGGAGCCTAAAAGGCGGTTAAGCTTCTTGCAAAAGCTCTTATCTCACATCTATTTGAAGCGAAAATTTTGGAGTATTTGTAAGTTTACATTCACGATTACAATAATCGCGGTAAGTATGCTTGGAATGTTCTACATTCGCTCCTGATTGCCATTTCCACCCCAAATTTAAACCACCTTAAGAGCCACCTTCTCCGCCGCCTCTTTCTCCCGCCGGGCCAATTCCAACTTCCACCAGCGATCTCGCAGGGTGACGCGGTTTTCGCGGTAGCGGTCTTCCAGCACCTCCATGTGGGTCACACGATCTGTCCGGAAGGCGCGAAAGTCCTTGCGCAGTTCGCACCACGCCACGATCATGCGTGAGTGTGCAAAGAAAGTCAGACTCAGCGGCCATATCAGGCGCTCACTCATCTCCCCCTGCGCGTCCTCATAAGTCAGCCGCAACTTGTTCTGCCCGCGAATAGCCTGCCGCACATCCTTCAGCTCAATCCGTGCTGTGGGAATAGGCTCCACCCCGAAATCCGGCGCATAAAGCGGGGCTTCAATGAACTCATCGCGCGCTTCGGGAGACAGCACTGCCGCAATCTTGGCAATCACATCGCTGGCTGTGCGGATAAGCTGCTCATCCCCACGCACCTGCACATGGCGCAGGCCCATCATCACCGCTTCCAGCTCATCACTGTTGAACATCAGCGGCGGCAAATCATACCCCTCATCCAGCACATAACCGACCCCCGCCTCCCCGCGGATCGGCACACCAGTCGATTGCAGGCTGACAATGTCGCGGTAAAGCGTGCGAACAGAGATTTCCAGTTCCTCCGCCATCGCATCGCCGGTCACCGGCCCACGATGACGTCGCAACAACTGAACGACCTGCAGCAACCGATCTGCCCTGCGCATGTAATCCTCCGGAAAGTTTCGACCAGAAATTTTGGGAACGCCAAACACTCCTGACACAATGCTGTCAGGAGCACCTTGCTACCAATCCCCCACGAAACACAAGCGGAGAAAGCAAATGCTCACACATCACAAATTCAGCGCCAAACTCGATGGCGTCAGCGCAAGCCCGTTTTGCCTGAAAGTAGATATCCTGCTCGCCATGGCAGGCCTCTCCCACGATGTTCTGGAAGGCCCGGCAGCCCTGCAAACCGCCCCAAAGGGCAAGCTGCCCGTCATGAAGGACAACGAAGAGCTCATTGCCGATTCCGAGTTCATCAGACGGCATTTGGTGGTCAATTATAACGCTGATTTTTCAGGTGGTTATTCTGAAGCCGAACTGGCTATTGGGCACGCCTTCATGCGCATGGCAGAGCACTCTTTGTACTTCGTAACCGTCTGCACCCGCTGGCTGCCAGATGAGAACTTCGCAGTTATTGAAGACCAGTTCTTCGGTATCTTGCCACCAGAAATGCGCAGCTCTCTTGCAAACGAGTCTCGCAAAAGTGTCATCGCCAAAGTCAACAACCACGGCTACGGTCAGCACACATGGAAAGAACGCCTCGCATTGGGCCGTGCAGACTTGCAAGCCATCTCCACCCAGCTCGGTGACAAACCATACCTGCTCGGCGACCGCCCCTGCTTTGCTGATGCCGCCATCGGCGCCCAAATCCTCTGCACCCTCTCCAACCTGCCCTTCTCCGGCTGGAAGGAAACCACCGAGCAGTTCCCCAACCTCGTCGCCTACGCCAACCGCATCAAAGAAGCCTACCCGGAGGAGGCAACCGAAGCCGCATAATCAAAACACCCCGCCGGATTGGTGCATCCGGCGGGGTTTGTCACCGAGCCTGCTTCAGGTAGGCAATCACGGCTTCAGATTGAAACTCAGTCGACTGAGTGGAAAGCCCAAACACCGCTTGTGCCCCGGCAGCTTTTAACTCACCAAAATGATCCCGGAACGCACAGGATTGAGGCGTGCATCCACGAGCACCCGGAATAAGATCCCACCCTTCAATCGGCCCCTCATTCGGAGGGCTCGTTCTTGGATATGCATAGACAACAGTGCGTCCTGGCAGTGCTGATAAATCAATCATCTCAGCATTCGTTGTTCGCAATTTCAGCGCCGGAAGCTTCATGCCAAGCAAGCTCTTAATGTCAGTAACAACCACTCAAACCTTCTCCAATGAAAACCCCGCCGAACTAACTCATGCAGCGGGGCTATCTCATCACTAAAACTCCGCCGCTAAGCGTCCTGCGTCATCAGCTGCTGGTTCTTGCGTGCCATCACTTGCCGCACCACAACAGGCAGCATAAGCGCACCACCGATTGCCATGGTTTGCAAGCCCGGCGCGACGAAGAACATCGCCGCAAAGGCTGTCCAATACCGCTCCAGCTTATTCAAACCAGCCAGCATGTAACCAGAGAACGCCACACCCAGCAGACCAATGCCACACATGGCGCCTGCAAGCGTTACGGTCAGGTCATACCAGGTGAACTCAGGCGTCACCAACAACAAGGCCGGAGAGTAGACGAACACAAACGGAACCAAAGCCTTCGCAATGCCAAGCCGGAACGCGGTGTTACCTGTCTTGAACGGGTTCGCCCCCGCAATACCGGCCCCGGCATAAGCAGCCAGCGCCACAGGCGGTGTAATGTCCGCCAGCACCCCGTAGTAGAACACAAAGAAGTGTGCCACGAGCGGCTGAACGCCCAGCAAGGCAAGCGCAGGTGCAGCAATGGAAACCAGAATGATGTAGGTCGCCGTTGTTGGAATGCCCGCACCCATGATGATGCAGGCAACCGCTGTAAACAGCAGCGTGAAGAACAGCGTCAGCCCATTCTGCGTCACATACTCTGCAAGCATACCTGACGCGATGAACCCACCCAGATCAGAAGCAGCCTGTGTCACCACAAACGAAAGCCGGAATCCCGTCCCCGTCAGCGTCACCACACCAACAATAATGCCAACAGCCGCAGCAGCAGCCCCAACAGCAAGCGAGTACTTGGCACCCGTTGCCAGCGATTCAATCAGGTCTTTGAAGCCCATCCGGTTATGCGGGTTTAAAATCCCAACAATCACACAAGCGGTAATCCCCCAAACAGCGGCAAAATCCGGTGTTTTACCGGAGATGATCAGATAAACCAGAATGCCCAGCGGGATGACAGAGAGCCAGTGCTGCTTCATCACCACCAATGCTTTTGGCAGCTCATCCTTGGTAAGACCGCGCAAGCCAAGCCGCTTGGCTTCCAGATGCACCATAACGAAGATGCCGAAGTAATGCAGCATCGCCGGGAACATCGCCGCAAGCAACACCTCGCGGTATGGGATCTCCAGAAACTCCACCATGATGAAGGCAGCCGCCCCCATGATCGGCGGCGTAATCTGCCCGCCCGTTGATGCCGTCGCTTCAACAGCCCCTGCAAAGTGTGGCGGATAACCAACCTTTTTCATCGCTGGAATGGTGAGCGAGCCTGTCGTTACCGTGTTGGCAATGGAACTGCCGGAAATCGTGCCCAGCATGGCGGAGGAGAAGATCGCAACCTTCGCTGGCCCGCCTACATAGCGTCCGGCAATCACCGAGGCCAGGTCGATAAACAACTGCCCAAGGCCAATGCGAGTGGCTAAAACCCCAAACAAAACAAACAAAAACACATACTTGGCAACCACCCCAATCGCGATGCCGTAAATGCCCTGGTTCGTCATGTAAAGATGATTGATAAGCCCCGTCCAGCTCGCCCCCGGATGCCGCAGAGCGCCCGGTGCATACATGCCAAACACCGCATAGCCAACAAAGATCAGCGCAATCAGCGGCAGCGTTGGCCCAACGGACCGGCGCGCAGCTTCCAGCACCAGCACCAGCAGCACGGTGCCCATGAACACATCAATCGGCGCTGGTGCGCCAACACGGGAGGCAACCGCCTCAGCTGGCAGCAGTGGTAAATACATCGCCGCAGCCACAGCCATCACCGCCAGCACAATGTCCCACAGATGTACACCGCTCGGGCGCCACCACGCAGACGGCGCAGGCTGACTGCTCGTGCTCTTGATGAAGCTGAAAAGAACAAACACCAGCCCCAGTACAAACGAAAGGTGAATGCCGCGATGGACAAGCTCTCGAATAAGCCCGAAGCCGGACGCGTAATAATGATAGAGCGACATGGCAACAAGTGCCGCTGTTATAACAACAGCAAGCACCGGACCAGCCGCTCTGAATGTGAGGTCTGGATCGTACTTGCGTTCCAGCTCCTCAAGGGATTGATCTGTCGTATCCTGAGACATCAGCCCTGCGTTTCGTTTAGATTGAAAACAGCAGCGCCCGGCAGATATCTACCGGGCACCGCAAAATCATCAAAGGTAACCAGACCTTACTTGATCAGGCCAGCTTCTTTGTAGAAACGCTCAGCACCCGGATGCAGCGGCACACCAAGACCGTCCGTCGCGCTTTCCAACGTGATGGTTTTGCCTTTGGAATGGCCAACATCCAGCAGCTTGCGGGTCTTGTCGTTCCACATCGCTTTGGTGATGTTGTAGATCAGCTCGTCATCTTCTTTCGCGCTGGTGATCCACTGCGCACCAACAGTCAAAGTGGTTGTTGCATCAACACCTTGGTAGGCACCAGATGGAATGTCGGAGCTTGCAAAGAAGCCGTATTTCTCAACCAGACTTTCAGCTTCCGGACCAGTGATCGGAACGATCTTGATGTCTTCAGCAGACGCCAGCTCAACCACAGCACCGGTTGGGAAACCAGCAACCACGAAGAACGCATCAACCTTGCCGTTACGCAGAGCTTCCGCCGCAGCAGAACCCTTCAGCGCTTCAGCAGTGATGTCAGAGGTGGAAAGGCCATAAGCTGCAAGGATCAGATTCGCATCCGTATATGTGCCAGAACCCGGCTCATCCAAAGACACGCGCTTGCCCTTCAGGTCAGCAACAGAGTTGATGCCGCTGTCAGCTTTTGCAATCAGATGAATATGCTCAGGGAACAATGCTGCGATGGAGCGCAGATCCTTCATCGGCTCTTTGCCTTCCATGGTGCCGGTACCGGAAAACGCCCAGTAAGCAACATCAGACTGTGCGAAACCAGAGTTACGCAGGCCGGAGTTGATCGCATTCACATTATCAACGGAACCACGGGAAGAAACAGCAGAAGCAATCAAACCCGGTACGCCGCAAGACCCACCAGCATCACAGGCACGAGAGCCCGGAGGATTGGAGATCGCATTGGCGATCATGCCGCCAACCGGGTAGTAGGTGTAAGCTGTACCGCCTGTGCCAATGGTAAAGAACTTAAGGTCCTGCGCCAAAGCCTGACCAGAAAACAGCGCCGCGCCGCCAACAATAGCTGCAGCTGTCGCCAATTTAGTAATAGAAGATAGAAGCGTCATAGCCCCCCCGGGAAATATACGAGAGACAGGATACTCTACGGCGTAGAAGCGCCATAAAATCGTCTGCCCCAAACACTATGAGAAGTCTGAGCAGTCACCGGAAAATCAAAAAGGACGCTCGACTGGTGTAATGAAGTGAACAAGAAATATTCACGCGAATTAGAAAACACGCTTCAACCAGAGATCGCAAGCAAAATACGAGATTTTTCGTAGGCAAGCGCAAGAAAATGTAATTTCAGGTCATTCCAAACGCGATTGGCACATGAATATGTCAGACAAAGTCTGATTTCAGAACAAAAGCTACAAAACCCATTCATGAGCCAAATTCCGCAAGAATTGCGAAGCACGTGCAAATTCAATTGAGTACAGTCCTGATACTACAAATTTAAGCGTGCACGTTCTCTTCGCTATAGACCGGATGGGTGCACATATGATTCATTGGGCTCCGCTGCAATGAAGGAGTGATTTTATGAGGGTAAGTGGCAAAAAGATGCTTCTGTTACTCGTTGTTCTGGTTGGCTTGCTGTTTGCTATCGGTGGCGCTGTTGTCTGGTGGATGATGCAACAACCCATGTTCAAGCCGGGCACCGTTGCCCAGCGCACAGACCTGACGCCCGTCGGCATCTCCGACGACTTCTGGGAAGTCGCACCAGATGTGAAGCTGAAACACTTCTCTACCGGAGAAGGCCGCAACATCCTCTTCATCCATGGTGGACCCGGCATTCCAACCATGGCAAGCGCTCCGGGTTTTGACCTGCTCTCAGACGAGTACCGCGTCAACTACTACGACCAGCGCGGTGTAGGCCGCTCCACACGCCCCTTCGACCGCTTCCCGGCAGAAGACAGCACATGGACAAAGATCCAGCTGCTGGAAAGCACCCTCGGCATCTCTCAGCAACTGGCAGATATTGAACGCATCCGCAAACTGTTGGGCGATGACAAACTCATCCTCATGAGCCACTCCTACGGCGCCCTGCTCGCCTCCCTCTATGCCGCCGAGTTCCCTGAGAATGTCGACAAGCTCGTTTTGCTGAACCCGGCAGACCTGCTCATCTTCCCCTCTGGCAACAAAGGCCTGTTTGAGAACGTTCGTGAGCTCCTGCCAGAGCGGGACCACAAAGCCTACGACAAATGGCAGCGCCGTTATCTGGATCTCGGTCAGGTCTTCAAAGAAGATGAAGCCAGCCTGCAACAGCTGGATGCAGACTTCCTGCCATACTTCATCAAGGCCACAGGTGACACCATCAAAGGTGCCCCGCCAATCTCACAGGATCTCTTCGGCAGCTGGTACACCCGCGCTCAGTTCTTCGGCCTTGGCAGACGCCATGACTGGAGCAAGCATATGGGCAACATCACCGCTGACACGCTGATCATCCATGGCGACAAAGACTTCCAGCCACTCGCAGTCTCCGAAATCTATGAGGACGCGATCCCAAACGCAAAACTGGAACGCATAGAAGAAGCCGCCCACTTCCCGCACTTCAACAACCCAGAAGAACTGGCCGGCAAACTACGCCCGTTCCTGAACAAGTAACCACCACGATCTGCATGCTCCCGGTCGATCTGGGAGCATGCTGCATTCCATTCGGCACAGGTCGCATTGAGGCACCTCCCGAGTACCGCGACCTCCCCAAAGCAAAGCGCTCTACTCTTCCGCCTCAATCAGCTTGTGGCTGTCTTCCGCTGTCAGATCCAGCCCATAGGCCTCACGCATATTCGCAATAAAGGCCAGCGTCTCCGGACCAAAAGGCGCCTTGCCTTCAAAGCTGTGCAGCACGATGCCTTCAACCAGATCCCCCAGCCCCATCTCATGATGAGCCGCCACGGCTTTGAGCACCTTCAGCACTCGTTTTTCAAGTCGCACTCCGGTCTGCACCCGTTCAATCTTACGTCGTGTCATGTCTGCCTCTCGCGCATCGGGTGGTTTACACCACAAACGAATCTGGTACCATGGTACCAAGTTACCATTCAAAATATCTCGATTATTCCCTCATGTCAAACAATCTCAAAGGGGTCCTCTGGGCCCTTTTGGCTACGGCGTTGTTCACGCTCACCTCCGCCTTGGCCAAAGTCGCAACGACAGAATATCACGTGCTGCAGATCCTCTTCTTCCGTCAATGCTTTGTCTTTGCCTCTGCCTTGCCCGTGCTCATAAAAACCTTCCCCCATGGTTTCAAAACCAAGCATCCGCTTCCTCATGCATTGCGTCTGACAGGCGCTTTCGTCGCGCTCTCAACAGGCATCTGGGCTGTTGCGCTCCTCCCGCTCACAACAGCAACCACGCTTGCCTTTGCCAAGGTCTTCTTTGTTGCCATCCTTGCTTCCCTGTTTTTGGGTGAGTCAACAACAAGAACACGCGTCACCGGCATCATCCTTGGCTTCGTCGGCGTATTGATCGTCATCCGCCCCGGCTTTGACTGCTTTGCCAGCCTCTACACGCTCATCCCACTGGCAGGAGCCCTTGGAGCAGCTGTTGCTGTAGTCTGCGTCCGCAAGCTCTCTCAAACAGAGAGCACCGCAACGCTGCTCGGGTATCAGGCAGTCTTCGTCGGCCTCATGGCAGGTGTACCCATGTTCTGGCTTTGGAAGACCCCAGACCTGTTCGGTCTATTGCTCCTCACCATCATGGCCCTCATCGCCACTCTGGGCCAATGGGTCGGCATCAAAGCCCTCAGACTGGGAGAAGCCAGCGTGGTTGGCAGTGTGGAATACATCTCACTGATCTACGCCGCCCTGCTCGGCCTTGTGCTCTTCTCCGAGCTGCCAGACACCTTCACCCTCATCGGTGCAGCGGTCATCATCTTCTCCGCCCTGTACATGATGCAAAAAGAACATCGCCGGAAAGCAGCACTCAAACCAACCTAGCGCACCGGGCATTGGGGGGAATAACTTTTCGGGTGGTCAGCAAAACAGGCTGCCCGCCTACCGTGGGACCATCAGCCCCGAGCAACGTAGAAAAAACACATCCAACGCAAACGAACGCACAAATTAACGCAAAGCAGATATCCCCGCTCCAGAGGCCCTCGCCTAGAGCTTGTCGCGTTTAATCGGTCATGTATCCAGCTGTTTTGAAGAAGTTGTTGCACTCTTGCTTTGTGAAGAGGTCGCAGACTTGGCCTACGGCCTGCCACAGTGCTTGATAACTTCTTGCT
>NZ_LMCF01000221.1 GCF_001623075.1 Pseudovibrio sp. Ad37
ACAACCCGTTCACGTAATTCTATCGGATATGGCTTGCCCATGTGCCCTCCAAAAACAAGGATGGCAACATTGAATCACAAAAAGTTAAAATGAGAAACCTGAATCAGATCTGGCGCAGCACGCTCTAAAGGTAGGAAACCAGAATATCTGAAAGCACAGAGCCCTTCGGATAGGCGTAGACGCTACCCTGCTCATAAACGTAAGGCGCAACTTCAAGACCCGCCTCAGCGCAAATGAGTTGGCCGCCCAGCACATCCCAGCTGTTCACGCAGCCATTGTAGGCGCCATCCACCTGTCCCGTCGCCGCCTGACACAACGCCCACGCCGCAGACCCGCAAATACGGATTTGATGCTGCTCTGACACCAGCCGATTGACCTTGTTGAGGAAATCGAGGTTATTCTCCTGCTTGTAGTTAAAGCACAGGTTCACCACCAGCTCATGGTCGCAGGCCTGTCTGGGTCGCAATCTCTTGCCATCCTCAAACGCCCCTATCCCCCGCGCCGCATAAATCGTACGGCGGTGAAAAGGCGCATGGACAACAGCAACTGCGGGTCCCTGCCCATCAACAAAAGCCATGGAAATACAAAAGTCTGGCCGCCCGTAAAGGTAGTTAGTCGTCCCATCAATCGGGTCAATAACCCAGCACGGAGGTTCCAGCTCACCACCCGTTTCTTCCCCCTTGAAACCATGTTCCGGGAAGGCATCACTCAACGCCTGCTTGATGCGCCGCTCAACTTCACAGTCCGCTTCACTCACGTAATCCAACAAGCCTTTGCTGCCAATCTGCAGCTTGTCGCGGTCATGAAAGACCTCAAGAGCATAAGCACCAGCCTCCTCTGCAATCATTCGGGCTGTGGTGAGTATCTCTTGCTGCATGGCGGGCACCTTCGCTGGTTATGCCCTTAAGGTATTGAGCAGTTCATTCAAAAGAGCAACTTCGTATCAGGACTACCTTCAGCCTTAGCCGCTAGCCTTTATCAGGAGTAGAAATGAGCTGGACTGAAACCTGATGAACCGAGAACTGCCCTTGCTCTACGCGTGCCTTGCTCTGGCCGGAACCATTCCGTTTATCGCCGGAGCCATAGGTTTATCAGTGGGTTACTCATTTCTGCCACTGGTGGGCGCAACTGTCATAGCAGTCAGTTTATATGCCCTTGTCATCCTCTCCTTCATGGCGGGAAGCCAATGGGGCATGTTCTTCATCGCTCCTCACCCAAGGCGTGCTTGGCTGCTGTTATGGAGCAACTTTGTCGCACTGTCCGGCTGGTGCCTGTTCCTGTTTACCGCTCCGATCATCTTCATTCTCGGACTTATCATCCTCTTCTCGGGCATGCTGTTTGTTGATTTCTATTTGCAAAATCTGGAAATCACATCGCGAAACTACCTTGGCGTGCGCATCACAGCCACCATCATCACGCTCATCGCACTGGGCGTCATCGCCCTCAACGTCTGAGGTTTATCCCCTCTCGACAACCTAAATCCCACCCACAAACGAAAAATGCCAGCAAGGTCTCCCTCACTGGCATCATAAAATCTAACTGTTTGGCAACGCTTACATATTGATAGAGCGCCACAGCATGGTAGACCGGTTCCCACTCCGGCAATACGCCAAAACAGGCCTAGGCGCTTCCGCAAGAAAATCAATCAATTCCTGACCAGCCTCAGCGAAATCTGTCCCCGGTCCAATCGGAATGTAAATGTGCTCCAGACCCTGCTCTTCAGCTGCTCCAGAAACCTCCAGATAAGTCGGCTGGTTCGGTGCTTCATCATCCGGTCGGTTACAGACGATAGACCGGAAACCCTGCTCCCGTGCCTTCTCCATGTCCTCAGGATAGAGCTGCCCGGCAACCCAGTAATCCTCGGCAAGTTGACGCGCACGCAGCTGGCCACCACCGCCACCTGAAATTTTCTGAAGTAGATTAGAGAACATTGACTGGCACTTTCAAATAGGTTTGACCGGTTTCGTTTTCTGCCTCAGGCAAACGACCGGCTCTCATATTCACCTGAATGCTCGGCACAATCAGGTTAGGCACATCAAGCGTCGCATCCCGAGCTTCGCGCATTTCGACGAACTTTTCACGACTAGTACTATTACCTACGTGAATGTTCTCCGCTTTCTCAGCTGCAACAGTTGTTTCAAACAAAATCTCACGCCCATTCGCACCATAGTCATGGCACATGAACAAACGCATTTCGTCAGGCAAACTCAACACCTTATGGATAGACGCATACAGCACGGACGCGTCCCCGCCCGGGAAGTCAGCACGGGCCGTACCACTGTCTGGCATAAACAGGGTGTCCCCCGCAAACGCCGCATCACCAATCACATGCACCATGCACCATGCACGCTGGTGTATGCCCCGGCGTATGCATCGCAAAGCACTTCAGATTCCCGATCTGATAGGTATCCCCGTCCTGAAACAGCTTGTCGAACTGGCTGCCATCGCGTGCAAACTCAGTGCCTGCATTAAACACTTTACCAAACACGCCCTGAACAACTGTCACCTGCTCACCAATGCCAATCTTGCCACCCAGTTTCTGCTGAATATACGGCGCAGCAGACAGGTGGTCCGCATGCACATGGGTTTCGAGCAGCCATTCCAGCTTCAGATCATTCTCGCGGATGTACGCAATGATTTCATCGGCATGCTCAAAGCTGATGCGCCCTGCCGGATAGTCGATATCCATCACACTATCGATGACCGCACATGCCTTTGTTTCCGGGTCTGTCACCACATAAGTGATGGTGTTCGACACCGGATCAAAGAAATCCTTGATCTCCACTTTCTGATCCATCTGCACAGGATAGCTGCTCATAACCTTCTCCCACCTAAATCCATGATTTATCAATGAAACACATGACAGATCAGGCCTCTTTCAACGCTCTTCGCATTGAGAGGCTGGCAACCAGTCTCGCGACCAGCATCCCCGCCGTCATGCACAAAACAAACACAATCGCCTGAGGCGACAGCAATGAAACTGAAACCAGTGCAGGACCCGGACACAAACCGATTAATCCCCATCCCGCACCAAATGTAGCTGACCCAAAAATCAACCATTTATCGATCTGCTGAAACATCGGAATCCGAAAGTCATCCGCCACAAACGGACGCGGTAGAAAGCGCGCCAGACGGAAAAACGGAAAAGCCACCAGAATGGCGCCACCCATCACAAAGGCGAGACTTGGATCCCAATTTCCAAACACATCAAGGAAGTTTTGCACCTTCAAAGGATTGCTCATTCCCGCAACAACCAGCCCCGCCCCAAAGGTCAGGCCAGCCAAAAAACCAGCGATGATCCGTTGCATGTTATCCCCCCACCACGTGGCGAAGGACGAACACAACGGCAATGCCGACCGACATAAAGGTGATTGTCGCGGCCAGTGACCGAACAGACAGGCGCGACAAACCACAAACACCATGCCCACTCGTGCATCCGCTTCCAAACACCGAGCCAAAGCCAACAAGAGCCCCTGCAATCGCAATCAGCGTCAGGTCTCCTGTAAACACTTGCTCAATCTCAAATCCCCCTGCCATCAGCAGCAGAGGCGCAAGAACAATCCCAACAACAAACGACAGTTGCCAGCCCTTCTCACCATGCACCCAGGCCGACTTGCCATTGGCAAGCGTACCTGTTTCAAACAAACGGCTATAAATGCCGCTAATCCCCGCAATCCGCCCATTGGCGAGCAACAGGATGACAGTAGACAAGCCGATTAAAACGCCTCCGGCTAACGAGGCATATGGGGTAAACTCAGTCATATTTTATACTCGTTCTTTCCCCTGCAGAAGAAAGTTCGGTTGATGGAGAAACTAACCAGGGCATGCGCGATACCATGATCAAAATGTATGTTTTCTAATTTAGTTTTCTCTAATATATAAGTCGATTTTGGAGAGTCAAGTCACAACCGGCAGCAATTATGCCAATCGCCTAATACTCATCGCCAGTTGCGCAGATTGATCACCTCCCTTAGGCTTGCCGTATACGTAAAGAAACGACCCTAAATCGCTGTTGGGAGATGAATTTGGGAAAGCGTCGTTTCTGCTTGAAATACAAAGGGATGGATATGATTGACGAAGACCTGAAAGGTGAACTTGAGCTTTTTCGCAATAATGTAAAGCGGTTCATCGAAGCAGAGATTCTCCCGCACTACGACGAATGGGAGAAGGCAGATATCTTCCCGCGTGACATCTGGAACAAGATGGGCGAGCAAGGCCTGCTCTCTGTAGACACCCCGGAAGCATATGGCGGGTTCGGCACCAACTTCCTGTTCTCCATGGTCATCATTGAAGAGTTCACCCGCGCCAACTGTTCTGGTCTGGGCGTTTCTCTCAGCGTGCATTCCGACATTGTTGCCCCTTATATCCTCAATCACGGCAGTGAAGAGCAGAAGCAAAAGTACCTGCCAAAAATGGTAACAGGCGAGTGCGTCGGCGCCATCGCGATGACTGAACCTGCAGCAGGTTCTGACCTTCAGGGCATCCGCACAATCGCACGCAAAGACGGCGATGATTACATCATCAACGGCAGCAAAATCTTCATTACCAACGGCCAGCATGCAGATGTTGTGATCGTTGTGGCTCGCACAAATCTGGACGTCTCCGGCTCCAAGGGAACCAGCCTTTTCCTCGTTGAGGCAGACAACCCGGGCTTCAAACGCGGTCAGAACCTCGACAAGATCGGCCTGCATTCCTCAGACACATCTGAGCTCTTCTTTGAGGACCTTCGCGTCCCGGCCAGCGCTTGCCTCGGCAGAATGGATGCTGGCTTCCACATCATGATGAACGAGCTCCCACGCGAACGACTTACCCTCGCTGTTGGCGCTGTTGCAGGTGCGGAAGGCGTACTGGCAATGACGGCTGACTACGTCAAAGAACGTCAGGCCTTCGGTCGCCCGGTTGCTACCCTTCAGAACACCCGCTTCAAAATGGCAGAAATGGCAACCGACGTCCGCACCCACCGCGCGTTCGTTGACGAATGCTGCCGCATGTTCCTGGAAGGCAAGCTCGACAACACAACCGTCAGTATGGCTAAACTCGGCACAACAGAAATGCAGGGCCGTGTTGTAGACGGCTGCCTCCAGCTCCACGGCGGCTACGGTTACATGAGAGAATACGGCGTTTCCCGCGCCTTCGTAGACGCCCGCGTTCAACGCATCTACGGCGGTACTTCAGAGATTATGAAGGAACTGATCAGCCGCGAAGTGCTGGCTTAAACGTCTTCAGAGGGGAGGCTTTGGTCTCCCCTTTTGCTTATTGCACCAGCTTGTTGCGCACAACGCGCAGCTCATCAAACTGCATCACATCGTTTTCGGATGTCCAAAGATGCTTGCCTTCCCCTCTAAGGATGGTTCCAAGCTCAGGGCTGTAGGCATATTTGGTAACAATATCCTCACCCTCTGCGCTGACGGTTTCAAGCGTCACATCAAGCACATCATAGGCGCAACTGCCAACCTGCAAGCGGTCAGGCTCACCGACGGAAAACTTGTAGGGCACGTCCCTGCGTACAAGGTCTTCGTTCTCAAACACATCAATGGATGCCGTCCAGACCTTACCAACTTCAAGCGGAAAGAACTCAGCAAACGGAATATCTGGCACGTAAGTCCGATTGATGTGAGCCCCTCGTTCATAGGAAAGGAACAAGCCCTTCTCATGAACATGTATCTGGTCACGCACCACCACATATCGCTCATTCAAATGCAGCTCTGTAATCTGCCCGTCCTCTTCAAGTCGAACAAAAAAACGTACGGGAATACTGCTGTTTATGAGGACCATTCCGGTTTTCATCGTGTCTGCGGTTGGGCACACTTGTGCAACAGCCGCGCCACCAAAGAGTACGCTTCCCAGAAGTCCTAAAATTGTTTTGCTTATAACGCCGGAGCTTTGCATCGATCTATCATGTAGATTTATTCTTCTATTTATGGACGCTTATCTAGCAGCATTCTGAAAAAAGAGGATTGATATATACGTTATGCCCATTAGTCACTTTGAACTACGTATATCAACATAACACTTTGGTTAGTGCACTGATCTTGCTGCTTAATTACAAACCAAGACGTTCAGTAATCCTCAATGCGTCGGTGTTGCGCTTTGACGCATGCAGCTTCAGGTAGGCTAAAATAGCGCTGATCCGGATACCGCGGTTCGCAATCCAGCGGTTTCGGTTGGATGGATGAGAAATACTGCGGTGATGCAAAGCCACTGGCAACCATTGGTCATTCAGCACCGGCGCACCAGAAGAGCCCGGCAACGTATCACTTGAGTAAGTTATGAAGTGATCATGGACGCTCAGGATTTGACTGTTGCGAAGCGAAAGGCTCTTCAGCCCGCCATTGGGGTGATGAATGATTGAAACAGCCTCACCTTTCACCGCCTTGCCAGATTGGGGCAGCAGCTTCAAAGAACCGAAGTCAGAGAGAGATCTGGCCTCTTTATTCCCCTCTTCAACAGAGACAAAACTAAAATCCAGATTGTCACTCGCACTGGTGAAGAAGATCTCATCCGTAATCGAGAACTCGGCAGACCGCCCAAGCGAAAAATCCTCATCCATCTCATATTGAAAGATAGCCGAGGCCTTCGCTGCGGACTTGCGCGACCGGATCACATGGTTATTGGTCAGGAGCAGGTTCGGCCCAACCAAAAAGCCAGACCCTGCCCCCGCCGGAATACGTCCACCCCGATACAGCTGAACCTTGCAGATAGACCGTGCAGCCGCGACCCCACGGCTGAGGTAGTTGATGGGGAAGATGTCAGAAACACCCATGATCCGCTCAAAGGCAGTGTTATCCCCCTCTGGGATCAAACTCTTGCGCACATGCAGGCGCTCCGGCTCATCCCAAACAGCATCACCAAACTCGCCAGCCCCACGTTCACCTGCCGCCCCGCAATCACACCTATCCTCACGCGAGTTCGCCATTTTGAAATCACACCTTATTCAACATCATCCTTCCTGAAGAAGACCAATCCAGACAGCTGCTGTGAGATCTCAGAGTTCATTCATCAAAAAACCAACTAAGCACTCGCATTTTAGTCAATGTCATTTTCTGCAAATCAAAAAACTTTAGCTTACCCTCTTGAACAATCAGAAATTGTAATTACATTAGAACTACATTTGTAATGCAAAGGTGCTACATGCCATCAAGATCCATTTCGTTAAGCGTACGATTAACGCAAGAGGAATCGGAGCGCTTGGCCCGGTTGAACTTTCCGGAGGCCAAAACGCCAAGTGATAAAATCCGGGCACTCATTGCCGCACCGGAAAACAGCTTCGCATCATTGGGCGATGGCACGCACACATTTGCAGCGCGGAAACTGGTAAAGCCAGCAAGCGACATGCTCGACCAAAGCGATCGCCAGTCTGACGTGCTACGTTTGTTGACTGATCGTCTTCCGCTCCTTCTCGGGGAATTGGCTGGCAAAGCTGGCGAAACAGACCTGAAGGACGCAGAAGCCGCAGTTACAGAAGATTTTTTTGAGCTCATTGAGTTGGTGCTTCAGGCCGGATTGAGACGTAATCCACGCCTGCAAAACCCGGAACTCTTCAAAGAGCTTGTCGATGATATGCGCAGCTCCACTGAACTTTTGCGCAACCGTTTAAACTCGAAGTAATACTGGAGGACTCAATGTCTGAATCTCTTTTATCTCGCGTAGGTCGTCTGGTTTCCGGAACTGCCAACTCCATTGTTGATGCCGTCGAAAGCACTGCACCTGACATAGTGATGAAACAGGCTATTCGTGAACTCGACGGCGCTGTTGAAGACGTCCGCGACGCTCTTGGCAAAGCAGCCGTCAAAAAGCACGTAGCAAGCCAGCGACTCGCAGAGACCAACAAGTCTCACGAAGAACTCTCCGAGAAAACCGCTATTGCCCTGCGTGCTGGCGAGAAGGATCTGGCCCGCGCGGCTGTTGCCCGCCAGATGGACCTGGAAGCACAAATCCCGGTCCTGGAAAAGACAATTGCCGACGCTGGTGATGAAGAACAGGAGCTCAACAACTCCATCCTCGCCCTTCAGGGCCGCAAGCGCGAAATGTCAGACCAACTGGACGCTTACATAACGCAGAAAAATGCGGCAACATCACAAAGCGCAACCGCAGATGGAAGCAGCGATCACAAGCTCAATACAGCCGTTGACAATGCCAACTCTGCATTTGATCGCGCAATGAAAGCGGCTACAGGAGTACCGGGTGTCGCAAACTCAGGAAGTATGGCCGACGATGCAAAGCTCGCAAAGCTGGATCAGATGACCCGCGACCACCGCGTAGAAGAGCGCCTTGCTGCGCTGGAAGCTGAGCTAGAATAACAGCAACCAGCAATCATAGTGTTCATTGGGGGATGAATTGGCACAACTACTTTTTTCAAGCGAGACCTATCTCTTCACGCTCGCCATTTTCGTCATGCTCGCTCTGGCGCTGCTCGAAGTTGTCGGCATGGTATTCGGGCTATCTCTTTCCGGTCTGGTCGATGATGTATTGCCGGATCTGGATATCGATGCTGATGTCGATATGGATGCAGACGTCTCGGTAGACGCGGTTGGCCTTGGCCCCGTCGACGGGTTCCTGGCATGGCTGGCCGTGGGCAAGGTCCCGTTCATCGTCTTGCTGATCATCCTGCTTACCAGCTTCGGCATCATAGGTGTGCTGATACAGTACACCGCTGCATCTGTCATAGGCTCATCAATCCCCTTCTGGATGGCGCTCATCCCGACAGTGATTGTCAGCTTCTGGTTCACCGCCACAACTGGCCATGCCATTGGCCGCATCATGCCCAAGGAAGAGACAGACGCACGCTCACGAAACAATTTGGTGGGCGAAGTTGCAGTCCTGACACTTGGCAATGCGACCATGGCTTTGCAGGCAGAAGCCCGCGTTACGGATAATTTTGGCACACGACATTACGTGCAGGTCATTCCAGACCAGCCAGACATCACTTTAAAACAGGGAGACGAAGTCTTGCTTGTCGGCTTAAAAGGCTCCCTTTTCACAGCAATTGCAAACCCACACAAAAATTTATCACCTCGCCCAGACACGCTTGCAAATTAATCTCTCAATTTGAGGCCCAATATGTTTACAGAAAATCAAAACTCCGCCTTGGAGTCAGCCACTGGACTGACTGAGATGCTCGTCCTGGCAGCCGTTGTCCTTATTGCCCTTCTCGCAATCGGCATTGTCTTTTCACGCCTCTACACCCGCTCTTCAAAAGAGGTTGCGTTTGTACGGACTGGTTTTGGCGGTCAGAAAGTCATCATGAACGGCGGCGCCATTGTCTTGCCAGTGCTGCACGACATCATTCAGGTGAATATGAACACCTTGCGCCTTGAAGTGCGCAGAGCCGATGAAGCAGCACTGATCACCCGCGATAGAATGCGTGTTGATGTGGTTGCTGAGTTTTACCTACGCGCTCAGCCAACCATTGAATCCATTGCTAATGCCGCACAAACCCTCGGTATTCGCACCATGCACCCGGAAGATCTGAAGCACCTCATTGAAGGTAAGTTCGTTGATGCTCTGCGCGCCGTAGCTGCTGAAATGGCAATGGAAGAACTACACGAGCAACGCGTTTCCTTCGTGCAAAAGGTACAGGCAGCCGTCTCGGAAGATCTGCTGAAAAACGGCCTTGAGCTGGAATCAGTCTCCCTGACCGGTCTTGACCAGACCCGCATGGAATACTTCAATCCAAACAACGCATTTGATGCAGAAGGTCTGACCAAGCTCACGCAGGAAATTGAAGAACGTCGCAGAAAACGCAACGACATTGAGCAGGATACAGAAGTCCTGATCCGCCGCAAAAACCTCGAAGCCGAGCAACAAAAGCTCGAAATCGCTCGTGAGGAAGAATACGCTTCACTGGAACAGCAGCGCGATCTGGAAATTCGCAAAGCCAAGCAGCAAGCATTGATTGCCACGGAACAGGCAGAGCGTCGCCGTGATGCAGAGCAGGCAGATATCACCTCAAAGCTGGAAATCCGCCAGTCAGCAATCGCGTCCGAACGTCAGGTCAAAGAGCAGGAAATTCTCAAGGACCGCGCCCTGGAAGAAACGCGCATTGAGAAAGAGAAGGTTCTTGAGCTGACCCAACAGGACCGCTCAATTGCAGTCTCCGAGAAGTCCAAAGCACTTTCAACTGCCGACGCTGCAGCAAACGAAGCCCGCGCTATTGCGATCAAGGCAGAAGAGCAGGTTGTCACCGCCCGAGAAATCGAAGTGGCCGAACGTCAGAAGCAAGTCGATCTGGTTCAGGCAGCTCAGGATGCTGAACGCTCCGCAATATCCGTTACAGTTGGCGCAGAAGCAGAAAAACAGGCTGCGGAAGACCATGCAGAAGCTGTTCGTCTGAAAGCGGGCGGTGATGCGGATCAGATCCGTATTGCAGCAAATGCGGAAGCAGACGCCGTCACGACCCGTGCAGAAGCTGACAAACTCCGCCTTGCGGTAGAAGCGGAAGGTCAGCGTATCCTAAACGAGGCATCCAACCTCCTATCACCTGAGCAGATCAATATGCAGGTCAAACTGGCTCTGATCGAAGCTCTGCCACAGGTCATCAGCGCCAGCGTGAAGCCAATGGAGAACATCGACGAGATCAAAATCCTTCAGGTCGATGGTCTGGGTGGTGCAGCACCAGCAGCAAACGGAACACCAGCAGAAGGGTCTGCCGGTCTTTCCGATCAGTTGGTCAACTCAGCCCTGAGATACCGCTCTCAGGCCCCACTGGTCGACAGTCTCCTCGGAGAACTGGGCATCTCCGGCGTAACGCCAAATGAGATGGCACAGTCAGTCTCCAAAGAGACCGTATAAAACACAAAAGCCCCGCTCAAAAGCGGGGCTTTTTCATTCAAAACAAAACACTTAGATACCCATTTGCCGACTGGCCAGGTCCTTCATGATCTCTGAAGAACCGCCACCAATCGTCATCACCTTGGTCTCACGGTAAATGCGCTCAACCTTGGTTCCGCGCATGTAACCTGCACCGCCAAGGATTTGAAGGCACTCATTGGCCACATATTCCAGCGTACTCGTAGCAAGGTTCTTCGCCATACAGATCTCGGTGATCGGGCTTTCGCCCAACTGCAACCGCTGCGCCAGCTCTTCCAGCACCGCCCGAACGGCCTGCATCTTCATCGCCATATCAACAAACTTGTGCCGGATGACCTGACGATAAATGAGCGGCTTGCCAAACGTCTCGCGTTGCTTCGCCCAATCAAGCGCCTCTTCAAACACACCAAGCATATGCCCGTAGCACGCAGAGGCCAGGAACAGACGCTCATTGTTGAAGTTCATCATGATGCCCATGAAGCCGGCATTCTCTCCGCCAATCAGGTTTTCGACAGGCACCTTCACATTGTCAAAATGCAGCGTAGCGGTGTCAGAGGCCCACCATCCCATCTTGTGCAACGGCGTCTGAGTAAAACCCTCCATACCCTTTTCAACCAGCATCAGCGAAATACCGCCCATGCCCGTATCACCCGTCCGCACAGCAACCGTATAGTAGTCCGCACGCATACCGGAGGTGATGAAGGTCTTCTCACCATTCAGGACGTAATGACCATTCTCACGGCGAGCAACCGTCTTCAGGTTCTGCACATCTGATCCACCACCCGGCTCAGTAATCGCAAGCGCCGAAATCTTCTCGCCTGCCAAAACTGACGGGATCACCCGCGCCTTCAACTCATCAGACCCAAGGTGCGCAATTGGCGGCGTGCCAATGGTGTGGCTCATCAAGCCCGCATTGATGCCTCCGCTCCCCGCACGTCCAAGCTCAACAGCAGAGAGATAAGACAACGGATAATCGATACCCGTCCCGCCATACTCCTCAGGAAACATGATGCCGAGCAGCCCAACATCCGCCGCCTTTTTGTAAAGCTCACGAGGAAACTCGTTGGCTTCATCCCATTGGGCGACGTAAGGAGTGATCTCCTTGGCAATGAAACGGGAAAGCACATCACGAAAAGCCTCATGCTCTTCGTTGAACATGGTGGACTTGCGCTTCAATCCGAAGTCAGGAAGACTCAAACTCATCATATTCTCCTCCGCAAAGCCTGCGGGTCATTCACAAAATCATTGGCACAAAATCACTGGCAGAAAAACTCAGGCGGTCTCTTCTTCCAGACGAACCAGCACGTCACGGCTATTCACCTGCGCGCCTTCCTGCGTCCCAAGTTCAGCAACAACACCATCACGCGGTGCCGTCAGCTCGTGCTGCATCTTCATCGCTTCCAGAACCAGCAGCACATCTCCTTTGGAGACTTGCGCACCTTGCTCTGTCTTCAAAGCAACAACAGCACCCGGCATCGGGGCAATAATCGAGCTGGAAGCAGCCGAATTATCTTCTTTCTTGGAGCTGAAACTCTGCTCTTGGAAGAACTGCGTCTGCCCTTCCAGCGAGATCCAAAGCCCACCTTCAGGCGCTTCACTCACAAAGGCAGAGCGACGAACGCCGTCCGCTTCAAAAACAATGCTGCCGCGATCTTCACCTGTAAGAACCCGCAGGTCCTCCCGCGCAGAGACTTCCTCACCATCCAGTTTGATCCTCACGGGCAGAGGTGTCGCGGTCGTCCAGCGGCTTTGGCCTTTGCTGCGAGCAAACAAACACACGGCAAGATCCCGCATAAGCTCTCGCGTTGCATCTGCAGCAACAGAGCCAAGTTCACGATCATTAAGGAACGCCGTCGTTGCTTTGCCAGCTGCAAACACATCATCCTGCAACACACTCTTCAGGAAGGAGCCATTGTGAACCAGACCTTGCAGAACCAACTCATCCAGCCCGCGCAACAGCTTACGCCGTGCTTCATCCCGATCACTGCCATGCGCAATCAACTTGGCAATCATTGGATCGTAGTAGGATGAGATCTCGCTCCCCTGCTCAATGGCACTATCTACGCGCACGGAAAGATCATTGCCATTCCAGGCCAGCACAGTACCCGTCTGCGGCAGAAAACCAGCATCCGCATCCTCTGCATATAGCCGCAGCTCCATGGCATGACCACTGAAGGAAATATCCTCCTGGCTCAACGGCAGAGGCTTACCAGCAGCAACATCCAGCTGCCACGCAACCAGATCCTGACCGGTGATCTCTTCAGTGACCGGATGCTCCACCTGCAAGCGGGTGTTCATCTCCATGAAATAGAAGCTGCCATCTTCGGCCAGCAAGAACTCAACTGTACCTGCACCGCGATAACCAATCGCCCGCGCCGCATCAACAGCAGCCTGCCCCATCGCCGCGCGGATTTCCGGCGTCACAGATGGTCCCGGCGCTTCCTCAATCACCTTCTGGTGGCGACGCTGCACAGAGCAATCCCGCTCCCCCAGATGCACCACACTGCCATGATTATCAGCAAACACCTGAATCTCGACATGACGTGGATTGATCACCGCCTTTTCAAGAATGAGCTCGCCATTACCAAAAGCGTTCTCAGCTTCAGAAGCTGCAGCCGCCAGCTTGTCTTCAAGCCCACTCAAGTCTTCAACCAGACGCAAACCACGCCCACCACCGCCAGCAGATGCCTTGATCATCAGCGGCACACCAATACGCGCCGCCTCCGCAGCCAATGTCTCCGTTGACTGATCCGCACCGGAATATCCCGGCACACACGGCACGCCCGCCTCAATCATCCGCAGTTTGGAAAGCCGCTTGGAGCCCATCAGCTCAATCGCTTCCGCAGGCGGGCCAATGAACACCAGTCCCGCATCTGCACACGCCTGCGCAAACTCCGCATTTTCTGCCAAAAACCCGTAACCTGGATGCACGGCCTGTGCCCCGGTTTTGCGGGCCGCAATCAAAATAGCTTCAATATTCAGGTAGGAGTCTGCTGGTGTCGCCCCTCCAATACACGCTGCAATATCAGCATCTTCAACATGAGGAGCCGTTGCATCAGCCTCGGAATAAACAGCAATACTCCGATAGCCCTTTTGCCGCGCAGTGCGGAACACTCGGCGAGCAATCTCCCCCCGATTGGCGACCAGGACACTATCAAACATCGAAAATTCCCTTCACAGTGCCAAAACTTCTCGCTTCAGAAAGCAGCTTATTCAGCCGCTTCCTTCTGCATTGCACGGTTTTTCTTTGGGTTTGGCAACGTATTGTCCAGCTTACAAATGATGGAGAGCATCACTTCATCAGCACCGCCGCCAATGGAGGTCAAACGGCTATCCCGCAGGAACTGGCTCACA
Source organism: Pseudovibrio sp. Ad37 (assembly GCF_001623075.1). Lineage (GTDB taxonomy): Bacteria > Pseudomonadota > Alphaproteobacteria > Rhizobiales > Stappiaceae > Pseudovibrio. The sequence goes on from NZ_LMCF01000221.1 coordinate 14,164, forward strand.
GGGCTGTCCCACATGTAACCCATGCCACCCCAGAACTGCAGACAGGAGTCCGCAAGCTCACGAGACAGACGACCAGCCTTCAGCTTCGCCATGGAAGCAAGACGTGTCACATTCTCACCGCGCACCATGGCTTCAACACACTTTTCAGAAAGCGCGCGCAGCAGCTCTACTTCAGTGCGCAGCTCTGACAAGCGGAAGTGAACCACCTGGAAGTCCAGAACACTCTGATTGAACGCAGCACGCTCACGGCAGTAATCTTCGGTCAGCTGAATGATGCGGTCCATGCCATCAATAAGCGATAAGGCACACCACAGGCGCTCCTCCTGGAACTGCAGCATCTGGTACATAAAGCCAGCGCCCTCGGTCCCAATCAGATTGCGCTGAGGAACACGCACGTCATCAAAAAAGATCTGCGCCGTATCAGAAGAGCGCTGACCAAGCTTGTTCAGACGATCCGACTTGGTGATACCAGCACTGTCCATCGGCACGACGATCAGTGATTTGTTCTGGTGCTTATGTCCCTCACTGGTGTTAACCAGCATGCACATGTAATCCGCTTGAGTAGAGTTGGTGATCCACATCTTGGAGCCGTTGATGATGTAGTCATCACCATCCTTCACCGCATTACTCTTGATGTTCGCCACATCAGACCCGGCATGAGCTTCAGAAACGCCAACGCAAGCCACCATGTCACCGGCAATCGCAGGAGCGAGATAATCCCGGCGCAGCTCATCAGATCCAAAACGCGAAAGCGCCGGGGTCGCCATGTCGGTTTGCACGCCAATTGCCATGGGCACACCACCACAGGCACATGCGCCCAGCGCTTCAATGGTCATGGCCTGATAGGAGTAATCAAGGCCCATCCCGCCATACTCTTCTGGCTTGTTGACACCAAGAAAACCGAGATCACCCATTTTCTTGAAAAGTTCATGAGCCGGGAAGATACCTGCCTCTTCCCATTCCTGCACATGCGGGTTGATTTCGGCCTCGACGAACTTGACCACCGCACTTTTCATTTTCCGATGTTCTTCAGTATATTCCATCGTGAAACCCTCATGTTGAACTGTACTCAAAGAGCCGAATGGCGCTGCTCTGCCTAGCCGCGCGCGACCCCGAATGCTGTTGGATTAAGCTGACGTTTCCTGGCATCTGCACAAACAGATAGGGCCAATGAGACAACGCGGCGCGTGTCTCTTGGATCAATGATCCCATCATCCCAAATCCGCGCCGTCGCAAACAGCGCTGTGGTCTCTGGCGACATCTGGTCAACGATCTTCTGTGCCATCTGGTCTGTCATGCCATCGGGGATCTGTTGTCCCATCTTCGCAAACTTCTCTTCAGTGATGATCTTCATCACCGTCGCTGCCTGCTCCGGCCCCATCACGCCAACTTTGGCGGACGGCCATGAGAAGATGAAATCAGGATCAAACCCACGGCCACACATGCCGTAGTTGCCAGCACCCCAGGCACCACCAACCACAATGGTCACCTTCGGAACCGTGGCATTGGCAACCGCCTGGATCATCTTGGACCCATGCTTGACGATCCCGCCTGTCTCCGCATCCCGGCCCACCAGATAGCCAGTGGTGTTCATCAGGAAGAGCAGCGGCGTATTGCTCTGGCAACACAGCTGAATAAATTGCGCAGCCTTCACCGCACCTTGCGGATCAATCGGGCCGTTATTGCCCAAAATGCCAACAGCCTGCCCATCAATGCGGGCATGACCACAAACCGTGGCTCCGCCAAATTCCTTCTTGAAATCAAGGAAGTCAGAGCCGTCCGTGATGCGAGCAATAATCTCGCGCACATCATACGGTTTCTTGGCATCCTCAGGCACGATGCCCAGCAGATCCGTAGCATCATAAAACGGCTGTTTGCCGCCTTCCGCCTCGACCGGCGCATCCCAAGGCAGGTGGTCAACAATCTCACGCGCGGTCTCGACGCCGTGCGCATCATCCTCTGCCATGTATTCCGCTGTGCCAGCTGTGTTGAAATGCAGCTCCGCACCACCCAGCTCTTCATCTGTCGCAATCTCACCAGTTGCCGCTTTCAGCAGCGGAGGACCGGCCAGAAAGATCTTCGACTTGCCGCGCACCACAACAGTGTAGTCCGACAGCCCCGGCATATACGCACCGCCAGCCGTCGAGGACCCATGCACCACCGTCACCTGCGGAATGCCTGCCGCAGACATACGCGCCTGATTGGCAAACGCCCGACCGCCCTCAACAAACAGCTCGGACTGATACATGAGGTTTGCACCAGCACTTTCCGTCAGCGCAACAATCGGCAGTTTCTGTTTCTTGGCGATCTCCTGCAGGCGAAGCGTCTTCTTCAGGCCCATCGGAGAGATAGAGCCACCTTTGATCGCAGAGTCCGTCGCCATCACAAGACAGCGCTTTCCAGCAACATAACCGATACCGGCAATCGAGCCGCCACCAGCAACATTCTTCTTGCCGTCATCATCATGCATCTTCAGGCCAGCCAGCGTGGAGATTTCCATAAACGGAGATCCACGATCCAGCAGCAGGCTCACACGATCCCGCGGCAACAACTGACCACGCTTTTCAAACTTCCCGCGCTTGCTCTCGGAGTTCTCCCGAACCTTTGCCTCATACCCACGGAACTCCTCAATGAGAGCTTCCATGAAGGCCTTGTTCTGAGCAAACGCAGCGCTGCTGCTATCGACTGAGGAGGTTAACTTGGGCATTTGTCTTTCTCCCAAGCTTTAAGGGCCCTAGGCTTCTCATAGCGATGAAACCCTTGGTATTCCTTCATATTGGCATTATCGCCAACCGGCATCAGGTTGGTCCAGAGCGGCGCTCCACCATCCACGCCAATACACTGTCCAGTCATGAACGCAGCTCCCGGAGAAAGCAGGAAGTTCACCAGAGAGGCAACCTCAGCTTCCGTGCCCAGACGACGAGCGAGGTTGTTGTCCGCCATCCGCGCAAACATGGTTTTGATGAAGTTTTCGTCGTAAGTGTCAAAGCCGGAAGACGCGATCCAGCCCGGGGCAACCGCATTCACCCGCACACCTGCCTCGGCCCATTCAACAGCCAGCGTCATGGTCAGGTTCTGCATACCGGCCCGTGCCACACCAGAGTGCGCCATACCCGGCATACCGCGCCACATATCCGCAACGATATTGACAATGGATCCGCCTTTGCTCTTACGCATTCCCTGATTGTAAACCTCACGCGCCATCAAAAAGCCGCCTGTGACGTTGGTCTCAACAACCGCGTCAAAGCCCTTCTTCTTGATAGAGGCCGCAGGGCTTGGATACTGCCCACCCGCATTGTTCACGAGGCCATGGATCACACCACGCTCCGCGACAATCTTGGCAACAGTTTCGCCAACAGCCTCTTCATTACGAATGTCCAGCGAGTGAGTTGAAACCTCGCCGCCATCCTCACAAATTTCATCAGCCACCGCATCAAGCTTTGCCTGCTTGCGGCCAAGGAGAACGGTATGGGCGCCCAACGCTGCAAGTTCGTGGGCGATACAGCGACCAATGCCACTGCCTCCCCCAGTCACAATCATTGTTTGTCCATCAAACAACCCATCTCGCAGGACTGATGCGTAACGGGACGGTTCATTGCTCATTCCAAATTCTCCCTGCCACTCACGCGGCTTATTCAAACAGAGGCCCTCGCCTCAAAATTCCCGGTTTGGGGTGACCACGTCACCCCAAACCATTGTCAGTCTTTCAGGCCGGCGCACCAGCCGCAGCACCGCATTCATCTTCCCAAACCACCGGACGATCAGGCATACCCTGCACCACCTCTTGATAGCGATCTTCAAGGCGTGTTCTTTTGATCTTCATGGTCGGGGTGAGATAACCATTCTCAATGGTCCACATGTCGTTTGCGACAATGATCGAACTCAGTTTCAAATGGCTTTCAACGGCACTGTTAATGCTGTGATAGGTCTCTTCAAGGCTGGTACGCACCTCTTCGCGCGACAGACCATGGGTCATCTCGCTGGAGAGGAACACCACCGCCGCAGGCTGCGCCAAATCAGACCCCATCACACAGGCTTGCTCAACATATGTATTGTCAAACAGCATGGCCTCAATCGGCACAGGCGCAATGTACTTGCCCTTAGAGGATTTGAAGATTTCCTTCACACGGCCCGTAATACGCAAGAACCCATCTGCATCCTGCTCAACTTTGTCACCAGTATGGAACCAGCCATCTTCAATGGTTTCAGCAGTCAGCTCAGGATCCTTGTAGTATCCCTTGGTCACAGCGTCCCCGCGAATGAGAAGCTCACCTTCATCGGTGATCTTGATCTCAAGCCCTGCAAGCGGCGTACCGATTGTGCCAACCTTATCCGCACGGAAGGGGAAGTGAGAGGACGCAAGACCTGCAGTCTCGGTCATGCCCCATCCCTCAGTAATGTTGATGCCCAGCTTCTGGTACCATTCCAGAACAGCCTTGGAGATTGGTGCTGAACCACTCCCGATGAGCTTTGCGTTGGTCAGGCCAAGCTGTCCGCGGATTTTCCGCTTCACATACCAGCTCAGGATCGGAATGCTCAAAAGCCTGTCCAGCTTCTTCTGCGGAACCTTGGCAAGGATACTGGACTGAAATTTCATCCAGAGACGCGGCACAGAAATGAACATGGTCACTTCAGCTGCTCGTAAATCCTCCGCAAAAGTGTCCAAAGACTCCACAAAACTCACAACCACACCAGCATAAAGGCTCACATGCTCAATAAGAGCACGCTCGGTGATATGCGCCAGCGGAAGATAGGAGATCAGGCGTTCTTCACGGCCCAGTTCCAAAGACTGGGTTGGAGACCATGCGCCATAGGCAATATTGCGCCAGGTGACTTCCACCCCCTTCGGGTTCCCGGTGGAGCCAGAGGTGTAAACAATGGAAAACAGCTCATCCAGCTCTGGCTTGGCCAGCTTATCTTCTGGCAACGGATCATTCGTTTTGACCAGCTCCGTCCAGCTGTGCTCACAATCTATCGTGTTATAGGGAAGCGCAATCTTGACCACGCCCTCAGGAATACCCTGCTGGCTCGGCGCAAAATCATCCAGCTTGCCCATAAACAGCGCTTTGATATCTGCATGATTAATGATGTAGCTGATCGTATCCGCTGAGGCTGTGTAATAAATTGGTGTTGAGATATAACCAGCAGCCTGAATTGCAAAGTCAGCCAGAAACCATTCTGCGCAGTTTTTGGAGAGAATTCCAATCCGGTCTCCCGGTTGGAAACCCATTGACTGGAGCGCAGCAGCCACACGCCGGACGGTGTCGTAACATTCCTTCCAGGTGAATTCTATGAACTGCCGGTTCACGGGTTGTCGCAGATAAACCGAGTTTGGTTTATCTGTGGCCCATTTTTGCAGCATTTCAATTGGCAGTGCGTACTGTGTACCCATGTTCCCTCCTCTGATGTGTTGGTTCAGCCTCCCCGCTGGTTCCAACACTATCGTTATTGCGCGATAGACTTCGGCATTATAGTCAGCTCATACGAATATGAGCATACCCTGCATTTCTTCTTCCTTCACCGCATTCGAACATCTGTTATCGGGTAAACGCATACCCCAGAATTTAAGGGGTCATCTAAGGAGCCCAGGAAGGTTTGCGTTTTTGTAAAAACGACTTCACGCCTTCCTGTCCCTCTTCCCCAACGATAGCTCTTGCAAAATGAGCAGCCGCGCTCTGGCGCAACTCTTCCTGTTCAAGGAAAAGCGTCTCCTCAACCACTCGCTTGGTGGCTGCAACAGCGTCTGGAGCACAAGCCAGAACTTGCTTTTTTAAATCCGCTTCTGCTGTCTCAAGCGCTGCCTGATCTGCAACAGCTTCATCGACCAGACCGATGTCAAAGGCCTCGACACCGGTCAGTTTGCTCCCCAACACGAGCATTTTCTTGGCTTTCTGGTAGCCCAGACGTTTGGTCACGTACTGAGCAATCTGAGCAGGCGGCAAGCCAATCCGCGTCTCAGTAAATGCAAATTTGGCGTCTTGCGTTGCGACCACAAAGTCACAGGCACTGGCCATACCAAGACCACCTGCCATGGCGGCCCCCTCCACCAAAGCAATGGTCACTTGCGGCTGATTGGCGATCATTCCAAAAAACGCTGCAGCTTCCAGACTGATCTTTTGCGCAATCGCCTCGGCTTCATCACCACCAGCCATGATCTGCTGGAAGGACTTCAGATCGCCCCCAGCACAGAACACACCACCAGCCCCAGTGAACGTGATCCCACGGACACTCCGATCATCCTGCACATCACGCAGCACCTTGGAGATTTCAGCAATCACCTCGCCTGTCAGCGGGTTGCGCTTCTCAGGTTGGTTCAAAGTGATGGCCATCCAACCATCTTTTTGAGCCACAAGAACGGGGGAAGTTGTTGAAGCATCACTCATCACATCACCTCCTGCGCAATGGACTGCGGAACCGGAACACTCTGCTTCAGCAAGATCTGGCTGTACGCCTTTGCTTGCGGGTCCAGCCTCAGGCTGGCAATACCGCCGCCGCCAAGCACATCATCAATCAGGAAATTCAGCGCATGACAGCCCGGCAGGTAGAAACGAGCCACCTTGCCCGGATTGAAATGCGCAAAGGTCTGCGCAACTGCCTCTTCACTCAGCGCCGCCGCAATCCACGGCACCCACTCCGCCTTCCGCGCAATCACGCCGATGTTCGCTTTATCGCCTTTATCACCACTACGCGCATAAGCCAGCTTGATCAGCGGAACATCAATCAGCGCATCATCAGACGCAGCTACTTGCGGAACCTCGGCACTCTCAGCTGCCGCTGCCACACCTGTCGCAATCACAGGCTCAAACGGAACAGGCGCTCCTTCCAGAGAAACCTGAGGCGATACCGCCGACTGCTCAACAAGGAATGAGAACAACCGCACAACAGGCGACGGCTTAGGCCGACCACCGTTAAACGTTGTCATCCCCGGAGCAACCGAAAGGCCCAATCCAGTCAGCTCACGCAAAAGCAAACCGGCAGCACGCTGGTCCACGTGCCGCGCTGCAATCTTCAGGACAACTTCTTCATAGGTGCCCCGGCTCACAGAAGCCGCGCCAACCTGAGATCCTGCCCCCACGATCTCAACAGACACCTCTTGATAGCCGGGCGCACCAAGCTTTTTCATCACCGTCTCGGCGCGGCCAAGAGCAAGGTCAGCAAACATCTGCGCCTTCTCACCAGCATCAAAGCCCACATACGGGATCATCAATCCAATACGGAACCCATCCGCCCAGGTTGCTGAAACCTTCAGGCTTTCAGGCGCTGAGCGCCCTTTCGCACCAGAAACATGCACACAATCAGCTGCTTTCGCCTCAACCGTCACCTGCGAAAAATCACAGGTCACATCAGGCAGCAAATAAGCTTGCGGATCACCAATCTCATAGACCAGCTGCTCGGCAACCGTACCAACACTCACAAGCCCGCCACTGCCTTCCGGCTTGATCAAATCACAGCTGCCATCTTCATAAACTGTCGCAATTGGATAGCCGATCTTCTTCACATCCGGCACATCCCGCCAGTCCGTAAAGTTGCCGCCAGTAACCTGCGTCCCGCACTCCAGCAGATGCCCGACGAGGCTCCCTGCGGAAAGGCGGTCATAATCCGCCCAGTCCCAACCAAAAGCATGCGCGCATGCAGCAAGGGTCAACGCACTGTCCGCACACCGCCCTGTAATTACAATGTCAGCACCAGCGCCCAGAGCAGCAACAACAGGCTGCGCACCAAGGTAAGCATTGATGGAGGCAACTTTCTCAGACTTCGGGAAGGCCTCATGAGAGAACATCTCTGTCACACCGGCAGCCTGATACGTTCCAGCCTCCGCCAGCAGATCATCACCGGTAACAACGGCAACCTTCAGATCCAGCTTCTGCGCAGCAATCAACTCGCGGATCTTGGCAGCGCAACTCATCGGATTAACACCACCAGCATTGCTAAGAATTTTCGTCTTGGATTCGGCAATAGCCTTCAGATTCAAGCCAAGCACCTGCTCAACAAAATCCGTCGCATATCCGAGATCAGGAGACTTCTGACGCGCCCTTGCCATGATGGAAAGAGTGATCTCTGCCAGATAGTCGTAAACAATGTAATCGAGCCCTCCAGCGCGCAACAACTGCCCGGTTGACGCGTTAGAGTCACCCCAAAAGCCGCAAGCTCCCCCAATGCAAATTGGCTGCTTACGTTTACTAGAGCTTTGATTTTCCGTGGTTTTCATGGTCATTTTAACGGAAACCTCTTTTACATACCAAACGTACGGTATATACTAGTTCCCAATACGTCAAGTGTTTCAGAGAAAACCCCTTCCTAAGGCTAAGGTTGATCATGGTAAGCAAGTTAGACAAGAAGAAGCAGCGCGGTGAAAACACACGCAAAGCCCTCATTAAGTCGACCATCGATTGCCTCGACCGGCTCGGCTATGCAGAAACCTCAATCAACCGCGTGCTCGAAGGGGTTGATGTCAGTCGCGGGGCCTTGATGCACCACTTCCCCTCCAAGGAAGATCTGGTGATTGGAACGGTCGACTTCCTGCTCTCAAGAATTTTGCGCCACTACCAACAGGAAAGCCCAAACTCTTTCCCCTTCGCTCAGGTAACCCATTCTGGTAACGGGACACTCGCCGACGCACTCGTAACCTATTGGAAAAACATCATCGACACGCCGGAAGGGCGCGCCTTCTCTGAAATCATCATGGCAACCCGCACAGACAAGGCATTGTCTCTGCGCATCTCTCCCAAACTGGAAGATTGGAATGAGCAGCTCAACCAGTTTTTCCTGCCACCGGGTCTGGATGAAGAGGCCGTTGAAGACGTAACCCTGACCCTCCTCATCTGGCGCTCATTCATCCGCGGTATGATTTTCCAGCAGGAGTTCCACAGCGACCCGGATTACATCGAAAAGATCATCCGCAAGTTCGCCATGATCATGGAGCCGCATCTGAAGCTGGCTCAAACGCAGAGCGACACATAACAAATGGAAGCCAAGTCGCTCTCCATGGCCACCAGACAAACGCTCATGGCAACTTGACCCAAATGCTCTCATTTCCATTAAGCTCAGCCTAGTGATACTGCCAAGTCCCACGAAGCTTTAATCCTTTAAGGCACTGCAAAGGCATATGATCTGCGCTGGTAGAACGCGAGCGCGCTGGATCAGGGAGCCTTTTGACTGATGGACGAGGCATCAAACACACCACAACCCAATGCCACCTCCCCCACGGAGCAGGATCCGGTCTGCGGCATGTCTGTAACAGTCACAGACGACACCCTCTCAGCTGATTTTGCCGGAAAGACCTACCATTTCTGCTCTCCCAAGTGCTTCAATAAATTCGACAGCGATCCCTATTACTACGCCTCTGGCAACAGCAAAAAGCAGCAGGAAACTCAGACGCAGGATGTCGATTACACCTGCCCCATGCATCCGGAGATCATCAAGAAAGGCCCCGGCGAATGCCCTATCTGCGGCATGGCACTGGAGCCCATGACAGTCACCAGCGATGACGAACCCAGCCACGAACTGGTTGATTTCACCAGACGCTTCTGGCTCAGCGCAATTCTCTCAATTCCCCTGCTCGCCATCACCATGGGCCCCTTCATCGGCCTCCCGTTCCGCGAATGGCTCGGCGAACCCACAGCCATCTACGTAGAGTTTGTCCTCGCAACACCCGTTGTCCTGTGGGCAGGCATCCCGCTCTTCAAACGAGGCCTCAAGTCTATCACCACATGGAACCTCAACATGTGGACACTCATCACCCTGGGCGTCGGCGCCGCCTACCTTTATTCTCTGGTGGCAACCTTCCTGCCCGGCCTGTTCCCCCCAAGCATCCGTGCTGCCACAGGCCATCCGCCGGTCTATTACGAAGCCTCGGCTGTCATCCTTGCTCTGATCTTCATGGGACAAGTGCTGGAAATGCGAGCCCGTGAGCGCACGGGTGACGCCATCCGCGCCTTGCTTGACCTTGCTCCCAAAACCGCACGCCGCGTGCTGGATGACAGCACAGAATATGACGCCCCCCTCGAGAACATAATGACAGGCGACAAGCTCCGTGTCCGCCCTGGAGAGGCTGTCCCTGTCGACTCTCGCGTCGTCGATGGTCAATCCTATCTGGATGAAAGCATGCTCACAGGCGAGCCCGTCGCCCTTGAGAAAAACGTCGGAGACACGGTCACAGGCGGAACGCTCAACAAAAACGGAACGTTGATCATAGAGGCAACAAACGTCGGCGCGGATACCATGCTCTCCAAGATCGTCACCATGGTCTCCTCTGCTCAACGCTCACGCGCGCCCATTCAGGGCCTAGCAGATAAAGTCTCGGCATACTTCGTCCCCACCGTGGTCGGCATCTCCATTCTCTCCTTCTTCATCTGGTTGCTTATCGGCCCGGCACCATCCCTGTCTTACGCCGTCATCGTCGCCGTATCAGTGCTCATCATCGCCTGCCCCTGTGCCCTTGGGCTTGCCACGCCCATGTCCATCATGACCGCCAGTGGCCGGGGTGCGCAGGCCGGCGTGCTCATTAAAGATGCCACCGCGCTGGAGCTCATGTCCAAGGTCGATACGCTCATTGTCGACAAGACAGGAACCATCACAGAAGGCAAACCGACCGTCACCTCAATCCAGTCTTTCTCTGAGGACTACACTGAGGACCAACTCCTACACATCGCTGCCTCCATCGAAAAAGGCTCCGAGCACCCACTGGCAGAAGCAATTGTCCATGCCGCCTCAGCCAGAAAAATGTCGCTGTCCAACTCCGATGATTTTGAGGCCCACACCGGAAAGGGCGTCAGCGCAAAGGTCGAAGGAAAGCCCTACGCCATCGGCAACCCGGTCATCTTCAACCTCACTGACAAGATCTCTGAGGCCATGAAGCAAAAGCACCAAGCTTTGAGCGCTGTGGGCAACACCAGCATCTATATGTCAAATGAGCAAGACATCATCGGCTTGATCGCCATCTCCGACCCGATCAAAGAAAACGCAACCGAGGCCATCAGGCAACTGCATGAGGCCGGTATCAAAGTCGTCATGGCAACCGGAGACAATGCCCTGACAGCCAAAGCCGTCGCCAACTCCGTTGGTATTGACGAGTTCAAGGCAGAAGCTCTGCCAGAAGACAAGAAGACATTGGTCGATCAACTCCATGCATCCGGAGCAATGGTTGCCATGGCAGGCGACGGCGTCAACGACGCACCCGCTCTTGCTTCTGCCGATGTCGGGCTGGCAATGGGAACGGGCGCAGACGTCGCCGTCGAAAGCGCGGGCATCACGTTGCTCAATGGCGATCTCACTGGCATTGTGCGTGCCCGCAAGCTCGCCATCGGGTCTTTGCGCAACATCCGCCAGAACCTATTTCTGGCGTTTGTCTACAACACCGCAGGCATCCCCATCGCAGCAGGCATTCTCTACCCATTCACCGGAGCGCTGCTCTCACCCATGATTGCGGCACTGGCCATGAGCCTGTCATCCTTCTGCGTGGTAATGAACTCCTTACGGCTTAAGCACTTAAAGCTCTAATCCGCCACTGTCAAGATTTCAGACAAAGGCTTCTTCAGCTTTGCCACCGCAGGCACTTTGGCATCTTCAGCCGGGTGACCAACTGCAATGATCATGATTGGCTTTTCAGAGTCAGGGCGATCTAGCATACCATTCAAAAACTTCATCGGGTTCGGCGTATGGGTCAGCGAGACCAGTCCTGCATGGTGTAGCGCCGTCAGCAGAAAACCACAAGCAATGCCAGTACTTTCAGGCACGTAGTAGTTTTTGTAGCGCGTCCCGTCTTCAAACTGCCCCCAACGCTGTGCAAACACAACAATCAGCCATGGCGCATCTTCCAGGTGAGGCTTGTCATCGTTGGTGCCAATCGGCTCAAGCGCTTTGATCCACTCATCACCTGCACCGCCGTCATAAAACCGGCGCTCTTCTTCTTCCGCACCATCCCGAATACGTTTCTTAAACTCAGGTTGAGAGATCGCCACAAAATGCCAGGGTTGATGGTTCGCACCAGAAGGTGCCGTACCAGCCGTGCGAATGCACTCTTCAATAACCTCTCGGGCAACAGGACGATTTGAAAAATCCCGAACCGTATGGCGACGCTTCATCTTGTCATAAAAGCCTTTCACAGCTTCAAGCATCTGCTCATCGCTCAGGTCCAGACGATCCGGCAAATCCACTGGCTCATAGGTAATGTGTTCTTTGGCAAACATCCTGTTCCCCCGCTTTTAAGGTATTCTTTTACTTTCCCTCACAAGCCAAACCGACGACAGCCTCCCAGCGTCCTACAGCCCATGTGAGGTCTCAGCGAAAACTAACGGAAGAATACAGCTAGAGCGTGCTGCGCCAGATCTGATTCAGGTTTCTCATTTTAACTTTTTGTGATTCAATGTTGCCATCCTTGTTTTTGGAGGGCACATGGGCAAGCCATATCCGATAGAATTACGTGAACGGGTTG
>NZ_LMCF01000222.1 GCF_001623075.1 Pseudovibrio sp. Ad37
CTTTGGTGTTCTGAAAAACGTAAACTAAGTCAGCTATTCCGTAACAGTGACTTGTTACCAAACCACTCGCGAATAACCGCCGTCCACGTTTCTCTTTCTTCTTCCGTATTCAATTGTCAATGAACAGAGACTTACGCCTCAATATCCAGACTTACAAGATCTCTTAAAAACCCCGTAAATCCTTCTGTTTTTGTGCCTCCAGAACCGCGCCTCAGTGGCCCGCCCCGGTGGCGTGAAGCGGGTTATAGGGATACCAGACCGACCCGTCAACACGCAAACTCCAAAAAAACAAAACAATCGGGCAAAAACTAAAATTCAAACAATTCAATAACTTCATATATCAACCCACACACCACCACCAGACACCCTAAAACCGCAGAAACAAGCCAATAACAACCAAACAAACAACAAAAATTAACAAAAACAAAATTTGCACAGACGGGGATATCCAACTTTTTCAAACGAAACTCACACCCTCAGCACACCAAACCACCGCAAACGTCCCTCTGATACTTCAGCGACTCGCTCAGCCGCCCGAAACCGCCCTTCACCGGGTTTGCGTTCTTATGCGTTAGTCTTCGTTATTTCGGTGTGAGACGCGCGATCTTGCGTTCCTATGTCAGCAATCGAGGCAAAAGCCCGATCCAGTCGCCCGCGCCTACAGCTCCAACCGATCCCAACTTATGCCCCTCCTCGTCAGGCCCGCCCCAGACAGCCCAAACCCGACTTATGCCCGCCTCACCAAAATCTACCGCAGACCATGGCCGCCTGTCCCAGCAGAACCAGCCTCACCGCCCCGGCAGGTCCACGGTTACCGTCTCACCGCCATACCCATGAACACTGTCCCTGGCACGAACCACCACCCGCGACATCCCTGCCGGAATCTCAACACCACTCAACGAGCGTGTGAACGGCTGCTCATTCACATGCGGATGCGCCAGCACCCGCACGGCCAGCACTTTACCGTCTTCCGAAAGCACCTCCCATGCATCGGCATAGTGGTCCCATCCTTCATCACCATGGCGCACGGTCACATCAAACCGATAGGACCCATCCGCTTGCGGGGTCACATCCGCTTTCACCACATCGGCTTCACCCGCCAAAACCTGTGTCGCCAGCAAACTGAGGAATAGTCCAGAAAGAACAGCACGCATAAAAGCCTCCTTTAGAGCGCGTTCCGGTTGTATGGCTTCCATCAAACCCGATGAACTCGCTCCACCAAATAAATCAATGCATGACGCGCGACTATAAAGGCACGCATCAAACTCCAAGTTTGCAGCGAGGCTAATGCACCACCGCCAACCTGCAAGCCACAAAACCTCAAAATATCTTGAGCAACCAGCCGCTCTCACTCAGTCATGTATATAGATGGGAGATTTGGGCACGGATAAGAACACAACCAGATTGGCGAACACACCAATCACCAGTCCGGGCAGATCAAAAGGCGAGTTGAGCCCGCTCTGCCACAACACCGTAGCAACCACTCCGGTCACAGCACCTGCAAGAAAAGCCGTGGTCCCACGGCGCGTGCCATAGATAGCAGCCACCAGCGGCACCAGCACAATCGGCGCCCAATAATTGTAGGCGTAAATCAGAATATCCAGAATGCTCTCTATAGAGACGGCAAACACAATAGAGAGCAGCCCCACAACCAGCGTTACCAGCTTGGCGATGAACAGCAGGTTCTCCTCACTCATCGCCTTGCGCTGCAAAGGCCGCCAAACATCATTCACAAACGCAATACTAGCTGAGTTGAGATAAGAGTCGGCGGAAGACATCACAATCGCGATCACACCGGAAAATACCAGCCCCTTCAGCACAGGCGGCATAACACTCACAATCACAAAGCTCATGGCATTGTTAGGGTTCAAATCCGGGTCCAGCGCAAAGGCCACCAAACCAATGGCTCCGGTGATCGCGAAGAACAGAAAAGAGAACAGCCCGGAATAGAGCGTACCCCGCGCCGCAGCGCTCGCCGTCTTCCCCGCCAGCAACCGCTGCATATAAGGAGGCACAAGCGTCTCGCCAAACATAAAGACTAGAATAAGCCCGATCAGCCCCATCCAGCCAAAGTCCGGCCCGGGCAGAGCAAGATGGTCCGGCGGCACCGCCGCAAACAGCGCATCAAAACCGCCAATCTGATAAATGCCAAAGCCCAGCACCAGCGGCATCCCAATCGCCAGAATAACAAACTGCACCACATCGGTGTAAACCACCGCCCGCATACCGCCCAGCGTCGTATAAAGAATGACGATACCGCAGCCGATCCCGATGCCCCAGAACCGGTCCAGCCCAAAAAACACATTGAAGATGACGCCAATTGCACCAACCTGCGCACCAACAATGCCGCAACACAGCATCAAACCGCACACGCCCGTGGTTATTCTGGCCAGCTTGCCATAGGCCTTGCCCATAACATCACCAACCGAAACCGCATCGGGGAAAGCCTTCATCTTGGGCGCAATCAACGTGGCAACCGCGATCTCTTTACAGCTGAAGCCCCACAGCGCCACAATGTTAGCAACGCCATACAAAAACACCTTTTCTGCATTGCCGGTAGAAAAGCCCCCGCCAATAAAAGAGGCAGACATGGTGGCGAAAATAACAAGAGACCCAAACTCACGCCCCGCCGTCGCATAATCCTTCAACCCCCGCTGTATCCGGCCACCCCAAAGCCCCACCACAAGTATGCCAACCAAATAGCCAGCCACGATAATCATATCGATCATCAGCAGGGGTTCCTTTTAGACAACAACAAACGCAGGCGCGCCGTACCTCTAACAGGAAGACATTACATGAGAGTGAGACAGACCATTAAAAGGCGGGGTTTGGGAAGTGATCGCGGCGAGAACAATCGTTTTAGTATTGTATGCGAAAAGCAGAGTGTTGCTGACTTAATGCGAATGTCTAAAGCTGACCCCAAGCAAATTTACCCCGCTGCGAATGCTGCTGGCCCTTTATGTCTCTGCTCGAACAGCAGTGTTATGTGACGCTAAGACTTCTTAGTTTCCTGATCTATCAAAACTCTTACAGGGATCGATTTAGCTGCTGGTGTACCACTGATTTTGTCGTAATACCCAAGCGGCAAAAGCGGGTTGAGTTCCGGATAATAGCCGGCCACAGCCCCTCGGGGTAGGGAATAATCCACCACCGTCAATCCGTTGACCCGCCTATGCATGCCGTCATTAAAGATTGTCTCGACGGCAACAAAGGAACCATTTTCCAACTCGCGCTCTGCGCGATCCTCAGCATTCATAAACAACACCATTCGCGTGTTGTAGATACCGCGATAACGGTCACTGTTACTATAAATTGTCGTATTGAACTGATCATTGGAACGGACAGTCGCTAACCGCAACATATCCGGGTCATGAACTGGATCATCTGAATTTAATCCATCAAAAGTAAGGAAGTTTGCCTTCCCGTTTGGAGTGTTCCAAACAAGTCGTCTCGCCGGGACATCCAGATAAAAGCCCTCAGGAATGCGAATCTTCGACAGAAAGTCGCTGTAAATCTCCGGATAAACTTCTGAGATTTTTTCTCGGATCAAATTGTAATTCGTGATGAAACTTCCCCAGTTCACCACGCTATTTGGAAGAGTTGCCATAGCCATTCTGCACACAATTTCGACTTCTGACTTCAAATATTGACTTGCTGGCTCTAAAACTCCTCTAGACGCAGAAACCTTTGACATTGAATCTTCGGTTGTCAAAAACTGTTCACCGGCGGAAGTACCGATCTTTTCGGAGCGTGCGATTACGGGAAGGATCAGGGCATCTTTGCCGTGGACGAGGTGACCACGGTTGAGTTTGGTTGCAATACCAACAGTGAGGGAAAGCTTACGCATGGCACCATAGGAGCGTTGAGTATCTGGAATGGCACGAACAAAATTGCCGCCCATCCCGATGAAGACCTTAGCGTTCCCTTTCTCCATCGCTTCTACGGCTTTAATTGTATGGTGCCCATGTTCACGAGGCGGCTCAAAATGGAATACTTTCTTTAGCTGTTCGAGATAAGCCTGCGAAGGCTGTTCATCGATACCAACTGTCCGGTCTCCTTGAACATTTGAATGACCGCGGATCGGTGCAATGCCTGCTCCTGGCTTGCCAAAGTTCCCCAATAACAACAGTAAGTTTGCCACCTGTTGTAGAAGGTGTGATCCTTTCTGATGCTGAGTAAGGCCCATTCCATAACAAATCATCGTTGCTTTAGACCGGATATAAACTTCTGATACACGTCTGATTTGCTCTTCAGAGATGCCTGAAATGTCGGTAATTTCATCCCAATTCTGGCTCAAAACATCTTCTTGCAATGCAGTGATGCCTACTGTGTGACGCTCTACGAACGCCCAGTCGATTATTTGCTCACCATTGGCATCGCGTTCAAAAATGACCTTCATCATGCCCTTGAGCATTGCGAGGTCCCCACCAATACGGACTTGAACAAAGTTGCTCGCGATTTCAGTTGAGCCCAATGTCGCCATTTGCACAACGTCTTTAGGATTAGTGAAACGGATCAACGCACGTTCGGGCATTGGATTGACCACGATAACAGGTACACCCCGTTTTCGCGCTCGAATAAGATTGGCCATCATACGAGGTGAATTTGTACCGGTATTTTGACCTATAACGAAGATTGCCTGAGTACTGTCAAAATCTTCCATCACCACAGTGCCCTTACCTACACCAATTGATGGCGGCAGGCCTCGGCTTGTTGGCTCATGGCACATGTTTGAGCAATCTGGAAAATTATTAGTGCCAAACTCGCGCGCAAAAATAGAATAGAGGAATGCAGCCTCATTGGAGGTGCGTCCTGACGTATAAAATTCCGC
This sequence comes from Pseudovibrio sp. Ad37, assembly GCF_001623075.1. GTDB lineage: Bacteria > Pseudomonadota > Alphaproteobacteria > Rhizobiales > Stappiaceae > Pseudovibrio. The sequence goes on from NZ_LMCF01000222.1 coordinate 4,832, forward strand.
TTGATTTGGATTGCCTAGAGCTCGCAGGTGTCCGCCAATCAGATCAAAGGCTTCATCCCAGTCACAAGGCACATATTTATCTAGTTCCTCACTATAACGCATGGGTTCGGTTAGCCGACCTTGCATTTCCAACCAGTGATCAGATTCTTCCATCAAGCTAGATACAGTATTCGCGGCAAAGAACTCGCGTGTTACTCTCTTTTTCGTTGCTTCGAAGGCGAGTGCCTTTGCACCATTCTCACAAAACTCAAATTTACTTCGACACACCGGGTCAGGAAAGGCACAACTAGGGCACTTAAAGCCTCCAGGCTGGTTCATTGAAAGGAGTGCTTTCGAACCTTTGCTGAGACCACTTTGCTCCATCAATACCTTGAGCGTGGCCCTTGCAGCCCCCCAACCGCCTCCTGGTTGCTCAGTTTTTTGGATCTTATTTTTCTTCTCCGTCATACCAAGAGGCTCACTTTTTCTTACCGTAGATGTGTCTACCTACAAAGCGGTGATTTTGAATACAACAGATAGTAAACCATATATAATTAAACCAGAGATAATGTGTAATATAAAATATGCAACTGTATTTTTAAATAATACCATCAGCTTCGGCCTCATTATAAAGTTAAATTCGTCATCATTCTCAATATAAAGACAACAACATATTTTTTATCTTAAATATTAGAGTACTTATCAGAGATGCACTATTTTTCTAACTAAACTAAGGCAATCATAGTTACACAGTACTAACATTCCCCGCAGTACCTACACCTGTCACAGTCTGACGTACGTCATCCGGGAAACAAACAATTCCAGCATCAACTCCGCGTTCTTAGAAAAGCATCTACTAAATTATATTTCTGCCTGCAGTTGTGTGCTTGTCAAATACATCACATAGTATGCATGTCTAAAGCATTCATGCAGCAGGAGGCGGGCCGTTGAGTGAGGCAATTCAAACGGAACCGATCGTCGGCCTACCAAGAAACTCATTTTCATTAGATTCCATCCGGCGAAAAGACAGATTTGCGTTTTGGCGAGAGAGCTTAGCCTGTCTTTGCGAGGCAGAAATACACCGCGGCGAAGATCAGCTCGATTTCTTTGGTGATATCAAATCTGTGCTGTTCGATTCCCTCATGCTCTCTCAGGTGACAGCACAAGCCCATATCGCCAACCGCACCAATGCGGCCATGGCACGAGATGGCGTAGATCATTATTTGCTGATGGTTCATGATGAGGGCGACGCCGAGTTCTATGCCGGGCAAAAGAGCGTCAACCTCAACAAGGGCGACTGCATTTTTCTGGATTTCTCACAGGAAGGTGGCTCAATCGCCGGCAGTTACAGCAATCGCTCCATTCTGATCGCACGCGAGCAACTTGCGCCCCTGCTGCACAGCCCGGATGACAGCAACTTAAAAACACTCCCGGCGGCTCACCCACTGAATGTGATTTTGCGCGAACATCTCTCGTCAGTCAGCGCCCAGACCAGCAAACTGAACATGCAGCAAGCCCAGCAGCTCGTGCCCGCAACCATGGGGTTGATTGCTGCGTGCCTGAATGGAATGCCTCATGAAAGCGAGGCAGGACAGGAAGGTGTTAATCTGGCCTTGATGACCCGCGCCCGGCGCGTTGTCGAGGCAAACCTGACCAACCCGAACCTGTCTCCGGACTATCTCGGCGGCGCCATAAACGTATCGCGCAGCAAACTCTATGAGTTGTTTCTGTCCTTCGGCGGCGTCAGCAAATACATCCGCGACAGGCGCATGAAGGCCGTCTTGCGCGCACTGCTAGACCCGCGCAACGCCTACAGAGCAACCTATCAGGTGGCTTTGGATTTTGGCTTCATGAATGAAAGCAGCTTCAGCCGCATGTTCAAAAAATACTTCGGCTTCTCCCCTCGCCAGGTGCGCTCAAAATCCTTTGAAATCACCGCAGCCGCTCAGGGAGAAATCAAGCAAGGCCGACAATACGAAGACTGGATACTGAACCTCAGCTAGAACGGCAAAAACACCGGAATAAGCGGGGTGGCAATCGCCAGCGCCATGATCTGCAACGGCACGCCAATCACCACGTAATCCTTGAACCGGTAGTTCCCCGGCCCCATCACCAGCGTGTTAATGGGCGAGGCCACAGGCGTACAAAACGCCGTCGAAGCCGCAATCGCAACGCTCATGAGGAATGGCTCAGGCTGCACCCCCATAATGGACGCCACCTCAAACGCAACAGGCGCAATCAACACCGCCGTCGCCGTGTTCGACGTAAACTGGCTGAAGACAGAGGTCAGCAAAAACAAAGACATCAGCATCACATAAGGGGAGCTATTGCCATAAAGCGCAACAATCTGATCCACAATCAGCAGCAACCCACCCGTTTTCTCAAGAGCGGTAGCCATGGGGATCATCCCCGCAATCAAAATCAAACTGGGCCAGTTGATAGAAGTGTAAGCCCGATTAACCGAAACACACCCCACGCACACCATTGCCGTCGCCGCCAAAACAACCGCCGTCACGCTCGGCACCACACGGAAGATGATGAGCGCCAGCATAAGCGCCAGAATACCAAGCGCGACAGGCGCCAGCTTGCGCCGGGGCAGATAGTTCTTAATCTCCTCCGGAAACGCCAGCAACAGAAAACTCTCCCGCGCCGCCTGCAGTTTGCTGATGTTCTCCCAGTCCCCGACCACAAGCAACTGGTCCCCAAACTTCAGCTCAATGTTCCCAAAGTTCCCGTGCAGAGTTTCCCCCTTACGGATAAGCCCGACAACGCTCAGGTTGTGGTTGGTCCTAAACCCGGCACCACTGATCTTTCTACCGATCAGCTTGGAATCCGGCGCCACAATCAAATCTGCCATGCCAAGCTCACGCGCAGAAAGGTGATGCCCCTCCTCGCCCATCGGCAACAGTTCCAGCCCAATGCAGGCAAACACATCCTCGCTGATAGGCTCCTGCATCACCCCGAACACAATATCATCAGCCTTGAAGGCACGGTTTGTCTGCGTCGACGTCACCTTCAGCCGCTTGGTCGTGGTGGAGGTATACTCCAACCCAAACAGTGTAAGCCCAACCCGCCGCCGCAGCTTCGCACTCACAACAGTCTGCCCAACCAGCTCAGAATCCTCACGGACCCGCAGGCGGACAATCTTGTCCTCAATATCATAGGCTTCCAAAAACCCCTGCAGCGTCCGGCGCCCCTGCTCGGTCGCCCCTTGCGGTCGCTGCTGACCACGCAAAAATAGGCGGCCATACACCAGCATGTAAATCACCGCCACAATGAGAATGACGAGCCCGATCGGCGTGAAGATGAAGAAGTTGAACGGCTCCATGCCAGCATTTTGCAACTGCGCATTGGCAATCAGGTTGGGCGGTGTCCCGATCAGGGTAAGCATCCCCCCAATCAGTGCCCCATAAGCAAGTGGCATAAGCAGCCGCGAAGGAGAAAGGTTGGAGCGGCTCGCAAGGCGGATAGCAACCGGAATAAAGATCGCCCCTGCCCCGGTCACACTCATAACAGACGCCAGCGCCGCAACCGTCAGCATCAACAGCACGATCAGCTTCCACTCCTGATCCCCCGCAATCTGAACGATCTTGTCTCCAACCGCATAAGAAATCCCGGTTTGAGCCAGCGCCTCACCAACAATGAACAGCCCGGCAATCAAAATGACAACGGTGGACCCGAAACCCGAAAGCATTTCAGCAGGCGTCAGAATACCAGACAGCCCAAGCGCCAACATCACCATGATTGCAACAAGGTCCAGCCTCAGCTTGTCGGAGACAAACAGGATGACAGCTGCAAACAATACGAAGAAGGTGAAAAGCATTTCCCAAGACATCGTCTTAGTGTCCTTCGAGAAGTAAATCAGAGGGTTCTGGCCGCAGAATCTGTACGATGTATACGAGGCATATTCGGCAGATCTTAATAAGACAGGAAGTCTTATAGGCCACCGCTTAGTTTATCGAGATGTCTAAGTAAACAATTTATTGAGAGCCTTCGTATTCCCAGCTGTGGAAACAGCATAAGTTATTATGCATATACTTAGTCTGGATCCATTAGTTGCTATCCAGATACCCTGACGAAACTTAACTGAAGTTTACCAGCGGCAAGTTAAAAGCCACATCCTGCTTCCTAAAGGGCAGAGACCTGCAGTTTACATCACCAAGTAATCCAGCTCGATTTACAGGATCGCACACGGCACTTCCATCACAAAAAGAGGCGCAGCCTGTCTTGGCCACGCCCTTCACTGGTAGAATACAATCCAAAGCTAGGTCTCTACGACCTCAATCATTTTCCGTAAGTCCCTTTCTCCGGAAAGTGCTTTACGCCGTCGGCGGCCAGCTGGAAGCCGGTCATATAGGGGTCGCGGTCATCGAGGAAGAGGGTGTTGTAGCCGGTTTTGCGGGCCCAGCCTTCGATGGTTGGGATGATGCCGTCATGGCCACCCACTTTGGTTGCTTCCTTCACACCGCCCACAAACACAGAGCCGATGATGGATTCATGGCGCATGGTGTCGCCAACCTTTAGCTCACCTTTGGCGTAAAGATGCGCGAGGCGAGCAGATGTGCCGGTCCCGCACGGGCTACGGTCCAGTGCATTGTCGCCATAAAACACCGCATTGCGCCGATCCGCAGCCTCAGAGGTTGGCTTGCCAGTCCATTGAATGTGGCTGATACCGTGAATGCGTTCATCTTCGGCATGGGTCACGGAGTACTTCTCATTCAAAGCAGCCCGCAACCGCGGACTCCAGTCGAGCAACTGTGAGACACCTACATTCTCAAGGCCCGGAAAGTTCTCCTGTTCCTCAACAATGGCGTAGAAGTTGCCGCCATATGCCACGTCAACGCTGATCTCACCCACACCCGGCAGGTCAACACTCAAACCAGTCTCTGCCAGATAGCTTGGCACGTTGGTCAGACAAACACTCTCAACATATCCGTCTTTTTCAAAATACTCAGCAACCACAAGACCAGCAGGCGTATCCAAATACACCTTGCCCGGCTCTCGAGGCTCAATAAGCCCCTCTTCCAGCGCCATAGTAATCGTACCGATGGTGCCATGCCCACACATGGGCAAACAGCCGGATGTTTCAATAAATAGCACTGCCACATCACAGTCAGGCCGTGTTGGAGGAAACAGCATGGAGCCGGACATCATGTCGTGCCCACGCGGCTCAAACATCAATCCGGTTCTGATCCAGTCATAGCGCTTGAGAAAATCCGCCCGCCGCTCCAGCATATCATTGCCGCGCAAGGCTGGCGTGCCGCCCGCAACCAGTCGCACGGGGTTACCGCAGGTATGCCCATCAACACAGAAAAAACTCTTGGAGACCAAGCTCCCCTCCCCTTATTCCATGGCATCAATGCAGGATGCCGGCGGTCAACCGATGGAGCCCTCTCTCTCCCCCGGCAAAACCGCGCTTAAAATCGTTGAGCACTGTAAAGTGTGCAATCTATTTTTGGTGTTTCACCGCAAATCAGGTCACTGACCAGCTCAGCCGTAATAGCTGCCTGTGTGAGCCCATGATGACCATGCCCAAACGCATAAGTCACGCGGTCGCTTTGTTTAGAATGCCCAATCACCGGCAAGGTATCCGGCATAGAAGGCCGATGTCCCATCCAGCGAATGCCGTTTTCACGGTTCAGGCCGGGTAACAAACGAGATGCCTTCTCGGCCATCGCGTCAGCCCGCTTCCAGTTGGCTTCCATCTCCAGCCCGCCAAACTCAACAGCGCCGCCAACCCGCAATCCGTGAGAAAGCTGCGTCACTGCAAAGCCAAGTCCTGGCACCATAACAGCATGCTTCAAAGCAACATTCGGCTCGGAAAACGTGGTGTTGTACCCACGCTCCGTCTCCAGCGGCACCTTGTCTCCCAACTGAGCCGCCAGCGTCTTGGACCACGCACCACAAGCAATCACCGCATGATCGCTGAGGATTTGCTCTTCACCTTCCAGATGCAGAACAATGTGATCGCCCTGCGGCTGAATATGAGAAACCGAGGACTTGAGGATCTTGCCACCGTTGCGCTCAAAAGCCTCTGCAAGGCTCAGGCACAGAGCATGCGGATCATCAACACTCATCCATCCCGGCACCAGTGCTCCGCCAACAACATTCTCAGAAAAATCGGATTCTAACTCACGGATCTGGTTGCCATTGAGCTCTTCAACCTCGATGCCATGCTCACGTTGCTCCTGCCAGCCTTTGCGAACACCCTCAATCTGACTGCGCTCGGTATAGACCTCAAGACAGCCCTTCATAAACACATGATGTCGCGTGACTGAGGATTGCCACAGCCGTTCCCATGCAGGCAACGAAGCCTTGTTGATCGCAGCTTTGCCAAGAACGCTGTGTTTCAGTTTGTCAGGAAGCGATGCCCGCGAGAACCGCAGCATCCATGGCAGGATCTTGAGTGCATAAGCAGGTCGCACAGAAAGTGGCCCCAGCGGGTCTAGCAACCAGCCGGGTATTTTCCGCCAAATGCCTTTGGATGCCAAAGGCGCAACATCAGTCCATGCAATGCCAGCCGCGTTCCCACGGCTGGCCATTTCACCCGGACCATTGCGGTCAATCAGAGCAACCTTGTGGCCTTCTTGCTGAAGGCGCAGGGCTGTTGCCAATCCAACAACCCCGGCTCCGATTACATGGATGTGTCGCATAGCTCTTTAAGCTCCGGCAGTTCCGGGCGGCATGCAACTGCATCTTCCACCACCTTGATGACACGCGCACGCTCCGCACCGGACAAAGCCAGACGTGGCGCACGAACACGGTCATTAGAGCCGATAGCAACCATCTCTGCCAACTTGATATTTTGGACTAGATTGGTGGAGACATCCAAGTCCAGCAGCGGACGGAACCAGCGGTAAATCTCAAGCGCTTCCTGATAACGCCCAGCTTTTGCCAGCTTGTAGATCGCGACAGTTTCGCGTGGGAAAGCCACAACAAGACCAGCAACCCAACCATCAACACCCATCATCAGGCTCTCAAGCGCAAGGTTATCAACACCGGTCAGCACCTTGAAACGATCGCCAAAGCGGTTGATCACTTCTGTTGCGCGGCGAATGTCATCGGTGGACTCTTTCATCGCAACAATAAGCGGCTCGTCTGCCAGCTCAGCGAACATGTCCAACGTCACATCAACACCGTAAGCAACTGGGTTGTTGTAAACCATCACCGGAACGCCACCAGCTTTCGTAACTGCTTTGATGTGAGCCACAGTCTCATGCGGTGCAGAGCGGTAGGGCACGCCCGGCAGAACCATCAGACCATTTGCACCAGCAGCTGCAGCATCCGCTGCCGCTTTCATCGCACGGCGCGTAGAGCTCTCGCACACGGTCATGATGACGTGTTTGGACCCACAAACCTTTTTGGCAAGCTTGAGAATTTCGATTTTCTCTTCTGGCTCCAGCGCCATCGCTTCACCAAGAGAACCACAAACAATAATGCCATCGCAGCCGGCGTCCATCTGCAGCTGGAAGCAACGCTCCATCTCTACAAAATCAAGCTCATCGTTCTCTGTAAACTTTGTTGTGACAGCCGGGTAAACACCAGTCCACATTTTGATTATCCTCACCTGTGATATATTACAGGCAATATGACCCTCAAACCCTCAAAGGTCAATACTGTGATATATCTGAAACCAATTAATCCAGAACCACAGTGGAAAAGCAATAAATTCAGCAGGTTAATAACGCTGCGGAAAGTGTGTAACCGGCAATCCGACACTTCCCGCAGCACAATATCATGAAGTTCAGGAGGCCTGAGAACGAGTCCGGGAAACAGCGTCATGCCAACCGGAGAGTCGCTTCTCACGCTCGGTTGCGTCCATGTTCGGCTCAAAACGACGGTCCAGATGCCAGCGCTTGGAGAATTCCTCCATGCTCGGCCAAACACCCGCCTTCATACCCGCAAGCCACGCAACGCCAAGTGCGGTGGTTTCCTGAACAACAGGGCGATCCACCGGACGGCCAAGAATGTCCGCAAGAAACTGCATGGTCCAGTCAGAGGCAACCATGCCGCCATCAACGCGCAGCACGGTGTCACCATTCAGCGGAGAACCCATGTCAGAAGACTTGGAGTTGATCAGATCAACAGTCTGGTAGCCAACACTTTCCAGTGCCGCCCGTGCAATCTCGTCCTGACCGGTGGAACGCGTCATGCCGAAAATCGCCGCGCGGGCTTCAGGATCCCAGTATGGCGCACCCAGACCAACAAACGCCGGAACCAGATAGACATGGCTTTCCGGGTCAGCATTCTCAGCCATCAACTGCGTCTGCGCAGCGGTCTCGATGATCTTCAGCCCATCACGCAGCCACTGCACGGCAGCACCCGCAATAAAGATGGAACCTTCCAGCGCATAAGTCGTTTTGCCGTTGAGGCGATACGCAATGGTAGAGAGCAACCGGTTCTTGGAATAAACCAGCTCTTCACCGGTGTTCAGCAATGCAAAACAGCCAGTGCCATAGGTGGACTTCACCATGCCCTGCTTGAAGCATGCCTGCCCAACCGTTGCCGCTTGCTGGTCGCCAGCCACGCCATAAATCGGCAACTCGGCACCAAACAGATCAGCTGTGATTGTGCCGAAATCATCCGCACAATCTTTCACGTCCGGCAGCAGGCTCTTTGGGATGTTCAGCAGAGCCAGCAGCTCGTCATCCCAGCAGTTTTCGCCAATGTTATAGAGAAGAGTACGCGAAGCGTTGGTCGCATCAGTCACATGGGACTTGCCGCCTGTCAAACGCCAGATCAGCCAGGTATCAACGGTACCAAACGCCAGTTCACCAGCTTCTGCCCGCGCACGCACGCCCTCAACATTGTCCAGAATCCAAGCAACCTTGGTGCCGGAGAAATAAGGATCAAGCAGCAGACCTGTCCGGCTAGTAAACAGTTCCTCATGACCCGCCGCTTTCAACGTGCTGCAGAAGGCAGAAGTTCGCCGGTCCTGCCAGACAATCGCGTTGTAAACCGGCTCACCCGTCGCGCGATCCCAGATCAGCGTTGTCTCACGCTGGTTGGTAATGCCCACACCGATAATCTGCCCTGCAGCAAGGTCAGCACCGGATAAAGCCTCACGGCATGTGTCAACAGTCGTCGTCCAGAGGTCATCAGGATCGTGCTCTACCCAGCCTTCATGCGGAAAGTGCTGCGGAAACTCCCGTTGCCCGACACCCACACTTTCAAAACTGTCATTGAAAACGATCGCACGCGTTGACGTCGTCCCCTGATCAATGGAGAGCACCCACCCTGTCATTTATTCCTCCCGGAAGAGGGTTCCCCTCTTCGAAAATCCAATTTGGCACCAGCTATTTTTCTGAGGCGCCGAAACAATCTACAGCGCGTTCCGCTTGATTACTCACAATCAAGCGATAAGAATTCGCTTAAGCAAACAAATTAGAGCACGGCACGTAAATGAGAATGCACGTGATGTGCTCTAATGATGAACGTAGAATGTCACTTACCAAAATATAAGGGTCAAAACACCAAGATAACGACCAACCTTTGTGTATACCATCCCATACAAGGCGCCATGACATAAAACAGGCCCTGCCTTTCTCTAGGAAAAACAGAGCCTGAAACTTAACCAGCCATGCGGCTCGCTTCAAAGTAGCTGGCAAGGTAATGCTCCAGCACACCTGCTGCTTCCTTCGGCAGATGCAATCCCAGCTTGGAACGCCGCCACAAAATGTCTTCCGCAGTCACAGCCCATTCCTGCTCAACCATCCAGTTGACCTCGCAGGCATACAAATCGCCGCCAATATGTGCGCCCATCTCAGCAGTGGTTTTCGCATACCCGAGGATCTTCATGGCATCAGAGCCATAGGACCGCACCAGACGATAGGCATGATCATGCTCAAGGAACGGATAAGCTGATTTCAAAGAAGCAACCTTCGCGCCAAAGTCACTCGGCTCAAAGTCACCGCCCGGCAGAACGCTGTCCTTGGTCCAGCTGTTCTTCTTGGCAGCCTGCGGCAGATAATCCGCCAGCTTCTCCAACGCATGTTCAGCAAGACGGCGATATGTGGTGATCTTGCCGCCAAACACGCTCAGTAATGGAGCCTTGCTCTCACCCTCATCCATCTCAAGAACATAATCACGCGTCGCCGCACGCGCTTCGCTCGCACCATCATCATAAAGAGGACGCACACCGGAATAGGTTCGCACAACCATGTCCGGGGTCACTTCTTTAGAGAAGTACTCACTCACCGCGCTGCACAGATACGCAACCTCATCATCAGAACAGGAAACACCTGCCGGATCACCCTGATAGTCAACGTCAGTGGTCCCAATCAGCGTGAAATCATTCTCATAAGGGATCGCGAAGACAATACGGCCATCCGCATTCTGGAAAATGAAGCTGCGATCATGGCCAAACATCTTCGGTACAATGATATGGCTGCCCTTCACAAGACGCACATTCGCCTGACTGTTCAGCCCAATCGCGCCTTTCAAAACGTTAGACACCCAAGGCCCAGCCGCATTCACCAGCGCTTTCGCATGCACCAGCTCGTTCTTGCCGCTCACGCTATCACGAATTTCAATCTCCCAACCACCAGCGGTACGGGAGGCGCGAACAACTTCAGTGTTACGGCGAATTTCAGCACCACGCGCAGCAGCATCACGCGCATTCAGCACAACCAGACGCGCATCATTCACCCAGCAATCGGAGTATTCAAAACCGCGTGTGAAAAGAGACTTCAAGCCATCATTGAACGGAGCACTGTCCAGCGGCACAGTCTTCGTTGCCGGCAAAAGCTTACGACCACCCAGATGGTCATACATGAACAGGCCAAGGCGCAGGAACCACGCGGGACGCAAGCCTTTATGATGCGGAAGAATAAAACGAAGCGGCCAGATGATATGCGGCGCCATATTTAAAAGAACTTCGCGTTCCTTCAAAGCTTCACGAACGAGACGAAACTCATAATATTCCAGATACCGCAGTCCGCCATGGATCAGTTTGGTAGAGGCCGAAGAGGTCGCGCTTGCAAAATCAGTCTTTTCCGCCAGAAAAACTGAAAGTCCTCGTCCGGCAGCATCACGAGCAATGCCGCAGCCGTTGATCCCGCCCCCTATGACAAATAGATCATAGCTCTTACTCATGGTCTTGCTCATGACTGGCCCCTCAATGTCACGGTTCTCGCCAGTGAATCCGTGAAAGCACGCATATTCATTACGCCGAACCTATTCGAATATTTTCGAAAGTCAACGAAACCTATTATCATATATATGTATTAAAACGAAACTCCCATAAGCAAGCGAAAAAATCGTCTTTTGGGCTTATTTCTCTCGTCAATTTGTTTAACACAGGGCAACAGCAAAAAGGCGCATTCGTAATCAAAACGAACGCGCCTTTTTCATATGAAACCGAAACTGCGTTGTTTCGGTATCTGTTTCAACTCAGATCACATCAATTGGGACCATCGTCCGGCGGAATGTTCTCTCCCTCTCCACCAGACCTTTTGGCACCCTGTGCTTTTGTCTGCGCACCTTTCTGCTCAACCTGAGGCACATCCTCTGGCTTGCTGTCCCCTGCCACATGGTAGGTCACTTGCGGGAATGGAATATCGATACCGCGCTCATCAAACACGACCTTCAGGCACTCATTATAAGCCCGTCCGATTGCCCACTGGCTTCCTGGCAAGGTTTTAATACGCGCCCGGATGTTGATGGCAGAGTCACCAAACGCAGTCACACCATGCATTTCCAGCTCGCCAAGGATCGCAACATTGTGCGGCGTTTCCTCCAACCGGCGGAAGGCTTCTTGCATGGCTTCTTTGGCAACTTCAATATCAGTGCCATACCCAACACCCATAACCGACACCGCATAAGCGAAGTCGCGGGTGGAGTTGGAAACGCTGGTCACAGAAGAGAATGGAATGATGTGTGAGGTACCATTGAGATCACGCAGGCTCACGCTGCGAATGCTCAATCGCTCAACGGTTCCGGAAATTCCACCAACCTCAACAAAGTCTCCTTCGTTCATCGCATTCTCAAGCTGAATAAAAGCACCAGTGATCACATCCTGTACCAGCTTTTGCGACCCAAACGAGACCGCCAGACCAACAACACCAGCACCAGCAATCAACGGAGCAATCTGAATACCAAGCTCAGACAACGCCAGAAGCGTAAACATCACAATCATCAAAATGGAGATTGCATTGCTGAACAGCTTGAACAACGTCTTGGTTCGGCCGGAAACGACTTTTCCTTCACGCTCAAGAATGCGCAGGTCTATCCAGGACATAATCGTCAACCAAAGAGCAAACCCAATAAGGATGACAATGACAGCAGACATGATGGAGTTCGCAAAGGTAATACCGTCACCCGACCAGATCCACTGCCAGAAGCTGCCAACACCCCAAACTTCCAGAACACCAACAATCACACAAAGACCGACAATAACGCGCAGCACCACGCAAACAGTCGGCAGGAAGGAGTTCAAGCGGCTTTCAAACGTAGGTAGCACATGATCCAGCGCATCATAAAGGTTCACCCCCTTACGGATCACCCTCGTCAGCAACATCATGATGCCCAGCCCGATGAAGATGACAAGCAAGGACATAGCGCTGGTTCTGGCAATATAGTTGATGGCATCAAGCGGCGTACGCAGCCATGCAACCATGATTGCAAACACATAAAGCAACGCTAGCAAATGCCAGCCAAAGCCGAGCCCCTTAAAGAGCTGAACTGAGAAATTGGAGCCTCGAAAGCTCTCAGCATACCCGCGAATAGCGTGACGCACCCGCAACCGTGACCGAAGAATAATTGTCACAAGATAAACAAGGCAGACCAGCACAACAGTGACTCTCACACTGCCCGCCAGCTGCGCAGAGAAATTCACCCCAACCATTGGCACGGCCAAACGAATGCCAAAGCCAAGGATTCCGACAATCATAATAAGGTGCCGCGACCAAAAAACAGCTTCCTGATCGGAAAATGGCAACAGACGGAAGGCTGATCGATGCGGTGCAAACACAAACCGGATCACCACCCGCGACATCTCAATCAGGAAAAAGGCATTGATAGCAAACAACTCGACATTGTTGACGCTCTGAACCGTTGGGTCCGTCGAAAAAATGTAAGCCGACAGATAGCCAGCGCCAGACGCAACCCCAACAAACACGGCATCAAAACCGGAGGTAATCGCCAGCAGTCCAACACGGAAGAACAGCGGGTGCCGGTCTACTCTCTTCTCATACCGCCGCATATAAGCGGTTGATATCTTATGCAAAATAATCAGTACGATATACGCAGGCAACAGCACCCGGATGATGCTGAAAATGCCATCCAACAACCGCGAATGATCCACTTTAGACTGGCCATCCAGCAAGTCCTCATAACCGGATAGCCCTGTGATGATGAGCGTACCAAAGTCATAGAAACTCGAAACACCATCCTGCACATAAGTCCCGATCTGCGCCGCAATCGTTGCTTTGGCAGCCGGGTTTGCTGTGGCCGTGGGTGCCCCGGAACCAGACGAGCCATTGGCCTGCTGCTCCTGCAGAATTTTAATAAGCGCCTCACGCCCCTTCGGGTCTTCAAGCACCTTGATCAGGGCTTGCTTGGCCTGCTGCACATCAGCCCCACCCTCAGCAGCGGTGGAGGAGGTTTGAGCCTGCGCAGTACTGGCAAAACTGAGAAAGACCGCAGCGAATGCCGCAATAAGAAACCGGAAAAACATGGATCACCCAGAATGAAAACGAATAAAATTCAAGCGAACATTACTGCTTTACACCATAAACGAGAAGATCCAGTGAAGACAAACCGACAAAATAACCCTGCGCAATCAGAGTTTTTGACAGAAGAAAGCATGCATGTGTTATCTGGCAACCCGCTCAACCATGAATGCAGCAGTAGCCGTTGAAAGGGTAGCAGCAGCGTAAAACCACAATCCCGGCAAAACCTGAGCACTGGCAAGGCCGCTCGTCTTGGCTGCAAAAATCACCAAGGCCACCAGCATCACATCCATCATGGACCATTTCCCAAGATAGCTGAGCGCCCGAAGCCACTTGCTGGATAACCGATGCAATGCGGAAATACCGAGTACGAGAATCTTCAGGGCAGGTAGAAAGACAGAAAACACAAAGACAAGCCCGGCAATTGAAACCTCACCTTCGTCATAGAGCCCACTAATCACCTGCAACAGGCTTGGCGTATCCTCCAGAAAATAAAGGCGCTCCATACTCAACAACGGCAATGTCAGACCCAGACCAAACGAAAACGCGGCAATTGGGATTAAAAAACCAAGTAAAACAGGCATTAAGGCTCCTGAAGCGTCTTTCCGAAAATTGGACACTGCTCAAATCTCAGCGCGAGATCTGGACGCGACAGCCTATAAATAAACATTGGTGAAATGAAAGCAACCACGAGGTATCGCACCGCGAACAAGCACAGTGCGATCAATAAAGGATTATGAAGAGGTTAAGACCAGTTCGGGTTGTCAGAGTATCGGGTCATTCCGTCTAAGAACGAGAGACACTCCTAACCTCGGGAAGAATTAGCGACGCGCCATCCGCCCCGCAATATCGTCCATTCCGTCTTGTTCAATCGCATCCATGGCAGCACGTTGACGCATTTGGTCACGTTCATCCATCAACTCGATCTTTTTCAACTCAGAAACAGCGTCAGTCAGATCGTCCTGCGCTTTCTCAAGCTGAGACTTCAATTCCTCAGTCGAGTGCTTCAGGTTATCTCGGCGCTGTGCAGCCGCGCGAGCGAAAGTCGGATACGCAAAATGGCTGATATCATCAATACCAACACGCTTTTGCTCCTGAACAATCTGGTTCTCCAGATCTTCAGCCATTCGATCAAAATCACTCAACATCGTTTCAATCTGAGTCACCTGACGGCGCTTCTCATCAACATTGAACTTCTTAAGCTTCAAAAGGCCTTCACGATTCTTCATACGCAATACTCCCTTTACCGGAGAGTGAGCTTACGCCTGAGTCATTTCCAAAATATGAGCAAGCTGGAAATATCCCTCTTCAATTGTAGTTTTTTCCCCCTTCGTTTGCCCTAAATACGCTTCGAGGGCGTCATTTTTGGCAATTGCCTCATCAACAAGGGGGTCTGCACCTTCTTTATAGGCACCCAGACGGATCAGTTCTTCCATGTCCGCATAAGCAGACATCAACTGCTTGGCACGTCGAAGAATCACTAAGGCTTCTTCAGGTACACAACGCGGCATGGTTCGACTGACGGATTTTAGCACGTTAATAGCCGGGTAGCGACCACGCTCTGCAATCCCACGCTCCATAACAATGTGCCCATCCAAAATACCGCGAACAGCATCAGCCACAGGCTCATTATGGTTGTCGCCTTCCACCAGCACAGTAAAGAGAGCCGTCACTGCGCCTTTGCCAACAGCACCTGGTCCAGCGCGCTCCAGCAATTTCGGCAATTCAGTAAAGACGGTTGGCGTATACCCTTTAGAGGTCGGTGGCTCACCAACAGAAAGACCAATCTCACGCTGCGCCATTGCAAAGCGCGTAACAGAGTCCATCATACAAAGAACGTTCTTGCCCTCATCACGGAAATATTCAGAGAGAGTAAGAGTGAGATAAGCCGCTTCCCGGCGCATCAAAACGCTTTCGTCAGACGTTGCGACAACAACAACAGATTTCGCCAGCCCCTCTTCGCCCAGATCATCCTCGATGAATTCCTGAACCTCACGTCCACGTTCACCGATAAGACCGATAACAGACACTTCTGTTTCCGCGTTACGTGCAAGCATGGACATAAGGACCGATTTACCCACGCCAGACCCGGCAAAAATACCGAGGCGCTGCCCCTGACAACACGTTACAAAACTATTAAGGGATCTCACACCCAGGTCGATCGGGCTCCCAACACGGGCTCGTTCTGCAGCCGGAGGTGGTGAATCACGTAATTTTCTTGGGATCGAACCGAATGGAAGAGGTCCTTTTCCATCGATCGGTTCGCCTAAAGCGTTAACAACACGCCCCAGCCAGGCACTCGATGGATGGACAATACTCTCGCGTGAAATCAGCTTCGCCTTGCTACCATGACGCACACCATCGAGCTCGCCAAATGGCATACAAAGCGCTCTTCCGTCTCGAAATCCGACGACTTCAGCTTGAATTGACGCTGCGTTCTCCCCTATTTCTATTAGTAGACGTGCGCCGACGCTCATGGCGTAAACAGGCCCTGCAACTTCAATCAGAAGTCCCTTAACTGCTTCTACTCTCCCGTAAATTTCGGTTGGGAGGCATGATTCGATTTCTGCAAAAAGCGAGTCCAAAACAGATTCCCTATTAATCATTTTCGTCGTTGGTAACCGATCGTTTACGCTTCTGCTTAATGTTATTGGGGAGACTTTGAATGGCGTATAGCCCTTTCAAGGAAACGAAGCGTCTAAACATGGCTTTCAGTAGCACTTGATTCGATTGAAAGCCAACCGGTCTCAAATTGGTGAACAGGAAAGGTTACACCCTTGAATTCTAGGTTGTACCCAGAGAACTGTTCTACGTGAGAGTAAAACGCTTGCGGTAGCGATTCGAGTTCTGTTAACCATAAACTCATTCAATTGAGTCGGGTTTATAGTATTCCTTCGCAACGGTTTGTGTTTTTGGGCCGGCGCGACTGCCCAGGAAAGGCAACACGAGGGGATTAACATGCGTGTATTGTTGATCGAGGACGATAGTGCTACTGCACAAAGCATTGAACTGATGCTCAAATCCGAGAACTTTAATGTCTACACGACAGATCTCGGCGAAGAAGGCATCGACCTCGGCAAACTGTATGATTATGATATTATCATGCTGGATCTGAACCTGCCGGACATGTCCGGTTATGAGGTACTACGCACACTGCGAGTATCCAAAGTGAAGACACCTATTCTTATTCTGTCCGGTTTGGCTGGCATTGAAGACAAGGTCCGTGGCCTTGGGTTCGGCGCTGACGATTATATGACGAAGCCATTCCACAAGGACGAGCTGATTGCACGTATTCATGCAATTGTGCGTCGTTCTAAAGGTCATGCCCAGTCTGTTATTGTTACCGGCGACCTCACTGTTAACCTCGACACCAAAACTGTCGAAGTTGCAGGTCAGCGCGTACATCTGACTGGTAAAGAATATCAGATGCTAGAGCTTCTTTCCCTTCGTAAGGGCACAACCCTCACCAAGGAAATGTTCCTCAACCACCTCTACGGTGGCATGGACGAACCAGAGCTCAAAATTATCGATGTGTTTATTTGTAAGCTGCGCAAGAAGCTCGCTTCTGCAACAGCTGGCAAAAACTACATCGAAACAGTATGGGGCCGCGGATACGTTCTGCGCGAACCAGAAGAGAAAGCAGCTTAATAGCTTTATCAGCTAACTTTCAAAGAGTTTCAGTAGAAGCCCTGCTTGGTAATCACCACGCAGGGCTTTTCTGATTCTGGCTTAATCAGGATAGCGCTCCGGATAACGCCTAAGTGTATTGCCCATCATGGGTCTTTGTTGCCATGGTACGGCCATGAGGCTTTTTATTCTTACATCTATTGTCATGGTCGCATTTGCCGCCAACTCAGTTCTGAACCGTCTTGCTCTGGCAGACGGAGAGATTGGGCCATCTGCATTTGCCAGTATTCGCGTTACTGCTGGCGCACTCATGCTTCTGGCACTCATCTTCTTTCGGGGCGGCAATAAACTCTCACTCTCAAAGCCCAACGTCACAGCAGTCCTTGCGCTGAGTGCCTACATTCTTGGCTTCTCGCACGCTTACATCTCCCTTGATGCTGGCTTCGGTGCGCTTTTGCTCTTCGGAGCCGTGCAAATCACCATGTTCATCGGTGCATTCATTCAGCGCGAAAACCTCACACTCCAAAAATGGATCGGCGCAGCACTCGCATTCTCTGGCCTCGTTTACCTTCTCTCCCCTTCAAACACAGGCATAGACCCGCTTGGAGCAGGATTGATGACAATTGCCGCCATAGGCTGGGGGATTTATTCCATCATCGGCAGAGGTGCGGCAAACCCGCTCAAAGACACAGGAATGAACTTTCTCTACGGTGTGCCAATCATCTCATTGGCACTGCTTCTGTTTCCGGACACAACCACCATCACAGCTCCAGGCGTTCTCCTTGCCATCATCTCCGGTGCCATAACCTCTGGACTTGGATATGCTCTCTGGTACGCAATCATTCCGCAGTTACAGACAAGCACGGCAGCAGTTGCTCAGCTCACCGTGCCAATCATCGCAACAGCCGGTGGAATTGTTTTCCTTGCAGAAGCCATCGATAGCCGCTTCATCATCGCCACCACATTGGTGCTCTGCGGTGTTGGGATTTCCGCCTACCGGAGAAAACCCAACACACCCTGACAATTACTCAGGCCTGTTCTGCTCATCCTCATGGCCAAGCTGCAGCTGATAAGTTGCGGGAACAAACCGAAAGCCCTCTCCCACGGCTTCAACAAAGCCCATGGCAGGGAACGGCATGTGGTAGCCAATAAACGGAATACGTTCTTCCGCAATCATCCCAAAGATACGCCGACGCGTTTCCGCCGCACGCGCTTTATCGATATCAAACACGACACGCCAATCAGGATAGGCCAGTGACCATACAAAGTGGTTGGCTGTATCAGCTGTGAGCATCAGCTTGCGTCCATTGACTTCAACCAAATACGCCATATGCCCGGGTGTATGGCCATAAGCCTCAACGGCAGTGATACCGGGAACAACTTCTCTGCCCGGATCGATAAAGTCGAACTTGTCTTTGAGCGGCAGAACATTTTCAGCAAAAACGCGAGCGCTTCCATTGGCGGCTGGACCAAGCTTTTCCCAGTAGTTGAACTCAATCGGACTCGTAACATATTTCGCATTCGCAAAAGTCGGAATACCGTTTTGCATCAACCCGCCCGTATGGTCCGCATGCATGTGTGTGAGCACAACCACATCAATATCAGCTGGCCGGATGCCTGCTGTCGCAAGCGCCTTAAGCAAATTCCCGCTTTGGGGCTGAGAAAGAACGCTTCGTCCAGTATCAAACAAAACGAGTTTATCACCTGTGTTCACCAGAACCGGTGTGAAGAAACCTCGGAACTTGTTGGAGGAGATAAAGTGATCATGGCTCGCTTTTTCAAACACCTCACTCGTCTGCTCCATAGCAAACGTGTCCTGCGGGTGCTCAGCAACAAAGGTGCCATCGAGTAAAGCGTAGACCTTGAACTCACCAAGCTGAAATTCAGTTGCAGGCGCACGCTGATCGGAACTTTCAATCGGAGTTTCTGCAGCAGCTTCCAAACTCCGCATCCCTGTTGCAAGCAATCCACCTGCACCCAGAGCAAGGGCACCTCGCCGGCTCAATTTCAAGAAATCACGAGAACTCATCACTCACACTCCATTAGCCTGACACACCACAAACAAAGGTGGTCAACAGTCACAAACTATCGGGAAACTCTAAGTATCGTTTGGAGAAATTTACTCGCATTGAACTTGAATTGCGACTGACGACAACCAGTCAAATAGTAAATCTTCGTTCAAAAAAATGAGAGATTCAGCTCGTATTCCGAAAGGCAGCTCCGGTTTTCGGATGAGAACACGCATAAAATAGAGAGTGAAAGCTTGGGGCTTGAATGCTTATGAACGCAGCAAAACCTAAAGAAAAGGCCAGCAAATCTGCTGGCCTGTTTCATTTTGTATCCCTAAAACCGGGAACCACTTGCTAAGGACTGAATGGTAGGCCGCGTTTTGGAAGGTGTGGTCGAAGGCTTTGCTGTAGAGCGTGAGAAGCTGGAAGAACCAGTCGGACGGCTTGCTGCCTGCTTTTTGCGGTATACACCACGCAGATTTGGATAGGGCTCAAAGCCATCCGTCAAACCAACCACAGTTTCCGCAGCACCAAGCACGAGGAAACCGTCATCCGGCAACTGCCGATAGATACGGTTAAGCACATCAATCTTCGTCTGCTGATCAAAGTAGATCAGCACGTTACGGCAGAAGACAACGTCAAACTCACCAAGGTGGCTGAAGTTTTCCAGCAGGTTCAGCTTACGCCACTGCACCATAGCCCGGATTTCCGGAGCCATCTGCCACAGTTCGCCCTGCTGCGAGAAGTACTTCAACAGCATCTGAATAGGCAGACCACGTTGAACCTCGAACTGGCTGTAGATACCAGTACGGGCTTTTTCCAGCACTTCAGTGGAAATGTCAGTTCCCAGAATTTCGAAACGGAATGTACCAATCTTGGCCTTGTCTTCTTTCAGATACATGCTGAGAGAATAAGGTTCCTGACCTGTAGACGCCGCCGCACACCAGATGCGCGCACTCCGGCGTGTTTTGCGTGCCTCAAGCAAATGAGGAAGCATCACATTCCGGAAATTCTCGAAAGGGCTCTTGTCACGGAAGAAGAATGACTCATTGGTTGTCATAGCTTCAACCACATCATTCTGCATAGACATGGAGCCCGGCTTGCTGATCGCAAGAATAAGCTCACTCAGTCCATTCAGGTTATGACGTCGAGCAACTGGCATCAGTCGGCTTTCGACCAGATACTGCTTTTCATCGGAAAGAACGAGGCCGCTACGGGATTTCAGAAATTTCTTCAAGAAATCATATTCAGAAGTCATCATCGCGCGGCTCCTTTTAAGATACGCTTGACATGTGCACCAATCTGATCGAGAGGCACGATACCGCTGCAGTTCCCAGTGCGGGCAGCAGCACCTGGCATTCCCCAGACAACACTGGAGGCCTCATCCTGCGCGATGACACTACCGCCTTTACCTGCAATGACATTGACGCCACTTGCGCCATCACTGCCCATGCCGGTTAAAACGAGTGCCAAACACGCGGTACCGAAAACTTCGGCTGCACTTTCAAAAAGTGGATCCACAGATGGCTTACAGAAATTGACGGGAGCTCCGTCTTCGAGCAACGAAACCGCCTGCCCGTTCTGCTTGCCGATTTTCAAATGAATTCCGCCTGGAGCGACATAAACGTGCCCAGGTTTCAATACATCCATGTGCTCAGCTTCTTTTGAAGGAAGCTGAAGTTGCTTATGTAAATGCTCTGCCAGAATTGTCGTGAATGTACGCGGCATATGCTGCGTAATCACAACAGGCACTCTCAGCAAACCATCGCGTGCATCAGTCAGCACACGCTGGAGCGCTTGTGGCCCTCCGGTAGAACTGCCAATCACAAGAGCCCGCGGCACGACCGAAGAATACGATCTGAGCGTAATCTCCTGCTTTCCGGCAGCGTTTAGCCCTGTCCCACGAGGTCGTCGCAACGCCGCACGTGCCTCAGTACGGTCTGCCAGGGCATCATTCTGCTTTTTGTGCGGATCATTGACGATCTCAGCACGCATTCTGCGAACAGGTTCTACTGTGGTTCTGGTCCGCTTAACGCGCTTCCCACCGCGCCCAAGCAACCGCAATTTTTCCAGCAATTCTCTCTGAAACTCAACCGCACCAGCTGTTTGGCCAGTCGTCTCAGGCTTGGCGACATAATCGGTGGCACCAAGAGAAAGAGCCTTCAAACTCACTTCAGCATTCCTGCGCGTCAGCGTAGAAGCCATCACAATGATAAGATCGCGTTTTTTCTCAAGAAGTTTAGGAAGAGCTGTCAGGCCATCCATCACGGGCATTTCAACATCCAGCACAACCACATCAGGATTGCTGCGCTCAATGTCTTTTACAGCCAATTCGCCATTACGGTGGGTTGCAGCAACTTCCAACTCTGGATCAGCTTCAATCCACCTGCTGAAAAGCCCACGAATAACAACGGAATCGTCTACGACCATGACCCGGATAGGTGCCATCTGACCAGATCTCTCTGACTTCGGCTCCTCAACTTTTGCATACATGCCCAGCCGGCCCATATCCATTACTTAGACCAATCCAACTTCCTGAAATTTCGCTGAAAGAATCTCCCGATCAAACGGTTTCATGATGTATTCGTTCGCACCGGCCCGGATAGCCTTGGTGATATGAGCAACGTCATTCTCTGTCGTACAGAAAACAACAATTGGGTCTTCCCCGCCGTCTTCCTCACGAAGCTTGGCCAAAAATTCCAGCCCGTCCATGACAGGCATATTCCAGTCCAACAGAACCGCATCCGGCATTGACGCTTTACAAGCATCAAGTGCCTTCTGTCCGTCCTCAGCCTCGGTGATTTCAAATCCAATGTCCTCCAGAATGCGGCGGGCCACTTTGCGGATTACGCTGGAATCGTCAACAACCAGACACTTTTTCATTAAATCAGCTCTCTCGCTTCGAAGGTATGCTTTACGCAGCTTTAGGTTCAATCAGGGAGCTGAGCAGACGGTCCACGTCAAGAACCACCATCAATCGCCCGTCCAGACGATGAACCCCGCCAGAAATTTCGGCCCAACGGAAATCAAGGTTGGATGGGTTTGCTTCCATCTCGTTTCTTGGCAAGTTGAGTACCTCTCCTACGGCATCAATAACAAGGCCATAGGACTCCCCTTTGTACTCAATACCAACAGCCATCATGCCTTGGTCAGCATCATTTGGCTTGAGATGAAGCTTACGACGCATATTGATAGCAGTTACAATGCGTCCACGCAGGTTCAACACCCCCTCCACTTCAGGCGGAGCCAAAGGAACCTGCGTTACTTTTTCAGGAACAAAAACATCATGCACCTGCGATATCGGCAGACCGAACAACTGGCTGCCAATCACAACAGTCACATACTGGATGTGATCGGCACTGCCCTGACGGTTGTCATCACCGTCGACTGTGGTGAGTTTATGAGCGGTCATGCTGCAACCCCGAATTCATTGGTCAAAACATCTTTGAGCGCTGCCAACAGACCCGGACGGTCAAACTTGGCCACATAATCATCGAAGCCGGCCTGACGGCCTTTTTCGATAGAAGCCGGTGTCACAACAGCAGACAGCGCGATGATTGGCATATGACGGAAGCGGGTATCACGGCGCAGGCTCTCACAGAACTCATAGCCACTGATGTCCGGCATTTCGATATCAGTCACAATCGCAGCAAAGTCAGTGCCTTTTTCCATCAACTCGTAGCCACTTTGAGCGCTTGAGCAAACGGTGACATCGTAACCGGCAGCTTTCAGAACAGGTGTCAGCATGTTGCGGAAGAAGGCGCTATCATCGAGGAAGAGAAGTTTTCTCACCTTCGTTGTCGTATCGATTTCCTTGCGCATGAACCAGTCATCAAAGGCCAATGGCAGGTAGTGGCCAAGGTCAATAACTTCAGTTGCACGCTCGCGAATAATTGCAGAACCAAGTACACCCTGACGCTCAGATACCACTTCGATTGTCATCCGGTCTTCAACAATGTCTACGATCTGATCAACAACCAGACCCATTGAACGACCATTGTCAGAGAACACCAGCATCGGCTGAGTTCCCTCAGACTTATGACGATCGCCCTCATTCACGTAAACCAGAGGCATCAGAGAACCGCGATACTGCACCAAATCACGGCCATTGGAGTGTTCGATCTTGTTAACATCGAATTCTTCAAGGCGTGTCACCAGCGACAGCGGCACAGCTTTCGGCTCTTCAGAACCAGCACGGAACAGCAGCAGTGAAATTGGAGCATCAGCGTCAATCACATGAGCTTCCGCATTTTCGTACTCATCTTCAACTGTATCGCTCAGAGTGCCAGAAGCATGGCTTGCCATTGCACTTGCAACACCGTTCGGATCAATGATCATGATCACAGAACCATCACCGAGAATGGTGTTACCGGAGAACATGTTGATGTTGCGGAGCATGGAAGACATAGGCTTCACAACGATCTCTTCGGTGTGGAACACACCATCAACAACAACACCGAAGGACTGGCTACCGACCTGCATCACAACGATAAAGCCGTTGTCTTCATCAAGGTCAGCCTCTTCAGTCTGACCAAGCAGTTCCGACATATGCACCAGTGGCAACAGCTTGCTACGCAGGCGCAGGACAGGCCGGTCTTTAAGCCGCTCGATGCGATGTTCAGAATTAGACTGAACACGAACCAGTTCAACAACGGACAGCTGTGGGATCGCATAACGGTCACCACCAGCTTCCACGATCAGTGTGGAGACAATGGCAAGCGTCAGTGGGATCTTGATGATGAAGCTGGAACCGCGACCTGGTGTCGAGCGCAGATCAATAGAGCCACCAATCAGCTCAACGTTGTTGCGCACAACATCCATACCAACGCCACGACCAGACACACTGGTCACGTTAGTCGCGGTAGAGAAGCCAGCAGCAAAGATGAACTTGTAGATCTGATGATCTGCCATCTTTTCAAGTTCAGCTTCGGTGGTCACACCGTTCTTAAGCGCTTTTTCCTTGATCTTCTCAAGGTTCAGACCACGACCATCATCCTTCACTTCGATGATGATATGTCCGCCTTCATGATAAGCAGAAAGGGTGATGTTACCCTTCTCAGGCTTACCAGCAGCCACACGATCAGCAGGATCTTCCAGACCGTGGTCGGCAGAGTTACGGATCATATGTGTCAGCGGATCTTTGATGAGTTCCAGAACCTGACGATCAAGCTCTGTTTCCGCACCAATCATCTCAAGACCGATAGGCTTATCGAGTTCCTGAGAGAGATCGCGAACAATACGTGGAAGCTTCTGCCATGCATTCCCAATTGGCTGCATACGGGTCTTCATGACCCCTTCCTGCAACTCACCGGTAACGTTGGACAGACGCTGAAGTGGAACCTTGAATTCGCTGTCTTCATGACGACGAACAATTTCCAGAAGCTGGTTGCGTGTCAGCACCAGTTCAGAAACCATCGTCATCAGGTGTTCCAAAGTCTCAACATTCACACGAATGGACTGGTTGGAAACACCCTGACTGGAGGCCTTACCCTTAGCGCTTGGGTTCTTCGGCTTGGCAACTTCTTTCTGAGAAGTCTTCGCTTCCGCAAAACTGGGAGCAGCAGCGCCAACTGGTTCGCCGTCTTCCTCAGTTTCTTCTTCAACAGCAGGCAGCTCAATCTCAACTTCAGCTTCCTGGAAAGCACGTTCAAGATCATCAAGAGAAACTTCACCAGGACGCAGAGGCCGCTCCAGCACCTGATAGATGTCGGTACCGACTTCTTCCTCAGCAGCTTTTTCTTCCGCCATTGCTGCCGCCATTTCGTCAGCCATGTCGTCATTATCAGCGCTTAAGGAAAGGCGTTCCAGCTCATCAATCAAATCACGGTCCGTGCCATCAGGCTCAGTACCGTTGGCAGCCTCAAGATCCGCAAGGATATCTTTAATGCGATCAATAGAAGCAAGGACAAGTGTAACCGCTTCGTGTGTCACAGGAACACCGTCGCGGAACTTGCCCATCAGGGTTTCAGCAGCATGAGCAATCGCTTCCAGACGCGGCAGGCCCAAGAACCCACAGGTGCCTTTGATTGTATGCACTAACCTGAAAATGTTATTTAGAATGGTGGCGTTATTCGGCTCTTGCTCGAACTTCACCAACTCAACGTCTACAACATCCAGGCTTTCATTGGTCTCAGTGAGAAACTCTCTGAGAAGATCGTCCATGGCCCGCACCCACTCAATGCTTAGGGGAGCCTCAAAAACCGAGACTCCTAAATTTCACTAAGGTTGAGTGTTAAGCGAAACGGTTAACATAGGTTGAAAGATTGTAAGATTCATCCAACCTACAATAACTGGTTGTTTTTGACAGAGGATCAAACAGGCTCTGAAACTTGAGTATTTGCCTTGCATATGACGGCGTCACCGTCTTTCAGGAGTTCAATATTTAGACCCGCTTCACCTGCCAACAAAACCGCATAGATCGGTTGAACAGTGTGGGCATCAATGCGTTCTGGCTCCTGACCGGAAAGAATCTCTCTTACAACCTGAGGGATTCGCGCATTCGTTCCTTCAGCTTTAAGGAGAAAGTTTGGAGCACCCTCATCCCCTTCCATATTGATGGTAATAGTACCACCCCGTGGAACACACTGATTCATGAGCAGCAGCAGGTTCAAAATCAGTTTGACCTGATTCTTAGGCAAAAGCAGACGCGGCATGGTCCACTCCAGATTCGCCTTTTCATTGCTCATGTATCCAGTCGCAACTTCCTGCGCATCGCCCAGATCGATTGAAGCACCAGCAGACCCGGCTGCACCAAAAGCAAGACGGGCAAACTGAAGCTTTGCAGAAGCCTGACGCGCTGACTTGCGGATGAGATCCATCGCAAAGTCTGCCATGTCCTCATTGCCTTCTTCATCCAGCACTTCCAGACCGTTCGTGATCGCCCCGACTGGTGAAATGATGTCGTGGCACACACGGCTTGCGACGAGTGCGGCAAGATCAAGAGATGACAAATCTTTAAATACTGACATAACCGCTCCAGAACATTGGCCAATGGCCCTATGATTGATTCGAGATGTGGCGAAAAAGGTACAATCCTGCTGGTTTAATTCCAAGCTGGACATCATTGATATGGACCGCATTTTACATCTCGTGCACGACTTTGTGCCTTCGCGAGCAAACTCTCCGGTGCTGTCAGAAACAAAGCCCGGTGTTCACGGCTCTGAAACAGCAATAATCGCTGGTTATAAACAAGGTAGATTTTCGCCAATCCCTCAGCTCGGTAGCCTTGCGCAAGTGAGAGGGCATCGCATCCCTGAAATAATGGGGCATAGACCTCTGGAGCATGCCGAAATGCATCTCGGTTGCCCTCGTTGCTAAACGCCCAAACGCGTCCTCCCCAAGACAGCGTCAGGTCCTCACGCCCCTTTTCAGGAGTTTCCGAGACCTGATAGGTCACTGGATCACACATGGAGAGCGTGTAGGTGAACCGCTCCTGCGCAGCCGCAATAACTGAGGTGGCGCACAAAAAAACGATAGAACTCCATAGAATCTTGCCAGTTTGCGCAAATTTTCTGTAGAAAACCTCAGAAATCATGGGAATGTCCATCCAGAGTCCGAATCACCTGCATTAACTAAAGCAGCAAGTTCGACAACAGATACAAAATTCATGACTGCAGGCCAACGGGATGTACATCATTTACCCAGCTATACCATGATTAACCACTAGGTAGATGTAAGACCCTATAACTTGTTGTACCTAAAAGTTGCACTATGCCCTTAACATTTGAATTGCTCTGAACAATCCAAATTCTCGGGTTTCTTAGAAGGAGACGTTGGCATGATGACGAGCCTGTTCGCCAATCTGCGCAACAAAGCTGCAATCGTCCTTTGCGCCAGTTTCGCACTGCTGGCGCTCAACACAAATTCATTTGCGCAATCATCCGTTGATCAGTCGCGCTACCACCAGAAAGATATCATCACGGCAGGTGGCGAGTTTTTCGGTTCCATCTCCACCGGCCTCGCAAAAGTTGTTGAGCGCGCAGTTCAACAGTATGGCGAGCCAAACGGATATATCCTGGGGCAGGAAGGCTCAGCAGCGTTCTTCGCAGGCGCTGCTTATGGCGAAGGTACACTGTACACCCGCAACGCTGGCAACCATCAGATCTTCTGGCAAGGTCCATCCCTGGGCTTTGATGTTGGCGGTGACGGCGCCCGCGTTATGATGCTGGTCTACGATCTGCCAAGTGTCGATGCCATCTATCGCCGCTATGTTGGTGCTAAGGGCTCTGCCTACCTCGTTGGAGGCTTCGGCATGCAGGTTCTTTCCAACAACGATATCTTCGTTGTGCCTGTTCGTGCAGGCGTTGGCGCTCGCCTTGGCCTCAACATGGGCTATTTGAAATTTACTAGGAAGCCAACATGGAATCCTTTCTGATATAACTAACCCTACGTTAGTTATATTTTGGCAAGTTAGTGTGTGAGAGAACGCATTTAAGTCTGTAGCAGTCCCTCACACCGTTCAACAGATCAGGCATAGTTTGTGATTGAAATTGCACTATACATTGCACTGGGTTTCTTCCTTGCGAGCATTCTAGCGCTCGCCGCCCTCCCCTTTATCTGGGGCCGGGCTGTACGCCTCACGCGGAAAGCGATTGAGACGTCCAACCCCATAAGCTATGCCCGTGCCACAATGGCAAAAGATGCGTTACGCGCTCAACATGCCATTGCGATCCGCCAAATGGAGGTTCGCCTCGAAGGGATGACGGGAAAGCTAGCAGAGAATACATCTGCACGTTCTGCAGCTGAAGCCGAACTCGCGGAACTCAAAGAAGAGCTCAGCGTTGTTCAGCTCAAGTCAGCCCGCGAACGGAAGAACATGGCCCAGAAAGCAACACGCTTCCTCCGCCGCCGAAATCCATCCGAACCAATCCCGTTCTCCGCTGATGATCGCATCACAACAGAACCGGAAACAGACGTTCAGGACGAAGCTACAGCACAAACTACAGATGCGGTCACCTCCGCCGAGATCATCAAACTCAGCAAACAGGCTGCTGCAGATAAAACACGTGAGTTGGATGCAGAGCTGAAAGAAGACCCAGTTGCGACCAAACCGATAGGTCCGATTGATACTTCTGACCTTCAGGACATGGACAACCCTCTGGCAGAGTTGGCAACGCAAATTTCCCAACAAGTTTCAGAAATGACCGCAGAGTCTGAAACCAAGCATCAGCCAACGTCCCCGGCAGAAGCCGCCGAACTGGCTTCACGGTCTTTCACCAAACTGAAGAGCCGCTATGGGTCGCTGGAACGAGAGCGCGATAACCTGAAGCACGCGCTTCAACTCGAAAAAGCGGCGAACGAAAAAACTGCCAAGCGCAGCACCAGAAATCCGAACATTAAAACGCCCGAGCCTATGAAAAGCCTAGAAAACGATCTGGACGAAGCAAAGAAAACCATCGAGCAGCTGACAAAGCAGCTTGAGGAAAGAGCGAACAGTTCCTCTAAGATCGAAGAAGCCGTCGATCTGCGCAATGAACTGAAAGATCTGGCGGCTCAGATCACAGCAAAGGCAATCTCGGAGAACCCTCCACTCTCCGAAAAGTACGATGAAGTCCTGAACGATCTCAGCACGATCGCAGCAGGCGCTCCAAAAGCAGACGCGCCAAAACCGAAACCGGCACGTGCCAAGCGCGCTCCAGCAAAGCCTCGCACCCGTAAGCCAGCTGCTGGAAGTAAGACAGCCGCATCAAAAAGCACTCCGGCTGCAAAGGCCGATGATGCAGCACCCGCGCCTCAGTCCGATAAAAATCTGGCGGAGCGTATCGCAGACGCTAGAAAAACCGGAAGCTCAAGCGGTTAAACCCAAACAACTTGATCCAAAGACAAAGGCGCCAAAAGGCGCCTTTTTTGTTTTCTTGCAGATCGATCCCCGTTTACGGATAAGAATACGCGGAAAATATAAAGCTAGAGCTTGATGCGTGACATACTCTCGATACAAATTCCAATCAGAAGTTAGTCCTCTGTCGTACTTCGCGAGCCATTGCCCGGCTCATTCTGAGCCTTACCAGCCACTTCTACCAGCCGCACCTCATTGTCAGCCAGCAGCTGCCGATAGTCCTGCGAAACCAGAGTGTCTGTCACAAACGTATCCACCTGAGCAATATGGCCGATGCGGACTGGTGCCGAACGCTCGAACTTTGTCTGATCGGCCACTAGAATAACGTGTCGTGCGTTCTCAATGATCGCCTGTGCCACGCGCACCTCACGATAATCATAATCCAGAAGCGCTCCGTCACGATCCAGAGCAGAAACACCTATCACAGCATAATCAACCTTAAACTGGCGAATAAAGTCTGCAGCAGCCTCACCAACAATGCCGCCGTCAGTCGCGCGCACCAGCCCACCAGAAATGATGACTTCATTTTCTGAGAACGGGCGCAGCGTACTCGCCACATTAAGGTTATTGGTAATGATCATCAGGCCACTGCGCTGGATGAGTGCCCGCGCAACCGCCTCTGTGGTCGTTCCGATATTCACGAACAAAGAAGCTCGATCCGGGATCAGGTCCGCTGCCGCCTGCCCGATAATCTCTTTTTCTTTGCCTGCCAGATCTTTACGAGCAGAGTAGCCAAGGTTTTCAACGCCAAATGCCAAAAGTGCACCACCATGCACACGGGTCAGCAATCCTTGGTCGCTCAACTCTTTCAGGTCTTTACGTATTGTCTGAGGAGACACAGAAAACCGTGTGGCAAGTTCATCAACTTCCACCTTCCCGGTCTCTCGGGCAATATCAAGAATAGAGTTGTGGCGCGAAACCAGCATCATGAATCAAGTCCGATAATTTTTTTGTACATTGCCATCAGTCAATAATCTGCGATGTTTCACAGTACTATAGCCAAAAGCACAGAAGCATCCAGACGACTATTAGATGAGTTCAAAACAAAAGTCCTCTTGCCTCTGCTCCCCTACTCTTAGTATTAATACGTCACAAAAAGGGGACAAGCTGCAACTTTTTCCATCTTTGTCATGATACCGCCCAAAGAAGCCCGTTAAAGCTCACGCGGATCAATACACTGTCTTATCAAAGTTCAGCTAAAAAAGCGAAGAGGGACAAACTGTGACTCGCGTAATGGAACGGCCATACAGTGCCAATAGGTTTGCTGGCAAGAAACCGGCTGCGCTGAAAAGCAAACTCCAGACTGCTGAGGCTCGCGTCGAAGTTCTTGATGACATCGATGCACTGAAAGAAATGAATGCTCAAATCAGCGAAAGCCTGGCAAAAACCGTCAGCAATGAATCTCAGACAGACGAAAAACTCTGGGCTGATGTTGACGGCGATAAAGAAGATCATCACCTGGGTGCAGGATTAAACGGCCGCTGGTTCTAAATCACACCCAGCCTGCCTGCTGCAAAACACGAACTCACCATTACGAAGTGCTGCATCTCCCCATCCAGGGGGAACCACATCAGGCCTTCCTCTTTGCAAAATCGCGGATCACATAGCTCAGACACAACGCCAACATTGTGAGGAAGACTCTGCGTGCAATTTGTCAATAATGTATTGTGGAGATAAGGAGTGGTACGCCCAAGGGGAATCGAACCCCTGTTTCCGCCGTGAAAGGGCGGCGTCCTAACCGCTAGACGATGGGCGCTCACAAAGTGAGAGAACTCTTTCAAGCTCTGTCTTCGAGCAGATAACCACTCGGCATTGAGATGACATATGGTACGCCCAAGGGGAATCGAACCCCTGTTTCCGCCGTGAAAGGGCGGCGTCCTAACCGCTAGACGATGGGCGCTCACATAGTGAGAAGACTTTTCATAGTCTTGTCTTCAAGCAGATAACTGCCTGATATCGCAATAGAAGCCTTTGGTACGCCCAAGGGGAATCGAACCCCTGTTTCCGCCGTGAAAGGGCGGCGTCCTAACCGCTAGACGATGGGCGCCTAGGCTTCGCTTTCGCGATGGACGGGGGTATATTGGCTAATCCCCCACTTGGCAAGCCCCCACCTTGAAAGAAAAGGGGGTTTATCCACCTATCTCGCAACAAAATCCGTACGTGCGATTTTTCGTCCGGTGACAGGATCAACATAGACCAGAGCCTGCGTCGGACCTTCTTTGATCAGCATCACCAGATTTCCGTCCATCTGAGTAACAGATATAACCTGTGCTTCAGGGCCAATCGCAATTGTTGCTGCAATACTATCTGCGCTAACATTGGAATTGCTGGCGTTAATCTTATAGAAGATAGCCGCAAAGACAGCTAATAAGCCAAGCACCATGACAAGGCTTGATCCCATCAGGAGGCGACGTAACTTCCCTTGAAGCCTCAAAGCTGCTGGATCAAGTTCGTTCTGTACAGTCTCATCGCTGTCAGTATTAGGATCACGCATGAACGATAAATCTCCTGAGGGCACCCAGCCACTCACAAACTCTGTAATTGCCGACGAGCAGCAACCAACAGTCATCACCCCGGAACCGGAAGATACCGGTCGCCGCTTGGATGCTGTGCTTGCTGCGCATATAGATGACTTCAGTCGCAACCGACTTCAAGCCTTGATCCGGGCTGGTCAGGTTCAAATTGGCCAGCGCACGGTGCTGGAGCCTAAATATAGAGTCTGTGCCGGAGATACAATCACT
The DNA here is from genome assembly GCF_001623075.1 of Pseudovibrio sp. Ad37. Taxonomy (GTDB): domain Bacteria; phylum Pseudomonadota; class Alphaproteobacteria; order Rhizobiales; family Stappiaceae; genus Pseudovibrio. The sequence continues at coordinate 36,693 of NZ_LMCF01000222.1, forward strand.
CTTATTGTTCCAGAGCCGGAAGCCGCAGAACCGCAGCCAGAGGTCATCCCGCTCAATATTGTTTTTGAGGATGACGACCTGATCGTCATCGATAAACCTGCGGGCCTTGTTGTGCATCCAGGTGCCGGGAACCCAACGGGCACACTGGTCAACGCCTTGATTCACCACTGCGGTTCATCTTTGTCTGGGATTGGCGGCGTCAAGCGCCCTGGCATCGTTCACCGCATCGATAAAGACACAACAGGTCTGCTCGTTGTTGCTAAAAACGACATGGCCCATCAGGGCCTCGCAGCTCAGTTTGCCGACCATGGCAAAACCGGCCCACTGGAGCGCGCCTATAAGGCTCTTGTCTGGGGTGCCCCAACAGCACCAAAGGGTACAGTAGACGCCAACCTCGCCCGCTCAACTGCAAACCGGCAGAAAATCTCGGTGCTGAAAACCGGCGGTCGCCACGCCATCACCCACTGGCAGGTGCAGGAACGGTTTGGCCCTCAAGACGCAGCACCCGTTGCAAGCTTGATCGAGTGCCGTCTGGAAACAGGCAGAACCCACCAGATCCGCGTACACATGTCCCACATCGGAAATCCGCTAATAGGTGATATGGATTACGGTTCCGGGTTCAGAACTAAATACAATAAATTCCAAGAACCACTGAAAACCCAGTTGGCGGACTTCAAGCGACAGGCCCTACATGCGGGACTTTTGGCGTTTGCGCACCCAAGAACGCAGGAATTCATGAAGTTTGAATCGGAGTTACCTGCTGATTTTGCTGGTATTCTTCAATCATTACGAAAAATTTAGGCCAAAAACATTGCCGATCTGGTAGCGTTTTGGTCACAATGTTCCCATATAGACACTTCAGGTGCGCTTCATCTGAAGGCACCAATGTGTGTTTGCCGAAAAGCCTGATCCTTCGATCAGGCGGGAACACCAAGCAAGGAGGGGTGCTTTATGGCCCGTAACCTACCAGCCCTCACGGGCGGCGAAGGCGGTTTAAGCCGCTATTTAGATGAGATTAGAAAATTCCCGATGCTTCAGCCGCAGGAAGAGTACATGCTCGCCAAGCGCTACCGGGAACACGACGAACCTAAAGCTGCTGAAAGACTTGTAAATTCTCACCTGCGCCTCGTTGCAAAGATTGCAATGGGCTACCGTGGCTATGGCTTACCTCTAGGCGAAGTTATCTCAGAAGGTAACGTCGGTCTGATGCAGGCTGTAAAACGTTTTGAGCCAGACAAAGGCTTCCGCCTGGCAACCTACGCCATGTGGTGGATTAAGGCTTCCATTCAGGAATACATCCTGCGCACATGGTCGCTCGTTAAAATGGGCACCACAGCAAACCAGAAGCGCCTGTTCTTCAACCTGCGTCGCGTCAAAGGCAAAATTCAGGCGTTTGAAGATGGTGATCTGCGTCCGGATCAGGTCCAACACATTGCGACAACTCTCGGTGTAACCGAAAAAGAGGTTGTTTCCATGAACCGCCGCCTGGGTGGTGACTCTTCCCTGAACGCGCCTCTGCGCTCCAGCGAAGGTGAATCCAGCGAGTGGCAGGATTGGCTCGTGGATGATACCGAGAGTCAGGAAGCTATTCTTGCTGAGAAAGAAGAATACGACGTCCGCCGCGATATGCTGAAAAACGCAATGGGTGTGCTGAACCCCCGCGAGACCCGCATTTTTGAAGCCCGTCGTCTTTCTGAAAGCCCGATCACTCTGGAAGAACTCTCGACCGAGTTTGGCGTAAGCCGCGAGCGTATACGCCAGATTGAAGTGCGTGCTTTTGAGAAGGTTCAGAAGGCTGTTCAGGAAAGCGCCATGGCAATGGCAGGTCATGAGGCAGGTGCATAGAGTGTGCTCCCCTCACGGGGCTACCGATTTCTCAGGTAAGGCTAAAACTTAAAGCAACTCGCGCAGTCAACACGGCTGCAAGGCGCTTTAAGACGCCCAGCTGCATAAAAGTTGAGTTGAATTAACTTAAAATACAAATTAACTGTAGGAACACCCTTTTAAATAAACAGCCAAGCTTGTCGTCCCCTCAGAGCTTTCCTAAGGTTAATGATGAGGGGAATTTATGTGAGTTGGGTCACTTCCCCTTTTGGGGGGAATTACATGTTCGGCTCTAGCTGGCTGTCACAAACCAACCGTGCACTTGCGGCGGTTGTATCCTGTCTATTCATTGCAATAGCAATACTGGTCCGCACCCTATACCCGCTGGTACTGGATAACGTCGGATATCTCAGCCAAAACGCGCTGCAATTGGCATGGCCAAACACAACTTCTACGCCGCCAGTTTACACGATCCATCTTACGCCAGAATCAATCCAGCAAACGCAGGAGCCGATGTATCAGCGTCTGGAGCTTGCACAAATCCTTCAAAAGCTGGGGGAGTATAATCCCAAGCTTCTGATTATAGATGCAGACTTCAGAAAAGCCGATCCGACCTCCCCCACCTTAAGAAGCAGAATCTACGACGATCTACAGCCCTCCTTGCGGGCAACTTATCCAAATCACGACCTGCTCTTACAAACCATCATCTCTCATTACCCAGTCCTGCTTAGCAGAGCGTTGAGCGAGGCTGTAGCTGAAAAGCCACCTCTTTCCAACTACATAAGGTTCTCGCAGGCCACAGGATATCAAAGCGACACCCAATACACACACGGTTCAAATGCGCTGCTCTATCCACTTCAACTCCAAAGCAACACGGCACAATTACCATCCCTCGCATTAGCGGCATGGAGCCTGACTAATCAGACAAACACGCAGCCGTTCCAGGTCACGCAAACAGAAAATGGCTATCAGCTGAAAAGCACTGATCTCCAGGTTCCTGTCACTGCAGAGACGGAAATGCTGGTATTCAAAACAAGCAATGCTAGCAATTCCATCTTTGCGGCGGACGATGTCTTAAAGGACAAAGTATCCTCCAGACTCTGGCCACCAGCTTCTGGAAGCCACTTCGTCATCGGCACTCAGGGCAGAAGTTCAGAACGACATGCTCAGGCACTGCAAACACTTCAGTCTGGCAACTTCCTCAATATCCCTACATGGGCGCAATACGCTGAAATACTGGTATTAATCGGATTTGGCATCGCCGTTGCGATCATCTCCGCCGCACAAGGTTTCGGGTTAAGTCTGGCACTTACAGGCGTCGCTGTCTTGGTCATCAACGGAGTTGCATTCCACCAGTTCGCTCTGCAAAACATCGTCCTTGAGCCATTTTTCCCATCCCTCATGATCCTGCTGATATTCGCTTTCTCCTGCGCAATCCGGCGTGTGACATTCAAGAGTCACAGAAACCAAACAACTGAACGTTTTGCAGGAATTCTTTCTCCCAAACAGATGCAAAAGGTACTCGCGAAATCAGAGCAGCTCCCTCTGGAGGGCCAGCAACGTGAAATCACGAGCCTCTCGACCCGCTTGAGGCACTTTCACCGATATTATGAGGGGTTGTCTCCTCAGGATCTAGCAGGCTTCTCCAACGGCTTCCAAACAGCTCATCTCGATGAAGTACATATCCACGATGGTACATTGAACACGCTGAGCACATCCGGCCTGAATGCTTACTGGAACGCGCCGCTCGACGATCCATTCCACGCTGCTCATGCCTGTCGAACAGCGATTGAAATGCAGAAGCAAATGAAGCGCTTCAATCTCAAGGACCGGTTCAATTTCAACCACAAAAATATGAAGGATCACGCGGTCACAATCGATATCGGCATCTCAACCGGACTGGCAACGCTTGGCGAAACAGGTACACGGCGTCATTTCAGATATGCGCCACTCGGCAAATGCGTTGATTTAGCGGAAGATTTGGCCTGTCATTGCAAAGAAGCTGGTCACAGCGTTCTTATGTGTGAAACGACACGCGGTCAGATGCCTGAACTGGCGGCATTGGAGACAATTCCAGTCAAAACCAGCCGTTACCAGATGCGTTCGTTTGCGTTGCTAGGTGATCCATCACTTGCCTTCTCAGAAAACTTCCTCAAGCTGAAGAACGTCCACTGCAACATGATCTTCGCGCTGTTTGAGGAGAATGACAAGAAGAAAGCCCTGACGCTAGTAGATGAATGCAAATCACTCTCTGAGGGCGAGTACGACACTATCTATGCTGCTTTTGAGAAATACATCCTCAGCGATCTGGCTCAACACGAAGCGGTCAAGGATGCAGCGCAATAACGGCATTTGGCCTACAAATAAAAAGAGCCCCCGAAACTCGGAGGCTCAAATTTTAGTTTAGACCTATACCGGTTAGCGCAGTTCAACCGCGTAGGTTTCAACTGGAGGCGCTGTTTTAATGAGCCCCTGCTCAATCAGAAAGTTTGCAAACCGTTCATAGCGACCATTGTCCAAAGCAGCTGGACGGCTGGCAAAACGCGGCAGAGTATCCGCCCAGGCACGCTTGTTCAGCTCATCATCCAGATTTGGATAGACCTCAAGGAAGCTCTTCCAGGAGTCCTGCGGATTATTAAGCAGATAAACAGTAGCCGCTTCAATCGCATTGATGAACTTCTTCAAACGCGGATCATCCAGCTTGTCTTTGTGAGCCACATAAATCAGCTCATCATAGACTGGCACACCGTTCTCTTCAGGATAAAACGCGCGGCCTTTCGCACCTTCAATCTCCATCTGGTTCAGCTCGAAGTTACGGTAACCACCAATCACCGCATCAACCTGCCCAGCCATCAGAGATGGTGAGAGAGAGAAGTTCACGTTTATCAGCTCCACATCGTCAGAACTCAGACCTGCATTGGAAAGCATCTTCCCAAGCATGGCGTTCTCAAACCCGGATGTGGAATAACCAATACGCTTGCCTTTCAGGTCTGCAATCTCCTTGATCGGACCGTCTTCCAAAACAATTAGCGTGTTCAGAGGTGTAGAGACCAGCGTCCCGATCCGCATCAGCGGCATGCCCTCATCAATTTGCGGGTGCAGTGTCTGCTGGTAGGAAACCGCAATATCACCCTGCCCAGCAGCAACAAGCTTCGGCGGCATGGAAGGATCAGCAGGCTCAATCAACTCAACATCAAGGTCTTCTTTCTCAAAGAAACCCCGTGCCTTGGCAACCACGATTGGTGCATGGTCTGGGTTCGCGAACCAGTCCAGCAGCACAGTCAGCTTATCCGCGGCCTGCACCTGAAGTGTGCTCGCAAGCATAGCCGCACCAAACAACATACCTAGTTTTTTCATAAGGTTACGTCCTCATACTCTGAGACCTAGATCTCTTTCTGCCAATAGATCATCCGAGAAGTAGCGAACTCAACAACTGCCCGTAGGCTCAACACCATCACCGCAAGCAAAATCAGCGCCGCAAACATCGTCGCTGTTTGCATGCGTGCATTGGATTGCAACATGATGAAGGCCAGCCCCCCTTTAGCACCAACCCACTCTCCAACCACCGCCCCAATAGGCGCGAAGACCGCAGCAATGCGCATACCAGAGGCCAGAGACGGCAAAGCGGCTGGAATGCGAATGTAGCGAAGTGTCTGCCAGCGGTTCAGGCCGTGCAGCTTACCAAGATCAAGCAGTGACTGATCAGTCCTCCGCAAACCATCGAAGAAAGTCGAGGTCACAGAAAAGAAGATCACAATCACAGCCATCACAACCTTGGAGGCCAGTCCAAAGCCGAACCACAGCACCAAAAGTGGGGCTATTGCAAACACAGGAAGAGATTGGGTTGCTGCAATTGGAGGCAGCAGAAACAGGCGTATCCGATCAGACATTGCCAGCAAAACAGCAAGCACGGCCCCAGCACTCACGCCAAAGAGAAAGCCGAGAACGGTCTCCCAAGCGGTAATGCCTGCATGATGCAGCAGAAAAACGCCCTGATTGAGAAAAGCGGAAAAAACTGTCGCCGGACCTGGCAAGAGAAACGGAGGAAACTCTCCAATCCGAACCACACTTTCCCAAATGGCGATAAAAAGCAAAATCCCGAAAAGACTTCGGAGAATTCGTTTCAAAGCTCGCTTCAGCATGTAGACTCCCAACAATGGCATTGGGCATCACAAACAGGCGGAAGAACGGAGCTACATTAGCTCTCTGGGATGTTTTCAGCACAGGATCTCCCGTTACAACAAATGCAAACATGGAGATCCGGGAAGAATGGCTCAGGTCCCGTCCCTTCGCCGGCATTACCCGGATCAGGTTCAAAGGGTTTAGCTCATCGCAATCTCAGCTTTTCGAAAGAAAAGCACCCCTCGGAATAGCAAGGAACATGCGCGTTTCTGCTGAAGGATGCAAGCAGATTTTACTCTGACGGACGACAGCATAATGAAAAAGGCCTCAACTCTGAGAGAGCCAAGGCCTTTGAAATCTAAGCTAAACAGCTGAAACTAGATTACTTCCAGCTCTTGATTGCCTGTGCTATAACTTTGTTGCCGGTTGTACCTTTTTCAAAGGTCAACATTGCACGGCGACCGCTGTTGTACAGCAGTGGAACATCAATCCACTCACGCTCAGCAAGACGCTTCAGGTTCTTCGCTTTTTCTTCATCACTGTCAGACAGCGCAATCCAGAAGAGAGTGTCAGAAACCTTCACGGCAGCACCATCAAGCGGATCACCTGCTTCGGACTCTGTCTTCTTCAGGATCAGGCCAGGCACCTTCTCAACACCCTTTCCATCAAACCCTTCTGGGAAGATGAAGTTCAGCTCAAGCAAATGACTCGCTGGCAAAGACCGATCGCTATTCGGCTTCAATGTCATCTCAACAGAGAAGTTACGAGATGGCAGCGTCGCAACAGCCTTGATGACAGAATCGCCGTTAGCTTCATCCAGTGACCAAACAACGTTCCCGCGTGATGCAGAACCTGCGGCACCCGGCGTCAAGGCCTCTTCGTAAAGTATGCTCTGTTGTGCAACAGGAGAAACCGCAGCTTCCGTTCCAATGGTTTCAGCTGGCGGAACAGAGTTGGTCTCAACTGCAGTACTTTGCTGTGCAGGTTCCGTCACCGGCAGAACCTGCACAGAAGGTGTGTCTTCTGCCGGCGCTGCTGGAGCTTCGACCACACGCACGACTGGAGGCTCAGTTACTGTCTCGGTTGGCGCTGCGCTGGACGAATTCCGGGTAATCCGGGTCGTCTGCACCCGTGTCGCATCCGGAGAAACCTTTGCCCCTTCATCAGATGGCAACAGGCGGTCGGTGTTCTTCTTCGGCGTGCGTTCCGGCTGAACCCGAAGCGGCTCATCTTCATTAGAAGGTGCGCTTTCTGGCGCAACAGTCTCACCGGTTTCAACTGGAAGCACTAAAGAGAGAATAACATCGCGCAGACTATAGACACCTGCGGTAACACCCAAGATTATCAGTATGACCACAATTATACCGACAATACCCGATGTATTGGAAGGCTTCAGCCCTTCTTCCTGCTCAATCGCATCGCCAACGCGCTGCGCAACGGCTGGTTTGCGGGAGGAAGCAGGTTTTCGGCTTGTCTTTGGCTTAACCTTGGCAGGCTCATCGATCTCAGGACGCGATTTACCTTTTGTTTCCAGCTTAGTCCGCCGTGCCTCACCCGGCACCCAAGAGCGCTCTTCTGCGCTCGTCTCGACAGCACCTTTGGTTGGCAGAGACGCAGCAGGTTCACCCGTCTCTTTGTCATCCATAGAGCCAAGGTCAGGCTCTTTGCGCTCGCTGGCAGATTCAGGTAGCTGATCACGCGCCATCTGATTGGCCTGATGAGCGGCGTTGCCGAGGCCCTGCGCAGCACGAACCGCCTCTTTAAACACATCTGCTTTAGCAGCAGGTGCTTTTGGCTCATCGCGCGCTGGAGTATCGGCCTTTGTACCTGCCTTAGGCGTATCTCCAGCAGGTGAAGATGCAGCAGAGATTTCTGGAACAGCAGATTTTGGAGCACTTGGAGCTTGGGTGGTTTTAGACCGCCCCAACCCGAGAGACTCACGAGCAGCTTCCGCTTCGACCTTACGAATGGCCTCTTCAAGCTTCAGCTGCTCCTCAGTGATCTGGGAGGGAGACAGAGGTGGGTCGTAACTTTTAAGTTGCTTTACAATTGCATTCCGCGCGCGTTGATAAACTGCCCGCCGTGCAGAACCTGTGTTCTCTTGTAAACCAGCTACCGCTTTTTTTAGAACGGAATTGTAGTCCGCCATTTAACTGCCCATTGCCCCCAGAGCTTCATATCAAGACTTAATCCTGGAATGGATTCTGAACCAGGATTGTGTCATCACGTTCAGGGCTTGTTGATAACAGAGCAACCGGAGCACCAATCAGCTCTTCAACATGCCGAACGTATTTCACAGCTTGTGCTGGCAATTCTGCCCAAGTCCGTGCGCCTTTGGTCGTTTCCTTCCAACCAGGCAGGGTCTCATAAATAGGAACAACCCGCGCCTGAGCACCTTGAGATGCCGGAAGGTAATCGATTCGCTCACCATCTAGCTCATAACCAACACAAATCTTAATTTCATCCAGTCCGTCCAAAACGTCAAGCTTTGTCAATGCAATCCCATTGATTCCGCTGGTGCAAACGGTTTGTCGGACAATCACTGCATCAAACCAGCCACACCGACGACGACGACCAGTGTTCGTTCCAAACTCGTGCCCGCGAGTACCGAGGAACTCACCAACTTCATTCTGCTGTTCGGTTGGGAACGGACCTTCACCTACACGAGTGGTGTAAGCTTTGGTGATACCCAGAACGTAATCGATGGAGTTTGGTCCCAGACCACTACCAGCAGCAGCCTGACCCGCAACTGTATTGGAGGAGGTTACAAACGGATAAGTGCCGTGGTCGTTGTCCAGCAGCGCGCCCTGCGCACCTTCAAACAACAAACGCTTACCTTCACGACGCGCTTTGTCCAGCATGTACCAGGCTTTATCCATGTACGGCAGGATCTTATCAGCAACGTCTTCCAGCTCTTTGTAGATGGTCTCAGCAGAGATCTCATCGCGACCCAGACCGCGCAGAATAGCGTTGTGGTGGGTCAGCAGACGATCAATCTTGGCTGGCAGCGTGCTCATGTTTGCCAGGTCCATCACGCGAATTGCACGACGACCGACTTTATCTTCATAAGCAGGGCCGATACCGCGTTTGGTGGTACCGATTTTGGTACCTGCCGGGCTTGCATCTTCACGCAAAGCATCAAGCTCGCGGTGCAGGCTCAGAATAAGAGTAGCATTGTCAGCAACACGCAGGATTTCCGGGGAGATCTTAACGCCCTGCTCTTCAAGACGTGCAATCTCAGCAACCAGTGCATGAGGGTCAATCACAACGCCATTGCCAATGACAGAGAGTTTCCCACGAACAACACCAGATGGCAGCAGTGCCAGCTTGTAGCTCGTTCCGTCAATTACAAGCGTATGACCTGCATTGTGTCCGCCTTGGAAGCGTACAACGACGTCGGCTTGCTCAGAGAGCCAATCGACAAGTTTACCCTTACCTTCGTCACCCCATTGTGACCCAACTACGACAACGTTGGCCATGATTCTTCAGCCCTCCTGCGGCTGCCAGCGTATTCCTAAAATACGCCGTCATACGATTTGCTATTTCTGTATAAAGTGGCTTGCCAGCTCAGAATACAAATCGTGAGAGACAACATAAGAAACCCCGGCGTAAGAGCCGGGGCGCAGTTACAGCGCCTTATAATCTGTCAATCTCTTAAATACGAGCCCTTTTCCTTCAAAATTAGGCCAAGACTGTAATTTTTGCGATCAGAGTGAACCTCTGTTGATTGTTTTACTCGCAAATCGGGTGGTACAGCCACAACAGCAAGTGATATTACTAGCTCAAGTTCCAATTTCTCATTTTTTGCAATTCCTGCAAGAAATTTCACTAAGTTGAATACGCTTTATGAACGCACAAAAACTTGACTGGCTGGGCTGGTCTATTCTTCTCTTATTAGGCACCTTGTGGGGTGGCGCATTTTTCTTTGCCAAAGTCGCAGTCGCAGAATTCAATCCCATCACACTTGTTTTCTTAAGAGTAGCAATCGCAGCAATCGCCATGTGGGGCTTCTTACTCATCTCAAAGCAGTCCATACCGCTCTCTACAAAATGGATTGGCAGCTTCCTCCTGCTGGGCTTCTTAAATAATGTAGTCCCCTTCTCCCTCATCTTTTGGGGTCAGCAATACATTGCCTCCGGATTGGCATCCGTACTCAACGCCTTCACACCCATCTTCACGATGATTGTCATGCAGGTCCTCAGCAATGAAGAGAAGCTGACAGCAACCAAGCTCGTCGCGGCAGTGATCGGTGTTGTCGGAGTTGCCATCATGGTTGGCAGTGACGCATTGAGCGGTGCCAGCAATCAGGTTTGGCCTCAGCTCGCAGTTTTAGGGGCCGCTCTCTCATATGCATTCGCCGCATTCATCATCATGCGCCTCAAAAAGCTACCACCTGCAGCTCTGGCAACTGGCCAGCTCTCCGCTTCAACGATCTTGCTGATACCTGCGCTCATTTATACAGCGCCAACTCAGCAACTGATAGAGGCATCCGCTTCAACATGGGCAAGCGTTCTCGTTCTCGCTCTCGCTTGCACAGCTTTTGCTTACATTCTGTATTTCCAGCTTTTCAAACTCGCAGGAGCAACCAACGCAGCTTCTGTCACACTCGTAATTCCGGTCAGCGCAATCATTCTGGGCGCAATTTTCCTGAATGAACGTCTCGAAGCCAACCACTGGATCGGTATGGCAGCAATCTTCATTGCACTGCTACTGATTGATGGCCGCTTAACCAGCAGATGGATAGGCAAAAAACAAGTAATTGCATAACAAAAAAGCCTCCAGTCCCTACCGTAATGGGGATCTGGAGGCTTCTTAATAAGCAGCGCCTGACTGTATCAGCAACGCTTCAGATAAGCCGCCAGAATATCACGTGCAGCCAGCAGGTCGCTCTTATCAATCATCTCGGTCACTGTGTGCACATAACGTGTACCAACCATGATGCCAACAGCCTTTGCACCAGCAGCGGCTTGCTGAGCTGCTGCCCCATCCTGCCCACCACCGTTTAACATGGTGCGCTGGTATGGAATTTCTTCTTCAATAGCCAGATTTTCGATTTCTTTCACAAGTTCCAGGTCAGCAATGAACCAACCGTCCTTCACGTGAAGCCCAAAACCCTTGCCTTGCTCAGTCGTTTGATCTTGCTCTGGCACCCCAGGTGTATCGCAAGCAAGCGTGATATCAACTCCAAGGCCAATATCCGGTTTAATGGCATAGGCCGCAGTCTTCGCACCGCGCAGCCCAACCTCTTCCTGACAGGTAAAAGCGACATAGATTTCGCAGGAATGATCCGCCTCGCCAAGCGCACGCATAGCTTCAATGCCAAGCCAGCATGCAACCCGGTTATCCATCGCTTTGGAGACAACCTTTTCACCCATCTCGATCAGCGGCTCATCAAGAGTGACCATGTCACCAACCTTGACCACTTCCCCGGTCTTCTTACCTAAACCAAGATCAATAATGAACTCAGTGACTTGAGGGATCTTTTTTCGCTCTTCAGGTGATGCAATGTGAACTGGTCGCCCAGCCGGATTCATTACAGCCTTCAGATCGCCCTCATCTGTGGAGACCAACACACGACGGGAGAAGAGATTGCGTGCATCAAAACCTCCGACCGGCTGTACATAGACAAAGCCTTTCTCGGTGATATGCGAAACAAGGAAGCCAATCTCATCCATATGGCAGAGCAGCATAACCTTCTTTGGTTTATCACCATTTTCAGGCGCCTTGCGTGCATCACGGCGACAGATAAGAGATCCCATTGCATCCGTTTGAACATCATCAAACAGGCCTTCAATCTCTTTCAGAATTATCTCGCGTACTCGATGCTCATGCCCCGGGACACCAGGGGTTTCACAGAGACGGCGCAGCAGATCAATATTCATAATAGCTTTCTACTTCGAAATGGAACCAGCCTGCATCATGGCGCCAAGTTCAAAGATAAGCAATTTCCACCAGTCTCATGACCACCGGAAAAAGAAAAGGCGGTCCGAAGACCGCCTTTTCCTAATCTATACCTATAAAATAGCTTAGCCCTGCTGAGGGAAATGCAGAAGCTTCGCCTGGTTCACCTGCGCAATCGCAGCAATTTCATCCACGGTCGTCTCAGAAATTTCGCCATCAATCTCAACAAGACAGATCGCTTCTTCACCTTCAACCTTACGGCCAAGGTTAAACGTCGCAATGTTGATCTTTGCATCACCAAGAATGGAGCCCAGCTGACCAATAAAGCCCGGCTTATCCTGGTTGGTCACATAGAGCATGTTCTCGCCAAGCTCTGCTTCCATGTTGATGCCTTTGATCTGAATAATACGCGGCTTCTGATCACCAAACACCGTACCAGCAACAGAACGTTCCTGACGCTCAGTGATAACAGTCAGGCGAATATAGTTCTCATAAGCACCATGTTGTTCGCGGCGAACATCTTCAATCACAATGCCGCGCTCTTTGGCAACTTCGGGAGCAGAAACCATATTCACCGTCTGCAGCAGAGGACGCAGAACACCTGTAAGTGCAGCTGCGGTCAAAGCCTTGACGTTCATTTCTGCAACATCGCCTTCGTATTCAATACGAACCGCTTTGATGCCTGTCTCTGTCGCTTGACCAGCAAAAGACCCAAGCTGCTCCGCCAGCTTTACAAATGGAGCGAGGCGTGGCGCTTCTTCCGCAGTAATGGATGGCATGTTCAGAGCGTTGGAAACCGCGCCGTTGACCAGATAGTCAGACATCTGCTCGGCAACCTGCAGCGCAACATTTTCTTGAGCTTCAGAAGTGGAGGCACCAAGGTGAGGCGTGCATACGAGGTTTGGAGCACCAAACAGAACGTTCTCTTTAGCTGGCTCAACCGTGAATACGTCAACCGCAGCACCCGCAACCTTGCCACTATCCAACGCAGCACGCAGCGCATCTTCGTCAACCAGACCACCACGTGCACAGTTGATGAGGTAGACACCATCTTTCATGGTCTCGATTGCATCCGCATCAATAATGTTACGGGTACGATCAGTCAGCGGGGTATGCAATGTAATAAAGTCAGCGCGCTTGAAGAGGTCTTCCAGCTCAACCTTCTCAACACCAAGGTCAATAGCACGTTCATGAGACAAGAACGGATCGAACGCAATCACCTTCATTTTCAAGCCGATAGCTCGGTCCGCAACAATAGAACCAATGTTACCGCAGCCAACCAGACCCAGTGTTTTTGAGGTGACTTCGTTACCCATAAAGCGGGATTTTTCCCACTTGCCAGCCTGCGTGGAAACATCCGCAGCCGGGATCTGACGGGTCACCGCAAACATCATCGCAATCGCATGTTCAGCAGTCGTGATGGCATTGCCAAACGGCGTGTTCATCACAACGATACCCTTGGCAGTCGCTGCCGGAATATCAACGTTATCGACACCAATACCAGCGCGACCGATAACCTTCAAATTGGTCGCTGCTTTGATGATCTTTTCTGTCGCTTTGGTCGCAGAACGGATCGCCAAACCATCATATTTACCAATGATTTCAGCGAGTTTTTCTTTATCCTTGCCAACATCTGGCAGGAAGTCGACATCGCAACCGCGTTCTTTGAAAATCTGAACTGCTTTATCAGAGAGCTTATCGGAAATAAGAACTTTAGGAGCCATCGGGCTAACCTTTCAAGTCAACGAAGATACCCTCCCATTCATGTGTTGCGGGAGCCAGATACACTTCTTGCGTCAGGTTAACCGGTCACACTGGGCGACCGGAACTTTTTCGTTCAAAAATAAGGAATTTTAAGCAGAAACCAGCTTTGCTTTTTCAGCAGCAAAAGCATAATCCAACCAAGGAATAAGCGCTTCTACATTGGCAGTTTCAACCGTCGCACCACACCAGATCCGAAGACCGGACGGCGCATCACGGTATGCTCCAATGTCGAATGCCACCTCTTCTTTGTCGAGCAGATTCACAATCGCTTTGGCAAATGCAGCTTGTGCTTTGTCATCAAGCTTCGTGATTTCCGGATCAACAATCTTCAGACAAACAGAAGTATTGGAACGGGTTGCCGGGTCAACTGCCAGGAAATCAACCCAATCAGTTTTCTCAGCCCAAGTGGAGATTGCAGCGGTATTTGCATTAGCACGAGCAATCAGTGCTTTCAGACCACCCAATTCTTTGGCCCAACCCAAAGCATCCAGATAATCTTCTACGCAAAGCATGCTCGGCGTGTTGATGGTTGCGCCTTCAAAAACACCATCGATCAACTTGCCGCCTTTAGTCAGACGGAAGATCTTCGGCATCGGCCATGCAGGCGTATAGCTCTCAAGGCGCTCAACAGCACGAGGTGACAAGATCAGAATGCCGTGCGCAGCTTCACCACCCAGCACTTTCTGCCAAGAGTAAGTCACCACATCCAGCCTATCGAATACCAGCTCCTGCGCAAAAGCAGCAGAAGTCGCATCGCAGATGGTCAGACCTTTACGATCTGCCGGAATAAAATCACCATTCGGCACACGCACACCTGAGGTGGTACCGTTCCAAGTGAAGACCACATCGTGGTCGAAATTTACAGAGTTGAGGTCTGGCAACTCGCCATAGCCAGCTTCAATCTTGCGTGCATCCGCAAGCTTGAGCTGCTTCATGACATCGCTAACCCAACCAGACCCGAAGCTTTCCCAGGCAACCATATCAACTGGGCGCGCACCAAGCAGCGACCACAGTGCCATTTCAACGGCACCAGTATCAGAAGCAGGAACAATTCCGATTTTGTAATCAGCAGGCACTTCGAGGACTTCACGTGTCAACTCGATAGCTTCTTTCAGCTTCGCCTTACCAATCTTTGCACGGTGAGATCTGCCAAGAGGCGCATCTGCAAGGATTGCAGGTGTCCAGCCCGGACGCTTGGCACATGGACCCGAAGAAAAGTTCGGGTTTACCGGTTTTGTGGCCGGCATTGTCGTATTCGTCATAATGACTACCCTTTCAGATAGGTGCCCCTCGTTGGGGAGGGGTGTCCCACCGACGGGTCTATGCGAAACGACTTATCTCGTCAACAAATGTTTTTTTGCAGAGCAACATTCAATCAATTAAACGCTGCGTACGATTAGATATATTTTGTATACTCACCCAGTGGATAACCAATCTTTCAATTCTGCATATCCTCTGGTTTTGCTCAAAAAAAGAGCCTGTCGCAGGACAGGCTCTGGAACGTTTTGGTCAGAAGTTAAACTGGAGACGCTCCAGTCTATGACCTAGTATTTCGTGACGATCGGCTGATCATATCCACCACTGGAAGACCCACCAAATTCATAACGCAATCCAACACGCACTTCATGCGCTACAAGCTTGTCATACTTGATGCCGGAAACTGTCCCATTACTTGCAAAAGACTTTGTTTTCACCGCACCAATGTTTAGATAGCGGTATCCTGCATCAATTTTCCAATTATCATCGATCTCATAGGACGTCCCCGCCATAAGAGCCCATGAGAAATTCCACCAATGCCCTTTAGGATACTTGACTCTGGTACCATCTGGATTGATAGCACGGACGTTCTTTGCGTTCACGTAAGATGCACCAACGCCAGCTCCAACATATGGAGTGAAGCCATTGTAATACCCCAGGTCAGCATAGACATTCCAAAGAACAGTCCAGACATCGAGTGTCGCGAACTCATCTGAGGTACCGGAGGTACTACAAACACCGATACACTCAGCCGTTGCTGTAAAGTCAGCATCCCATTCATAGTCTAGTGTTACATCTGTGCGAATGAAATCATTCACACGATAACCAACACCAACACCAACAATTCCCGTTGGCTCTAATTCTTCATCATTAAATTTGATATGGGAGAATTTCGCTTTTGGATTCTGATAGACCTTGTAGCCAATATCACCACGCAAATACCATCCACCACCGATTTCCACTTGTGTGAGCTCTGGCTCTTCTACGAATACAGGTGCTGGGAGATCGGCTGCATAAGCAACACCAGACGAAACCAGCGCAGCTGCGCTCAATGTCAGCACCTTACTAAAATACTTCATGCTTATGTCCTCTCAAACGGCACCTGTCACGCAAGATGATTGCCCTTAAATAAAAACTAAGCACTTTTTACAGAGAAAGAATTACCTATAAATTAACCAGTATTATTAACCCTAATATTTATTATTAACAAACAACGAACAGGCACAAACCAAGCAAATGCTAGAAAGTTAATTTGCATTTACTTATCCACCTCTCAGACTTCAAAACAAAGAAAGCGGACATCAGAAGATACCCGCTTTCAAAACTCGATAAATTAAATAATTTCAGTTAGCTAGCTGCAGCCTTTTTAACTGCGTCAACAATGCTATCAACCACCTTGTTCAGAAGATTTGCATCATCTGCCTCACCCATCACACGAATGAGCGGCTCAGTACCAGAAGCACGAATAACAAGACGCCCCTGTTTACCAAGCTTCTCTTCTCCAGCCTTAATAACCCCCTTAACAGCCTTATCTTCGAGAGGTTTACCACTCGCATAGCGCACATTCTTAAGGACCTGAGGCACTGGAACGAATCGATTACAAACCTCTGAGACCGGCTTTTTCATCTTCTTCACGCAAGCAAGAATCTGTAGCGCAGCTACGAGGCCATCACCAGTCGTGCCAAAGTCAGACATCACAATATGACCGGACTGCTCACCGCCAACATTGAAGCCACCTTCACGCATCCGCTCAACAACATAGCGGTCACCAACCTTGGTGCGTTCAAGAGAAAGGCCATGCCCTTTCAGGAACCGCTCCAAGCCTAGATTCGACATCACGGTAGCAACGATGCCGGGCGCCGAGAGACGGCCATCTGCTTTCCAGGATTCAGCAATCACGGCCATCAGCTGATCACCATCAACCACCTTACTATTCTCATCCACGATGATCACACGATCAGCGTCACCGTCCAATGCGATCCCGATGTCCGCCCTAACCTCATGAACCTTCTTGGCAAGCGCTTCAGGAGAGGTAGAACCACAATCCTTATTGATATTGAAACCATCTGGATCAACCCCAAATGGAAACACTTCCGCACCCAGTTCCCAAAGGATCTCTGGAGCAACGTTATAAGCAGCACCATTTGCACAATCGATCACAATACGCATGCCATTTAAGTTCAGGTCACGCGGCAGCGTTCGCTTTGCGAACTCAATGTAACGATCACGCGTACTATCGATGCGGGTGGCACGACCAATCATTGCAGGATCTGACAAGTTCAGACTCATATCGCTATCGATCAGTCGTTCAATTTGAAGTTCCACTTCGTCAGATAGCTTAAATCCATCTGGGCCAAAAAACTTAATGCCGTTATCCTGAAAAGGGTTGTGACTTGCGGAAATCATCACCCCAATATCCGCACGCATCGAACGTGTCAACATCGCAACACCGGGCGTTGGCATGGGTCCGAGCAAGAAAACATCCATGCCCATTGCAGTAAAGCCCGCTATCAATGCATTCTCAATCATATAGCCAGAAAGGCGCGTGTCTTTACCGATAACCACGCGATGGCGATATTTACCGCGGCGGAACACCACACCAGCAGCCATCCCAACTTTCAGCGCAACTTCCGCGGTCATTGGCCATTTGTTTGCAGTACCGCGCATTCCATCGGTGCCAAAGTATTTTCGCGACATTTATTATTTCCCTGAACTCTCAAATGCGGAGCGCAACGCTCACGATAAATCCAATTGAAGTGGTGATACATGTTTGTCCTCGCCTAGTCCTGTCAAATGATGTGTCTAATTATTACGGTTCACCTGCTATTTGACGCAGTAGCAAAGCCGAATTTTCATCAAGACAAAAGCCAAACAGTTGGGCCGAAATAGCAAATGCCCGACTGAACAGCCGGGCATTTTATTTTTCAAAGTGCCTTCAAGAAGACTGGCTATTAGCTCTGAGGTTGTGGGTTAAGCCCATCAGAAGCTTCACCGCCGTGCTTCTTTCCGCCAGCGGTGGGTACACCAGTAGAACGCGGAGTGGATGGACTATCATCACCGGTATCACGCACAGGCTGCTCACCATCAAGCATCTTGCGGATTTCATCACCGGAGAGCGTTTCATACTCCAACAAACCCTGAGCAATCAGATGCAACTGATCTTCATGCTCTTTCAGAACCTTATTCGCGGTCTCATAGCCCTGATTGACGAAGCTTTTTATTTCTGCATCAACCATTTTCTGGGTTTCATCAGAAACATTCTGGCTCTTCGCAACAGAGTGACCAAGGAAGACTTCTTCTTGGTTCTCACCGTAAAGCAACGGACCAAGCTTATCGGACATACCAAACTGCGTCGCCATAGCCTTTGCAAGCTTGGTTGCCATCTGGATATCGCCGGAAGCACCGGAAGTAACCTTCTCATAACCGAAGATCATTTCTTCAGCCACACGGCCACCCATAGCAACAGCAAGGTCAGCTTTACACTTCGCACGGGTCAAAGAAACCTGATCTTTCTCAGGCAACCTCATCACCATACCCAGTGCACGACCACGCGGAATAATCGTTGCTTTGTGTACTGGATCAGACGCAGGCATGTGCATCGCAACCAGCGCATGACCAGCTTCGTGATAAGCAGTCAGCTTCTTCTCTTCTTCGGTCATGACAAGCGTACGGCGTTCCGCACCCATCATCACCTTGTCTTTAGCATCTTCAAACTCGGCCATGGTGACTAGACGCTTGGACCGGCGTGCTGCAAGAAGCGCAGCCTCGTTCACAAGGTTCATCAAGTCAGCACCAGAGAAACCAGGCGTACCGCGAGCAAGTGTATGCACGTTTACATCTGGAGCCAATGGCACTTTACGCATGTGAACTTTGAGGATCTTTTCACGGCCAGTGACATCTGGATTTGGCACAACAATCTGACGGTCAAAACGACCCGGACGTAGAAGCGCAGGATCAAGCACGTCAGGACGGTTGGTAGCCGCGATGATGATCACACCTTCATTAGCTTCAAAACCATCCATTTCAACAAGGAGTTGGTTAAGGGTCTGTTCGCGTTCGTCGTTACCACCGCCAAGGCCTGCACCACGGTGACGGCCAACAGCATCGATCTCATCGATGAAGATAATGCATGGAGAGTTCTTCTTCGCCTGTTCGAACATGTCACGAACACGAGAAGCACCAACACCAACAAACATTTCAACGAAATCAGAACCGGAGATGGTGAAGAATGGGACGTTCGCCTCGCCTGCAACTGCACGGGCTGTCAAGGTCTTACCAGTTCCTGGAGGACCAACAAGCAAACAACCGCGTGGGATACGACCACCAAGACGCTGGAATTTCTGCGGGTCACGCAGGAACTCAACAATCTCTTGAAGGTCTTCCTTCGCTTCGTCAATGCCCGCAACGTCTTCAAACGTCACGCGGCCAGAAGCTTCAGTCAGCAGTTTCGCTTTGGATTTGCCAAAGCCCATAGCTTTGCCACCACCACCTTGCATCTGACGCATCACAAAGATCCAGATACCGAGGATCAACAGCATCGGTAGCCATGAAATCAAGGCTCCAAAGAGAGAGAAACTCTCGGAAGGTGGCTTCGCGTTAATCAAAACGCCTTTGGTTTGCAGCACATCAACATATTTGGCATCACTAGGCGCATAGGTCTGGAATGTACCGCCATTGCTGTATTTGCCGGTAATCTGTTGTTGTTGAATCGTGACCTCACGGATATCGCCTTGCTCAGCTTGATTGATAAACTGAGAATAAGCAATTTCATTAGTGTTACTTCGTGAGGTCGGGTTCTGAAAGAGCTGGAACAGCGCTATCAGCAACAGACCAATAATCACCCAGAGGGCAAAATTCCGGAAATTGGTGTTCATTTCGATCCCTTTACCGCAAGGTGGCGGCGATCCTCGCACGTGTCTCTGTCAAGATCATAGCGAGCCCTAATGGGCTTTCTACGTTTTCCTGAGAATGACACAGATTCTTTCTCAGTTTTCTTAAGGCCAACGGAATTTTGCCGGTTACCCCTGAAAATTCAGGATTGATGTTCCGTTAATTCCGACTTTACCAGCCCAGACGTTCAAATTGCATTCCTCTAAAGCATAAATGCATAGATTTAACAGAACGCCAGCAAAACCAAGATTTATTCAAAATGTTCTGCTCACTGGGACCATCGAAATTCCGTAGGTCCTCGATCTTACATCAGCATCAGCTGTTGTTCGACCAATCTTCTTCCAAGGCATGTAGGATACCCCACCAACAAAAACAATAAGCGGAGCTGTCAGAAATGCTGTTTTCAGCCAGTTAGCAGGAATTTCTAGCTCAAAATCTCCACAAAGCTCTTTTTGAACATAAGTGATTTTGAAGCCTTCTGCAGAATGCGCTGCTTTATAACGCCAGCGATCATCCCATATTCCCTCATCTCCTGGCTTAACCTCAATCTCTGGCAAGCCAGCCCTTCCAGCCTCCCGAAAACAAAACCAGATAGATTCGTCACGTGGTTTTGCCAGCGCAAATCGAACCCCGCCAAGAGTGGCCGCCCTGCTCCCATCTTCTGCTTTCAGAGTCTCATAAAGCCCTTCAAGCTTGGCAAGGCGCGGCATATAAGGAGCGCCGGAAATGTAGCGAACGAGTCGACCAACCAGCCTCAAGCCAATTTCATCGGGAATGTACTCCAGACACGAACTGTCAAAACGGACTGGTCCGGCACTATGAAACGTACAGGATTTCTCAGCTACTTCATCCACCCAAACATCAATCGCATCAGCAGTACGGGCCATGCGTCGCGCCGTGTCGGAAAGCTTCGCCGCAGTTAGCCCAAGTTCGTCAAGCTCCTGCTGCGCTTGGCGAAATTTCACACGCGTAAACTGCTCATCTTCATTAGAAGGATCTTCAAACCATGGCACCTGGGCAGAATGCAAAAGCGACTTAAGCCGAACCTTGCTGATTTCGAGCAGTGGACGGCAAATCTGAAACCCGTCCAACTCGCGGTCCTTACGAATACACGCAAGACCATAAACCCCACTGCCCCGCGCCAAACGCGTCAAAAACGTTTCTGCCTGATCTTCCAGATGATGGCCTAGAAAGAGCCCCTCACATCCATGGTCTTCAGCAGCCTGTCGCAAAAGAGCATAGCGCGCATCCCGGGCTTCCGATTGGATGTTTGAAGACGGTTTCTCACCAATCCAATGCAATGTCTCATGTGGCACTTCAATGCGCCGGCAATACTGCGCAACGCCTGCAGCTTCGCTGGCGGCCTCAGCACGCAAACCATGATCGACTGTGAAAGCATAAAGTTCAGGAGCAGAAAACCCCAGTTCCTGCGTCCACTGCTTCAAAAGATAAAGCAGAGCCATAGAATCAGCACCGCCGGACACACCAACGGCGATCCGGCGGAAAGACTTATACTCTCCGAAAAGCTCATTCAGCTCATCGGAAGAAAAGAGAGCAACTTGATTAGAGGCAGTTGTCACGTTTTTGTTGAACCTTGGCCTGCTCCAGCACAGCAGGGGCTGCAAACTGGAAATTGGCGAGAAGCTGCTCGTAAGTTTCACAAGCAGCGGGCGCATTCCCCATACCTGTAAGGGCAGTCCCCAATTTCAGCAAGCTTTCAGGAGCCAGTTCACTCTCAGGAAAATCAGTATAGCTTTTTAAAAAAGCTTGTGCAGCGTTCTCATACTGACGCTGAGCCAGCAGGCTTTCGCCAAGCCAGTGCTGCGCATTCGCAGTCAGCTCATGATCAGGATACATACCAAGAAACGTATCAAAGCCCTCAGTCGCAGCTGGGTAGTTGCCGCCAACCATCAGACCATAAACAGCATTGTAGTCCGACTGCGGGTCACCGCTCAGCAGTTCATTCACGCTGCCAGAGAACTGAAGAGAGCCAGAACTTGGTGCAGGTGTGGAACCGGTAGGCGCAGCGTTGTTGCCGCGTGCAATCTGAGAAAGATCCAACGGACCGCTGTTCGTTCCCTGTGCAGGCGTATTCAGCGTAGAAAGTTGCTGAGACCGATTTGTCGGAGCCGTCGTGCTCGGTTGCTGAACAACAGGAGGCTGGACAACGCGAGGTGTCTGGCCCGGATTTTCCAACTGCTGCAGGCGGTACTCAACGTCCTCCTGAGAACGGCGCAGAGCGTCTTCAGTCAGACGTAGTTTGTGATTGAGCTCTTCAACCTTGCCTGTCAGCAAGCGAACCTGCTCTTCAAGTTGACCAAGGCGAGCAGTGTTCTGTGCGGTTTCATTATTTTTGGATGAACCGAAAAGCTGCGCAGATGCTGGTAAACTTGTAGAGGTTACAAGCGCAAGAACAATAAAGCTTGTTGCAATACGTCGATAAAGAGCCATCAATTATCTCCTGAGACACCCTACAGGGGCCGGGTCGGAATTTCTCATCTCTTGGCAAGAGGAAAAGACGAAAATAGGGCACACATTCAGTGTTTCTCTCCTATTTGCGGCTTCTCCCCGACCAATTTCCGTTCTCCTACAAGTTTGCAGGAGTTTCAACAAAAAAGGCTCCCCCAAATTAGAGAAGCCTTTTCCAAATTTCAGCGAGTCAAACTCAATTACTGACCGTTCAGAACTGTCACAGCACGACGGTTCTGGCTCCAGCAGGAAGCCGCATTACAAACCGCAACCGGACGCTCTTTACCGTAGGAAAGAGTCTTGATGCGGGTTGGGCTAATGCCTTTTGCAACAAGGTATTCCCGAACGGCAGCTGCACGTCGCGCACCCAGTGCAATGTTGTACTGGCGGGTGCCGCGCTCATCAGCGTGACCTTCAATAGTAATTGAGTAGTTTTTATAGTGTTGCAGCCACTGAGCCTGCTTATCCAGCACTGCACGAGCAGAACCATCAATGGAGCTCTGGTTGTTGAGGAAGAATACACGATCCCCAACATTCACAACGAAGTCCTGTCCAGAGCCAGCTGCAACAGAACTATTGCCACTGGTCAGTTCAGGGCGTGTCTGCGAACAAGCTGCTGCGACGAGACACACAGCCACCACAGCAGCGAAACGCGCTCCGCGCGCGAACAGCGTCTTTGACATTTATAGAATCTCCTGTCCCTCAAACCCCGAGGGTTAAAAAAGCCCTAGACCAACTTGGTTAAGGGTAACTTGAATTTATTGGTTAATGAAGTGCTAATGACCCCAATTTCCCGCGAGAAATTGGGGGTCTCAGTTTCATGATTAGTCGAGCAACGGAGACCATGCCGGATCTGATGCAAAGTTTGGCGTCTGAACCAGCTGTTCGTTATAGCCGGTCAGGTCAACCGTCCAGACTTGAGGACCACCCTGCTCGCCCACGGTATCGCGGAAGAACGTCAGTACACGTCCGTTTGGAGACCAGGCTGGTCCCTCATTGTGATAGCCTTCAGTGAGAATACGCTCACCCTTACCATCTGGGCGAATAACGCCAATCATAAAGCGTCCCTGATGCACCTTGGTAAAGGCAATCAAATCACCGCGCGGCGACCACACAGGCGTTGAATACTGTCCTGGCCCAAAGGATATGCGTGTCGCACCGCTTCCATTTGAGTTCATCACATAAAGCTGCTGAGAACCGCCACGGTCACTTTCAAACACCACCAGGCTCCCATCCGGTGAGAAAGAAGGACTGGTGTCGATAGCGGCTGTATTGGTCAGGCGCGTAGTCCGGCGTGTCCGGAGATCCATGAGATAAAGGTTCGCATTGCTGCCCTGCTGCAAGCTCATGATGACCTTTTGACCATCAGGAGAGAAGCGCGGCGCAAACGTCATACCTGGGAAGTTCCCAAGAACCTCACGCTGTCCGGTTTCAATGTTGAACAGGTAAACCTGCGGATTACCGCCTACATAAGACATGTAGGTCACTTCCTGAGAGACAGGAGAGAACCGAGGTGTCAGCACAAGGTCATCACCACGGGTCAGATAGCGCACATTCGCGCCATCCTGATCCATAATTGCCAGACGCTTACGGCGCACATCCTTCGGTCCGCTTTCGTCAATAAAGACCACGCGGGTATCGAAGTAGCCTTTCTCACCAGTCAAACGCTGGTAAACCGCGTCGGAAATGATGTGTGCCAGACGGCGCCAGTTTTCCGGTGTGGTAAAGAACTGCTGGCCAATCAACTGCTGACCGGCAAACACATCCCACAAGCGAAATTCTGCCCGGATCTGTCCGTTTGCCTGCTGCGCGATAGAACCAGTCACCAAAGCCTGAGAACCAATGGTTCTCCAATCGCCAAAGCGCGGCATGGTGCCCACATTCATTCCCTGCTGAATATGCGCTGTCGGATCAATCGGGCGGAATAAGCCCGAGCGCTGCAAATCCGCTGCAACAACTTGAGAAATCTGCCCTGCCACGTCTTCCTGCAAGCCGGAACCTGCAAAGGGAGAAATTGCAATCGGCATAGGTTCAACGTTGCCCTGAGTAATATCAAGTTCAATCAGGGCATATGCAGGTTGAGAGATCGCAGCAACAGTAACAGCAGCAGCCACAAGGCGACATGCATGACGCCACAGCTGCTTGACTCCTGTTGTACGCATTGGGTTAAGCCCCATCACAAAGGACATAGACCTAAGCTCCTTTCAATCTCAATACCTAATATCCACGCATATCGCGAAGATCAAAATTCAGTGTGACTGTCTTCCAGGTTTCATACTTTTCAGCCGGAAGAGAGTAAGGCGCACAGCGGGCTACGGCTCTCACCGCACTTGTTGCAGCCGCTTTGTACTCAGGAGACTTTCCTGAGCTTAACACCTGCGGGGTTCCTACAAGTTCGCCTGATCGACTAAGATCAAACTGCAATCGCACCACTCCATCAGATCCGTGAGGAGGAATCCAACAACCGGCAATTTGATCTCGAAAAACAGCTAACTCGTCGCTGGTTAACGGCAGCAAAGAAGTACCGCTATCAGCCATGGCGGCACATCCAGAGAGAACACCTGTAGCGAGGACTAGTCTCGCCCCTACCTTAACCCTTTCGATACCCAAAGCTTTTCTCATAGCTATCCCGTCAGTATCCAAGCATGTCGCGAGGAGTAAAGTTCATGATAACAGTCTCCCACGCATCGTATTTCGCAATAGGCAGCACGTCTTGATAAGGTCCACAACGTAGGATTGCCCGCACTGCTGCGCCAGCTGAAGCCGCAAAAGCAGGATGAGAACTTGAGTTCAACACACGGGGCGAACCATCGACCTCTCCGGCTCGTGTCAGCTTAAACTCAACACTCACATTCAATTCGTGAGCATCCAGAGCTCCAACAGCTGGGTTCCAACACTGCCCGATCCGCCCGCGAAGCGCATCCAGTTCAGACTGGCTCATCTTCACGTTGGTCTGACCCAATTCGGATCCAAGAGAAGCCGGTTTTGCAGACTTTGCAGTCCCGCTCGACTTCGCATTCGTTTTGTTCAGCAAAGCCGCCATCTTCGAGTTAAAGTCTTCCTTCTTCTTCGGCTCTTCCTTCTTCGGCGCTTTAGGGCGCGCTGGAGGCTTTGGCTTGGAACGTGGACGAACTTTAACGACCTGCTTCGGCTTTTCTGTTTTCTCGACTTCAGGACCAAGTTCTGCAGTCTCCGCAGGCGCCTTTTCTTTCGGCACTTCCTTTGGGGCTGGTTCTGGCTCAGCTGGTTCCGGTGGCGGCGGCGGTGTTTCAGCCTGCTGCACTTCCTTCTTCGCTTCCTGAACCTTCTTCACCTCTTTCTTAGCTTCACCGGTCTTTTTCTCCGGTTCTGGCTTTTCCGCAGGCTTCTTGGTCGGCTGCAACGCAGCCTCTTTGATTTCCTTCGCTTCTTTTGTGCCCAGCTGCAGCTTTGTCAGCTCGCTCACAGGCACAAGATCCACGGGCAGTGAATCCACCGGGGCAGTGTTCAGCTCTTTGCCCAAGTTAAGCGAAACCGCTCCGGCAACAAGCACGACCACGTGAACAACTAGCGATGCGATAAGGCCTGCACGCATTCCCGGTTAACCCTGCTCCTCTAGAGTGACGAGCCCAATGCGCTTGTATCCAGCAGCATTGATGCGACCCATAACTTTCATGATGATTCCGTAATCAGCATCCTGATCACCACGCACGTAAATACGCTCGTTGTAACCATTCTCGGCAATCGCACCGAGTTTCGCGATCAACTCATCAATAGGGATTTCGGTATCCTGAATGAACACGCCCCCATCAGACTTCACCGAAATCGCTATCGGCTCAGTGTCACCTTCCATCGCTTTTGCGCGAGTTTCAGGCAGGTCAATCGGCACGCCGACAGTCAGCAAGGGAGCTGCCACCATAAAGATGATCAGCAGTACCAGCATCACGTCCACCATCGGCGTTACGTTGATCTCGCTCATCGGTGCGTGAGAATGCCTGCGGCGACCACGTCTGCCACCTGCACGACCACCACCACCAGCTGCTCCAGTGCTCATACCCATGGTTTATCCTCGCTCATCAATGCGGCGGGACAAAATGGCGGAAAACTCGTCTGCAAAGCCTTCCATACGCGCGGCAAGCTTGCCGGAATCACTCTGCAGTTTGTTGTAAGCAATAACCGCCGGAATAGCTGCAATCAGGCCCAAACCGGTCGCAAAAAGCGCCTCGGCGATACCTGGAGCCACAACGGCAAGGTTGGTATTCTTGGAAGCTGCAATGGAGGTAAATGCATTCATGATGCCCCAGACCGTACCAAACAGACCAACAAATGGAGCCGCACTGCCGATTGTTGCAAGGAACAACAGACGTTTTTCAAGACGCTCAA
Organism: Pseudovibrio sp. Ad37; assembly: GCF_001623075.1. Lineage (GTDB taxonomy): Bacteria > Pseudomonadota > Alphaproteobacteria > Rhizobiales > Stappiaceae > Pseudovibrio. The sequence continues at coordinate 63,282 of NZ_LMCF01000222.1, forward strand.
CTTCACGGGAGATGGTCAAATCCATCACGCGGTCGATACGCTGCTGCAGGCTGGCAATCGCAGGCTTATCCCCTTCATGAGAGCGCTTCCACTCACGCATCGCAGCCACAAACAATGCGGACATGCCGTTATTCGCACGGGAGGATAAAGACTTGTAAAGCTCTTCGAGAGATTGGCCGGACCAGAACACATTCTCAAAACGGTTCATCTGGCGACGAGAGCGACCGTACAGAACAATCTTGTCAAAGATAATCGCCCAGCTCCAGACAGAAGCAGCGATCAGACCGATCATTACAATCTTGACGACGATGTCTGCTTCCAGAAACAACGAAATGTAGGACAAGCCCGAACCCGGAGCTGCACCCAGCTCAACAGATTGCACGTCCTGAGCCGTTGCAGCCAATGGCGTCAACAAAGCCGCCGCTGCGCTCATGGCCACAACGAGTTTCATCACCTTAGAGTTCATGTAATAAGGACCTCTTGCCCTGATAACCCAAAGACCTGTCCACGGTAGAACCCCTGCCATGGACACAACCAGTCTATTAAACATTTAGCAGCCTTCCTGCCTGTCGAATTTGGCGAAACTTCGACTACAGCCAGCATTGAAGGCATAAATGAAAAGACCTGTTTAAGGTTACTGAAGGATTAAAAGGTTTCCAGTCCCGTTTACTTTGAATGAATATTGGTGATTTTTCGCGATGATTATCGCGCTTATTCGCCGTTCATTTGGGCGACTAGATCCTTAGGCAATCTGCGTGGTTTCCCGTCCGCAGAAATGGCCACAGCAGTCACACGCGCTTTGTTCAAAACTTCGTCACCACGCATAATATGCTGACTTATGAACAACCGGGCACCCTTTACCTCACCGATATCCGTATGAACTTCAAGCACATCATCGATTCGTGCAGGCTTAAGAAAATCAATGTCCATATGGCGCACAGCAAAGGCCAGCCGCTCTCCATGCATACCTGAATCCAGTTCATGATGATGCACACCGCGCATACGCAGCAGCTCAGTGCGGCCACGCTCCATAAACTTCAGATAAGCCGCGTGATAGACGACCCCTGAAAAGTCGGTATCCTCATAATACACACGCACCGGCAAAATATGTTCACTGCCGTCAATTCGTCCTGTCAGATCAGGCCAGTTTGCCTCAGTTTTTTTATCACTCATGTCTGAAGGTCAGTCTTCACCGTGTTGAAAAAGGGTCATCTGAGGCGCATGCGGGCTCTCCGGCACTGCCAGACCAAGGTGCCTGAACGCAATTGGTGTCAGAATCCGGCCACGTGGCGTCCGTTGCAGATAGCCATTCTGGATGAGATAGGGCTCGACAATCTCTTCAATCGCATCCCGCGGCTCAGAAAGCGCAGCAGCAATCGTCTCGATACCAACAGGACCACCTCCAAAATTCATGGCAATCTGCTTCAGGTAGCGGCGGTCGAGACTATCAAAGCCAGCGCTATCCACTTCCAGCTGCCGCAGAGCACGGTCTGCAAGACCAATATCAATATCAACATCTCCGGCCACAATCGCGAAATCACGCACACGGCGCAACAAACGACCGGCAATACGCGGTGTTCCGCGTGAGCGTTTGGCGATTTCAGTCGCACCGTCATCACTCATGCCGATACCCAGCAAACGCGCCCCGCGTTTCACAATCAGCTCAAGCTCTTGCGGTGTATAAAACTCAAGACGCACCGGAATACCAAACCGATCCCGCAGCGGCGTGGTCAACAAGCCAATACGGGTTGTCGCAGCAACCAGCGTAAACTTGGCCAGATCAATCTTCACAGACCGCGCAGCAGGCCCCTCACCGATGATCAGGTCAAGCTGATAATCTTCCATGGCCGGATACAACACCTCTTCAACCGCTGGGTTGAGACGGTGGATCTCATCAATGAACAGAACATCCCGGTCTTCCAGATTGGTCAGCAAAGCTGCAAGGTCACCCGCTTTTGCGATCACGGGACCCGAGGTCGCACGGAAATTGACCCCAAGCTCACGCGCCATGATCTGCGCCAGCGTCGTCTTGCCAAGGCCGGGAGGCCCAACGAACAACACATGATCCAGCGCTTCATTGCGGGCCTTGGCAGCACCAATAAACACTTTCAGGTTTTCACGCGCCTGCGCCTGCCCGGTAAATTCATCCAGCGTTTGTGGACGCATACCACTATCAATTTCGTCACCCCGGATTTCTGGAGTAACAAGGCGATCCTCACCCTCAGTCATTATGCAAGTTCCTTAAGGCCAAGGCGAATGAGCGTCTCAGCGGTTGCCTCTTCCCCTGCACTCTTCATAGCCGCCGCCACAGCAGCAGAGGCCTGAGCAGGCTGATAGCCAAGGTTGGAAAGAGCAGACACCGCATCAGCCACAGGCCGGGATGCCACATTTTCCGCAACGCTTTGCGAAACGGCAATAGTATCACCTTCAACAGAGGCAAAAGCAGGCGCCTTGTCTTTCAGCTCAGTCACAATGCGTTCCGCAACGCGCTTGCCAACACCCGGTGCCCGTGTGATCGCAGTCTTATCGCCCAGCGCGATCGCGTTCGCCACTTCAGTCGCGCGCATGATGCCTAAAATGCCCAGCGCAACCTTTGCCCCGACACCCTGAACGGTCATGAGTATGCGGAACCATTCACGTTCGTTGTCCTCGGAAAAACCGAAGAGCTTGATCATGTCCTCACGGACCATGGTCTCAATGGCCAGCACAGCAGCTTCGCCGACACGCGGCAGTTGCTGCAACACGCGAGAGGGGCAATGCACCTGATAACAAACACCCTGCACATCCAGCAGTACAAAATCATCGCCGTAACTGTCGACGACACCCTTGAGTTTCCCGATCATTTCAAACGCGCCTCCGCTGCGGCCAGACGGCCCGTTACACTACCCCGGTGATGACTATGGCAGATCGCAATCGCCAGTGCATCCGCCGCGTCGTCCGAGTTAAACGTCGCCTTCGGCATCAACACCTTCACCATCATACGGATTTGCTCTTTTTCCGCATGCCCGGTTCCCACCACAGTCTTTTTCACCAGGTTCGGAGCATATTCTGAAACCACGAGATTGTGCAGAGATGGCACAAGCAGAGCGATCCCCCTCGCCTGCCCCAGCTTAAGCGTAGCTCCGGCATCCTTGTTCACAAACGTATTCTCAACCGCAGCCTCGGAAGGATCATAGCGTTCAATCACTTCTTGCAAGCCAGTGTACAACTGCTTGAGCCGTTCTGCGAGGGAGTACTTGCTGTTGGATTGTATCGTGCCGCTTCCAATGAAGCTGACGCGATTACCTTTGGCATCAATAATGCCCCAACCAGTGTTCCTGAGGCCAGGGTCAACACCCATGATTCGAATTGAATGATCCATAGAACAAACCGGTAACGAAAAATCTCCGAAGACGCTAGCCGGTAACCTCAACCAATCGCTTAATCCGTTAAAATTCAGGAGTAATCCACGCGTTCCTGCAAATCCTGCAGGTAAGGACCCGGTATGATTGAAGCATTGTCTGCACACTCTGCCTTGCAGTTGTGTCTGGTGGCTGGAGCCATCCTTTTGGCAGGTTTGATGCGCGGATTTGCCGGGTTTGGCTCAGGTATGGTCTGGATCCCCCTCGCTGCGCTGGTCATCGGCCCAAAACTCGCTGCCGCCACACTTCTCATCCTCGACACCGTCATCGCACTGCCACTCATTTTCCCGGCAACCAAGTTGTGCCGATGGAAAAGCGTCGTGCCTGCCGCCATTGGAGCGATTCTAGCTGTCTCTGTCGGCGCATGGATCCTCGCCAACGCACCACCCTTTATTCTGCACTGGGGCATATCCATCGTAGTGCTCGCGCTGCTGGCCGTCCTCATGTCCAACTGGACCTATTCAGAGGAACCCAGCCGCAAGCAGAACCTCGGTGTCGGGGCACTCTCCGGCCTGCTTGGCGGCTTCAGCCAGATGCCGTCCATCCCTATCTACACACTTTGGGCCACCGGCCCCCATCCACAAAACATAATCCGCGCCAACATGATCGTGTTTATCGCGATAGCCGACGTCTCCGCGTATGCCTCTTACGCTTACAACGGCCTTTTCACAAAAGAACTCATCCCGGTCCTGATCATCGCAGGTCCAATCTATCTGGGTTGTCTTATGTTTGGTGCGAAAGCCTTCAAAAGCGCACCACCTACGTATTTCAAATGGGCTGCAAAAGGCATCATCTTCCTCGCTGCGGTCGTTTCCCTGCCATTCTTCCACGACCTCTAGCCATACCTGCCTCACTCAATTTCCCGCAGTTTCACAAGGCTAAAGGGCAAATTGCGATGTTCTCCAGAGGGTAATTGAGAAATTCTCGACAATTCCTCCAATTGTCCCGATTGGAGGAAGGCACCTTCGTAACTTATAGTCCGCACAACTAGGAAGCCTAAAACCAACCTTCTCAGCAGAGGCATATATGCTCCCAGACGTCGCAGGACTCGAATCCCCGGCCTTCTTGATGGTGTGCGCAACTATAGCGCTTGCCGGGTTAACCCGTGGGTTTGCGGGCTTCGGAGCCGCGATGATCTACATGCCCATCGCCTCCGCCATTATGGAGCCAAAGCTGGCCGCCGCCTCCCTTCTCATGGTCGATGCAACAATCTCACTCCCCATGGTGGTCTCAGCCACCAAAATCTGCGACTGGAGAACGGTCCTTCCAGCAGCAGGAGGGGCAGTGATCACAGTATCTATCGGCGCATGGGTACTCACGAATGCCGATCCCTACGTTTTGCGCTGGGTTCTGTCCGGTGTGGTACTCCTCCTGCTAATCATTTTGATTTCGGGATGGCGCTACACCAAGGCACCCAACAAGCGCACCTCCTTTGGGGTTGGCGCAGTTTCTGGTCTGCTCGGCGGCATGACACAACTGGCTGGCCCTCCGGTCATCACCTACTGGATGTCAGGGCCCCTGCCCGTCAGCGTAATCCGCGCCAACCTGATCACATACTTCTTCTTCACCAGTTTCGGCTCATTTGCGGCGTTCTGGTGGAATGGTCTGATCACACAGGAACTGCTGCTCCTCTCACTCCTGATCTGCCCGGCATACGGCCTGAGCATCTATTTGGGAGCCAAAGGGTTCTCACTATCAAGCGGTCGGTCGTACCGCGCACTCGCTTATTCACTCATATTGGGAGCTGCCATCACAAGCATGCCAATTTTGGATGGAATTCTCAGATAATCTAAGACCACACACACACGTTGATAACGGCCAAGAGAAGCCTCAGGCAACCAACACGGCTTGCGAAACAAAGAAAAACAGCTTAGTTTCCGCAATAATATCCCTATAAACAGACGAAAAAACCAGATTTATGCCAAAATCATCGCTCGACAAGATTGACCTAGAAATCCTGAAAAATCTTCAGGAGGACGGCCGCCTGACCAACGTAGAGTTGGCAGGTAAAGTCGCCCTATCCCCATCTCCATGCCTGCGCCGCGTCAAAAACCTCGAGGACAGCGGTGTGATCAACGGTTATCAGGCATCCGTGAATCGCAAGACTGTTGGTCTTGGCATGACGGTCTTTGTTGAAATGCGCGTAGGCAAACAAAGCAAAGCGCAGATCATGTCAATCATTGAGCGCGTCACCTCTCAGCCAGAAGTCGTGTCGTGTCATCTGGTCTCAGGCCAATCCGATATCCTTGCTGAGATTGTTGTTCCAACGCTGGAAGCCTATGACGTATTCCTCTCTGACTTCCTGATGTCGCTGGACGGCGTCGAAGATGTACGGTCCAACTTTGCAATCCGCACACTCAAAGCAAACGGCGCATTGCCACTACAGCATCTGGAATCCATTATCGACGACGATTAATCAATCACGAGGCGTCCTCGTTGTTACCTGAACCGGTAACGATCTGCGCCATACTGACCAGCTCGGAAATCCTGTCCTGAAGGAAGTTGCTGTTTTGAGCGATGAGCAGCATCTGCCTTTGATAAAGGCAAAACAAGTATGCACCAATACAAAGCCCCAATCCGATAAAGGAAAGGGACTGCCCGAGCAAAGCAAGGCCGATGTAGAGCAAAGGTGGGAACACAGTCACAGTGACTGAACACAGGGATACCCACCACTCTCCCTTATGAAAACCATTGATCGGCATGGTTAGAATAGCAGCTGTCGCAATCAGACAGCGCTCTTTCATTGTCCGGGCAATGTTCACTGCCTGCCGCAGATACAGCGCCGTCAACAGGCCAGTTATCGTCAGCACATACGGCGCACTGAGCATACAAAAGCCGTAGACCCGTGCCACCAACGGTGCCCTCTCCTCCCAGACACCGGAAGGCGTTTCCAGCACGGCACCAAGAACCAGCAGAGCGGCATAAGCAATCGCCAGCAAATGCAGCCGCCATGCTGAGCCGATAGCATGCTCAATCACGCGAACCTTGTCGTTTTCCTCACTCACGAACCTGCCTCAACCCTGATCATAGTCGCAAAAAGGTTTCACAGAGCCCCAACGAAGCCAACTCCATTGAAATCAGGGGCACCCTCACAAAACAAGCACGCAACAAAAAAGGCGGCACGCAAAACGCACCGCCTTTAAAACTTAATCAGAAAACAGGCTTAGCCGAGCTTTGCCATGATTTCCTCTGAGATATCGAAGTTAGAGAAGACGTTCTGCACGTCATCATCATCTTCCAGCGCATCCATCAGCTTCATGATGGTGCCAGCTTTCTCTTCGTTCACTTCTACAAGATTCTGCGGCTTCCAGATGATCTTTACAGACTCAGCTTCGCACAGCGCTTCTTCCAGCACCTTGGAAACGTCGGAGAGATCCTCGAAGGCACAGATAATGGTGTGGCCGTCTTCATCGCTCTCAACGTCATCAGCACCGGCTTCAATGCCAGCTTCCATGACGGTGTCTGCATCACCAGCTTCAGGCTTGTAAACAAGCTCGCCAACACGATCGAACATGAAGGAGACAGAACCGGTTTCCCCCATGGATCCACCGTATTTGGTGAAGTAGGAACGCACATTTGCAGCAGAGCGGTTTTTGTTGTCAGTCAGGACCTCAACAATAATCGCGGTGCCACCTGGGCCATAACCCTCATAGCGAATCTCGGTATAATCAGCACCCTCACCAGCCTGAGACTTTGCGATCGCGCGGGCAATGTTGTCCTTCGGCATGGACTGGGCCTTCGCGTTCTGCACAGCAAGGCGCAGGCGAGGGTTTTTGTCCGGGTCAGGATCACCCATCTTCGCAGCAACGGTAATCTCTTTGGAAAAGCGAGAGAACAGTTTGGAACGTACAGCATCCTGACGTCCCTTGCGGTGCATGATATTTTTGAATTTTGAATGTCCGGCCATAGGTCTTCCCGGCTTGTGTTTGCAAATAAAACTTATAGCTCAAAGGAGCGCTCACCAAGCCGCTGATAGCTTGGACAGCGCTCTCCCCGACACGTATGTCGCCAAAACGTCGAGCAAATTTGATGAAAGCTTATAAGACGCTTACACGACAAAATCCAGAGCAAGAAACCGCGAGAGAGCTCCCGACCTTCCTCTTCCCTACCAATCAACGTGTAAGCATGACGTTTATTCAGGCTTAGCTGTTTGCTGCGCTTGGCCAAAATGGTGGGATAATCTGCGACAAACGCCCGCCAATCCGTACTGGAGAGACATGCTTGGCCAGACCCGTGCGGTCATCCGTCTCAACAGCAACACCACAAACCGTTGCTTCACCCAATGCAGGTGTAAAACGGCTGCCATTCACTTTGCGCAGGAAGCGGTTGACCGGTTCTTCCTTATCCATACCCAAAACAGAATCGTAATCGCCACACATGCCCGCATCGGACATATAGGCCGTGCCGCCCACCAGAACCTGATGATCAGCAGTCGGAACATGCGTATGGGTGCCAACAACCAGAGAGGCACGGCCATCACAGAAATGACCCATCGCCTGCTTTTCAGAGGTCGCTTCGGCGTGCATATCAATAATGATCGCATCAGCCATAGCGCCCAGCGGGCAGTCTGCAAGAATTTTGTCGATAGCAGCAAACGGACAATCCAGCGCATCCATGTAAACGCGGCCCATCACATTCACCACCAGCACATCAGCACCATTTCTTGCACGGTAAAGGTTTGCGCCCTTACCCGGTGTACCTGATGGATAGTTTGCAGGGCGCAGCAAGCGGTTCTGACGCTCGATATAAACAAGCGTATCGCGCTGATCCCAAATGTGGTTGCCAGTGGTAACAACGTCAGCACCAGCATCCAGCACATTTTCAAGAATTTCTTCGGTGATACCAAAGCCTGCTGCGGAGTTTTCGCCGTTCACAACGACAAAATCCAATTGGTTGTCTTCAACAAGTTGAGGCAGTTCATCAGTCGCAGCGTTGCGACCAGCGCGCCCAACAAGATCCCCAAGAAACAGCAGCTGCATTTATACACCCTTTCAGACGTATCCCCGAAATGCCCGCTCGGCTTTCTATCAGGACACGCACAAAACAAACCGTAGAACATGGCGCGTAATTGCATTTAAACGCGAGGCATGCCCTGCCACGTATTCCAGACCTAAGGCTTTATAATGAAAGAATACGCGCACATCATTTGGACCAAAGCAGACCCGCCAGCTCTCGAGCATTTCATGCAAATCGCAGAAGGCCCAGTGCCTGACAAATCACTCTAATCACCAGCTTTCAGAAGCCCATGATCTGTCAGGATTCCATCCAATTGACGATCATGCGGTTCCATCGGAACCTCTTCTACCTCTTGAACCGCAAATGCAACCCCAATCGCAGTGAGATCGGTAAGTTTTTCCAGATCACTCAATGCACGGTCGTAAAAACCTTTGCCATATCCGATGCGGTTGCAATCCTGATCAAAGGCAGAGAGCGGCACCAGCACCACATTGGGGTGTACAACCTCTGCCTCTGGTCCCGGTGCCATACTACCAAAACCCGCCGGTTCCAGCGGTCCGCCTTTATCCAGACGGCGAAACTCAAGATCATCACCAATGACAACAGGAAGACATAAAGAACAGCCGGTCTTCGCCAATGCATCCATCAGCGGACGTGGATCAACCTCATCACGAATAGGCCAGAACCCGGCAACAACCGATCCCGGTTCCACCCCAAGCTCACCAGCATACCCTACAAGATCAAGCGACCGCTCAATCCGCTCTATAGGCGAAAGAGTTGCCCGCGCAGCAAGTCCGGCTTTCCGCACGTCTCGCTTGGCAAGTTTACAATCCGCATTCTCGGTGTCTTGAGACGTCAACACGCACCTCACTTCTATTGAATGGCGCATTTCCGAAAGGATTGGATCGCTTTTCGGGACACAATACGCATGAACGATGCGCATTATGATGCAGCCTGCGAAAAATCGCAAAGCAAGAGAGCATCACTGAAATGAGAGAGGAAAACAAAAAGATAAGAGCGCGCCACAACAGCCGTTGGAGAGTGTGCAATCCCGGAGAACCTACTATGTAGGTGGGTGCCGTGTCCCCAAGCCCACGAGCGAGGGAAGGAACAGCTCCCAAAGGAATGCGTAAGGCCCCGGGGATATGTGTCTCCTGACGAACCGCGCAGCAACGCAATGGGTGATATAGGCCAGAGCGAATAAAATTACCAGCCCCTCAGATCCAACCTTCGCATTAAATCAAGCGTAACCCACTGTCATAAACAAATATCACCAGCCCATATGCGAGTGCTTTTTTAAGATTACTAACTCGATCACAGAGAACCTTTCATAACGCAGGGTCATGTTCTGCAGCTTCTTCATAGTTTTCGCGTAAATAAAGACACATGAAGAGGAAGTCGGACTTCAAGGCCCCTGGGTTTTATCGAGAGGAAGGAAAGTTGAATGTCAAACAATGCGTTTGCAGGCGTTCAGAAGCTCGGGCAATCCTTAATGCTGCCAATTGCAGTGCTGCCAGTCGCAGCGATCCTCCTGCGCATCGGACAAGCCGATCTTCTTGATCTTCCCTTCGTTGCCTCTGCCGGGAGTGCAATTTTCGCCAATCTGGGCATGCTGTTTGCCGTAGGTATCGCAGTTGGCTTTGCCAAGGAGAACCACGGTGCAGCAGCTCTGGCGGGTTTGGTCGGCTTTCTCATTGCACAACAAGGCGCTGTTGAACTAGCAGGGCTCAGCCAAGAACAAGCTCTCAAGATGGAAGGCCGTATTGCAGTCCCGGTCGGGATCATCATGGGCATCACGGCAGGCCTGCTCTACAACAAATTCCGGGATATCAAACTTCCTGATTACCTAGCCTTCTTCGGAGGCCGCCGCTTTGTACCCATCGTGACCGGTATGGCGGCACTGCTCGTTGCCGCCCTCTTTGGCTATGGCTGGCTTTGGTTTGACAGAGCTCTAATCTCCCTCACAAACACAATCACGCATATGGGTGATGTGGGCTTGTTCCTCTATGGCGCTTTGAACCGGTTACTGATCGTCACAGGCCTTCATCACATCCTGAACAACATCGCCTGGTTCATTCTGGGCGACTATATCACCGCCTCAGGAGATGTTGTCACCGGCGACCTGAACCGCTTTTTCGCGGGAGATCCAACCGCCGGAGCCTACATGGCCGGCTTTTTCCCGGTCATGATGTTTGGGCTGCCCGCCGCATGCCTTGCCATGTACCATTGCTCAAAGCCAGAAAATCGCAAAGTCGTAGGAGGCATACTGCTCTCTATGGCGCTCACGTCATTCCTGACCGGCATCACTGAGCCGATCGAGTTTGCCTTTATGTTCCTGGCTCCTGCACTTTACGTGATCCACGCAATCCTCACGGGCGTCTCGATGGTTGTAATGAACGTGCTGGGCGTGAAGCTGGGTTTTGGTTTTTCAGCAGGTTTGTTTGATTACCTGATCAACTACGGCATCTCCACGAAACCACTCCTGTTAATCCCGGTTGGAGCAGCATTCTTCGCCATCTACTATTTTCTGTTCGTGGCAACCATTAAGCTCTTTGACCTGAAGACCATGGGTCGTGAAACTGAAAAAGTGGATAAAACAGCGGACAACCTCTCCGCAACAAACAGCAAAGCGCATGCTTATCTGGAAGCCTTGGGTGGCTCAGCCAACCTTTTGGAAATAGATGCCTGCGCAACTCGATTGCGCCTGAAAGTGATAGATAGTGATGCCATCAATGAAGCGGTTTTGAAACAACTCGGCGTTCACGGTGTCATCAAACCTGCAACTGGCTCGGTCCAGGTGGTTGTTGGCCCAATAGCGGACCAACTGGCAGGCGAGATAAAGGAAGAAACAAAGAGGTCTTAAGCCGCACTTTCGTCTTCGCGCAACTCGCTGTCCATATCAGTGCTCAACTGTTCAATCTTGTCTGCGCTTTCCAGCAGGCGCGCAACAATTCTGGCTTCTTTCTCACGGTGCTCTTTCTCAAGCTCCTCAATACGGCTCAGATAACGTTGCTCTTGCGCAGCTAGGCGCCCTTCAACAGAAGCCTCAGCCTTTCCGAGTTCTTCGATACGCCCTTCAGCAGCGCGCAATTTCCGCTCAACTTCGGCAAGGTGATCCGTCACCATGATGCCCGCCATCACGGTTAAGCGCTGATCGCCAATCTCACCAAAATTCTCTCTCAGGCTACTGATGCTGTCGTCAAAACGCTGAGCAAGACCGAGAAGCCGTTCTTCCTCACCATCATCACACGCCATGCGAAAGCTGCGATCATTGATTGTAACTGTAATCTGCGCCATTGATCTTAGCTCTCCTGTCCGTCGAGAACAGTACGAATGGATTCCATGGCAGCAACAAGGCGGCGGGAAACATCTTTGTTGACATCTTCAAGTCGCGAACCACGCGCCTCGGCCTGATCAAGCTTTGATGCCAGCTGTGTTCGATCCTCACCAATTCTCTGCAAGTCGTTTTCTAACGCATCAAGGGTCTTGTCACGGGACGTCCTGCGATGAAGCGCCCCTTCAAGCTTCGTGATGGAGGCAGTAATACGATCCAGCGCATGATCCAGATCTTGCCCACTATCCATCTTCACCTCTGACATCTACCTGTATCCGTACTCACCAAAACATCAGTCACCATTGGGAGATGGCAACCCGACCTAATCCCGTCTAGGGAAGCGGAAGACAATTATCCATTAGCTGGAGGGAATCGTCGAGCTTTATTCACATAATATCTTAGGAATATGCGAGAACCATCTCATTTATCAGTGATTACAGAACTTACAAACGCCTTCGACTCGAAAAATTACCCCACGCAACATTCGTGAACAAAACACAAGCTCCGCCACCATAAAAATCTAATGAACACGCATTTTACGCTAAGCAAATTCACTCATTAAAGAGACCTTGGCAACATAACTTATGTTGACAAATGCTATTCAAATTTCAAAAGCGCTCAACTTACGCAATAAACGGCACCAGAAGAGCTCAGTTTCATTGACTCAACTTTCTGACCTGCTATGTCTCCTTCCGTTATTCGTTCGTGGACAACTGCCAATTCGCATTAGTCTGGGGCAAAGACTATGGCACCTGTCATCGAATTTACACTAGCTATTAGTAAAGAACCGGCTGCCCTGCCGGGTCGACAGCGGGAATAAGATGACCGATCTCGAAAAGCACTCTCGCATGGCGAATGCGATACGCTTTCTTTCAATGGACGCCGTTGAAAAAGCAAAATCTGGGCACCCTGGACTTCCAATGGGTGCAGCCGATATCGCAACGGTCCTGTTTTCCAAGTTTCTGAAGTTTGATCCGAACTCCCCGAAATGGGCAGACCGTGATCGCTTTGTGCTCTCCGCAGGGCACGGATCCATGCTGCTGTATTCCACACTCTATCTGCTGGGATACGAAGACTTCTCCATTGAACAGCTTCAGCAGTTCCGCCAGCTCGGCGCACGGACATGCGGCCACCCGGAATACGGTCATGGCGCAGGCATCGAGACCACCACCGGTCCTCTCGGACAGGGCCTTGGCAACGCAGTTGGCATGGCAATCGCTGAGCGTCTGCAGGAAGAGCGTTTCGGCAAAGATCTCGTAAACCACTACACCTACGTTCTCGCAGGTGATGGTTGCTTGATGGAAGGTATCTCTCAGGAATCTATTTCTTTGGCAGGCCACCTCAAGCTGAACAAATTGATCCTCATCTGGGACGACAACGGCATCACCATTGATGGTTCCGTAGATCTGTCAGACAGCACCGATCAGATCGCACGCTTCAAGGCATCCGGCTGGAACACCATCTCCATCGATGGTCATGATCCGGAAGAAATCGAAGCAGCGTTGACTGAAGCTCGCAAGAGCGACAAGCCAACAATGATTGCGGCGAAAACCACAATCGGCTTCGGGTCTCCAAACAAATCCGGCACCAACAAAGTGCACGGTGCTCCTCTGGGCGCTGAAGAAATTGCAGCAACCCGCGAAGCTCTTGGCTGGTCTGCTGAGCCGTTTGAAGTACCAAGCGACGTTCTTGATGCATGGCGCATCGCAGGTCTGCGTTCCGCAAACGCTCGTAAAGAGTGGGAACAGCGCTTCAACGAAGCAAACCCTGAGCAGCGTGGCGAGTTTGAACGCCGTTGCCGTGGCGACCTGCCATCCGGCTTCGACGCAGCAATCGACGCCTACAAGAAAGAGCTTGCAGACACCCAGCCAAAAATGGCGACCCGTAAGGCGTCCCAGGCTGTTCTGAAAGTGATTACAGGTGCTGTGCCAGAAACCATCGGCGGCTCTGCTGACCTGACTGGTTCCAACAACACCAACACCGAACATACACCACCAGTCACTCCGGACGACTTCTCCGGCCGCTTCATTCACTGGGGCATCCGTGAGCACGGCATGGCTGCAGCAATGAACGGTATGGCCCTGCACGGCGGAGTTATCCCCTACTCTGGTGGCTTCCTGATCTTCTCCGATTACTGCCGTCCGTCTCTGCGTCTGGCAGCCCTGATGAAGCAGCGCGTCATTCACGTAATGACCCACGACTCCATCGGTTTGGGTGAAGATGGTCCAACACACCAGCCTGTGGAGCACTTCGCTGCTCTACGTTGTATCCCAGATCTGCAGTTCTTCCGCCCAGCGGACATCACTGAGACCCTGGAATGCTGGCAGTTGGCAATGAAAGCCACTGATAATCCAAGCGTTTTGGCTCTGACCCGTCAGAACCTGCCGTCCCTTCGTCCTCACTACGAAAGCGAAAACCTGTGTGCCAAAGGCGCATACATCATCGCTGATTGTGAAGAAGAAGCGACCGTTACTCTGTTCGCAACCGGCTCCGAAGTTGAGATCGCAGTCGACGCGAAAAAAGAGCTCGACGGCAAGGGAATTGCGACCCGTGTGGTCTCCGTCCCGAGCTTCGAACTCTTCGAGCAACAATCTGACGCATATAAGAATGCCATCATTGGTGGTAGTCCGGTGAAGATCGCTGTGGAAGCGGGCGTTCGTATGGGTTGGGATCGCTTTGTCGGTTCTGATGGTGGTTTCGTAGGCATGTCAGGATTTGGTGCCTCCGCCCCTTACCAGGAGCTCTATGAGCATTTCGGGATTACTGCCGATGCAGTGGTCCAAGAGGCAGAAAAGCGCCTTGGCGATAGCGATAACGCCTAAAGCTGACTAAATGAAGCTTCTGGCTCCTCTCAGCCAGAGGCCTCTCAGAAGACGGCCGGCAAGAGCTGGCGAATATATAAAACGAGGGCGTTTTTTAAGGCGCCGTACCGAAAGAGGTTCTTAAATGGCAGTCAAGGTAGCCATCAATGGCTTTGGTCGCATTGGTCGTAATGTTCTCCGTGCAATCATTGAATCCGGTCGTACCGACATTGAAGTTGTAGCAATTAACGACCTCGGCCCGGTTGAAACGAACGCACACCTGCTGCAGTTTGACTCCGTACACGGCAAGTTCCCTGCAAAAGTGACCGTAGACGGCGACACAATCGATTGTGGTCGTGGTCCAATCAAAGTAACCGCTATCCGTGATCCTAAAGAATTGCCTTGGGGTGAAATGGGTATCGACGTTGCGTTGGAGTGCACCGGCATCTTCACCGCAAAAGAAAAAGCTTCCCTGCATCTGGAAGCTGGCGCAAAGCGCGTTCTGGTTTCTGCTCCTGCAGCAGGCGCTGACAAAACAATCGTTTACGGCGTAAACCACGACACCCTGACTTCTGAAGATCTGGTTGTTTCCAACGCATCTTGCACCACCAACTGTCTGTCTCCGGTAGCTTACGTTCTGGACAAACTGGTTGGCATCGAAAAAGGCTTCATGACCACCGTTCACTCTTACACCGGTGATCAGCCTACTCTCGACACAATGCACAAGGATCTGTACCGCGGCCGCGCAGCAGCTCTTTCCATGATCCCAACCTCCACAGGTGCTGCTAAGGCTGTTGGCCTGGTTCTGCCTGAGCTGGCTGGTAAACTGGACGGCGTTGCAATCCGCGTACCTACTCCAAACGTTTCTGTTGTTGACCTGACCTTCATCGCGAAGAAAGAAACTTCCGTAGAAGAAATCAACGCAGCAATCAAAGCAGCGGCTGAAGGCGAACTGAAGGGCGTTCTTGGTTACACCGAAGTGCCAAACGTTTCTTGCGACTTCAACCACGACCCACACTCTTCCATCTTCCACATGGACCAGACCAAGGTCATGGAAGGCACAATGGTTCGTATCCTCACCTGGTACGACAACGAGTGGGGCTTCTCCAACCGCATGGCGGACACCGCTGTTGCGATGGCAAAGCTCATCTAATCCTAAAATCTCAGTATTGAGTGATAGAGGCAGCTTTGCAAAGCTGCCTCTGTTCATTGCTCAAGATGCGGATGCTTCAAAATGCGGTTTATAGGTCTTTGGATAGTTCTTTTAGGCTTTCTGGTTGGATGTGCTTCTGCACCTTATGGCACTAAAGGAAACCCAAAGCTTCTTGTCTTCGAAGACGTAGACTATAAACCTGAAGGAGCTCCGATTATTTTCAAGGCTTATCGAGAAGCTGCTGAGACTTGTTGGACCGGGCCGAGTGGAAAATTCCCAGAGTATGTTGTCAATAAAAAGAAGACAAAAGTCAGCGAATACGGGAATTTAGAAATTACTTTTGACTATCGAGACCAGCCAGATAAAGAAGCGCTGACAATCAGAGTCTTTGCCAGCACGCGTCTTGTTCAGGGATGGGGTCCAGAAGTTAAAGGACCACTCGGGAAATATATCGGGAAAATAGGGAAGCGTGTCAGCAATCTGTGTGGTTAGTCGCCAAACAACTATTGCTATATCTTCTTGCCATTTTTCACGCTTGCTCAACCCGATTTTGTGGGTTCCATAGTCCAAGTTACAGCCTCTGGCAGTGTTTTTGATAACTGATCTGATTTCAGATCAAGAGAGAACACAAACATGTCTTTCAAAACTCTTAGCGATGCCGAACTTTCCGGCAAACGTGTTCTGGTCCGCGTAGACCTCAACGTCCCGATGAAGGATGGCATCGTTACCGACGCCACCCGTATTGAGCGTGTCCTGCCAACCATCCGCGAAATCTCCGAGGCTGGCGGCAAAGTCATCCTTCTCGCACACTTTGGCCGTCCAAAAGGCCAGGTCGTTGCAGAGATGAGCCTCGCGCCTGTTGCTGGCCCTGTTGCAGACCTGCTTGGCAAACCAGTTGCTTTCGCTACAGACTGCACCGGTGACGTAGCCAAAGCCGCCGTTGATGCAATGGCTGACGGCGACGTTCTGCTTCTGGAAAACACCCGCTTCTATGCTGGTGAAGAAAAGAACGATCCAGAATTTGCAAAGGCACTGGCTGCAAACGGCGATCTGTATGTAAACGATGCATTCTCAGCAGCACACCGCGCGCACGGTTCCACCGAAGGCATTGCAAAGCTGCTTCCTGCATTCGCAGGCCGTACCATGCAGGCAGAGCTGGAAGCGCTCGGTTCCGCACTTTCCACGCCTGAGCGTCCGGTTCTGGCAGTTGTTGGCGGCGCAAAGGTTTCCTCCAAGATCGACCTGCTCGAAAACCTCGTGTCTAAAGTAGACATCCTGGTCATCGGCGGCGGTATGGCGAACACCTTCCTTGCGGCTAAAGGCGTGAACGTCGGTAAATCCCTGTGTGAGCACGATCTGGCTGACACAGCAATCCGCATCATGGCGGCAGCTGAAAAAGCAAACTGCGAAATCGTTCTGCCAACAGATGCTGTTGTTGCATGGGAATTTGCAGCCAACACCAAGAACGAAACTGTTGCTCTCGATGTAATCCCTGCAGACGCAATGATGCTCGACGTTGGCGCAGCTTCTATCGAAGTTGTGAAAGCAAAAATCGACACCGCGAAGACCCTCGTTTGGAACGGTCCTCTCGGCGCATTCGAAATCGCACCATTCGACAAGGCAACTGTTGCAGCAGCACAGCATGCAGCAGCACGCACCAAAGAAGGCAAGCTGAAAACTGTTGCTGGTGGCGGCGACACCGTTGCAGCCCTCAACCACGCAAAAGCAAGTGAAGATTTCTCTTACATCTCCACTGCTGGCGGTGCGTTCCTTGAGTGGCTGGAAGGCAAAGCACTACCTGGCGTTGTTGCTTTGGAAGCATAAGACAGTTAGTTCTTACATTATTCTGGATTGAGGGGCCTTTTTGGTCCCTCTTTTCGTTTTATTCTCGCTTTTGCCTAGAATTTGACACAGCCTCTTGAAAAAGAGATCAAGACGCTGTTTAGAACTTATCCCAATGAATGGGCCAGAGGCTTGACGTAGGTTACACTACCGCCATGATCTCTTTTTACTGGAATTTTATCAGGAGCAACCTCAGTGCATCCGCGTCTGTATCTTGTCACACCGCCAACCTTTGACCTCGACGAATTCGAAGGACAACTCAATCAAGCTTTGGAAGGTGGCGACATTGCGAGCCTGCTGATCTCCATGCCGGACGCAAACGAAAGCGACCTGCAGGCGGCTGCAAAGCGTCTGGTGCCACTGGCACAGGCCAAAGAAGTTGCTGTTCTGATTGAAAACAACACCCAGATCATGGGTCGCTCCGGCGCAGATGGCCTGCACGTTTCCGGTTCTGATAAAGATCTGGAAGAAGCCATGCAGTCCTTCTCGGAAGATCGCATCATCGGGCACGCTGGCATCAAAACACGCCACGAAGCAATGACTGTTGCTTCTATGGGCGTCGATTACATGTTCTTCGGCCTGCTTTCACTCAATCAGGAAGAAGAGCCACATCGCAAATCACTGGACTACGGGCACTGGTGGTCTGAAGTGTTCGAAACGCCATGTGTCATCCTGGCGGGCACCTCAGTTTCCTCAGTTGACACCGCAGCCCAAACTGGCGCTGAATTCGTAGCAGTACGTGAAGCTGTCTGGAATCACCCTGAAGGGCCAAAAGCAGCTGTTGAGCAGGCCAATGCAATCCTCTCAACACACACACTGGCGGAAGCTGAGGACTGATATCTTGAAGTTGTCTGGTTCTATCAAACTCGTAACTGTCGCAGCTGTGACCGGTCTGCTCGGCTTACAGGGCATGGCTGTTGCACAAACAACTCCGAGCGGTGGAACCACACCTCAAGGCGCAAGAACTGTTGATCCGTATAATCCAAACGGATCAATCCTGCTGCCCTCTCCTCTCTCAAAAGCACCATTCATTCCGCAGGTTTCTCCAACGCCGGAGACCATAAAAGGCGATCCGGCCTATGGTGCATTCCAGCGCGGGTGGTATCTGACAGCTCTGGCACTGGCAACCCGTCAGGCAGAAGCTGGCATCACCAGCTCCAAGACGCTGCTCGGTGTGCTTTACGAATCCGGCAGAGGTGTCCCTCAGGATCTGCCATTGGCCGCAAGCTGGTATGAGCTCGCCTCAAATGATGGCGATCCGCAGGCAGCATTGCGCCTCGGCCTGCTCTATCTGGCTGGTGCTGGCACAACAGCTGACAAGGACAAGGCAGCCCAGCAACTGGAAAAAGCTGCTACTGCCAATATTCCCGAAGCACTCTACAACCTCGCCCTCCTTCATCAGGAAGGCAAAGTCCGCCCGAATGATCCCAAGCAGATCAAAGACCTGCTGGAACGCGCATCAGAAACCGGTGATGCCGACGCTATGCTGGAACTTGGCATCTACCTAAAGGACGGCCCGGAAGAAATCCGCAACCCTCTCCGCGCTGCCTTCTGGATGGGCCGCGCCGCCCGTCGTGGACTAGTTCCTGCGCAGATTTACTACGCAACCCTACTGTTTAAGGGCGAAGGCCTCGTCCCGAATGAGACTGAAGCGGCAGACTGGTTCGAGCGCGCAGCAACCAAAGGCAACCCAATCGCCATGAACCGCCTCGCCCGCATCTACGCCAATGGCCGTGGTCGACCGGTTGATCTGATTGAAGCCTCTGCCTGGCAGTTCCACGCAAGCCGTCAAGGCATTCTGGATAGCGAGTTGGAAGCGATTTCCAATTCTCTTTCTCTGGAACAACAAGAGCAAGCTAGCAAACGCGCAGCAGCAATCGGAATTAAGATTGGTGCATCTCCAGTACTCCAATCAACCCAATAAATCTCAACTGCAGTTATTTTGACGATAAACCTATGAGTTTTTGTGTAAAATTATCAAAATATACAGTATAGGAAACAAATATACTCCAGCACACATCACTTCAACTCACAAACACTCAGCTTCGCGCAACGTCAGACGATTAATTTACTCAAGTCTTTTAATCGAAAAAGAAAACCCATGAAGCAAATAAGTATATTCATCAGTCGCTTGGCGCTAGCCTTAGGAATTGGTGTAATTTCATTTCTGACATTTGGAGAAATGGTCAGAACTGGCTTACTTGATATTGGCGCTACCACCGCAATAGCTGGGCTAGGCAAGGTGGCGACTTTCGTTCTCAGCGTCGTCTTTGTTGAACAGATTACCAAGCGCAGAAGCGATAAAAAGCCCTAAGGTTGTCCGCACTAACCTTGTGGATATGCACCGGAATGTAGGTTCACGGTGAGCATCCGCTCTTTTTCCTTGAAAATCGCGCGAAATTATGTTGCACAGACCTCCAGACAGGCTGCGATCCTAGGCCCAGCGCCAATCCGTGCCAGCCTTTGCTAAAGCATATCCCTGACAAGGACCAACCGGACCTCAGATCAGGATACGCATGAAAACAAAAGTTAAGAATGTGGCGCGTCAATCCAAGTGAACGCGACATACTCTGAACTTATCAAACTGATTGGTAGTTCTATGAAACTCAATGGCAACGAAATTAAGCCGGGCCACGTGCTTATGCACCAGGACACACTTTGGGCTGCGGTTAAAGTTCAGCACGTGAAGCCAGGCAAAGGCGGCGCATTCGCTCAGGTCGAAATGAAAAACCTGCTCGACGGTCGCAAACTGAACGAACGCTTCCGCGCAACTGAGTCCGTTGAGCGTGTTCGCCTTGAGCAGAAAGACTTCCAGTTCCTCTATGAAGAAGGCGACATGCTGGTATTCATGGATAACGAAACATATGAGCAGCTCGAACTCCAGAAGGAATTCGTTGGTGAGCGCGCAGCATTCCTGCAGGACGGCATGACCGTCACTGTTGAACTGCACGAAGAAAAGCCAATCGGCATTTCTCTCCCAACCCACGTCACTCTGGAAATCGTCGAAGCTGACGCAGTTGTAAAAGGCCAGACCCAGTCTTCCTCTTACAAACCAGCAGTTCTGGAAAACGGCGTACGTTGTATGGTGCCTCCATTCATCACCTCTGGTGAGAAGATCATTGTAGACACCGACTCTGTTGAATACGTTCGTCGCGCAGAGAAATAATCTTAAAGCAATAAAGATGAGGCAGCATACGGTTGCCTCATTACCCATTCAGGAACGGTGAATAAAAAATGGCACGTACGGCCCTTCTAAACGTAATGGTTCAGGCTGCGACAAAAGCTGGTCGCTCTCTGGCACGGGACTTC
This sequence comes from Pseudovibrio sp. Ad37, assembly GCF_001623075.1. Taxonomy (GTDB): domain Bacteria; phylum Pseudomonadota; class Alphaproteobacteria; order Rhizobiales; family Stappiaceae; genus Pseudovibrio. Next base: position 84,078 of record NZ_LMCF01000222.1, read on the forward strand.
GGCGAAATTGAAAACCTGCAAGTATCCCGCAAGGGCCCAGGTGACTTTGTCTCCCAGGCAGATCACAAAGCAGAAAAAATCGTTCGTGAAGACCTTCAAAAAGCACGCCCGACCTACGGCCTGCTGATGGAAGAATCCGGCGAGATCGAAGGCACAGACGGTCAGCACCGCTGGATCGTTGACCCGCTCGACGGCACAACAAACTTCCTCCATGGTATTCCGATCTTTGGTGTTTCCATCGCTCTGGAACGCGCAGGTCAGATCGTAGCAGCCGTGATCTACAACCCGATCATGGATGAGCTCTACACTGCAGAAAAAGGCGCTGGCGCATTCTGTAATGACCGCCGTCTCCGCGTTGCAGCACGTAAAGACATGACTGACTGCCTGATCGGCACCGGCATTCCATTCATCGGCGTTGGCGACCATGGCCGCGCGCTGAAGGAAATCCGTCACGTGATGGGTGAGGTTGCAGGCATCCGCCGCGCTGGTGCAGCTGCACTGGATCTGGCATGGGTTGCCTCTGGTCGCCTCGATGCATTCTGGGAAAACGGTCTGCATCCTTGGGACATGGCAGCAGGCGTTCTGCTTGTGCGTGAAGCTGGTGGCTTCGTGTCCGATGCCAACGGCAAAGACGACATGTTCGAAACCCGCTCCATCATCGCAGGCAACGAATTCACACATCTTCAGATGCGTGAACTGCTGGCAAAAGCTAAAGCATAAGGCTTACAGCGCCCAAACCTAAGAATTCCAAAAGGCAGCTTGCTTCGGATCACTCCGGCAAGCTGCCTTTTTTGTTGTCCTCTGGAGCGTGTTCCGTTTGATTAGCTTCAATCAAACGACAACAACTCACCTACATCCGCACCTGAAACTTCTTCGCAAGCACCTTCACAGCGGCATCTTCGCTCAGGCTTGCAATGGCTTGAATTTGTGCAGGCTCATCGAAGAAGCACTTCATCACTACAATCGCTGGTGATTGATCCCAATGCGCTCTGTCCACATGTGAAATCTCTTGCATGAGCCGCTGATGGAACCGGTGCAGAGCAAACTTTGTGCTGTGCTTGGTCAGTGTATCAATCGCATGTCTCTTGATTTCCGCAACAACAGTGCTTCGCCGCGCAGAGCCCCCCTGCCCAGTCGTAATATTGTGCTTCCTTGCATATTTCTGCATGGCATGCTGATCACCCGCAATCACCTTCTGAAGCTGTTTGCTTTGATAATGATGCACGCCCCATCTGATCAACCGCGTGGCAACAAAGGCCACTGAGCCCAAAACAAACGCTCCGCCAATCGCAGCCCCAACGGGCCCAGCCGCAGCTGCAACGCCAGCCGCCGCAACGCCTCCAGTGGCCGTCGCAACAACACCCGCAACGCCGCCTACAGTCAGCGCAGCAAATCCAAGCCCGTCAACCGCAGACAAAACAGCCTTACCAATCTTGGTGTTTCGCGCCTTGGACTGATTGTTCGCGATGGTCTTTGTAATCATCGCCAGCTCCGCGTCCCGCGGTTGTGAAACCTTCCGCGACCCGTCCAGCCCTGAAACTGGCACTTCCTGTCGTTCCGCGAACAAGCGATGCAGAGCCTGGGCCTTTTTACCGGTCTGATGGTGCTTAAAAGCTTTGATAGCCGTGACACTGGCATCATAAGCCGACAGACCAACTGCAAGCACACCAACGCCTGCTCCAACAGTACCAGCGGCATAACCCAACCCGGTCGTAACCAGAGAAACCCCTTCAACATTTGAGGTCAAAGCTCTTTCCGCAATCGCCATGCCATCAGCAACCATGGCAAGCCCCCACACTTCTGCAGAGAAAATACTCACATGCATCTGTTTGTGGTAGTCATCTCGCATGGCCTTCGCCAGGTCAGCATTTTTGCCGTAATTGGCAACAAGCCCGGTCAGTGTTTTATGAGCCCGATCAGCCTCTCGCACTCTCTGCTTAAGTGCGCCCTCAAGATGATCCAGACCACCTTTCAAATGCGCGCTGTCACTGGTGGAACTCTCACCGTAATGCAGCGCCACTTCATTGCGCAAAGCGGTCAGACACTCAGTCTCTCCAGCAGTCCCCTTCTCAGCTTTGACGTAAGCCTCCAAAGCAGCAGTCGCACGCGGCGATAAATCCGGAAACACGCCGTGCAGGGCAACCCCAAGTCCATTCTGAGAAACCTTGCCTGCTTTGACCGCCTGAGCCAACGAATCCAACAATGTCAGAGGAGAACCACCGCCCTTCTGCACATCCTTGACCATGCGGGACAGCGCAGCCACTTCAGCAATGTCCTTTTGCGCCTCAATAAACTGGGCCCCTTCAGAGTGAAAGGTATCCAGCGCTGCATCTGCGGCCTTCATGCTGGTGTAAGCAGAGCGTGCAGAGATCAGACTCTGGATCGCCCCCAAAGCATAATAGAAGCTGGTGAACCCAAAGCGGCCATAGGCAACGCCGTCCGTAATCGGTATTTCACCACGGAAAATCTCCGCACGACCATTCACGGCTCCGTTGATCAACGGCGTGACATTGTGAGGGAACTTGCCCAGAACGTTCCTCACAAGCCCCTCTGTCTGTACGCCCTCAACAGCAGCTCCTCGTGCAGTCACACGGGAGGGATGATACCCGGCGTCCTTGTCCTGCCCACCCGCAATCTCAGAAAGCTGCTTGGTCCGGACTTCATTCCATTCGCTCTGGCTGGCACGCAGCTGCGACTGCGCCCTGCCACCACCAAGCGCACGATCAAGCGCGGGTTGTCTGTCCTCAATATGGCGCTGCAAATCTTCAACAACTGGACGCAGAACCCGCACAGTCTGCCGGTTCGGCGTCGCGCCTCGTGCAACCCTTTTGAAGTGATCGACCAGAGTTTGTTTGGTCTCAGCCTGTTCAGGGTCAGAGAACGACACAGCCCCCAACTGCTTATGAAGGTCTGCAGCCCGCTCTTTCGTCAGCAAGCTTGGGTCTTTTGCAAAGGCCTGCAGCTCCTGCAGCATCCGGTTCTCAGCACCTACACCAGCAACCTTGTCACCAAACCGGGCCGTCTGGCCCAGATAATCACGTTGAACAGGCTGAAGTTTAAGGCGAGCATCCAGCAGCGCTCGCTCCATGGAGGAGATACCTTGCCCTGCTTCTGACCGTGCATTTTGCCCGGACACGCCAGAAGCAGGAACACGCCGGGGCTGAAAACTTGCCAGAGAAACCCTGCTCTGCTGTTGAGGCGCCCGCCGCTCATGCCCACCAGCAACAGGCACTGCACAAAGCCGGTAAGGCATCCTCGCAGACTGAGTATTGGACCGCGCCCTTTCCGGTCTGGTCTCTGTCGACCCAGAAGCCAGACTGACATTCGAACTGGCCGTGCTGGCCTGCGTTGATATTCCGGTATTCCTCATAGTGGCGTCCCTCCCAAACCACTCAGACCAAAATATGCTCTGAGGACCACTGGCTTTCTGCGTCTCCGGCGTTGACCAGCGAATGGCGCAGCTGCAAAGCCTCACCAATAAAGCTCTTCAAAGCCTCCATCAGGTGTTCAACCGGATCAGTCATTTGCAAAAGGAGGTGTTGCCGCACAGCATAGCGCTGCTGGGCATCGAGTATCAGGCCACAGGACGTCAGTTGGCCCACACGAGCCAACAGGGTTTTCAGTTGAGGCAATTCCAGATCATTTTCTGGAAACACATCAGCTTCCAGCTGAACCTCATAGCGCCGTTCCTGAAACCGCGCCCAAATCATTGTCGTAAGATGATGTTCATCAGAGTGAAGGGCAACCTGCCCAGCTCCGTTCGGCGCCAGAGCAGGCAATTGAAGCTCCGCCGCCAAGCCATCAAATAGGTCTTGTAATTCCGTTTCCTGACATCGCTCCAAAATGCTCTCCCAAACAACTGCATGAAGCAAAAGCGAACAGGACAAGCCTAGAGAAGCAGTTGATGCACAAGTGTATCGAAGAGCACAACCACACCGCCAAGTTGATATTTTATTTCCCTACAATTCTAATCATTGAAATAAAATAACCCAAACTCAATGAACGGTGCTGAAAAGAAGCAACGTGTATGGATGCTCTCCTCACACGTTGCCTATCAGCCATGCGTAAACTCAAAGCAAAAGGTCTTCCTAAGGCTTTGGTCTTGCGGCTTCATGCAAAATTGCGGGTTTAATATCAAGCAGTTTGGTCTCGTTCAGGCAATCAAGACCCCGAACAGTAATCACACCATCTCCGATACTTAGAATTGGCAATTGAGAGACTGCAATAGGGTTGGGCCGATGAGGTGAGCGAAGCGCGAAACTCCCAATAAGGTCATCAGTTGAGTGCCTGCACCCTTTCTGCTGGATGAGAGATCTTTGCGTATTTTCGAACCAATACAGCAACATAATCGCCTGCCCCGGCTGAAGGCCCTTTAATCCTGCCCAATAGTCTTGTTTCAAGATGACTTTGCATTCTGGCCCTTCAGGCTGAATGTTGTTCGGGCAATCCTCAACATCAAAATACGGGGTTTCAATATGCCCGATATAGATAAGTTCTCCAGTCATACTATGCTCCTTAAACTTCTTCCCTGCCGGAAATCACTACGTAAATAAGGATCGTCACGACGATAATCGTGCCACCGATGAAGCTTTCCTGATGCGGTATCTCACCAAAAAAACCGAAGGCAAAAAGAGGGGCCAGCACCGTCTCTATCATCAGCAACATGCCAACCTCAGGCGCTGTGATATAGCGCGTCGCAACTTGAGAAAGGACACGACCAAATGGAGCGGTAAACAATCCCATCAAGCCCATAATGACCCATGTGTTCAGGCTGTAAGTAGACGGCGCAGCAAGAAAAAACATAGCCACCGCCAACAGGAAACCACCAACACCAACACTCGCCATGCGGCTGACACCTTGATACTTGCGCAAGAGTGTCTGGTTGAGAGACAAACACGTCACCGCCAGTCCTGCCAGTACATCCCCCATAAGAGTTCCGGACCCAAACGAACCGGAGACAACAATTGCAATTCCAATCATTATCGAAATGATAGAAATCCACGTTGTGCGTTTCGTCACCTCCCCAAGAAAAAGCCAGCTGAACGCAGCAGCTAATGCTGGTGAGATACTGAGGATAACAAAAGTGTTGGCGACCGATGTCAGCTTGATGCTCAGCACCAGCGAAGAAGCACTCCCCAGCATCAACAAGCCGGAAAACAAGACTGGCCATCCGCTCGCCCGCAACGCCCCAATCAACCCGCGCTCATCTCGCATCTGGATAAAGAATGGCATTGAGATAGCTGTAAAAAGCCCGAATAAGAATGCTGTATCAAACCCGAATACCGGATGAAGATCGGGTCAAAGCTCATCAACACAGCACCCAGCAGGGTGATAAGAATTCCGGATACTCTCAGATTTTTCTGGTCTAATGTGTACCCTGTTAGATAAGACCTGATGTATACCTTCAATAATCATACCGCTAAGTATGATTTATGCAAACACACGCGAATGTCAACAAAATCATACCATGTAGTATGATTTTGTTGTAAAGGGCAAAGTATGGGGAAGATCGAGCAAAACAAAGAGAAGAAGCGTCGTGCGATTCTGGAAGCAGCACAACACGTGTTTCTCTCAGAGGGCTATATACTGGCCAGCATGGACAAGATCGCTGATCAGGCTCAGGTCACAAAGCAAACGGTTTATCGCTACTTCTCCTCTAAAATCGACCTGTTTCAAGCAACCTTGATGCACATGGGATCCGATTCAGAAGACAACTTCTTCGATCATCTAAAAAAGCCTGACAGAAAGGATGCTCTGGAAGGTTTTGGTGTAAGTTTCATCCATGCGCACTTATCCAGCAACCACCTAAGCACATTCCGCTTGCTGGTGGCCGAGAGCGCAAAAGCACCCGAAATAACAAGCACCTTCTTCTCGGTCGGCCCCAATGAAACCGACACAACCCTCGCCGCGTTCTTTACCGACAGGTTGGGATTGGCTGAACCAGACACCGCCGTCCGGCTCTGGACGTCAATGCTGCTTGGCTTCAGAGACTGCGTCTTGATGGGAATGCCCCGCCCTTCTGATCAGCAGATAGAACAGCATGTTAAAGCCGCCACAGAGCTGCTGTTAGCCAACACGGCCAAGCAACAAGCCTAGGCAGCCCAAAGGCAAGATAACGAGCACTATTAACCTGAGAGAAATTATCCATTTAAATTTAGAGAATGCCCTTGACCTCAAGTCGACTTGAAGTGGCACTTTGCCGCCAACTCCTTATCAGGAAAGGCAAAGTCATGCACACAACAAGTCTTCTGATCAATGCTATACTGCTTGGCATTGGCGCAACAATTTTCATGGATCTGGTCGCTTGGGTGCGCCTGCGTTTTTTCGCGATCCCATCTCTGGATTACCGGCTGGTGGGTCGTTGGTTGCTGAGCATGCTGCGCGGGCAGTTCCAGCACCAAAACATCATGCAGAGCTCTCCGCAGCCGTTTGAACGCTCCACCGGATGGATCGCCCACTACGTCATCGGCGCTGTATTTGCGTTCTTTTTACTGGCTGTGACCGGGCCCACCTGGCTGCAAAACCCAACCATCCTGATGCCCCTCATAATCGGTCTGCTTTCAGTGGGCTTCCCCTTCTTCTTCATGCAACCAGCGTTCGGTTTTGGAATTGCTGCCTCCAAAACGCCAGCGCCAACAATCGCAAGAACGAGAAGTCTTATCGCCCATCTTTCATTCGGAGTAGGCCTTTACCTCACCGGACTGTGCCTCAGCCTACAGCGTATCGCCGAAAAGTGGGGACCGGTTTTCGGATAAAGATACGCAAAAACAATGGCTTAAGCAGTTCAGATGTTTCAACCTAAATGCGAACTGCTTTATTGCTGCTAACCGGAGCAACATCTGCTGCTACTTCTCCTCATCCCGCAGCTGATCAATCACAGCACGAAACTCACTGATGCCCGGCAACAGCGCAGAGACCTGCTCAGGTGGAAACCGCTCAGCCAGCTTTTGAAACAGCGGCTCCAGCTGCTGCACAGCATCATCACGAAACTGCCGCCCCTGCGGTGTCAACCACACCCGCTTGGAGCGCCCGTCATCCGGGTTGGGGCGCAGTTCCACAAAACCATGCTTTTCCAACCCGCCCAGCGTATGCGTCATGGTTGTTTTCGCAACTTGAAACGACCGGGCAAGCTCCAGCGGAGTGGCGCCATCAAACCCACGGCTCAAATGGCTGGTCACCCCAAAATGCGAAACCAGAAGACCCTTTGGCAGCCGCGCTTCCAAAAACGCGGAGCCAATCTGGTTTATAATCCCTGCCTCAACGAACATGGAAAAAAAAGGTGTCAGATCGCGGGACAGGGTATCGTCAGACATTCGCCACTCGTGTTTCCAAAGGCCAGCGCGGGCTGGGATCAATTTTGGGACCATACCCCAATCGCGCAAGCATTTGAACAGTCTCACCCGGACCTGCCAGCATTTCGTGCACTGCAGAATAATGCTCTGCCATTTCAGGAAACTCCTGCAGTGCCTGACTAACCGGCTGCATGGAAAGGCCCAATCCAGCAGCTGCCAGTTGCAACCTGATCCAGTCATACCCTGCTTTAATCTGATCGATCCGCAAGTTGCCCGGACTGGTAACCACCGCATATGCCTGTGTCGCGTTCATCGCATCCCGGATCATATTCCGTCCCTGCTGAAAGCTTGAGCTGGTCTGATCTGCCTGATCTTCGCGGCTTAACATCCCAGCCAGCATCAGGCTCTCCAAAAACGGACCACTTAGCGCAATGCCATCCGGGTTCGCTTCAATCTCAGCCTTACCAAACCGCATCAGATCAACGCTTTCCATCATCACACGTTGCGTTGTCAGCTCAACATCCATCGCCTCCCACGTCAGCTTCCGCAGGGCCGCAACCTCCGCCTTGTCGCTTTTGATCGTGGCATAGTCAGCCAAAACCGCCTGCGCTTCTGCTGAAACAGACACATCCTTATAAGCGTTACGATTGGTATGTCGATCAAAAACATATGCGAACAATGGATCCGGCTTGCCCCCCTTCGCAAAGTGAGCCGTTGCAACGGGCCCGCCTTCTCCCAGTGGAAACAACTCCGTCTGCACAGCGTATCCATCTTCCGCTGCAGCCATCCGCAACAACTCCAGAAAACACCCCATGCCAACGGTCAGCTGACGGTCAAACGGATCAGTCTCTGGCAAATTCAGTCTCTTGTCGCGGTAGATAACCAGCATATCGCTTCCACGCAATTCGGCCACCCAAGGCTGACGATTGTGAGGGTTCGGCGCAAGCAAGGCATAGGACAGCGCCTTCATCCGCGGCTCAGAGTAAGCGCCAGCGGTGTCCCAAGGAGCCAACGCCCGGGTTGGACGACGTGTCGCCAGAAATCCACCAGCTGAGGCAGTCGCTGCCACAACCACACCACCACCCATTAGGCCAATCATCTTGCGTCTGGAAAGCTTCATCGTTCAACTCCATTTAGTGCGATATCGAACTATAAACATACCGCTACACACAAAACAAGTGCGATATCGTACTATTTTGATCAAACCAGTTCTAACCACCCATCAATCAGAGCCTTTCCCACAGCCCCAAAGCCAACAAATTGAGGCTGTGGGTTTGCTCCTCATTTGTTTTCTTAAAGTAGATTGGACCACCAGTGACCGCGACACAGACAAGCATTTGGAACGGGACGACCATGCAAAACACCCATCCAACTCTTCCGCAAGGGAAACGCATTTATGCGACGGGAGACATTCACGGCAGGCTCGACCTGCTGGAAGTCATGGGCAAAGCCATTGAGAGTGACCTGAAAAACCGCCCGATCACGGACCCGATCTCAATCTTCCTTGGCGATTACATCGACCGCGGCCCGGACAGTCAGGGCGTCATTGATTTCCTTGTCGATCACCACCACCGCACCCCGCGCCAGATCTGTCTGAAAGGCAATCACGAAGCCTCGCTTCTGGAGTTTCTGCAAGACGCTGGCACGCTTTACCACTGGGAGGATCTGGGCGGCACCGAAACCCTGCTCTCCTACGGCCTTTCCATTCACGATCTCATGGGCTCAGCAGGCGCTGAAAGCGTGCAGACCATCTTCAAGGAAAACCTCTCCAAGCTGCACCAAACGTTCTTCGAATCCCTACCCCTCCACTACCAATGTGGAGATTACCTGTTCGTCCACGCCGGCATTCGCCCAGACGTTCCGCTGGAAGAACAACGCGCAGAAGAACTCATGTGGATCCGCGGTCCTTTCCTCAATTCGCAAGAGGACTTCGGCGTCTTCGTCGTCCACGGCCACACCCCGGTCGAACACATCGATCGCCGCTTCAATCGGCTCGACGTGGACACCGAAGCCTACGCCTCAGGCCGCCTCACCTGCGCGGTACTGGAAGGCACGGACATGAAGTTCATCACTGCCACCACCGACGGCTGGGAACTGTTCGACTTCATTCCCACACACAAGTAGTCCCCAAGCACAGCAAAGCACTGGCCTGCGGAAGGATGACAGTTCCGCAGACCAGCAGGACACCCATTGAGGGCTGAGCAAGGGTGTATATGCGTATCGCCGAAAAGTGACATCCGGTTTTCGGATAAAGATACGCAAAAGCAGTTCAACGAACAGGTGAACAGCTTTTGCAACCCGTCCTTCAGGTGCCGATCACAGTGATCGGATCAGGAAGGCACTGTCAGGTTTATTGGCTGCGGATGAGCGACACCGCTCCCGGCGAATCCCCGCAAAGCACCCGCTGGCTTCGTGTGGAGATGCGCTTTGGATAGTGTTCCGCAAGCCTGTTCTAAAGCCTCCAGGCACTCTCGAAAGGCATAATGCAAAGTGAGCAAAGCATCCCGCCCACTCGGTTCCTGCATCCTCTCACACAGCACAAGCTGCTGAATATACGCAAGGTTCTGCAAGTCCGAGACAGCAATGGCTACTTCGTCAATTTCATTCTGAAGAGTATTTGTGGCGCTACACGCGCATGCGGATTCGGTCATATTCAAAGCCTCGTTGTTGGCTATTGAAGGACCGCAAGACAAACGAGCTTTCGACGGCCCGCTGGCGAGCGGGAGATTCGAAACCTGACAACGACAGGCGAGTTTATTCCCTCCCGAAGGAGGTGTTGTATTCACCGCCCTCCCGCTCATAGCAAAGGCTTCGCGCGCTTAGATAAAAGCACAAAAATCCGCCAATTACGGGAGCGGATACCGCACTGAGAGGTTTCAAAGCCTCACAAATGAATGTGGAATGAATCACGCACCTTGCCAAACTGCAACTTCTAGCAAGTGTGCGTAACGAGAGGATTGTCATCCCCCTGCATCACCACTAACCCACCGCCGTCATCCCGCGCAAACGAAGTGCGACGCGGGAACCAGAGCCCCACGCGCAAACCTCACAATACGGCTCTGGATACCGAAACAGCGCTACGCTTGTCCGGCATGACGATAGGGACATAGCTCTCAGGCTACAACAACAGACATTGCCTCGCTAACAAACTGCCGACTGTCAACAACGCCCCCCACGGTGTCATCAACTCATTGCAGTAATTTTGTCTCTCATTCTTGCATTTAGGATGACGATTATCTTTCTCATGAGGGCTGATATGGCGACAATGGGCTTCTTGCCATTTGCAGTAAGACGTTGATAGAAATCACGAAGTAGCCCGCTAAGGCGAGAGGCACATAAGGCGGCCATGAACAGGTTCTTGCGTACTTCTGGCCGTCCACCACGCATCTTCCGATATCCTCGCAATGTACCGCTGTCATTTGGATGCGGCGCAAGTCCTGCCAGAGAAGCAGCCTGTCGGCGTGTGAGGGATCCCAGTTCCGGCATGGTTGCCAATAAAGCAATGGCCGTGCGCGGTCCGACACCGGGTAAGGATTGATACACCACCATTCGCTCAGACAGATCCGTATTGTTCTGAATAAGGCTCTCGATCAGCTGGTCGAGCCGTTCAAGCTGGCGCCTGATGCAGGCCAGGACAATCTTGCAGGAGTGTTTGACACTGGCACATCCGGGAGCCTGAACCCTGTTCTTTTCCGCCACCTGAATATCCATCAGATCCTGACGACGGGCCACCAGTGCAGCAAGATCACTTTGATGTTTATCACTCAACTCATAAAGAGGTAGGCCCCGCCAACGGTCAGCTCCATAGGCAGCAAGTGCCTTAGCATCGATACCATCGGTTTTGCCAAGGCGGACGAAAGACCTTGCGAAGGCTTTGACTTTCAGCGTGTCAGCACGGTGGCATGCAATCTGCGCTGCACATAACTCACTGACCAACAGGGCCTCATAGCCACCGGTGGGCTCTAGCACCACCAATGTATCTGGCCTCAATTGTGCCAACAGTTGACGAATGGAGCGAGAGGCATTGGCAATCACCTGGACTGTCTGTTTGCCATGCTCACACAATGCCAGCGTATCTTTTGAAACATCAATGCCGATAACACAGGAAGGAATGGTTTTAAGAAAGGTCATAGGAGTGATACCCTGATCGTGCTTCGGATTGTTTGCGGGCGTGCAAGCAGCGGCCCAATCAACTCTCCAAGCGGGAAAAGGAAGCGGCAGAGAGCCTTGATGACAGCGGGTGAAAGCCCGATCCCGGCTCGGACGCCTGCCACTGGTCTCCCGGAATTGCGGTTCGGGAGACCAACTCCACCCTAACACACACACCCACTAACAATCCCGGGCGAAGCATAGCGAAGATCCGGGATCTATATTCACACCAGTCACGACCTTTACGATCTACTTTGGGTATCATTCTAAAACTTCGCGAGTGCAGCTTAAATTTGCTCATTCGCTCCCATGTTAAGCAATGCGTTCTCCAATGGGTACGGAACTTTTCCGTACCCATTCTTCTTCCTCCTGGCCCAGTCAAAGAGAGAGCAAACAGACGAATAAACAGACGCGATCTCTTCAACGTCAGACAACAAAGAGTACCCCCAATCATCAGTTTGCATCATCATGCTTGAAGCACGTGTATGCATTGATTGAATGCTGCTGAAGATTTGCACTGCTTTTGCTTGTTCTACGCTGTAAAAAACGACCGCTTGTGCCAACTTATCGGCACTGTCTCTCGGAAAATCAGGCACTCTAAAATTAGCTTCTCTGATTAGCTCATGGCTTACCAAACATGATAAAGTCGGCTCTCTCTGATCATGAGCAAGCACCCAAAGATCTTGATAGGCATTAAATAACGCTTCCAAATATAAGCAAATATCAGAAAGATAAAACGAAGACATTGAGCGCTTCGCCTCTGCCTCTCGTTTAGATCGAACCCGTTCAAGAAACAAAGCGATGAGAGCAGCGGCAACAGCACCAAAGGCCGCAAAAATCGTCCCAAAGGCAGAGACATAATCTACCCATGGGTAGTTTTTGAAGGTTACATGCAATGCATAGCCATCAAGGAGTTGCAAATACACAATCCCTACAATGATCATCATCCAAAATATGTAACCAGATGCGATTGCAAATATGACCCAGGCTAATAAGCGCATTGAAAATCCATCAAAATAGTAACTAACCGAGTTTTACAGGATGTTTCTGCGTAACAACTACCCTGTGCTCCAACAAAATGCACAACTCCCCCACCATGACCACATCCCGTCCAAAACACGGCAGCACGCGCACAAAAATACGATTTATTTAAAAACTTACGCTTTTCTTGCCCAATCGCAGCGATTTGCGGTTTCCTATTAACCGGAAATCGCGTTATCTAAAGACATCATTAACTTTAAAGCGGGTTCTGCTTGATTGGTCTGACCAGACAAAGAGAAGCCGCTTTGCTTTAGATGTACGCAGGATAATGGCACGCGACTACGATCCCTACAGTCTGTCGAGCCCACAGGTTTACCTGTGGCGCATGATTATTTTTCTGGTTCTGGCAGGCTTCATTGCCTTTGTCCTGATCGGGCAAATCACAGCAGCCTTCATGGCAAACCCCGCATTGAACGGCCTGATCGTAGGCGTCGCAGCACTGGGTATACTTCTGTCGTTCAGGCAGGTCCTGCGAATTTTCCCGGAAGTATCATGGGTTAACGGCTTCCGCCTCGGCGATCCACGCCTAGAGGTACGCCGCCCGCCTATCCTTCTGGCGCCAATGGCAACCCTGCTTGGCAACAAAGCAGGCGACATGACCATCTCGCCAACCACCATGCGCTCCATGCTCGATTCCATCGGCATGCGTTTGGATGAATCCCGCGAGATCTCACGTTACCTCACCCGCTTGCTCATCTTCCTCGGTCTGGTCGGTACCTTCTGGGGCCTGATGCAAACCGTAAGCGCCGTGGCAACCACCGTCAGCACGCTGAATGCAGCAGGCGGCGATGCCAACGTACTGTTTGAAGATCTGGTCTCTGGCATCACCGCACAGATGACCGGCCTCGGCATCGCGTTCTCCTCCTCCTTGCTTGGTCTGACCGGTTCCCTCGTTCTGGGCTTCCTCGACCTGCAGGCAGGACAGGCCCAAAACCGCTTCTATCAGGAGCTGGAAGACTGGCTCTCCACCCTGACGGATATCGATCCCGATGAGCTGGGCAACGGCACATCTGCTGATATGGCGGCAGACCTGCGCGTCACCCTCGACAAACTGCGCAAGTCTATGGAAACAAAAGGCGCTGAGCCGGATGACAATTCCAACGCCGCCATGAGCAAACTGGCAGAAGGCATTCAGGGCCTTGTCCAGCACGTGCGTTCCGAGCAGAAGATGATGCGCGAATGGGCTGAGGCCCAGTCCATGCAACAGCGCCGGATTGAACGCTTCCTGAAAACGCTCACCGCAGAGGTAGAGCGGGAGAAGGAATAAAGCATGGCTGGTGTACGCACACGCAGGTCTCAAAACAACTCAGAGGATTACTGGCCGGGTTTCGTGGATGCCATGTCCGCACTCCTGCTGGTGTTCATCTTCCTGCTCTCCATCTTCATGATTGCGCAGTTCTTCCTCAGCCAGCAGCTGTCTGGCCGGGATAAGGTGCTCAACCGCCTCAACCACCAAATCGCAGAGCTCACAGAGCTGCTGGCGCTGGAAAAGGCGAGTGTTGGAGATCTGGAATCCACTATCTCCTCCCTGCAATTGGGGCTGGATCAGACAGCAAGTGAACGGGATCGTCTTCAGGGCCTGCTCAACGAACGGTCCGGCCAGATTGACGAGGCAGGTGGCGCACTGGCATCCCTGCGTGCAAAGCTGGAAGGCGAACAACAGATCAGCGATAAGGCTCTGGCACAGGTAGAGCTGCTCAACCAGCAAATCAGCGCCCTGCGTCGCCAGATCGCTGTGCTGGAAGACGCACTGGACGCCTCAGAAACACGTGACAGAGAAAGCCAGACCCGCATTGCAGACCTTGGCAAGCGGCTCAACGTCGCCCTCGCCCAGCGTGTACAGGAACTGTCACGCTACCGCTCAGACTTCTTTGGCCGCCTGCGCGAAATCCTCGCCCAGCGTTCTGATATTGAAGTTGTTGGTGACCGCTTTGTGTTCCAGTCCGAGGTGCTGTTCTCCTCAGGTGATGATGAGGTCAACCCGCAGGGCAAAAACCAGCTGGATATCCTCGCAAGCGCCATTTTGGAACTTGAGGGACAAATCCCGTCAGAGATCAACTGGGTCCTGCGCGTGGACGGCCACACAGATGCCCGCCCACTCTCCGGCACCGGTCGCCTGCGCGACAACTGGGAACTCTCAGCCGCCCGTGCAATCTCGGTGGTCAAATACCTCATTGCCAGAGGCGTAGAACCAGACCGCCTGGTCGCCGCCGGCTTCGGCGAGTTCCAACCCCTCGAAGAAGGCACCAGCACCGAAGCCAACGCCAAAAACCGCCGCATCGAGCTAAAGCTCACACAGCGGTAGGGGCTGAAAAAACTTGAGAATGAAACAGCCGTTTGAAATCATCCTCAAGCGCCTGTTTTTTTGTTCATTGAAATAGATTTTATTGATGCAAAACTGCCGCCCCTCAGGGCCACTGAACAACCGATGTACGAATAAAGCCGTCATTCGCTGCGTCCTAAAAGTTCTGCTCAGCAAGTTGAATCTGCAGCGTGGAGGGCCTAAGAGGTCATCGGAGTACTTCTCGCTGAGGTTGAAACAGGCACACTCTAAGGCTTCTACACTCACCCTCATGAGTGATCTGGAATTACCCAGCTGACCGAAAACGACTTGTTACACCCGCTAAGACCGATGGTATTGCGTATGGCCATTAAGCCATTTTAGTTGGAATTATATTATCCTCAATCCTGGACTAAGGAACTGACGGCACCCCTCTTGTGGAGAGATGCCGTAAAGAGAATGTTCTAAACTAGATTTCGGCACGGGCAGAAAAGTAAGCATTCGCTGTCTCTAGATCAGCCAGAGGCGTGAACATTTCAAAATCAAACGGACGCCGTGCTTCGTTCTTTTGCAATTTCACAGGCCAATTCTGCGTAACAAGCGCGTCTTTACCAATCGCCACAAAATCACACTCATCTTGCAGGATCATTTTTTGTGCGATTGCAGGATCACCTAGGCCGCCATTCGCTATGACAGGTAAACCGGTAAGATTTTTTGCATGTGCAGCTAAAGACGCTCCATGTTGAAATGCCGAGGCCTGAGCAACAAATTCTGTAGTGTGTACGTAATCAGCACCACTCGCTTCAACCGCCTCGAAGATAACCTTAGCGTCGTCTCTTTGTCCTGCCCATTTGTGCTCGAAGTCGTTGACCTTGCTCTGTGATAGACGTACGCCAACCGTAAAGTCGCCCCCGACAGCATCCCGAACAGCTTCTAGAACCTCGCATGTCAGTCGTGCGCGTTCAAATATGCCTTGGCCGTATTGGTCACCACGCTGGTTTGCGTAATCGGTTAGGAACTGATCCAAAAGATAGCCGTTGGCACTGTGAATCTCGACCCCGTCTGCACCGGCCTCCTGAGCACGTTTAGCCGAGTCTGCAAAACCGCAAATTGCAGTCTTAATCTCAGAAACCGTCATTTCAGAAGGGGTAGGATACATACCAGAACCCCGATAGAACTCCATTTGATGACCTTTAGGCTGTACGGGGGAAGGGCCACGTGTCTCATTAGAGAAGCGATTAAATTGTGACAGGGCACCAGCATGCATTAATTGCATAATTATTTTTGCGCCTGTTGCCTTCACGCCTTTGATTAACTCAGCCCAACTTGCGGCTTGCGTTTTATCAGTGATCCCCGGCTGGAACTGGTATCCCTGACTAAAGTGTTGGTCAGTGTAGACACCCTCGGTAATGATTGCTCCAAAGCCGCCCTTGCCAAATCTCTCATAATACGGCTGCATAAGAGGGCCAACGCAGCCTGAAGCACTTGCACTGACGCGCGTCATTGGAGCGACAAGAGTTCGGTTGCGTAGCTCTAGCTTCCCAAGTTTTGCGCTTTCGAATAACTGAGAGTAGGTCATGGTATCTCCGTTTGCTGGTAGTCAATCGGGTATACCTCTTCCTGCTAGTATGTTAATTGGATGCAATGACTAATCACCTTTTCCAATTCGTTATATAATGACAAGCGAGAACCTATCAGATCTACTCGGTATTTTTCGGGTTGTTGTTGATTCTGGAAGCTTTTCAGCTGCCGGACGCATTCTCAATATCTCACCTGCCTGGGTTGCCAAGCAAGTTACCCGGTTAGAGGCTGTTTTAGGCGCTAGCTTATTGATCCGTTCAACCCGTGCTTTGCGTCTTACAGACGCCGGGCAGGAATGCTACCGAACCGCAAGTATTGTTGCCGATGAGCTGACATGGTTGAAGGACAAGCTTTGTGCAGACTCGAAGGCCATTACGGGCGTTGTACGGCTCAATGTGCCCTCAATAATTGCTCAAGATGTTATAGCTGAGCACATTTCTGAGTTTCAGATGAAATATCCGAGCATAAAACTGGACATAGTTGTATCTGATAGCTTTTCTGATGTCTTGAATGAGGATGTAGATATCATTTTTAGGGTCTCCAGAGCCCTTGAAGACAGCACAGCTGTTACACAGCAAGTTTCGTTTGTGCCACGAGTACTTTGCGCCTCAAAAGACTACCTTTCCCGTACTCCAAAAATTGAAACAAGCCATGACGTGAAAGGCCATAAAGCTCTTGTGTTCGATAGCCCGCAGAGTTCTTCTGAGTGGTTTTTGCGCTGTCGCGAGGGGCAGGAGTGGATTGCGCCAAACGTCGTGCTGCGCGCCAATAATAGTTTTGTTTTAAAACGAGCAGCGATCAGCGGCGCGGGTATCGCTTTTCTGCCTAAAGTGATTGTAGAAAGTGAACTAATAACTGGTCAGCTGATCCATTTAGACCAAATAGAAGATGCTGACCCCTTTAAATTGTTCTTACTGCGCGCGCCCAGAAAACATCTTCCCAAGCGTGTTCAAATTGCATGGCGCTTTTTTGCCCAAGCTTGCAAAGACAAAACATAATGGGTGTAGCGCAGCGGTTCTGTATAGGTGGTTGATGGCCTATGGTTGTGATGGAATAGATGCTTCACCTACAACACTCTCAGGTCAAATTGACTTATTTATCCCTTAAGTACTGACGTCACACACTCATTGATCGTTTTTGTACTAGCACCATAAGCACGACAATGCTTTATGTTAGCTTCAACACAATGATAAGGTAGACTAAATCAATGGCAGATCGTTTTGAACGCCACCGCCAAGCGTGGACCCCTGAGGAAATTCGGAAGCTGCATTTGCTGGCGACAAAGGGGATGAGTTTAAAGGCCATAGCCAAAGCTCTCACGCGTTCTGAAGAATCCACCAAGAATAGAGCGAAGCAAGAAAAACTGAAGATCTCAAAAGCCCGCTGACTTCTTACGCTCAGGCTTTCACAAAAGATACTTTCTTGCCAGCCTCCGCCAAATTGATACGCAAAGCCCACCTCACTGCGCTCACGGACACTTTCTTCCCTCAATCCGGCTATCACACACCTTCACACCGGACAGATAACACGCCCACTTCACAATCTCTGCCTTACCCACCTTTGAGCGCCAGGACTTGATGACAAAGTAGGTGCTGTCATTGCCCAGCAAAGCTTTGGTCAGCACTGTCTCACTTTTGGAAGCTGGCGTGGTGGTGCAGCTGGTAAGGAAGAGGCCAAACTCGTAGCCATTCTCACGCTCCTTTCCTGGCAAGCGCTCTTCTTGTGTCTTACAGAAACTCCTATAAACTTACGAGGAACTTAGGAGGACCAGCGAGCGCCATGTCAGCACAAAAGTATATCAAGTTCATGTTCCTATCCGAGTTAGCGATAGCGCATGCTTTTTCAGCTTACCTAAAGGCTCGGCGCACACGGAAGAAAAAACAACCTCAGGTCCGCGAGCCGAATATTAACTGCGAGAATGGCAACGCAACACAGGCAACAAGTAGCAAGCGCGATAGTACGACTAGCATCGATACCGACTTAGATCTGCCTTCTAAACAGATTTAGGGCGCAGTTTTGAACTCGTCGGGTAGTACATATGAGGCTTAGGTTTTAGCGTTGGTTAAAATCGTTGCATTGATGGATGCAGATATTGTGATCCAGATTAAAAACAAACGATCCTTATTACAGCTTTGAAAGCGTTAGCCTCGCTACGAACACACACTCAAGCCAGACAAAATCACAAGCCATATTGAAGTTATAGCATAACCCTTAGCAACGGGAATAACTTCCCCGGTAGCAGTTAGCTGCATTCTACCAGCGAAAACTCAGCCCCCGTCCAGTCTGAAGCCAATCAACACAGCAACGCGGCCAGAACGTAAAAAACGCAAAATAACGCAAAGTTTCACATAGCAACGCAAACACGAAAAAAGCCGCTCCCCAACAGGCAGCGGCTTTTCATGTTATCCAACAAAGGCAGGGCAAGCTCTTTTAGAGTTATGCCCCTTCCAAGCGCGTTCCATTTGATTGAGTTCAATCAAATGATAAGAATTCGCTCTAAAGACGCTCTTAGCGCTCGTCTTCGTCCTCATCGCTGTCACCAGTGGATTTGAAGTTCGCGAACACAGCATCTGCATCCACGGCTTCTTCAACTTCACGGGTCTTCGGCGCAGGTGTCGCAAACGCAGCAGCCATTGCTTCTTCGCTTGTTGTTTCATCAACAGGCAGAAGGGATTGCGGCTCTTCACCCTCAATCGGTTTCGGAGCGTTCTTCGCAGCTTTCTCAACTTCGATGTCCAGCTCTATCTGAGAACTCAAACCCAGAGTGACCGGATCCATCGGATCAAGATGCGCAGAGTTCCAATGCGTTCTCGTACGGATTGCTTCAATCGTCGGCTTGGTTGTGCCAACAAGACGCATGATCTGAGCATCAAGCAGCTCAGGATGGTAACGTACAAGCCACAAAATTGCGTTCGGGCGATCCTGTCGACGCGAAACAGGGGTGTAACGAGGACCTTTGCGCTTGTTCTCAGGAACACGCACTTTGGACTCGAAAATCTGCATACGGTAGCGCGGATCGTTCGACGCTTTTTCAATTTCGTCACGGGTCAGCTGACCAGCCAGAACAGGGTCCATACCCTTGATGCCCTGAGCAGCTTCACCATCAGCGATCGCCTTCACTTCAAGCGGATGCAGCTTACAAAACGCAGCAATCTGATCAAAGCCAAGAGCGGTGTTATCTACCAACCATACGGCTGTTGCCTTTGGCATAAGCGGCGCGTTGGACATTGTATAAATCCCTCCTGAGTGCTCCACAGCCTAATCAAAGGTGGCGAAGCCGAATTCCATAAGAGTTTTTGGGAAACTTGAGCGCACTATACGCTCACATTTTCCCAAAAGCAAACCAGATCAACACGGGCCTCCACCATCTTTAGGAAACCTGTGAGAATTCAAAACCGGCCTATGCACTTTCCCTAGCCAACCTTGAGGATGATCTTTCCGGTATGGCCGGAACCTTCCATCCTGTCATGCGCGGCCTTTACATCGCTGATATCAAAGACCTTATCCAGAACCACCTTGACGCGGCTGGTTTCCAGCAATGGCCAGACCTTCTCACGAAGAGCATCAGCGATCTGACCTTTATACGCGTTGGTCCGTGGCCGCAGTGTTGAACCGGTGTGCGTCAGCCGCTTCATCATTAATCGGCTAAAGTTGACATTTTCCGAAGGTCCATGAAGCGTCGCAATCTGGCAGATACGCCCGTCAACCGCTGCAACAATCCAGTTCTTCTCAACGTAATCACCGCCAACCATATCAAGGATCACTTCAACCCCCTGCTTAGCTGTGATGTTACCAATCTCTTTCACAAAATCGGTCGTCCGGTAGTTGATCACATAGTCCGCCCCAAGCTCGCGAACCGCCTGAGCTTTTTCATCAGACCCAACCGTTGTAAACACCTCAGCACCGAAGGCCTTTGCCAACTGAATGGCTGTTGTCCCGATCCCGGAAGACCCGCCATGAACAAGGAACTTCTCACCAGACTGAAGCCCCAAACGGTCAAAAACATTAGACCACACCGTAAAGAAGGTCTCTGGAATGCCAGCGGCTTCCTCCATAGATATCCCCGCCGGCACATGCAAAACATGCGCAGCAGGCGCAACACAATACTGCGCATACCCACCACCCGGCGTCAGCGCACAAACCCGCCCCCCTAAGCTCTGAGAAGCAACACCTTCTCCCAACTCCACAATTTCACCGGAAACTTCCAATCCCAGCAAAGGAGAAGCCCCGGGAGGTGGCGGATATGCTCCCGTCCGCTGAATGACATCCGGTCGATTGACACCCGCAGCATGAACCTTGATCAGAACCTCACCCACACCAGGCCTAGGTACATCAACCTCTGCAATTTCAAGAACTTCCGAACCCCCGACGCCATTCATAACAACGGCTTTCATTTGTGCTGAACGATCATCTACTGTCATAAGCTGCCTCGATTTTTGCAAATAGCGAAACTGCTGCTTGCTCACCTTCTCAATTAGGTAAAGAATAGTTGGCAACAAGTGCCCGTCTACCCCACCAAAGGTGAATTCTCGCTTTTGTGATGAAGAGAATACCCCAAAGGCCAACACAAGGAGTTCATAAACGCTATGGGTTTATTCAATGATGATGACACACCTCGCCCAGCAACCTCCGGGGTAATGGTGGGAAAGCCCCTCACGAACCTTTCAATCCACGAATTAAATGAGCGTCTTGAGCAGCTTAAGGCAGAGATCGTGCGCGTTGAGAATGAGATCGAAACAAAATCAAGCGCCAACTCATCAGCTGAAAGCTTCTTTAAGTAATCAAACAAAGTTTAAAACAAAAACTTACTCAAATTCATATAAATGCAAGCTACAAATTGCAAATAAATTAATTGGATACTTATAGTTTACCTATAGTTAACCATTTTAAATTAGAACCTAGTTATTCCAGTTGATCTGGAACCAGAGTGAACATTCACTCTGCTTGACGCCTCCCTGTTAAAACACCTCAGAGCCGCACCGATGCGGCTCTTTTTTTTCTGCTCAGGCAACACCCAATCACGGTTTAATCACTCTATTCACAACCATGAGTTGGCACGGGCTTTGCTCCGCTCAGATTGAAGTAAGATCTCTTGCTCCATTTCGAGACAGTTTTATTCTTTCCAAAAGGCTCACATCAATTTTCGAGCCGTAATTGTTTCAGACTGGGATTTTAAAGGACGCGAGTGAGAGAAACCTAACGCAGTTATTGAAGGGATTTTTAAGATGGGTGAATTCAAAACTGAAACAGGGCCAGAGAACACCTTCAACTTTGCGCAACGGCTCATGTCCTCCCAAAACTTCACGGAGCTTTTCCGCGAAGGCATGGGCCTTATTGAAGACACTGCATCCTATCTTGATGGTCCGGGAAGGAAACAGAGCAAAGCTCTTGGCTCCGCCGCGTCTCTCGCCTACGCAACCGAGTCCATGCGCCTCACCACACGCCTCATGCAGATGGCATCTTGGCTTCTGCTGCAACGGGCAGTCAATGATGGTGAGATTGTACAAGCAGAAGCTCAGAATGAGAAAAACAAGATCCGCGTCGATAATGCGACCAAGGAAATGCAGAACCCGGCCTGGCCAGACCTGCCTGAAACACTTCGCACCCTGATCGAGACCTCATTCCATCTGCAAAGACGCATCAAGCACGTCGATAGCATGCTCAAGGAGGAGCTCCTGCGCAAGCAAGCGGCAAACACCTCCAATCCAGTGGGTGATCAGCTCTCTCAAATCACAGCAGCGTTTAAATAGCCTGATAAGTTTCGCTAGCGTCGAACTCCGCTAGCAACCCTGCGCACTCCTCAAACGCGCACAAAAAAACCCGAAGCAAACGCTTCGGGTTTTTTAATTTCGCAAACTTCAGAGCAATTATTTGCCCAGGAAGCCACCAAACTTGTTGGTGAAGCGGGACACGCGACCGCCACGGTCCATGAGCTGACGGTCACCACCAGTCCATGCTGGGTGGGAGCTCGGATCGATGTCGAGCTGCAGGGTGTCACCTTCTTTACCGTAAGTAGAACGGGTGGTGAATTCGGAACCATCAACGAGTTTTACAGTGATGGTGTGGTAATCTGGATGAATGTCCTGTTTCATGACTAAACTGTCCTGTCAGCAACGGCTGAGCCGCCTCAATCAAAAGATGGGCTTAGGGCTGGCCTGAAGCATCGGTAGAAAGAAGCCGCACTTTTCCAAGAACGGCACAATTGTGAAGGGGTCTATACCCCATCCAAACCGAGGAAACAAGAGGGTACAGCCCGCAGAAAACCAGAGAAAGCGCTTGCAATTAAAACTATCGGGACACATCTACTGCATCATACGATAAACTTAAATGATTTCGCAGATATCCGGGGGTGGCATGAGCCAGCGGGACTCAAACAATCGGGAAAAGACCTTGCGTCCACTCGCAACACTTTTCCCTTATCTTTTAAGGCACAAAGCCCGTCTGGTTCTGGCAACCTTTGCTCTGCTGGCGGCAGCTGGCCTCACTTTGGTACTGCCAATTGCCGTCCGCTACATGGTTGACTACGGTTTTACCGGCGACAACCCCAACTTGATTGACGACTATTTCATTGTCATTATTTTTGTAATCGCACTGCTCGCTCTCACCAGCTCTCTTCGTTACTACATGGTCATGATGATTGGTGAGCGAGTCGTGGCAGATCTGCGATCAGATGTGTTCCGTCACCTCACATACTTGTCTCCTTCGTTTTACGACAAGACGAAGTCCGGTGAGATCATTTCGCGCCTGACAGCCGATACGACCCTCATTCAGTCAGCTTTCGGAGCCAGTGCATCTATTGCCTTGCGACACCTGCTGATGTTCACTGGCTCAACAACCCTGATGGTCATCACCAGCCCGCGCCTCTCCTTGTTTGTGCTGCTTGCAATCCCACTCATTGTCTTGCCTCTGCTTGGCTTTGGCCGTGCGGTTCGCAACAGAACCAGCCATGCACAATCCACTCTGGCAAATGCAATTGCTTACGCAACAGAAGCGCTTGGTTCCATTCGCACACTGCAGGCTTTCACCAATGAAAAGAGCGTTTCAGACAGGTTTGCAGGAGATATCGAGACAACCTACGAAGTCGCTCTCATTGCCACCCGCGCTCGCGCATTCCTGATTGCTACAATCATCCTGATCATCGCCTCAAGCATTGTGGCAGTACTCTGGGTCGGCGCACTGGACGTGATTGATGGCCGTATGAGTGGCGGTCAGCTCACACAGTTCCTCATTTATTCCATCATTGCTGCCGGGGCTATGAGCGAACTCTCTCAGGTATGGGGCGAACTGGCAAAAGCCGCTGGTGCAGCAGACCGCATTACAGGACTGTTGCATGTCCCATCCGAAATCAATGCACCAACCAATCCAGTCGTTCTCCCCTCTCCTGCCATTGGCGAGCTCGAGTTTGATGATGTCGACTTCCATTACCCAACAGCAAAAGAAGCTGGCGTCCTGGAGGGTTTGAACCTCTCCGTCAAGAAGGGCGAAACAGTTGCGATTGTCGGCCCGAGTGGCGCTGGCAAGTCCACGCTGTTCCAGCTCTTGATGCGATATTACGATCCGGTTGCAGGTAAAGTCACACTCGACGGCATCGAGCTTAACTCTGCTGATCCACGAGACTTACGCGAGCACATCGCTCTGGTCCCTCAGGACACCGCTATTTTCGGTAGCTCAATTGCAGAGAACATCGCATTTGGCAAAGAGGTCGCGTCCAGAGAGCAAATTGTTGAAGCTGCAAAGTTCGCGTTGGCTGATGACTTCATCAACAACATGAAAAACGGTTATGACACACTCATTGGCGAGCGCGGGGTAACTCTCTCAGGAGGCCAACGACAGCGGATCGCGATCGCTCGTGCCATTCTGAAAGACGCCCCTGTTTTGCTGCTGGACGAAGCCACCAGCGCACTGGATGCCGAAAGCGAGACCATTGTTCAAAAAGCGCTCGATAAGCTTATGGAAGGCCGGACCACGCTGATTATCGCACACCGTCTGGCAACGGTCCTCAAAGCAGATCGTATCGTTGTGATGGACGGTGGGAAGATCGTGGAAGAAGGCACCCACAACACACTGGTCGCTCAGAACGGCCTTTATGCAAAACTCGCCAGAATGCAGTTTGAGATTGGAGCAGAAGCGCTCAACTCTCAGGAAAAAGCAAGCTAGGGCGCACTCCCGAAAAGCGTTTCTGGTTTTCAGACAAAAACACTCATAAAAAAGCCGCGCTTTCATCAAGCGCGGCTTATTCAATTCTATCTATCTGCGAAGCTTACTCAGGCTCACTCACATCCACTGTATAGTTCAGCGGCATGCGCGCACCATCAGCATAAATGGTCTGCCCGGAAACATAACTCGCATCTTCTGAAGCGAGGAACGCAGCAATGCTAGCCACTTCAGCAGGTTGTCCCAAACGGCCAAGCGGAGTCCGGGAAAGAACCGTTTCCATCTTGCTCGCATCCTGCACAACGCTCTTGAGCATCTGTGTCTCAATGGAGCCAGGCCCAATACCGTTCACACGAATGCCGTGCTTTGCCAACGCCACAGCCGAAACGTGCGTCAGCTGGTTCAAGCCACCCTTGGAGATCGTATAAGGAACCTGATCAGGGATCGCCAGAACACTGTTTACGGAGCTGATATTGATGATTGAGCCAGCAGAACCGCCCTCTTCAACTTTCTCAACCATATGCCGTGCAACAGCTTGAGAGCACAGGAATGCACCCTTCAAGTTGACACGTAAAACCCGGTCAAAATCATCTTCAGAAAGCTGAAGAAAATCACCAGCTGCTGTAATGCCAGCGTTATTAACCAGCACATCAATGTCGCCAAACTCATCCAGAGTGTTTGCAACCATATTGCGCACATCAAGGCGAACGCTGACGTCGCAATGGCAGAACGCCACATGCCCAAACTCGGAAAGAGCTTCCTGAGCCGCTTCACCGGCCCGCTCATCGGAGTCGGAGATCATGACTTTGGCGCCATCTTGCAAAAAACGCTGCGCAATAGCGTAGCCGATGCCTTGAGCGCCACCGGTTACAATCGCAACTTTCTTCTCTAGTTTCACTTTGAAGTTACCTCTGGCAATGCCGAAATTTCGCCGACCATAATCTCAAAGCCTAAACATGTCGATGCACTTCTCCAGTAAAACTGCTTAGCTCCTCTGAATTTAGCTAACAGATGCCACTCCGCGAACAGAGATCGCTTCAGCAATTTCCTCGAGAATAGCAGGATCATCAATTGTTGCTGGCATCTTGAACTCTTCACCATCTGCAATCTTCCGCATGGTCGCTCGAAGGATCTTGCCAGACCGCGTTTTGGGAAGGCGCTCAACGGTAATCGCCAGCTTAAAGGCAGCAACAGGACCAACCTTTTCACGCACCAGAGCAACCAGCTCTTTCTCAATCACAGCAGTTTGTTTTTCAACACCACTCTTCAGAACGACAAAACCACATGGCAACTGGCCCTTGAGATTGTCGGCAATCCCGATCACGGCACACTCAGCCACATCCGGGTGCTCAGAAAGAACTTCCTCCATGCCACCCGTAGACAAGCGGTGCCCAGCCACGTTGATAATGTCATCGGTACGAGCCATGATGAAGAGATAGCCGTCATCATCCATAAGACCAGCATCTGCCGTCTTGTAATAGCCGGGGAACTCTGTGAGATACGCTTCCTTGAACCGGTCATCAGCATTCCAAAGTGTTGGCAGCGATCCCGGTGGCATCGGCAGTTTCACGACAATGTTGCCAAGTTCACCCGCTCCAAGCTCATTACCTTCGTCGTCCAGCACATGCATATCATATCCCGGCATCGGGACAGTGGAACTGCCCAGCTTGATGGGCAGCTTACCAAGGCCAAGAGGGTTACCAGCGATGCACCAGCCAGTCTCTGTCTGCCACCAATGATCGATGACAGGTACACCGAGCAGGTTCTCTGCCCACAAAATGGTATCTGGATCGGCTCGCTCTCCCGCAAGGAACAGCGACCGCAGCCCAGCAATGCTGTACTTCGCCAGCTCCTTACCTTCCGGATCTTCTTTCTTGATCGCCCGGAAAGCGGTCGGCGCAGTGAACAGCGAAACCACGGAATGCTCTGAGATCACCCGCCAGAACGCGCCAGCATCCGGTGTTCCAACCGGCTTACCTTCATAAAGAATAGTCGCGGCCCCATGAAGCAGCGGCGCATAAACTATGTAAGAGTGGCCAACCACCCAGCCCACATCAGACGCAGCCCAGAACACTTCACCCGGATCAATGCCGTAAAGGTTCTCCATAGACCACTTGAGCGCAACCATGTGCCCGCCGTTGTCACGCACCACACCTTTCGGCTGTCCGGTCGTACCAGAAGTATAGAGCACGTAAAGTGGATCAGTCGCAGCAACAGGAACACATTCAGTGGTCATCTTCTCTGCCACCGCAGTTTCCATCAGCTCGCCCAGATCAAAGTCACGGCCTTCAAAGAGGCCAGCAACCTTTTGCTCGCGTTGCTGAATAAAACAGAAATCAGGTTTATGAGAGGACAGTTCAATGGCGCGATCCAGCAGCGGCTTATATTCAACCACACGCCCCGGCTCGATGCCGCAAGACGCACTGATGATAGCTTGAGGCTTACAATCTTCAATACGAACAGCAAGCTCTTGAGCCGCAAAACCGCCAAATACAACAGAGTGGATCGCACCAAGCCGCGCGCAGGCGAGCATTGCAAACGTCGCTTCAGGGATCATGGGCATATAGATCAGCACCATAGTGCCTTTTTCAACGCCCTTCTCACGCAGCAGCGCAGCCATGGCGCCCACTTGCTCCTGCACTTCAAGATACGTGTAGGTGCGCTTCTCACCAGTCACAGCACTGTCGTAGATGATCGCTGGCTGTCCTGGGCGGCCATGCTCTACGTGGCGATCAACACAGTTGTAGCAGGTGTTGCACTCACCGCCGACAAACCATCGTCCATATGTTCCTTGCGAAGCATCGAATGTCTTGGTGTAGGGCGAGAACCAGTCAATGCCCTTAGCAGCTTCATCCCAGAAGGCTTCTTTGTTTTCTTTCCATCCATTGTAGATGTCGTGGTATCGGCTCGTCATAGCTGCTCTCCTCCTATGCACCCCTGCATAGTACCTGTCCACAGGTTCGGCTAAGACTGGGCCCTGAATGCCCTAAAGGCAAGTTTTGCTATATTAGAAAATCGGCTTATAACTAAAGATGACCCTATAGTTTTCAACCCGCCTATTTCTTAGTTTCCTCTTAAATAAAAAGGACTTGCCTGCACCACTGCGGGAAACAAATCATGCTGCCAATTACTGATCCCTTCTTCTACCTCTGTGCAATACCCGCTGTTTTCATTGTTGGCATGGCCAAAGGAGGATTCGGAGGCGGCCTCGCCCTTGTCGGTGTGCCGCTTATGTCATTGGCAATTCCACCTGTGCAGGCAGCAGGAATACTCCTCCCGATCTTGCTAGTCATGGATGCAGTCGGTCTTATCTCTTACCGGGCCATCTTTTGCAGGAAAACACTGGCCATTCTCATACCAGCTGGCCTGACAGGAACCCTGATCGGCTATTTCGCTGCAGCCTACATCTCTGAAACCCACATCAGACTGGTCACTGGTGCAATCGCTTTGGTCTTTGTGCTCGATTATTGGTTCAACAACAAAGCCAACAAACCGCCAAAGCCTCAGAATGTGCTTTTAGGAGGGTTCTGGGGCACTGTTTCTGGTGTCACCAGTTTCATCGCACACGCAGGCGGCGCCCCTTTTCAGATGTATGTCCTGCCACTCAGACTGGCACCACCAGTCATGGCAGGCACCGCGGTTATCTTCTTTTCGGTCGTAAATTTCTCAAAAGTGCTGCCTTACTTCGCCCTTGGCCAGTTTGACGCCAAGAACATCGCAACATCTCTTGTATTGCTCCCGCTTGCCCCTCTGGCGACATTGGCGGGAATCAAGATCGTAAAACACATCAACAAAGTGCTGTTCTACAAGATCACGTATACAGCCCTGTTTGTTATCGCACTCAAACTGATTTGGGATGGCGCATCAGGTTTCTAATGCGATGCAGAAATAGAACAAAGCGCAAGCCAGCAGCTAGCTCACTCAATGACTTCGTTGCTTTGCGTTGAGCAATTTACGGATCTCAGTCGCGCTCACCCAAGCCATCATAAAGCACGCGCTTGATCAGACCAAACGGCCCGTCGACCTCGAAAGCAGCATCCGGCATTGTCTTCCAGGTCACTCGGTTATGAAAGAAACCAGAGGGATCGGTCAGATCCAGATCCCCACGCGCGGGCGAAACAATCCGATATCGAACTTGCTTTGCGTTATAGGTATCTGATGGATTACCCGCATATTCTGAGCTTGGCGGCTGCCCTTCGACCCACGAGAAGAAATAGGTACGCAGCTGATCTGCCATACTACCTGTCGAATTGAGCTGACCAAAGTTGAGTTGGAGCCCGACAACCAGACAAACAGCTGTCGATATGGCCCAAAGATACCAATGATCGCGGAAGTGACTCAGAATGACTGCGCGATTGAGATACAGCTGGATCAGAACAGGGAATGCCACCAACAACACAAACCACTGCGCATCCTGTGATCGTTGTGGTCCGAGGGTGAAAATATAACCCGTCAGAGCCACGGTAATCGCGCAGAAAACCACGCCAAAGAATAAGGCGATCTTCCCCTGTCGATTTGGTGTCACTACGGTCATGCGAGCCCTGCTTGTTCATCACTCGCCGTATCAAACGGGTCGCGATTTATTCTTTTATCAGACAGGTCGACATTACAAATCGAAAGGCAAACGGGGAAGACTTCTGAGGTGTTGCAAATTGTCGCGAGCGTTTGTCTTGCCCAAAAACGCAACAAGATTTCACCTTTGCCGTTAAGTTAAGGCACCAGTTGCAACCACCGCATTTAAATTCGCCGAATATATCGACACCAATCCACAAAACATCTCAAAAATACTTATAGTTGAAAGTCTAATAACAAGAAGATCCTCAGACTAACATCTAAGTCATCTGAACTACCCCCTACGCCTATACTCAGATATATCAAAATATGCGACACTCTTAATTCCAAGCTCTTCATCGGAGCCAATAACTATCTTGGGAAAGCTGATAGCCAGTTCAACGGATCTTCGCAGTTCTCTTGAGCGGAAGTTGAATGCCTGGGGAATTTCATGAAAAACAATAGTCCAAACACATCATATTTCGACAAAGACCTCCCAAAAACTGAAGCAAATTACACGCCATTAAGCCCACTCAGTTTTTTGGAGAGAGCTGCAAAAGTTTTTCCAAGCCACACAGCCATCATTCACAGCAAGATTCGTAGGTCCTATAAGGAGTTCTATGAGCGCTCTATTAAACTCGCGAGCGCCCTGAAAAAGCGTGGTATCGGCAAGAATGACTGCGTGTCTGTCATGCTGCCCAACACACCACCCATTCTTGAAGCTCATTACGGCGTACCGATGGCTGGAGCCGTTCTCCACGCACTCAACACCCGCCTTGATGCCGCTATAATCGCATTCCAGCTAGACCATGCAGAGAGCAAGCTCGTAATCGTTGATCGTGAGTTCTCGAAAGTCATGGCCGAAGCATTGGAACTGGCAGCGGTGAAGCCGGAAGTGGTGCTTTACGACGACAAAGAATTCCCTCAATCAACGCCCGCAATTGGAGAGTTGGAATACGAGGAGCTGATTGCCAGCGGTTCCGCTGATTTTGACTGGCAACTTCCCGCGGATGAATGGGATGCAATCACACTCAACTACACGTCGGGTACAACAGGAAACCCGAAAGGTGTCGTTTATCATCATCGTGGTGCTTACCTTCTTGCGCAAGCAAACATCATCACCGCAGCCATGGGCAAAAAACCGGTTTATCTCTGGACACTGCCAATGTTCCACTGCAATGGCTGGTGTTTCCCATGGGCCTTGTCCCTCGTTGCCGGAACGCATGTCTGCCTTCGTCAAGTACGACAAGCCCCTATCTGGAATGCCTTGGCAGATGAGAAAGTCACACACCTCTGCGGTGCTCCAATCGTAATGTCCACACTGCTCAACACCCCCGAGGACCAAAAGCGCAAACTCACCCATGATGTCGAGTTTTTCACCGCCGCAGCACCACCGCCTGAAGCTGTTCTTGCAGCGATGGCACAGGAAGGTTTCAATGTTACCCATCTCTATGGGCTGACAGAAGTCTATGGCCCAGACGTCGTCAACGAATGGCACGACCATTGGAATGAACTTCCAACATCAGAACAAGCTGCATTGAAAGCCAGACAAGGCGTTAATTACGTCGCTTTGCAGGATCTCGCTGTTCTCGACCCCGAAACCATGAAACCAGTCCCTGCTGATGGAGAAACCATTGGAGAGGTCATGTTCAAAGGCAATGTTGTGATGAAGGGGTATCTGAAGAACCCCTCCGCAACACAGGAAGCCTTCAACGGCGGTTGGTTTCACTCAGGTGACTTGGGCGTTCAGCATGAAGACGGATACGTCCAGCTCAAAGACCGCTCCAAAGACATCATCATCTCAGGAGGTGAAAACATCTCATCCATTGAGATCGAGGAAGTTCTCTACAAACACCCGGAAATCTCATCAGCAGCAGTGGTTGCCCGTCCCGATGACAAGTGGGGCGAAACTCCCTGTGCATTTGTGGAGCTGAAAGAGAACAGCAGTGTGACGGAAGACGATATCGTAACCTACTGCAAACAGCATCTGGCCAGCTTCAAATCACCAAGAACTGTTGTCTTCACAGACCTGCCGAAAACCTCAACAGGCAAGATCCAGAAGTTCGTACTGCGCGAAGAAGCAAAAAAGATCGGCTGACCCTAAACAAAAAATGCGCCGCTAAAAGCGACGCATTCTCTATTCGGTTAAGAAAAAGGAAGCTACCCTGTCACTCGTATTCGCGAGATCTCATCCTTAAGCTTCAACTTTTGCCTTTTTAGATTGCCTAGTTCGATCTCATCCATCGAAGGATGGTGCTTGGCTGTTTCCAGCTCCCTCTCAATGGTAGCATGGCGGCGTTCCAGCTCAGTCAAATGCTCACGGATGGACATAGGTTTTGATCCTCCTACATTGTCTCTGTTACAGGTGGATGATGGCACCATTTTATTGAGTTGTCGAACTATGATTAGCTGTTTTTTTGGGGCCTCTACAACGCGAGATCGCTAATTCATGAAAAACTTAGGGAACTTATAAATGACCCAGTAAATTTAATGGGTTTCATATTCCACTCAAAAGAGAACTTCACTAAGTATTCAACCCTATATATACGCTGCGTAAATCCGTCATGAGACAACACTTCCTGTAAAAATCGAGAGACTCTTGTTCATCACCGCTGCACATTCGGTATACTGTTGCCGAGCGGTGAATTGCGACAACGCGCCCCACCAGATTTGATCATTGATGGGTCTCGTTGCACACAGACCGATATGTGTCATGTGAGGACAAAACGATGACGGAAGATACTCTCGATCAGGATAGCAAGCGTTCCGAGCTCGCTGAGTTGCGACAGGAGCATCGGGATCTTGATCATTCCATCGAAGCGCTCATTGAAACGGGACGGGCAGATGTTCTCCAGCTGCAACGCTTAAAGAAGAAAAAACTGATGCTAAGAGACCAGATTCAGGTGCTGGAAACACAGCTCTTACCTGACATTATTGCCTAAATTAGAGGCAGAGCTCTAACCTTCGTATACTATTGGCATTTCTTGTTGTAATTGGCTTGAAACACGCCGTGTTATTTCTATAATCCGCGCTTTCTTCCCAGACGCTCAGAGGGTGCCCGTTTTATGAACCGCACAGACCAGCCAGAAGTCGCTATCATCATGGGAAGCCAATCCGATTGGCCAACCATGAAAAATGCTGCAGATACGCTAGAAGCACTGGGAGTTTCCTATGATGCTCGCATCGTCTCAGCCCACCGCACCCCGGACCGTCTGGTAGAGTTTTCCAAAACAGCAAGAGAGAACGGCTTCAAGGTTGTTATCGCTGGCGCTGGCGGAGCAGCCCACCTTCCGGGTATGGCTGCATCCATGACACCGCTGCCAGTGTTTGGTGTTCCAATTGAGTCGCGCGCTCTTAAAGGACAGGACAGCCTCCTTTCCATCGTTCAAATGCCAGCAGGCATTCCCGTTGGCACTCTTGCCATTGGTCGTGCAGGTGCTGTCAACGCAGCATTAATGGCTGCCGCTGTTTTGGCACTCAACAATCCGGAGATCGCCGCCAATTTGGATGACTGGCGCGAAAAGCAAAGTAAGGCTGTGGCTGAGAAGCCAGTCAACCCGGAAGAGTAAGAGATTCAGAGGCGCCCACTTGCAAGCGCCTCATTTGTTTCAAGCCGCCCCTAACATCTGGCCCCTAACATCTGGAAAGTTTTCGAAATGGGTTCCACACTACGTCCTGGCGACACGATTGGTATTTTGGGTGGAGGCCAGCTTGGCCGCATGATCGCGCAAGCTGCCAGCAGGATGGGCCTGAAGTGCCATATCTATTGCCCGGATGAAAACAGCCCCGCTTTTGAGGTCTCAGAAAAGAAGACCGTTGCGGCCTACGAAGACGAACAAGCACTCACCCAGTTTGCGAAAAGCGTTTCAGTCGTCACTTATGAGTTCGAAAATGTCCCCGGCGAGACAGCCCGCATTCTGGAGCAGTTTGTTCCAGTTCGCCCCGGCCCACATGCACTGAAAGTTTCCCAGGATCGCCTGGCAGAAAAGACATTCCTTTCAGAAGAAGCGGCAACGCAGGTCGCTCCCTTTATAAAGGTCGACACGCAGGCAGAGCTGGAAGCTGCGCTCATGGAGTTGGGCGGTCAGGGTGTACTGAAAACGCGCCGTTTTGGATATGATGGCAAAGGCCAGATCATGATCCGTACACCTGAGGACATCGAAGGCGCCATGAGCAAGCTTGGCAATCAGCCATCTATCCTTGAAGGCATCGTTCCGTTTGAAAAAGAGATTTCCATCATCGTCGCGCGTGGCGTGGATGGAACGGTCAAATGCTATGATCCGGCGGACAACTACCACAAGAACCACATTCTGAAGACCTCTAGCGTACCTGCAGACATCCCGGCAGAAACCGCTCAGGAAGCCATCGATATGGCAACCCGCATCGCTGTTGCGCTCGATTATATCGGAGTGATGGGCGTAGAACTGTTTGTCGTCAGAGACGGCGAGGCTACAGAGTTGAAGGTCAACGAAATAGCGCCACGCGTTCACAATTCAGGTCACTGGACAGAAGACGCTTGTCCGGTTTCTCAATTTGAACAGCATGTTCGCGCTGTTGCAGGCTGGCCACTTGGCAGGCCAACCCGAGCACACAACGTCATCATGGAAAACCTGATTGGTGATGATGTGAACTCATGGGAATCAGCACTGCTGGAGCCAAACGCTCGTCTGACGCTCTACGGTAAAGCAGAGACACGGGAAGGCCGCAAGATGGGCCACATCAACCGCCTCTCCCCAAAATCCTGATCGCGTTATCCTACAAAGAAAAAGCCCCCGAAGGTCTGATCATCTTCGGGGGCTTTCATTTAATTGAACCAGACTATCCTAGCCTAACCAGACCAAGTTGATCGCGTTTCTGGAACCGGATCAGCAACAGGATTCCAGTGATAAATAGACCACTGGCCAAACCAACCCAGATCCCTTCTGGGCCCCAGTTAAAGGTGAACGCCATCACGTAGGAAAGCGGCACACCAATAATCCAGTAACCAATCACCGCAATCACCATCGGCACTCGCGTATCTGAAAGACCGCGCAGAACACCACCAGCAACCACCTGAATACCATCAACCACCATGTACACCGCTGCAATAAAGACCAGCGGTACACCAAGGCGGATCACATCCGCTGCATCTGGATTACTGCTGTCCAGATAGAAGGAAATCAGCGTATCAGGAATCGCAACAAACAAGACCGCACCAAGCAGACCAATCACAATGGACCAGATCAGAGCCACCCAGCCAGCACGTGTAATGCCATCAGCATCGCCACGACCAGATGCAATGCCAACACGCACAACAGCGGCGTTAGCAAAACCAAGCGGAATCATGAACGCAATACCAGAGAGCTGAACCGCAATACCGTGAGCTGCAAGTTCCAGCGTCCCAATCCAGCCCATCATCAAAGCAGCAGCAGAGAACAAGCCTACTTCAGCGACCAGCATGAGGGAAATCGGCCAACCGAGACGAAGGATTTCAAAGAACGCAGGCCAGTCAGCACGCCAGAAGCGAACAAACACCTCATACTTGCGAGATTTCTCTTCCCAAAACACATAGGCAATCAAAATCACACAGGATGCCAACGCAGTCACAACAGACGCAATCCCGGCACCTAGAATGCCAAGTTGAGGAAAGCCGTAATAGCCAAAGATCAGCACATAATCGAGAAGTGCATTGACCACAGCGCTCACGACAGTCGCCCACAACACAATTTGCGAACGTTCAATGCTGGTGAGGAAGCTGCGAAGCGCCGCCACAAATAACGATGGATACATCGACCACTGCACAATGCGCAGATAATTCGCAGCAATCGCAGAAACTTCTGCTTCCTGCCCAAGAGCCAGCAAGAGGCTCTCACCGTTCCACAGCACGACCATCGCAAAAGTCGTATAAATGAGCGAAATCCAAAGGCCCATGCGCGAAGCACGCCGCACATTACGTATGTCGCCTTTACCTTCGGCTCTGGATGCCAATGGCATAACGGCTTGCAAGAACCCAAGTCCTGCCAGCCATGTCAGAAAGAACAACTGTAAAGCCAGCACGGATGCTGCCAGCTCTGTTGCGCCAAGCCAACCGATCATCAATGCATCGGTGGCATTGATTGCCATCTGCGCAAGTTGCGCACCGATCAACGGCAATCCCAAAATAAGCGTTGCATTGGACTCCCCCCACCATGCAGACATGGATGTGGGTTTGGCAACGCTGGTGCTTTCAACCCGCGTCATCATAAGCTCCTGAAGAAAAGGGCATGGAGCCCCTCCAGAACTTGAGCCTCTCAAGAACATAAACAAGGCTGGGTCCTGCAATTGACCACAGTGCCTCGCTGGGAGGAAACTTCCTATCGTAGAAACAGATCGACAAAATCCCAGTGGCTTCTTGCCTAAGCAATACCGCTAGTGAAAATGCCGATTACGCTACTTTGCAAAACTCTTCGGGAATGTCCAGAGGAATAAAGCAAGGCGCATTATCACCACCATAAACCATAATGTGTCCGCAAGGCACTTCATACCAACCTTGCCCGCCCTTTTCCAAAGGCTCTGAGACAACACTCAAGCTGCTGTTATGTAAGCGATAATATAGGCTCGGAACAATCTTATCACTAGAGCAACGCACAGCATAAAGGCGCTCACCATCAGTCAAGGCCATCGCTACGCGCAATGGAGCAATGACATCATTGCAACGCATAATCTCAAGTGTTTTCGTTAGGACCTGTTGCACAGCCCCCACAGGATCAACATCCAGACCATGACTTAACATGGCAAGAAACAGCGCTTCACTGTCCGTTGTACCCTGCCGATAACGATAAAAGTCGTCGCTGATCAAACTCTCAATCTGGCGGCGGATATCATCATACCCTCCAATCTGCCCGTTATGCATAAACATCCATTTGCCGACAGCAAACGGATGGCAGTTTGAACGAGAGGTCGCAGTGCCTGTCGATGCGCGCACATGAGCAAAGAATAAAGAGGACTTGAGGTGCTTGGTGATACTCAGAAGGTTCTCATCACCCCACGCAGGCTGCGTATCACGATAAAGACCCGGCTCTGATTTGTGACCGTACCAACCAATCCCAAAGCCATCACCATTGGTGTTCACCTTGGCTTCCGCACAATGCAGGCTCTGCGCAATCAGAGAATGATTGGGCATTGAAATCAGCTCTTCCATGAAAATGGGAGCTCCACGGTACGCAAGCCAGCGGCACATTACATTATTCTTTCTTCTGGTCGATTACCCAAATGAGGTCACTAGAGTATGCATGATCCATCAGCACGTATAAACCCCTTACCTAGAACTAGAGTAACGAGTTTTCTCAGTGAACGTTCCGTGGATCTAAAGAGAGTCTCTCAATCGCAGCTCTCGCGAGTCGAATGGACTCACTCGACTCATCTCCGAAGTCGGATATGACGAACAGTGTTTGAAGCGGATTACATTCAAATTTCCACCTCGATTTCCACTGTTCAGAAAAGCTCCTGTGACTTTTTTCGGCGGCGCAAGAGAGACTCAATCAAACACAATCAAAGGTTGTATTTTGAAAAAATAATTTCACATCCAATGTTAAAATTCATTTTGAAAGCTTTTTTTACTTATATTTTACTTCACTCACGAACATGCCAATGCCCCAATTTGAAGAAAATAAGCGCATGCTGCTGAGATTGCCTTGTCCCACAAGAGGTATTCCCCCCTTTCCCATCTATAAATTAACATAGATTCTCAAGTAAGGAGGTAGACAGCCCCCACGCAGTCTGTTAGTTACCCCGTCAAGAAGCGACGCATCAGCGGCGACGGAGTTCTTGTGACCCGTGCATATGCGCTAAGCGTTGCTATCAATCATTTCATCTATGTCGTTCTGGATACGTAATCCAGAATGCTCGAAGGTAAGGATAAACGCGTGCAGGTTCTCGTTCGCGATAATAACGTCGATCAGGCGCTTAAAGCGCTTAAGAAAAAGATGCAGCGTGAAGGCATCTTCCGTGAAATGAAGCTTCGTGGCCACTACGAAAAGCCATCTGAAAAGAAGGCTCGCGAAAAGGCTGAAGCAATCCGCCGCACTCGCAAGCTGGCTCGCAAGAAAGCACAGCGTGAAGGCCTGTTGGTCGGCAAAGGTCGTCGTTAATCCGGCGGCACTCGGGACATCACGCAGCTAAGGCTCAACTATGTTTGACGAAAAGCGTGTGAGCGGACCGAAGCTAGAATTCAGAACGGACTAACCGGTGAACCGGTTGGTCCGTTTGTTGTTTTTGCTGGTTCATTTGACCTTTTTTTGCCACACTAAAGTGTAGGCTATCGTGTCATTGCAAGGACTCTTTAAGAATGGGGCACATTCTCGTGAACAATAAACTGGCTAAAGGCATCTGTGCGTGTCTGCTCGCACTTGGCGTTGCAGCATGCCAATCCAACTCATCTGGCCTTGTTTATCAGAATGTGCCTATCGACAAAGCTGTTGGCTCTTCCTCCAACATCGACAGTCTGAGTGCCGTTGTTGACGCAAACCCAACCGATGCTGACGCCTACAATAAACGCGGCATTGCATACGCAAAAGCTGGACGCCTTGATCAGGCGATTGAGGACTTCAACAAATCTCTTCAGCTGAGACCAAACTCTTATCAGGCTTATGCAAACCGAGCCTTGGTGGAGCGCCGCAAGGGCAACACGTCTCAGGCAGTTCAGGATTACAGCTCAGCACTTTCCATCAAGCCAGATTACGTGAAGGCCCTGAACGGACGCGGCAACACCTACCGCTCTATCGGTCAGAACACAGCAGCGCTTCGTGACTACAACGAAGTCATTCGCTTAAATTCCGGCGATGCGCAGGCCTATCACAACCGTGGCCTCATCTATCAGGCACAAGGTCTACAGGAAGCAGCTCTCAATGACTTTTCATCTGCTGTTGGTCTGAACTCCCGCGCTTATTCACCTCTGATCGCGCGCGGTGTAACTTACCTTTCTCTGAGCGATCCAAAATCTGCACTCAAAGACTTCAATGCTGCAATTGCACTTAACGGCAAGTCCGCATCTGCTTGGGCGAACCGTGGCCGCGCTGAAGAAGCTCTGGGGCAGATTACAGAAGCCCGCCAGTCCTACAGCAGAGCATTGCAGATTTCTTCGACAAACCAGACTGCGAAGGAAGGCTCCCAGCGCCTATCAACGTCACCTGGCGTTCCGCAAGCTTAAGCCCACAAACCATATCACTTCCAAAGGCCGGGTCTCCGGCCTTTTTTATTGTCTTGCTTCCGAAGATATAGACAGCATCCAGTTAATCTCATCACGCCAGTCAATCATGCGAATGGGCGTCCCGTGAGAGCCAGTTTCGAACAACCGAAAGCGCACCGGATACTGCTTATTTTTACCAATGAGTGCGTTATACAACTGATACTGCTTTTCCCAGCTGTAAACCCTGTCAGCACTACCGTGGCCAAATACAATCGGTACGCCTGCCTTATAGGCTTCACTCGTCAACAATCGTCGATCCGTCGCTCCTCCCAATAAAATGAGGCCGGACAGCGGCCCAGCAACACCAGTCTGATCCGCAAGCCCATAGCAGACCTGTGACCCCATGGAACCACAGGCCACAATCACTTTCGCCTGCGGTGCTTCTTTCCGGTATTGCGCAATCAACTCGCGAATTTCCTGAGTACCCTTGGAGCTTTCGAGCTTCACATCAGGAGACAGATAAACGCCATTATTACGCACCATTAAGTTTTTCAAGCGATTGAAGTTACCGCCAAACGTCCAATCAGCATTCCCCTGCTTTCGATTGCCCCCCTTTCCATGCAGATAAAGCAGTAACAGCTTGGTATCGGCGTCAAGAGCCCCAACTCGGATGTGCTTACGCTTGTTCCCCG
This sequence comes from Pseudovibrio sp. Ad37, assembly GCF_001623075.1. Classification (GTDB taxonomy): domain Bacteria; phylum Pseudomonadota; class Alphaproteobacteria; order Rhizobiales; family Stappiaceae; genus Pseudovibrio. Next base: position 122,964 of record NZ_LMCF01000222.1, read on the forward strand.
CAAGCACAACTGAGCGCTCTCGCACATACCAGGCAGGCCTGCTGGAAACATATCGCCCTTCAACCCGTCGCTCTGGTATTTCATCCCGGTCCCGCAAATCACGCTGGATCTGATAGTCAAGCCGCAAGAACGCCCCGTCCATCGCCTGATCCAGAACCCGCGGATAGGCAAACAACTCGTCTTTATAAGGCCTCAGCTCAAAGCCAGCAGCCTTCGAGACCAGCAGCGCTGACATGAATAAGCTGCTTAACAAATACCCAAAGATCCTGAAGTTGCCTCGCATGCAGCACCTCCGAAATAACGCATCACTTAAGGCTTCAGGTAATCATACATAACCCGGCCATAAGGTAGCGTGAGGTCCGTAATGAAATGAACGCCGCCGAGTGATTTAAGCATTGGTAGCTCAGCCACTGGCGCATTGGCATGATGGAACAATTGCAAGCTCGCTGGACCAGACCACGCGCCCTTCACCGTCACATCAGACGCCTCATAGGCAACCAACTGAGCAATGGCCAAGGAACCGTCAACATCTGGAATGAGCTTCAGATTCACCTGGGTTTTCTGAAGTTTCTTGAGGACCGCATCAGGGTGACACTGTGTGCCATGTTCCACATCATAAAGAAGGTGCTGATACTTATAACCCATGGTCGCAATAGCGATGGTCACATCATCAAAGACCAAATGCCCGGTCAATGTCGCTCCTGATATACTCAGCTTAGGTAGGCCGAGTTTCTTCGGGAAACCCCAGATCTCGCGCCCACTAAAAATCGGCGGCGTATCATCAAGAAACATTTGTTGCGTGAAGTTCACAGGGTGATCACCAAACTTGGCCGGAATCACGATACCAGACTCGGTGTAGTCCCCAAAGCCAGCAGAATCCGGCATGCGGATCACCTCGAACATTACCGTATTGGACCCATCCGGCTCCAAAGGCTCAGGCAAAGCTTCACGAATAGCGTCGGGGTCACTTTCATAGGAGACCACAAAAAACTCGCGGTCGATAAACCTGTATGGCCCCTTGGGATAAGCAGGAGAAGCAATCGGCATAGAAGCCTGTTCAAGAATATCGGCAATTTTCATGGACCACCTCGATCATGAAAGAGTGTGAACCGCGGCCAAATCACAGCCAGCACGCTCTCACCATAAGCGCCGATATTTTGGATGTTGCCCCTTGGGTTTTGGGGTGACACTTTCAGAGCTCACCCCAAACACTTTTTTAATCAGCTTGTTACGTCAATTTCTTTGAAAGTAGCCAGTGGTGCTTTTTCGCGAATAACCCAGTTCAACGCACCAAGCTCTACTTTTAACGTCGGATGAACCAGTCCCCACACGCGCAGCTCGCTCGCTCCAGTGCCTGCATGGGTTTGATTTACACGGCTTGCTATATTGAGTGTAGTCGTTGATTGATCAACACTCCAACCAATTCGATCACCAGCAACAAAGGCAACCTTACGACCCGTTCTGGTCGTACCAATCGGAATACCGTCAAACAGCTCAACAGAAGCAAGACGCTCTGTATCAATATGATAATCAGCGATCATCATCAGACCCAACAGGTAATAATATCCCGCCTCTTGAGAAAGCCCCTGCCGGCTCACCTGATCAACCAGATCACTTCGCCCACGAACACCTTTCAACGAGTGTAGGCTTGCAACAAAAATCATCTTTTCACCCCGCGTCATAGACGTAGCGCTCAGGAATGCTCGTGTGCTACGCTGGCGAATGGCCATATCACCAAGCATCTCGCGCATCGTCTCATCGGCAACGGTCGGGCTGGCCTTGAGAGCCTCGCTTAAATTGGTTGTCGCCAGAACTCCACTAACCGCCGTACCAACGCCACCCGGAATAAACACAGTTGCGAGATTGGTCAGACGGTTAGACGTTGCATAGGCCCAGGCAGCCTTATCAAGCGCGTCAGAGAGTGGAGGAAATGTCGTATAAGGGTCAACATTCGCCGCAACAGCTATATAGCGCCGGGCTTTATCTCGCCCAACAACAGCCGCAGCAACACTCTCAACCGCAGAGGTCTTCTTTCCACGTTCCTTAGACGGAGCAGTCGCTCCGGAATTTCCGGTAATGGTGTTCACAGTACCATTCAGCAACAAGCCGACGCCATCAGCAGTGGAACTCAGTGTCTCTTTGGGAGAGGTTACAAGGCTACCGAGAAACGTCAGAGGTTTGGCGACCGCAGTCACAACGCCCTCACCCGCCTGAGAAACCGTATCCAGTTCTTGAATGCCCTTCAGCGCATGAAGTTCATTGATACGCTTCTTCAATGTCGCCGTACCGCGCACTTTATAGGTCTTGCCATGAACTTTGAGGCTGTAAACCAGCAATGTCCCGTTCCGCAAAACAGGCGGCACAATCTCGTAATTACTGCCACGCGCAGCAACGCCTTCTTCCTTCAGGATCTGGGAGAAACCAAGATCAGTCGAAGCAGAATGAGATGGCGATGAGACAACTGCAACCACGATAAAGATTGCAAGCAGCAAGGAACAGCGCAGAAGAACGCGAACAGTTTGCGCAGTAGACATATGATACCCGAACTCAGAACAACTCTTACTAAAAGCTCTATTCTTCAATAATGATCAGAAAAGGGCAGCGCCTCTGGCAAATTTCGGGGTTGAAACGAAAAATCGCAGAAGCACGCTGCTCCTGCGATTCTCAAAACCTTTGAAACCTGAGGGTTTCTTAGATTGTCAGCACAGCTGTTACCACACAAGCAAGCAGGAATACGATTCCCGGTACAATGTGCGACCTGTCACCAGATGCCATGCCAACGCCAACTGCAATCACTGTTGCGATTGTGGTGATGCTTGCCCAAACCGTCCCGGCAGTACCACCAAATCCAATCATTGCAATAACGAGTACAAATGTGAGAGCTGCAAGAATTCCAACCTTTGAGAAGTTGATGAAGTTCTTGTAGGTCTTCTCGTGTTCCTTATAGTCCATAACAGACGCGCTCCCGTCAGCCATGCTTCCCCCTCGAAACAAGTAGTTTTCCTAATATCAGTCTTTAACACCACATGGTCCGGTGACGCAACTTCCCTAAAGAACCACTCAGGAGATAACCCAGGTTCCGGGGATAATTCCAACGGCCCGAGTATGTGCCTCAATGCTCACTAGACAAACCACATAAGTCCAGTTGGTGCTTTTGATGGGCGTTCAACGTATCCAGCTCAAACCCATCAATCTGCTCATTAAACAGTTGATGGAAGTTAAGCTCAGCTCGCAAGTGAAGGAACACAGATCCAAGCCCAATAGCCGCCCGGTCCATAAAAACAAAGTAACGAGGTATTTTCACCGGCCCCAGTTCTTTAAGGGACTGATGCACACGAAACGCCTCTTGTCGTCCATAAGCCGCTGGAGAAACACCATCGGCAATCGAGCGTACTCTGTCGCTGAGCAACGGGCCAAAAATAAAGCTAGCCCAGATATTCAAGGTCTCAATAAGCTCAGTCGTCAGCCCATCAAAACCCCAAGTCTCATAAGCAGCAACCACACGGTCCTGATCATCTTCAAGCAAACCGTGATACAGCTCCACCACGCCTTGCACAAAATCAGGCGGGAAGATGCGCACACACCCGTAATCCAGCAAATTCACACCAGCTGGCTCCGCACCATCCTCAAAGATCGTGTAGTTCCCAAGATGGGGATCGCCATGGATCACACCATAATGCGCAAACGGATGCCACCACGCCTTAAACATCACTTGCGCAATCTTGTTACGCGCCTCCAGCTTTTCTTGTCGATAGGCCAGAAGCGGACGCCCTTCCAGCCAACTCATGGAAAGCAAGCGCCGTGTGGACAGACCTTCAAACACGTCTGGGATCCGGATCTGCTCATCTGCAGCAAAAACATTGGCGTAAAGCTTGGAATGCCGAGCTTCCCGGCGATAATCCAGCTCTTCCCGCAGTCGGTCACCAACCTCCTTCGCAATCTCAGAAGTCTCAATCGCAGGCCTGAAACGCCGATGCAGAGCAAGCAGCATGTCGAATTGGTTCAGGTCAGCTTCAACCGCGCTATCCATATCTGGATATTGCAGCTTGCAGGCCAGCATCGCCCCATCCTGATCATAAGCTCTGTGAACCTGACCAAGAGAAGCCGCTGCTGCTGGTTCCTTCTCAAACTTATCAAACTTGCCTTGCCAACCTGGACCAAGCTCAGCCCGCATGCGCCGCTTAACAAAAGCCCACCCCATAGGAGGTGCATTTGCCTGAAGACTTGCCAGTTCTGCTGCATATTCGGGAGGCACAGCATCAGGAATCGTCGAAAGAAGTTGCGCCACCTTCATCAGTGGCCCTTTGAGTTCACCAAGAGATTCTGCGATGGAAGCCGCATTCTTCGCAGGGTCTTGATCCCAACCAAACAGCTTACCTGCAGCAAGCTTGGCTGCGATGCCACTCATATTTCCACCAACCTTGGCATAGCGGCCAAGGCGGGCGGTCATTCTATTTGCTTCCCGGTCACGAGATGAAGGCATATGGGGTTCCTGCGTCTCACACTCTTATTGCAATATATAGTGCATTGCAAAACCTAGCAGAAAACGCAGAGAACCCAAGGGCACTTTTAGAAATTACCTAATCACATATTTGCTCAGGCTTACTCAACTCTCTCCACAAACTCCAGTTCAAGCAGGCTTTCAACAGCATTGCCATGCGACGTAACGTACTCGCCCCGACCAGAAACACTCTCAAATCCTCCAGTCCCGGATCCGGGCACGACAGTCATCGAAGAGCGAACAGTCTCCGCATCAAACACCCCGCTCTCCTCAACAAGGAACGTGCCTTCATGCGAACCATATCGACCAAAAATCTGCGTGTACCACGAGTATTTGCCCTCTTTCTCTGTTACATAGGCCAAAAGATAAAACATGCTCACCTGCCCAACGATTTCTCCGCTGAGGGGTCCATGAGCGCGAACTGATGCAAACTTGCTCGCCATAGAAAGCGCTTCTGCGATCTCTTCTTTCCATTCTTCAACTTTGTAGGTGCATTTAATCTTTGCCATTTTCAGCTCCTTGCATTGGGAGCCGAACACCTACTGCGTCAAAACCAGAAGGGCTTGTAAAAGCGCGACAGCTGCTATCTTTTATGCCTATGCCAAATCAGGATGACACCTCAAACCAGATCAGCGGCTTGCTAGACCAGCAGCGCAGCCTCAAACACTTCAATCTGGACTGGCTCACTCCAGCTGAGTCATTACAGGAAGCCATCGAGTTCTATTGGCTGATCACATGGGATCTTCGAGGCAAGCCTCCATATAAGCAAGCTAACCTGCCCCACCCATCCCAACACATTGTCATCGACACATTGCAGACGACAGGCGTGTTTGGCATTAACACAGGCGTTTTCCATTACACCTTGCAACAGAGAGGCCGCGTATTTGGGGTAAAGTTTCGCCCTGGAGCCTTTGCAGATTTCTTCCGATACAACCCATCCTCGCTCCTCAACACTCACGAAAATATTGAACCGTTCCTCAGTATTTCCGAGCAGCAACTGATAGCAAAGTTAAAATCGGCTGATGATCCAACAGTATTCGCTGTACAGATGGACAACCTTCTGATTTCACATAAACATCCCTCAACTTCTAAGGCGAAGGATGCCGGTGCACTCGTAGACCTCATTGCGATAACAGACGAAATTAACAATCTGAAAGATCTTTCCAGGATCTCAGGTTTCCAGCCAAGAACAATCCAACGACTCTTCCATAGCCACGTCGGCGTTAATCCCAAATGGGTGATCGAACGCTACCGCATGCTGGCCGCGGTTGATGCGATCAACAACGGACAAGACCTCAACCTAACAGACTTGGCCCACTCCCTCGGCTACTTCGACCAATCCCATTTCAACAACGCCTTCAAGAAACTAACAGGCCACACACCAAGTCATTACCTACCAGCGTCTCAGCCTTCCTAAACACGTTCCTCAGCGATCATATCAAGCGCTCGTGCGATAGTTGATGCGTGCGTTTTGATGCCTTTGTAGTCCAACTGCTCATCAGTTAACTCAAGCAACTGTGTCTTTAGGCCTTGGGCTAGTTGATCACCATCCGGATGCTCTAACAGGCCATGAACGGGATCATGATGAACCCTGATAGTGAAGAGGATATCTCCACTGTTAGGCAGACGTCGCAATGTCTGCTTCTCAACGCGCACATAAAGCTGCTCAAATGCCTGATCAGCCTCACAAAGAACATCACCGCACAAACCCGGAATCGGATGATGAAGCTCAGCGTCCGTGTACAAAGACCAGTTCAGTCGCCAAACGGGCTTATCTGCCTCCAACCTTTCAAAGATCCGCTGAACCATGTGTCCCATGCGATGTCCATTGAAATCCGGTACCCCTTCATGGATTGCACTCATTGAACCGCCGAACTTTTCCGCCAAAGACCAACTGGAAGGGAAACAAAGGCTTGCTGCAACAAGCCTATACCCGTCATCGCCTTTACGCATCAGCACCAGATCTTCCTGAACGACACGGGAGATAGCTAGTAGTGGCGGTTCAGCACAAAACGATAGCTGAACACGCTTTCCTGCATTCTTCACGCAAAGAGAGTTATCCGAGTGAAGCTCATAAAGGGTGGGGAATTGATCAGGCAGATGGACAGCAAGAAGGTCTGCTACTTCGCGCTGAGCTGCCTCTGTATCCGCCTCTGCAGCAAACACGAAGGCTTTAGGGTCAGTGATGAGTCGCTCTTTTTCATCAAGGTACACAGCTAAAAACTCATCGGGCTCAATCCACTCTCTCAAATCATGAGGCTCGAGCCCAACGGTAAACGGCCTCTTAGAGCCATCATAAGGTGTGTAAGCAAATCGCGACATAAAACACCCTCCCCGCACAAAACATGCACCGGAAGGAGGGCGTTCATCAACCTATACGAGTTACCCGAGCTCTTTCATGAAATGAGCAAACGAAATGATGCCTTCTGGCCACGGCCCCTGACCGCTTTCAGAATTGATATGGCCACTTTCACCAGCATCTTGCAAACGTGCATTCCAGAGCTTGGCAAGCTGCTCAGCACGCTCATAAGTGCAGTACGGATCATTGCGGCTCGCCACAACCTTGGCATGGAACGGCAGCGGAGAGGTTGGAAACGGACCAAAGCTATGCAACTCAGCAGGCACGCATGAGCTGTCATCAACATCTGCAGGCGCAACCAGATAAGCACCCTTCACCCAGTTCTTGATGCGAGGCGCAGCATGAACCACTGCAGCAACACCAGCGGAATGTGCAACAAGCACCACCGGACGCGTAGCTTCCTCGACCGCTTTCACAACGGCATTCACCCATTCCTCAAGGTCTGGCTTGCTCCAACTGCTCTGCTCAACGCGCCGACCAGTGGAGAATTTTGTTTCCCAACGGCTTTGCCAGTGGTTTGCGTCGGAGCCATGCAGGCCGGGGACAATGAGAATGTCCGCCTCAGAAATCTTCATAAGGTTCCTCAATACGTGGTCGTGCTAAAAAGTCTGGCAGCTTAATAGGACGAAAATACCCAGTTTTCAAAGCGCCAGCCCAATCTCCACGTTGATTACGCGCAGCTTTTCTACTGGCATGGTCCCAATCGTAGTTCACCATCCGCTCTTCAAAGGACCATCGCGTCCCGACACGGGTCACAATCATGTACCGCGCATGGGGGCTTCCAACTTCCATCGTATGTGCATGAGGCTTGTCATCATCATAGGCTGGCAGCCCAACACTGCCTGCGTTCATCACGATTTGTCCGGTCGTTTCCAACCAGATGACCCGAGGGATGTGGGAGTGCCCACAAACAACCAGTGGAGACGTCACATTTCCAACGTGCTCTAACACGTATTCCGGCGATGCAATTTTGGTGTGGTCCCCACAAAGTTCTTCAGTGAGATAAACATTATCAGCTGACGGCGTCCCATGGCACAGGAACACATTCTCGACATGCTCCATTTGCGTCGGCAGTTGCTTCAGCCACGCTTTGGATTCGTCAGAAAGCAGCGAATAAGCATGCGCATCACTTGGACCCATTTTGGATTGGACATGGTCCACCAAATGTCGGTCATGATTGCCGCGCACAGTCAGCCAGTTTTCCGCAATGAGATACTGAGCCGTTTCTTCTGGCCACAACGGCCCCGAAACACAATCACCCAAATTAAACACCAGATCCGGAGACTTCCGCTTTATGTCGCGATGAACAGCTTCCAGAGCAGGCAGGTTACCGTGAATGTCCGAGATAACCGCAATTCTCATAGTCATGACTCCTGATCGGCATTAGTCCCATTAAAAACTAAGAAGGACTATGTTGTCAGCGAGGTTCGCCCAGCAGTGTCAAAACATTGCCAAACGGATCATGAAAATGTGCAAGAACTCCGCCCCACACCTGCTTTTCAGGCGGGTTGGTAAAGGCAACGCCTTTTTCACAAAGGCGCTCATAAGTATCGACAATGTCATCAACCTGAAGAGACGCGCCGAGAAAACGACCAATGTATTCTTGGTCTTCCTCGTTGTGTGCTTGCTCGATGATGAGCTCTGCATTGTCGAGCTTGGCACCAAACGCGCCAAGCTCTGGCATATCCCAGTTAAGAGGAAGGTCGAGCGTTTCGGCATAAAACTCCCTGGCCTTTTCGATATCTCTCACGAAAATCCGCAGACCATAAAGCTTCATCTTCCCCTCCACTCCTGTGCACGGGCGACTTAGGCTTCGCCAAAGACCCGCTTGAAGATCACATCTACATTCTTGGTGTGGTAACCAAGGTCAAAGCGCTCACGAATTTGTTCTTCAGAAAGATGCTTGCGAACGTCTTCATCCGCCAGCAATTCAGTCAGGAAGTCCACCTTAGCATCACCAGAAACCTGATAGCTGTCCCAGACCTTCATCGCATTGCGCTGAACAAGACGATAGCTGTCTTCACGAGACGCACCGGCCTGAGTCAGTGCCAGCAAAATGCGCTGTGAGTGCACCAGACCACCAAGGCGATCCATGTTACCCATCATACGCTCTGGGTAAACCATCAGATTTTCCATAACGTTTGTCAGGCGTGCCAAAGCAAAGTCCAGCGTTACAGTCGCATCAGGACCGATCATACGCTCAACGGAAGAGTGCGAGATATCGCGCTCATGCCATAGTGCAACATTCTCCATCGCAGGTAATGCGTAAGAGCGAACCATACGAGCAAGACCAGTCAGGTTCTCGGTCAGCACCGGGTTCCGCTTATGCGGCATAGCAGAAGAACCCTTCTGGCCTTTGGAGAAGAACTCCTCAACTTCCAGAACTTCTGTGCGCTGCAAATGACGAACTTCAGTCGCCAGACGCTCAACGGAAGACGCAATCACACCCAGAACCGCGAAGAACATGGCATGACGGTCACGAGGAACAACCTGCGTAGACACCGGCTCAGCACCAAGGCCTAGCTTCTCAGCAACATGCTCTTCAACACGTGGGTCGATGTTTGCAAATGTGCCAACTGCACCGGAAATAGCGCAGGTCGCGATCTCTTCACGAGCCAGCTCAAGACGCTTCTTACAGCGATCAAACTCAGCATACGCCTGTGCCATTTTCAGACCAAAGGTCACTGGCTCAGCATGAATACCGTGGGAACGACCGATAGTTACGGTGTCTTTGTGCTCATAAGCACGGCGCTTCAAAGCAGCCAGCAGCTTTTCCATGTCGGCCAGCAAAAGGTCTGCAGCGCGAACAAGCTGAACGTTGAAGCAAGTGTCCAGAACGTCAGAAGAAGTCATGCCCTGGTGCACAAAGCGTGCTTCCGGACCAACGATTTCAGCAAGGTGCGTCAGGAACGCAATCACATCGTGCTTGGTTTCACGCTCGATCTCATCAATCCGCGCAATGTCGAAGGTAGCTGGACCACCCTTCTCCCAAATCTTTTCAGCAGATTCTTTTGGGATCACACCCAGCTCTGCCAGAGCATCACAAGCATGAGCTTCAATCTCAAACCAGATGCGGAATTTCGTTTCAGGAGACCAAATAGCGACCATGTCAGGACGCGAATAGCGCGGGATCATGCCAGTCCTCGTATGCGTTACAATTCTGTCGCAGGATGTAGCAGGACAGGCTCCCTAGAACAATGCCAGAAAGCTCCGGCAATGCCGAAAAAACGCGTTTTTTAGAGAATTCAACGTTGCTATGCGCACTATGAATATTTCTTCATCGCCCGAAAAAAGAACCCGCAATTTTCAGTCAACTTGTCTGCAACGAAACACAATCGAATCCAGAATGAAAATCCCCCTTGGGTGGCATCTGTTGCATACTAATTTATGACCAACTTGAGCTCTGCAAAACTTTCCTTATGCTGAGCATCTAAGACGTTTCAAAATGGTTCTTGAGGGGGAAGTCACATGCAACTGGGTGCATTTTCAATCAGCCTGACGGTTAAGGACATCAAAGCATCAATCTCGTTCTATCAAAAGCTCGGCTTCGCATGCGATCCCGGTTGTGATGGTACAGATGGCTGGGCGATCATGAAAAATGGCGAGACAATCATCGGGCTGTTTCAGGGAATGTTTGAAAAGAACATGCTCACCTTCAATCCAGGCTGGGATCAGGAAGCACAAGCCCTCGATAAGTTCCTCGATGTGAGGGAACTCCAAAAGCGATTGAAAGCTGATGGCATTGAAGTTCACGGACAAGAAGCAGACGAGACCACATCTGGTCCGGCAAGCTTCACTGTGATTGATCCGGATGGAAACCCTATCCTGATAGACCAACACCGCTAGTGGGCAAAGGGTCAGCAGCAAACAAGAGAGCCAGCAAAGTCATATTATAACTCCGACAAACGTTGAGCTTCAGTAAGCTACTCAGTTCCCTTTACACTCCTCTCAATAATCCAGTGAGGTTTGTGAGTGACTGTGCCTTCAAGTGAATTAGCCAATACCAAAGCCTGTTACCTGGAGTCCGACACCCCGGACTGGCAAGCGCATTTCATCGAAAGTACATTCTTCCTCCGCGACGATGGAACTCTCTCTGCCCAAAGCAAGGGCAATTTCGCCTCTCCCTATGCTTCACTGCGGTTCGAACATAACGCATTAAGACTTGGCATAATCGCCACCTGACATATTCAGATAGACATTTTCGGAGATAAAATGAGTGAGTTTACGCCTCGGTTTGCAGGCTATGAGAAGAAAGTAAGAGACAGCTTTGCCCGCCAGCCAGCCATGGCCTCATTGAGCATTGAAATCGCCAAAGTAGAACCCGGCATCGTCGAGCTGACCATGCCGTACAACAAAGATTTTACCCAGCAACACGACTTCCTCCATGCTGGCATCGTCACCACAGCCCTCGACAGCGCAGCCGGATACGCAGCCTTCTCGCTGATGGACGAAGACGCTGCCGTGCTTACAATCGAGCTTAAAACCAACCTGATGAACCCAGCTGCAGGTGAGTATTTTGTATTCCGCGCAAAGGTTGAGAAACCAGGCCGCACAATCACCTTCGTCAACGCCACCGCCTACGCAATCAAGGACGGCAGTGAAAAGAAAGTCGCCACGCTATCGGGCACTATGATGTCCGTCCGCGGCAGAGCCGACGTTCAACAGTAGATCAGTGAGGCGAGAGCGGGCTGGTCTCGCCGAGCAGGCTCCTGATGCTCTGAGTTATTTATTCACGCGCAAAACAAGTGAAGGTGCCGTGCTTCCCTGCGCACCAGAAACAAAGCTGACGCCAGCAACATCAAATAATTGCTTTCCACCGGAGACTGTCTCTAACTCATTGATCCAGCTGGTTCGATTGACGCCTCCGGAAATCCTCACACTCTTTGAGAAAGAGGCCGCATCTTTTTTATAACCATCAAAAACATAGCTTTTAATTTTATCGTCGAAAAACTTGGCAGATCCGTACTTCATACTGGTAACAAAATAACATGTCGGAGAAGCCTCAGTTGCATCTGCTGACTTATATTCTCCAAGAACAAGCACACTGTCGCCATTTCGAGAGCGATACGCTTTCGTAGTCTTGTGACTAAAATTCCGGCTCTCAGCGATCGAAACCAACGGGAGATCACCACCTGAAGAGGAAACCACTTTCCATCCTTCAGCCTTGAGATACTTATCTCGTCCCTTCGCGCTTGACGAAATACAGACCTTTTTGAAAATCGCCCAGTTCCGCAAGTAGGTCTCCGAAGCCACGTCTTCAGCATCAAAGCCACCGCCGCAAGCACCTAGAGGCACAATCACCGTCAGAAGTAATGGTATCCTATTAAGTCTCATAAGGCCTCCCCAAGCAACGAACGATCAGATCGCAAAAATCACTTCAACTTGCATTTGGTTTCAGTCCCCTCCCAGAAACCACTACTAGTTTTGGTACAATCGATTGGAACTTTGCGAGCAACCTGCACATCAAGCCCACTCGCTCTTTCGCCGAAAGCTTGTTTCAAGCTCGCTTCGACAGCGCGTTTCAGGTCAGATGCGCTCCGCCGATGCTCCCACCCGTAGGGAATAACTGTCACGGTGCCAGGTTTGAAATTGCTTATAAATGTCGCGTCACCAACCTTGAAAATACGACTTCGTTGACCAGAGTCTCCAGTGACAAACGCATATTTGCCAGAGCGCGCAGACACGGCGTAAGTCATCAAGAAGTAGTCATCATCATGCTTGAAAGTGACCCGATAAGATCCAAATAGCCCTTCAAACGCCTCAAAGGTCAGCCTATCTTTGTTGCTTGCTTCTTTGTCTTCACAATCGTCAACCTCACCCGAAGCGTTCACCTTGCAGAAAACCGAAGCCAGATCTGATTCAACACTGCCATAGCGCCAAATCAAATAATTCTTAGTCTTATCTATCGGGAACTTATCTAGATGCGATTGATTACTGGTGGGCTTATACGACCCACAAGCACTCAGGGTGAATGCAACTACCAGCATTGCAATAAATATGCGCATGTTTCCGCTCCACTCACCCATATTAGAGCGTGCTGCGCCAGATCTGATTCAGGTTTCTCATTTTAACTTTTTGTGATTCAATGTTGCCATCCTTGTTTTTGGAGGGCACATGGGCAAGCCATATCCGATAGAATTACGTGAACGGGTTGT
>NZ_LMCF01000223.1 GCF_001623075.1 Pseudovibrio sp. Ad37
GGTGCATGGTTTTTATTCCTCCCACCTTACAGTCCGGATCTCAATCCCATCGAGATGGCATTTTCCAAACTCAAGGCCTTGATCCGCAAGGCCGCAGCAAGAAGTTATCAAGCACTGTGGCAGGCCGTAGGCCAAGTCTGCGACCTCTTCACAAAGCAAGAGTGCAACAACTTCTTCAAAACAGCTGGATACATGACCGATTAAACGCGACAAGCTCTAAAGCATCAGTCTAAAACCAAACATTGAGCGCCAGCGCCTATGAGATCTGACTGAATACCTAAGTAAGCTTGGGAAAACTCGTGCGCCAACACGCAACAAAAAAGGCGAGAGCAAACGCCCCCGCCTCTTAAAAACATCAAACTCAGTTTAGCTTACGCCTTATCCATCTCTTCCAGCTCATCAATGAACCGCTCAATCACTGCCAAGCCTTTCTGCCAGAAGGCTGGGTCCGTTGCATCCAAACCGAATGGAGCGAGCAGCTCGCTGTGGTGCTTGGTGCCGCCCGCTTTCAGTAGATCGAAATACTTCTGCTGGAAGCCATCTTCGGCTTCTTCGTAAACCGCATAGAGCGAGTTCACGAGGCAATCACCGAAGGCATAGGCGTAAACATAGAACGGCGAATGGATGAAATGCGGAATGTAGGTCCAAAAGTTCTCATAGCCGCCTTCTAGGTCAATCGCCTCACCGAGGCTTTCTTCCTGAACACCTATCCAGATCGCAGAGATCTGCTCAGCGGTCAGCTCGCCTTCCTTACGCAGCTCATGCACCTGACGTTCAAAGGTATAGAATGCAATCTGACGCACAACCGTGTTCAGCATGTCTTCCACTTTGGCAGCCAGCATGATCTGACGCTTTTCAGGTGTCTCAGCCTTTGCAAGCAGGTCCTTGAAGGTCAGCATCTCACCAAACACGGAAGCGGTCTCAGCCAGTGTCAGCGGGGTCGGCGCCATCAGCGCACCATTTGGCGCTGCAAGAACCTGATGAACACCATGTCCAAGCTCATGCGCCAGTGTCATCACATCGCGAATTTTGCCCTGATAGTTGATCAGCACAAACGGGTGTGCGCTTGGCACGGTTGGGTGAGAAAACGCACCAGGTGACTTACCCGGACGCGATGCAGCATCAATCCAGTTCTTATCGAAGAACTGCCCTGCAATTTCGGAAAGTTCCGGCGAGAATTTCGCATAAGCGTCCAGAACCGTGCCTTTTGCTTCATCCCATGGAATATCGCGCGTATCAGCTTGCGGCAGCGGGGCGTTACGATCCCAGAAGTTCATTTTCTCAACGCCAAGCCACTTGGCTTTCATTGCATAGTAACGATGCGACAAACGCGGATAAGCAGCACGGACCGCATCAACCAGCGCATCAACAACTTCACGCTCAACACGGTTGGCAAGGTGGCGGCTGTCAGCAATGTCATCAAAGTTATGCCAGCGGTCGTAAGTATCTTTATCTTTCGCCAGCGTGTTCATGATCAGCGTAAAGATGCTCAGATTTTTGCCGAACGTTTTTGCAAGCGCTTCAGCAGCCTTTTTGCGCATGTCCCCATCAGGTCCTTGCAGCAAGTTCAAGGTCTGCTCAATGGAATGCTCTTCACCATCAATCTCATAACGAGAACCCGAAATTGTCTCATCAAACAGCCGGTTCCAGGCGGCAGCGCCAGTCACGTGCTTTTCATGAAACAGCTGCTCAATTTCCTCACTGCGTTCATGCGGGCGTTCTTTGCGCAGGTCTTCCAGCCAAGGGCGGTAATACGCCAGCTTTTCGGAGTTCAGCGCTTTTTCCAGAACCTCATCTTCAATCTTGTTCATCTCAAGTGAGAAGAACAGCATGTGAAGACTAGCAGTCGTCAGCTTTTCCTGCACATCACCATAAAACTTCTGACGAGCTGGATCTGTTGTGATGCTGGTGTAAGCCAGACCGGCAAAAGAGCCGATACGCCCCATCAGATCTTCAAGTTCCTCATAACGACGCACAATTTCGGCGAGCTCATCACCAGAGCGTGCTGCAATTTCAGCAAGCTTGCCTTTGCAGTCTGCTTCAAACTGCTCTGCCAGTTCTTTCGCACGCGCCATATCCTGATCAATCGCAGGATCATCAATTGAGCTGTAAAAAACTGAAAGGTCCCACTCCGGCAGTTCACCAAGGGCAGAGCCTGCCGTGGCTGCATCAGCGCTTTGATAGGTGATGGAAAATGGAGTGACGTGCTTAAGTGTCATATGAGCGTCCAATTATGGGATGGCATTGCGCCAGAAAAGAAACCTGAGGTCTGCAAAACAAGTTCTGCAGTACACTGTTTTAATATGCGTCCAATCCTTACACATGCAATGGCGTCTTTTAACAAGATCCCCAAAATGAAGTGGGCAATTTGTTTACCAAATTAGGTGCAGGATGACCTGAATTGGCACACTATGCATTACTGCCCAATCGATTTGAAGGGATTTCCCATGGCACAGCGCATTTTGATCGTAGATGACGATCCGGTCCAACGACGCTTGCTGGAAGAAGCCGTAAAGCGTTTCGGGTACCGTTCCAAAAGCTGTGTCGATGGTCGCGAAGCGCTGGAAATCCTTACAGGAACTGCCCAAACAGAAATCGATCTGGTCATCCTTGATCTGATGATGCCAGAAGTTGATGGCTTTCAGGTCCTGAAAGAAACCCGCGACGCTAAGAATGCAGTACCTGTCATTGTTCAAACGGCTAATGGCAGCATCGAAACTGTCATTGAAGCAATGCGCGCTGGTGCACAGGATTTCGTTGTAAAACCAAGCCGCCCTGAGCGCTTGCAGGTGTCCATCACCAACCTTCTCAAAGTTGCCACGCTGGAAGGTGAACTCACCCGCATCCACAAACACACGGAAGGCACCCTCACCTTCGATAATATCGTCACGCGGTCTGAGCCGATGGATCGTGTCCTGCGACTGGGCGAAAGAGCTGCCTCCTCCAACATTCCAATCCTCATAGAAGGCGGGTCTGGTGTTGGTAAAGAACTGATTGCACGCGCTATTCAAGGTTCCAGCGAACGTCGATCCAAACCGTTTGTCACCGTAAACTGTGGCGCTATTCCAGACCATCTGGTGGAATCTATTCTCTTTGGTCACGAGAAAGGTGCATTCACCGGCGCTGTCGATAAACACATGGGCAAGTTTCAGGAAGCCAGCGGCGGGACTCTCTTCTTAGACGAAGTCGGCGAGCTCCCACTGGAAGTACAGGTAAAACTCCTGCGCGCTTTGCAAGAGGGTGAAGTCGACCCAGTTGGTGCACGCAAGCCGATAAAAGTAGACTTCCGCCTGATCTCGGCAACAAACCGTCGCCTGATCGATCAGGTGAAAGAAGGTAAGTTCCGGGAAGATCTGTACTATCGCCTCAACGTCTTCCCAATCTGGATCCCACCCCTACGAGATCGCAGTGAGGATATCCCTGAGCTTACTCGTCATTTCCTAGCGCGTTTTGCTGCAGAAGAAAGCAAGCCCCAAGTCACGGGCATCACTTCTAACACGGTTAATATGCTTAAGAGTTATGACTGGCCTGGCAACATTCGCCAACTTGAAAACGCAGTATTCCGCGCCGTTGTCCTGTGCGATGGTCCAAGCCTGACATGCGATGACTTCCCGCAAATAGCTCAAGCGACTGATACGCCAATGAGTTACGCGGCAGCACCGCCTGCCGGAAACAAAGAACCGCAAGCTGACGTCTATTCTTCATCCCTAAGTGTAGCGAGTAAATGGGAGGAACAGCAGGACGAACGATTTCTTCAGGTCGAGGCCGTTTCAGCCTTCGACGCGGAGCAACCTCCCTTTGGATATATGCGATCACTCGATGGCGAAGGCCACGTGCGTACGCTCATCAGTGTTGAAGAGGAAATGATCCGGACAGCGACCTCCCATTACGGAGGCCGTATGACCGAGGTTGCGAAGCGTTTGGGCATCGGGCGCTCAACGCTTTATCGCAAGCTGAAGGAATACGGTCTGGAAGAAACTCCGGAAAGCAAAACTGCGCACTAAAGCTCAGTTTGCTGGATGGTTAGAAGCTAATGGGTAAGTCTCACGCAAGCCACAGGCGCGCGCGCATCTCAAGAAATCGATAAAGCATAGCGACTAACAAAAAACCGTGGGTTTAAGTTCATATCACTGATCCTTGAATTTAAAACATCACGCTGTCGTGCTATCTCAAAACGCATTAGTGTATATGCGTAATAAATATAAGTTTGGGCAAAACAACACTCTTAATTCTTAGGGCATTCTTCTTGTGTCCATAAAGATCAAAGAGTTATCAGGTGGGTAGTCATAAATGTTTGGTAGAACGAGCACATCAGCATTGCTCGCAGGGGCAGTTATTGCGCTTTCGTCAACTATGTATTCTGCGCAAGCCGCAATTCCTGACAATTTTGACGAGCAGCTCGAGCAAGTAAACCTCGCTCAGTCAAATCCTGTTGCGCAGGAAATTCAGCAGGCACTTAGCAAAAAGAACCGCCGCCAGAACTTCCATGCGAAACGCGAAGCAGCAGCAGCAAAACTGTTCTACGAAAACAGAAGCTTCCAGCCCGCCTGGATCCTGAAAGGCAAGCTCTCCACCAGCGCATTGTCCGTTATGGAAACGTTGCAATTAGCCGAAAAAGAAGGCCTGCACGTCGCCGACTACCCGGTGCCAGCAGCAGGCTTCAATGCAGATGGCAAAGCAACCCCAGAGCAAATTGCAGCAGCAGAGCTTGAGCTGACCCATTCTATCCTCAAGTACGCAGAGGATGCTCAGGCAGGCCGCGTCAGCCCCTATGCAATTTCAGAGGACATTACCCTTCGCCCAGAAAGGCCAGACCCGATTGAAGCGCTGACATCCATAGCGCACTCGGTTGCTCCAGCCAAAACTCTAGCGGCTTTCAATCCTCCGCATGCAGAATACAAAGCGCTGAAAAAGCAGCTTGCTAAACTAAGAGAACATACTGAAAATGGCAGCCTCGAAGAGCAAGTTGTCATCCCAACCGGCAAAGTCCTGAAAGTTGGAGTAAAAAGCTCCCGCGTTGCCGTTCTTCGCGAACGCCTGAGTGTTCCGACAGTGGAATCTCAGATGAACGTCTATACGCAGGATCTGGCTTATGCCGTTGAAGCCTTCCAGGCTGCAAACGGTCTGCATCCAGATGGTGCGGTTGGCCCACGCACACTGCTTGCCCTCAATGGACGCGTCAGTGGCGACCCAATCAATGACGTTATTGCAAACATGGAACGCTGGCGCTGGATGCCGCGCGAGCTGGGCGAAACCCATCTGCGCGTAAATATTCCCGAGTTCATGGTTCGTTTGAACATGGACGGCTTTGTGCTTTACGAAACCCGCGTCGTCGTTGGAAAGCGCTCCAACAAGACACCGGTCTTTTCAGACAAAATGCAGCACGTGATCGTGAATCCATATTGGAACGTGCCTTATTCCATCGCGTCCCAAGAGCTTCTGCCGGAACTCCGCGCAAGCAACCCGCAAAGCTACCTGCAAAAGGGTAATTACGAGATTGTGTATGGCGGTAAGATTGTTGATCCGCGCCGTGTAAATTGGGATGCAGTGACCTTCAAGCAAATCCGTATCCGTCAGCGTCCAGGACGTGGCAACGCACTTGGCAAAATCAAGTTCATGTTCCCGAACAAACACAACGTTTACTTGCATGATACGCCGTCTAAATCGCTGTTTAACCGGTCTGAGCGCGCGTTCTCACACGGCTGTGTCCGCGTGCAAAACCCGTTTGAGTTTGCTGACGCGTTGATGGCTACGCAAAATACGATGACGGGTAATTACATCCGCTCACTTGTCGGCAAGAAGCAGACCCAGGTGAATCTGCAAAGGGATATCCCGGTGCATATCTCTTACTTCACCGCATTTGTGGATGAAGCTGGAAAGCTGCAAAGGCGTCCGGATATCTACGGACATAACCAGGCGACGATCGACGCTCTGAATCTTTAAAATTGTCACTATCCACATGTATCCACAGTAATATGACGACGTATGCGTGCGGATTCGCGCGCATTTGTCGCATGTAAATAGCGGATTCTGGCAAAAAACTTGGATTGTTGCCGTGAAGTCACTAGTTCGCGTTAATTGTAACTAAAGTAAAGGCTCATTAACCTTGCCCACACTAGATAAAGAGGTGGGGCTCTGGGATAAGGTTTTAGCCGATAACGCGAAAGCGAGATTCAATTGCGTGACATGATTGCATTCGGGCGCTCGGACTTTGGTAAACGTCTGCCTGGCATTTCAATGCTGGTCGCAGCGGTTCTTTGTGCGTTCTTCCTCACCTCAATTGCTTCGGCCAGTGCGAGCACACGCACGCTCAAGCTGTACTTCACCCACACGAAAGAGCGGGCGGAAATCACCTTCAAGCGGAATGGCCGCTATGACAAAGAAGGCCTTCGCAAGCTCAACAATTTCCTTCGGGATTGGCGCCAAAAAGAGCCAACGAAAATGGATCCTGAACTGTTTGACCTCATCTGGGAAGTTTACCAGAAAGCAGGCACAAGCAAGTACATCCATGTCGTCTCAGCTTATCGGTCGCCTAAAACCAACAACATGCTCCGTAAGCGCTCCAGCGGTGTGGCTAAAAACAGCCAGCACACCAGAGGCCGCGCAATGGACTTCTTCATTCCCGGTGTAAGCACAGCCAAACTGCGCGCGCTTGGTCTGCGCCAGCATGTTGGCGGCGTTGGCTACTATCCGCGTTCAAACACGCCGTTTGTTCACATGGACACCGGCTCTGTACGCCATTGGCCACGCATGAGCCGCTCTCAACTGGCAAAGGTATTTCCAAAAGGAGACACCATTCACGTCCCTTCCGATGGAAAACCAATGGCGCGTTACAAGCAGACGCTTGCTGCTGTAAAACGGAAAGATTCTGGCCGCTCAACCAGTGTTGCCAGTCGCTCCACTTCATCATCAAAAGCAAGTGCCCGGGCAAGCTCGTCCAACAGTGGTGGAAGCTTCTTCTCCCGCCTGTTCAGCAATTCAGGCGGTAACGAAGGAAGCAAACCGGCACCAACTCCGGCAACGAAAGCACCAAAAGTGCGTGAGCCAGATCCAAGTCGCCGGGTAGAAACCGAGTTCAACGCTATTCCGCAGCCTAAAGTGGCGTTGCTGGCAACTCAGCCAGCAGCAAGCCCGGTTCCAGAAGCAGCTTCTCCTGCCGTTTTGGCTTCAGCAACACCATATGCAAAACCGCAGGATGAGAGTGAGGCTACGCCTGCACCAACGGAGCAGAATCTCAATCTGTTTGCCTCCGCTCGTCCGCGCATAAAACCGCAACAAATCCTTCAGGTCGCCGCTTTGCCGGCGGCCACCCCTGCAGCTCAGAAACGGACTCAAGCCATTCCACCAAAAGTGGAAACACCGAAGGATGGCATTGCAGCGATCATTGCAGCAACTGGTGAGCAAACACCTGATAGCCTGCGTCCTCTTGTAGGCGCACAGCTTGCCTACGCCTCTCCTGCCGCGACTGCAGATCTACAAAAGAGCAAGTTCAACAAAAAAACCGCGCTAACTGCACAGGCTCTCTTCTCAGAGCAGCGCCTGCCAGACTTAATGCCGAAATCACAACCAGCTCAACAGACTGTTGTGACAAAGGCCCCAGTCTACGGATCTCCGTTGGTAGGCTTCCATTCCGCTCCAGAGGCAACCGCAGTACTGATGCTTGATCCAACATGGACAGCAAGAAACCGTCGTACCATCACGATGCAGCACCCAGACCAGAACCAACTGGCAGTTCTGATGAGTCCTGTAACAACGGTTTTAAAGGACGCTCTGACCCAAACGCCATATCGCTCAATTCGCAAGCGGATCAACCGCGGATCAGCAATTGCATGGCTGGACTCGATCTACACAGGCGAGATGAAAGTCTCCTCCAGATAGGACATTTCTCTATTCAACAGTTTGTCCCACAAAATTATTTCACCTTAACTCCACAGTGGGTAGCCCAACTATCGTAGCAATCAGAGCCGTTTTTACTCAAGCGAATTACACTTCCCAACTCACAGCCACCTTATCCCTTTCCTGATAAAAGAAATAAATTCACTAAAATTCTAAAAGTCATTGACGAGGTCTTTGTTTGCCTTGTTCTTCATTTGTTCCAATGTATCATAGCATGCTCCAATCCTTCACAGGTACACGTGCAGCCTATATTTTATCATTGGAACTCAAATGAAGAACAAGTCACTCCTGCTGGTCATAGTCTGCTTGAACGTCAGTGCCTGGGTCGATCTGATCAGCATAATGACCTATATCGGCTATGAGTTAGAATTCTCAGCTATCGCTGTTGCCTTAGTATCCATCTCAATGCTCACCCCTCTGGCCGTATTCAGCGGCATTATTTCCAAAACCACCAAGCGACGTAATCCCAACCATCTACTCTTGATAACCACCGCTACTCGCGCGCTTTGTACCCTTTGTCTTATTTGGTCAGACACACTTATCACTCTATTGCCCTTGCTGCGCTCAATGGCCATAGGGTTCTACCAACCTATCATTGCAGGAGAGGCACAGCGCACAGACCCTACCCGCAAAGCACAATTCGCTGCACTCCTTAACCTCATCAACACACTGTCAAAAGTTATCGTTCCGGCTCTCGGCGGAATTTTAGCCGTCCACTATGGAGAACAGGCTGTCTTCATTTTGAGCTTCACCCTCTGCTGCGTGGCTCTGCTAGGCCTTCTCAGCTCCCCTTTATCAAACCAGCAACCAACGCAAACCGTGGCAGTTAAACAAAGCATTTCCGGCGAACAGATCCCACTTCTGTTCCTGACCGGGTTTGCTTGCTGTATTGTTATCTCAACGGGTTTGTCGCTGACATTTTCCAACCTGCTCCCCTATACATTTAATTATTACGCAATCCCCAAAACAATACTGTCCATCTCCCTGTCAGCATCAGCCCTCGCTGCAATCCTATTCAACCTGACAATACTCAGGCAAAAACTGATCATAACCGCCTTCCCTCAAACACACCTGATGGCCTCGTGCATTCTGAGCGCAGCAGCCTTTGGTTGCCTATCCCTGACACTGCTCCAAAAAACATGGTATTGGATACTCATTCCCTTACTGTTTTCTGTTCTTTCAGTCGCCCGCGCTTACTTTGAGACCTTTTCAAACGCCTACATCTTCTCCTGCAACAATTCAGTCTCTGTCACTCTCGCTGCATTTAAGCAAAGCTTCTCTGCCTACTCCGGCATCGTTGTGACCCTGTTGGGTGCTGTAAGTCTCACAAAAGGAGAGCCGTTTGCATTCCTCATCTCCATTTCAGCTATAGGCTTTGTTCTCGCGATCATTTGGGGACGCTGGGATTTTCAGAAAACTGAGCTCCACCCCTCAAAAGACTACAGTGAAAGATTAAACCCCAAACACAAAAAAGGCCCCTCACCGCAGTAAGGAGCCCCTTTCAGAACTCACGCTATGAGCCAGCTCGCGCATACATAAAACACGCGTTGCTCTCACCAGTTAGAGCGCTTATGCGTCTTCCATTACTGGGCCTGCCATGCCGAGAGCATGCAGGTAAAGATCGAGGATTGCCTCTTCTTCTTCACGCTCATGCGGCTTGCGTTTACGCAAGGAAACGATTTTGCGCATTACCTTCACGTCAAAGCCGTTACCCTTAGATTCCGCATAAACATCCTTGATGTCGTCCGCGATAACTTTTTTCTCTTCTTCAAGACGTTCAATACGTTCAATAAATGCACGCAGCTGATCTGCTGCTACACCACCGGCATCTGACATATGAAATCCACCTTACGTTCGTGCGAAACACCATTAACCTTGTTGTCTTGCTGCCAGAACTGAGCACACGGGTCAACCGTTCACGACCTCTTTTCAGCAACCTTTACAGGTTCTGGGGGATGAACTGAATTTCAATGGGAATATAAAACAGCTGCCTCAATTGCTGCACAATCTATTGGCACTGACCTGACGGAAATTCATCCTAGCATTGTGGCCCATTTCCCCAATCTGACATTCATTATCAGGTAGCCCCAGTAGATAGGCACAAAAATAAGTGCCGCTACGTACGCATTGATACTGCAGTCAAAACATACTCACAATTGTCCAAAGATAAATCTGCGCGACAAATTCGCTCTCTAAATATATCAGAGAACCGGCCTGCTAACTAAAAGTCTTCACTCGGAAATTTAAGATAACAAATTCGGGTTTTCCATTCAGCGGAACATTTGCCTCACGCAAAACTCGACAAAGTGTCGCAGCATCAAGAAACAACTTTCGGCTCCGCTACGTAATACGAGTTTTGCTAATCTCCTGATGCTCATTATTGAGCGGTCCAAACCGGACAATTGTCCGAAACGCTGTTTATCTCTTTGTCTTATCTTTCGAAAAATCAGTTCTAAAAAGGGCAGGAACTGTGGGAGGTAACACTGTTTTTTGGCTTTTCTCTTGATTCCATGTAGAACTCAGGCCAATAAAGATATTCAGATTCCTAGAGGTAAGGTCCGACTTTTGGATCATATTTCAAATGTTAACGGGGGTCGTCCACACTCATCCAGAGTAAGGGTGGCGCAACCAAAGCATGACATGTCGGGTTTAAGCCAATTCATGATCCTGCCGTTTTTGCATGGTCAATGGTGAGTTGGGGCAACGTTCTTTACTCAGAACAACCTGTATTACCCTTTAGTCGTGCTCGAAATCACGTCGGCCATGGGCTGAACCACGTTGACAAGGGCATCAACTGAACGCATTAAACTGCCGTTTGTAGCTGTACATATGACTGTTATGAGAACATCCAGAAACGACTTCGCATCTGCTGTAATAAACCGTTTTCGGAAAAATTCACTGGCTCTTGCCTGTGTTGCTTTTGGAGTTCTGAGCTTTCAGCAGATCCCCTCTGCTAAAGCGGACTTTCGTGCATGTAATAAGACCGAAAGCACAGTTAACATCGCAATAGGCTACCGCGATGGCGCCGATTGGATCACCGAAGGATGGTGGACCATCGAAAAAAGCACTTGTGACACACTGCTGTCCGGTGAATTAGCGTCACGCTACTTTTACTTGTACGCAGTACAAACGGACCAAAAAGGTGAATGGGATGGCAAGGCGTATATGTGTGTACGTCAAAAAAAATTCACCATTCGCGGTATAGAAGACTGTGTCGCTCGCGGTTATGAGCGAACAGGTTTCTTTGAAATAGATACAGGCGAGCAAAGCAGCTGGACGGTCCAGCTGACGGAGCCGGTAGAGCAAGGAACAGGTGGACGATGAAGCGTAATAGACGGGTCAAAATTCTAGCAACTCTCGGCCCGGCGTCTTCCGAAAAAGAAGCAATCAAACAGCTATGGCTTGCAGGTGCCGATGTTTTCCGCATCAACATGAGCCATTCCTCCCACGAAGTTCTCAACAATTTGGTTGGTCGCATCCGCGAAGTAGAAGCAGAAGTAGGCCGTCCAATCGGCATTCTCGCTGACTTGCAGGGTCCTAAACTGCGCGTTGGCACTTTCGCAGATGACGCAAAGCCAGTTCTAGAAAATGGCGCAACCTTTGTTGTTGACGCAAACGACGCTCCAGGTGACGCATCCCGCGTATACCTCCCACACCCAGAAATTCTTGGCAGCCTCGAAGTTGGCCACCGCCTTCTTGTAGATGATGGCAAAGTTTGCCTGCGTGTAACTGAAGCGTCTCCACAACGCTGCGTGACCACTGTTGAAGTGGGCGGTAAGATCTCCAACCGTAAAGGCGTTTCTGTTCCAGATACAGAGATCCCTGTTGGTGCATTGACCGGAAAAGACCGCGCAGATCTTCTTGCAGCTCTCGATGCAAAAGTTGACTGGGTCGCACTGTCCTTCGTACAGCGCCCAGAAGACCTCATCGAAGTTCGCAACACCACTCAGGGCCGCGTTGGCGTTCTGGCAAAAATCGAGAAGCCGCAGGCAATTGATCGTCTCTCTGAGATCATCGAGCTGTCCGATGCAATCATGGTTGCCCGTGGTGATCTTGGCGTTGAAATGCCACTTGAGCAGGTTCCAGGCCTTCAGAAGCGTATGATCCGCGCATGCCGCAAAGCTGGTAAGCCAGTTGTTGTTGCAACGCAGATGCTTGAAAGCATGATCACGTCTCCAGTACCAACCCGCGCAGAAGTTTCTGACGTGGCAAACGCAGTGTTCGAAGGAGCAGACGCAGTGATGCTCTCCGCAGAATCTGCTGCTGGTGACTTCCCGACAGAAGCCGTTACAACCATGGACAAAATCGCCGTGGAAGTTGAGCAGGACGAGAACTACCGTTCTATCATTCACGCTCAACGCACAGAACCAGAAGCAACCGGCGCTGACGCAATCACTGCTGCAGCTCATCAGGTCGCTGAAACTCTGGATCTGGCAGCGATTATTTCCTACACCGCATCTGGTGGCACAGCACTGCGCGCATCTCGCGAGCGTCCTGCAACACCAATCATTGCGTTCTCTCCTGAAATCTCCACAGTTCGCCGCCTAACCATCGGTTGGGGTCTGCACTGTGTTGCCAATCAGGATGCAGCGACTGAGGAAGACCTCATTGACCGCGCATGCTGCCTTGCAAACACCGAAGGTTTTGCAAAGCCAGGTCAGCGCGTTCTGGTTTCCGCTGGTGTTCCATTCGGCACCCCGGGTTCCACAAACATGCTGCGTATCGCATTTGTGGGTTCCAAAGACGCATAAGTCGTCAAAGAGCACCTCTTAAAGCAATTAAAAGCCCGTGATTTCGTATCACGGGCTTTTTTCTTTCAATCGATTAAATGAGCTTGTTCCAACGCAACGAATTTCAAAAAGAACAGCCTTGCTTTAAAACGCCCATTTGAAATCTGTGAGCCATTCACTCTCACTCCAAAGACGACGAGCAACCTCCGGGTTCAGCGCATGGCTAGCGATCTGCGCTCTTCCAACCGATCCAACAGTCTCCATACGCTTTGTTGGGCCATAGTAGCCATTCGGCTCAACTTCCAATCCAGCAGCAGCGAGCACCGTTGGAAGCGCACCTCGCTCAGCAGACTGCGCGAACATACTATTCATCCATCTATACGCCATGCTCATCCAGCCTGTCGGACCTGTACTCTGCAAATTGGTGGCTGAATAACCTGGATGCCCCATAGCGACAAATGAAGAACTCCCTGCATCCGACAAACGCCGCTGAAGCTCCAATCCAAACATCAAAGTGGCCAGCTTACTTTGCGAATAAGCTTTCATAGGCGCATAATTTTCACGCATCATCAGGTCGTTAAAGTTGATCTTGCCCATCTTGTGCACAAGACTAGCGACCACAACAAACCTTCCGTTTGCAGCTTCGACATTAGGTTTGAGCAAGCCAGACCATAGAAAATGTCCCAGATGATTGGTCGCAAACTGCAACTCATACCCATCAACACTCTTCAACTCTGGCGTCTGCATAATGCCAGCGTTATTGATGAGAGCATCAATCTTGGTGTATCGTGAAGCAACGTTTTCCGCTGCATGGCGAACAGACGAGAGATCACTTAAGTCCAACTGGACAAGGTCTATTCTTCCCTTCGCCTGAACTTGCAATGCTTGTTGGGCGACTGAACCCTTTTCAGTATTCCGGCAGGCAATAACAACGTCACCACCCGCTTTCGCAAGCATCCTTGCCGCTTCAAGGCCAATACCGGAGTTACCGCCTGTTATGATATAAGTTTTACCCTCAAGAGAAGGCAGTTTATCCGCAGTCCAGTTGGATACTGCGCTGCTCTTGTTCGCTGTGCTCATTCAATTCTCCAATGCGCGGCACCTGTTCGTGCCGCATAATAAAGTTGACAATAATTACTAAAATTGTCAACTAGGTGAACATGAAAACAAACTTTGATAAAAAGAAGGCATTGGGCGTTTTTGCTCAATATGGCTTCCGAAAGACCTCAGTCGGTGACGTAGCAAGCGCGGTCGGCCTCTCACGCCAATCGCTCTACAAAAAGTTTGGAAGTAAGGAAGAGTTGTTCCAGACCATAATCGAGGAGTATTCTGAAGAGGTTGGGCTCCAAGCACTGGACATTCTTGAAGAAAAGACCAATGATTCCAAATCTCGCATCCTACGCGCTTTGGACACGATCATAGGTCAGCATGTCGATCTGATGAGAAACTCTGTCCATGGCGCTGAACTGGTTCAGATGGGTGAGCAAGTCATGTCTGCCGTTGGTAAAGGCATCATGCCTCGGGTCATGCTCAAAATTGCGGATGTGATCCTGGAGACGCATGAGAACCAAAGCAAAGAGCAGGCAGAAGACGACGCGTTCATCCTCTACACCCTCGCCAAGGGGCTCTCTCTAACGGTCTCAAACTACGCAGAATATAAATCAGGCATCACCAGAGCTGTAAACCGCCTACTAGACTAATTCGAAAGCTCAGTGATACTGCCCCCACAGCTCCTCACGTAAGCTTTTAACAGCGTCCTGAGCATTCTCCAGCAACGGATAGATGCTCAGCACATGCTGAAACACTTCAAGTGCCTTATCGTTCTTTCCAGTTTTCCGAAGGATCATGGCAAAACCTGAGAGCGCAGGATAATGGCGCGGCTCGATCCGAAGCACTTGCTCAATGTCAGCAAGTGAACGCCCCAGATCCTCTTTCAAGAAATATACGGTCGCCCGGCGGTTCCACCCTTCCACATACCCGGGATCTAAACGAACAACCGCATCCAGCAAGTCAAGCGCTAAACCGTATTCTTTCCCTTCAATAGCTTTAGCAGAACGCATCATAAGCAGATCAAGCGTATGACTCCCAGACTGCATGAAGAGGCTGTGAATGCGCTGTGAGATTGATTGCGCATTACCTAATGTATCCGCATCCCTCAGCTCAAGGAACAAGGCATCCAGAAGCTGCCCACGCGTGTAGTGAGCAGGGACACCGTGCCCAGGCGCAGACCGCCCAATCTGAGCAGGACCGCCAGCAGGACCATTAAGAGCAGCCTCAGGGCCGGTATTGAGCTTAGGATGCCCCTTTGGCAGTCCACGAGTGACCTGAACCTCTACGGGACCCACAACAGCCACAACACGCTCAGAAGCACCTAAACGCTCCACTCCCACCACAAGCAGCAGGAAACACGCAAGCGCGACAGCACCACAAGCACCAACACAACGCCTCAACCTGTCAGATTGTCGAGAAAAAGAGCCCCCTACCGAGAAGCCGGAGAGCTGAAGTTGTGGAAACGTCGATGCCCCTGTGACGGAGCTGTTTGGGCGAGCAAACAAAAAAAACCGCATGGCAAAAGCATCTCACTTTTGCCATGCGGCTCGCAACTCTTAGAACCAAGGGTTTTTCGCGCTGTTTTAGTTTAAATCAGCGCAGAAAACTTAACCCTGACGCGCTTTAAAGCGTGGGTTCTTTTTGTTGATGATGTAAACACGACCCTTGCGGCGTACCATCTGGTTATCACGATGGCGGCCCATGAGTGCCTTAAGAGAATTCTTAATCTTCATTATCCTACCCCCGGTTAGGGTCAATTTTATAGGGATCCTGAAGTACCACGATCCGCCAGTGAAAAGAGGCTCTAAGCGCCTCATTAGTACAACCTCTGATCTCGCCGCGCTGCATTCTTACGAAGCGGCGCAGGACCAAGATCGAGGTCCGCTCCGCCGGATATACATCTAGGATGTTAACCGACGAAAAATGGTGGGCGTGACAAGGATCGAACTTGTGACCCCTACGATGTCAACGTAGTGCTCTCCCGCTGAGCTACACGCCCGAAACTTTCAAAGAAGCTCGTCCGTCAGCGCTTAAACGCTGCGGTGGAGAGGCGTATAAGAGGAATTTTGAGAACGTGCAAGTCCAAAAATGGAAATTTGCTATCTCTTTCCACATTCACCCCTCAAAACTAACTAAACGAGCATTTTTTCCACTTCGCGTACCAAATCTTTTAAGTGAAAAGGCTTGGAAAGAACCTTTGCATCCTGAGGTGCCTTGGAATCAGGATTAAGCGCAACAGCAGCAAATCCTGTGATGAACATAACCTTCAGGTCCGGATCAAGTTGAGTAGCTTTACGAGCCAACTCAATACCATCCATCTCTGGCATCACAATGTCAGTTAGCAATAGGGCAAAGGGCTCTTCGCAAATACGTTCGTATGCGCTCTTTCCATTATCAAAGGAAACAACAGTGTGCCCAGCCTTCTCAAGTGCCTTGGACAAGAACTGGCGCATGTCATTATCGTCTTCCGCGAGCAGAATTCGAGACATGTTCGACAACCTTAAAACTCCAGGTGCAGCGACGGGGTTCTCTTTTCAGAGCGCTCCCGTAAATAAATAGAATATGTCAGACGCACTCGCCCCTCGCAATCCGACAGATTCCGAATACTGTACGTTGTTAGGAACAGGAAACTACTCGGGAATACCTGTCAAAACAATAGGGACAAATGAAACAGGTTCACTTCTAAAGAGACTTCTGCGTCAACTGAGGGCCCAGCGCCACACCGCCCCCTCAAACTACGCAAAAACTCGCGCATCTCTTGCCTATTTCATAAGCAAACTTTCAAATGTCTAGCCCATACGCAGATCTCGTTCTATAGTGAGCGGGATTGCGGTGATTAAGGAATGTAGGCTCTGTGACAGTTTTGGAAGATCATCAGATTAAGGCGATAGCGAACTACAGCAGTGCGCTTGACACCGGAGATCAGGTACCCGCATTTGAGGTACTCTCCCCAGATGAACATTCTGTCCCTTTTATTTTTAACAGCCCCCACTCCGGGCGCGCGTACCTTTCGTCGTTCCTTCAAGCCTCTCGATTGGACACCACCCAGATCAGACAAAGCGAGGATGCATTTGTCGATCTTCTCATCAAGGATGTCGAGCAGCTAGGTGCACCGGTTCTAAAAGCCAACTTCCCGCGTGCTTACCTTGATGTGAACAGAGAGGCCTATGAGCTCGATCCAAAGATGTTTGAAGGCAAGCTCCCCAAGCACATCAACTCGCGCTCTCTGCGTGTTGCAGGAGGCCTTGGAACCATCGCCCGCATTGTGGGTGAGCGTAGGGAGATCTACCACACGCGTATTCCGGCAGAAGAAGCGCTGGATCGCATTGAGCAAGTTTACAAGCCCTACCACAACACCTTGCGTGGCCTGTTGAGCAACGTACAGGACAAGTTTGGCCTCGCAGTCCTGGTAGACTGCCATTCAATGCCATCCGCCAACTCAAACAAGAACCACGACCCCAAAGCCGACTTCGTCATTGGGGATAGGTTCGGGACTAGCTGTTCTGCCTGGCTTTCATCCTGTGCAGTCGGACTGTTGCAAAACATGGGCTATAACGTAGCTCTCAATCGCCCGTATGCTGGCGGCTACATCACAGAAAACTACGGCAAGCCAGAACGCGGCGTGCACGCGCTGCAGGTTGAGATCAACCGAGCACTCTACATGGATGAGCACACCCACCAGCCACACTCAGGTTTCCACGACCTGCGCAAAGACCTGATGGAGTTCATTACTGCCTTGGTCGAGATGGTAACGGAAAGCTTTACCAGAGAAACTCTGGCCGCAGAATAACCTGAAGCCCCAGTCCATACTGCCTAAAAACCAAGCCAGTAGTCGTAAAGCCTCTCAATATCTGAGGAACACATAAGAGGCATTGCCCCTTTCAGGACTTCATCTGTCCAATCCCACCATTTCATCTCCAAAAGCATCTGAACCTGTTCTTCAGAAAAGCGGGAGCGCACAACTGTTGCAGGATTACCGGCCACAACGGCATATGCTGGTACATTCTTAGTCACGACAGCACGGCTGCCAATCAATGCGCCATTACCGATCTGCACGCCCGGCATGATCATCGCTTCAGAACCAATCCAGACATCATTGCCAACACATGTTGAACCGGCAGGCTTGAAACCGTCCTGAGCTCCTTCAAAAGCAGGCTCATCAAAATAGTGAAATGGAAACGTTGTGGCCCATTCAGGACGATGCCCCTGGTTACCGGCCATCATAAACACTGCTCCTGAACCGATTGAGCAATACGCACCGATAATCAGCTTGTCTTGCGTCTCTTCATCTGAGCGTAGGTATCGGGCACACTCATCAAAGCTGTGGCCGTGATAATAACCAGAATAGTAGGAATGCTTTCCAACAATAATATTAGGATTGATCACCTGCTCCTGAAGCGAGATCCCCTTAAACGGACTCTCAAAAAAATTCGGCACCTTATTCTCCCCTTGCCTGCACCTCCCTACGACGGAGAACATTAACAACCAGACAAAAAAAAGGCCGCTCTCATCTGGAGGCGGCCCTTAGTCTAGGGAGGAAACGCCCTTCGCGAAGGGCGGCGCAGACACTGAATGTCGCGCTGCAATAAGACTCGCATCGCATCGCAAACACGTCAAGCATTCAGCTCCGCAATCGGGCTGTTCCTATACGAATTGGCCAATTTGTATCCTTGAGACAACACCCTGATTTTTCAGGGATCATAGCCGTTGGTATGAGTTTCACACGATAGTTTAGCAGTAAGTCGTAGACACCAACGCATGGTTTCAACAAGAGCATTTGCAAACTAAAACCGGTCTCAGAGCCATAGACATTTGCACTTTTCTAAATCCTGACTATGGTGCGCATGCAATTGACTGCTCCTACCGGATAAATTGATATGACCTCTCCCAGTCCTGATTATGCTTTTCTTCACAAACTTGCTGACGCGGCGGATGCAAAAACCATGCAGCACTTCCGCAGTGGCTACGAGGTAGACAACAAACTGGAAGCAGGCTTTGATCCAGTCACTATTGCGGATCGTTCAGCAGAAGAAGCAATCCGCGCGGTTCTGGAAGCAGAGCGCCCGGATCACGGCATCATCGGCGAGGAATACGGCAAGGTCCGCGAAGATGCCGATAATGTCTGGGTTCTTGATCCAGTCGACGGCACACGCTCTTTCATCTGCGGCACCCCGTTGTGGGGCACACTGATTGGCCTCAGAACCAACGGCAAAGCGTCTCAAGGCATCATGAGCCAGCCGTATAACAGTGAGCGCTTTTGGGGCGATTGTAACGAAGCTTTCATGACTGGTCCGCTCGGCAAGCGTGTTTTGAAAACCCGCAGCTGCGCATCCTTGTCAGAGGCAATCATCACCACGACCGAGCCAGCCTTGTTCAATGAAGTCGAGCGCCCGGTATGGGACACGATCTGCGCAGAAGCTCGCCTCACCCGCTACAGCACAGATTGTTACGGCTACGCCATGGTGGCAGCAGCAGGCTTTGATGCCGTCATTGAGACCGGCATGAACACCTACGACATCCTTGCCCTCATCCCAATCATCGAAGGCGCTGGCGGTTTCGTCACCAACTGGACCGGAGGCAATGCAGCAGACGGCGGACAAGTGCTTGCCACAGGCGACAAACGCCTACACGATGAGCTGCTCACCAAGCTGGCAAAAGCAGCTGCTTAGTCCGCGCTTCCCGGAATAAACGCATCAAATGCAGCCCAGAACTGCTCACGATAAGGATCTCGCTCCATAAGAATCTCATGGCGAGATCCTCGAATTTCCAGAAAGCTCATACCTGGGCAAGAGCGGCAGACTTCCTCAGCATCGTCTGTCGAGACGATCTGATCCTTTCCCGCGCCGATGACTAAAGATGGTACGCCGAATTCAATCTGGAATTCAGGCTCTCTGAAGCGCTCTGTCGCCAATCCCATAGCACGGAACCAGCTCACCGTCGGAGAACCCAGCCCCAATTGAGGCGCTTCTTCGAGAATAGCATTCATGCGCTTGAAACGATCCGGATCAGACGTGAGCGTATTGCCGTCATAGTCGACAAGGATCTTGTCATTGCCGCCGGGAACAAAAGCGTTCCCCATGCCAACCCAGACAAGCGTCTTTGCAAGCGCACCTGCCATCTTGACCATACGCCCCTTCATCGCAAGGCCGACGAGGGGAGCTGTTAGCACCGCGCGGTCAATCTTGGTCTTCAGCCGCCGGTTAGCATGCATAACCACAGCACCACCAGTTGAGTGCGCCAGCAGGAAGTGTGGACCTGGGCAATCAGAAAGTGAGACATTGTCCAAAACAGCGTGTAAATCCAGAGCGAACTCATCGAAGCTCTCAACGTGGCCACGTCGCTCGTTCTTCAACAAACGCTCAGAACCACCCTGCCCGCGCAGATCAAAAGCCACCACATAGAAACCACGCGCCCGCAGTTCCTCAACAACCTCAAAGTATTTCTCAATAAACTCAGTCCGGCCTTGAACAAGGGTCACAGTCCCCTTGAGCGGAGACCCGGTCGGAGCCCAATGAGCCCAACGGATTTTCACATTGTCTTCTGTCTGGATAAAACCAGACTCCGTTCCCTCAGGGACCCGATTGAAATCCGTATTGACCAGTACCATCAGCGCGTAACCTCTAGTTCTCTCACTCTCAATTTGATAGCCTTTCCAAGCAACAGGCCGCAACCGCAATTTCTGGAAGTTTTTTCCATCTCAGTACGCGGTAACAAGGATATTTACATGCAAGACACAGACCCAACATCTGTTTCCCACGAGATTACCAGCCTCGCTCAGCTCGAAGAGCTCTATGGAAGCCCGAAACAAATCTCTATCGATAAAGAAGTCGGCTATATTTCTCCGCACTACAAAACCTTTATCGAAGCCTCCCCTTTCTTCACGCTCACAACTGTATCTGAAGAAGGAACCGACTGCTCTCCACGTGGGGACCCTGCAGGCTTTGTAAAGGTCATTGATGAAAAAACCATCGAGTTTCCGGACCGTCGCGGCAACAACCGCATCGATAGTTTGCGTAACATCGTTCAGGATCCACGCGTCTCTTTGCTGTTTATGATCCCTGGTGTCGGAGAAACCATCCGCATCAACGGGAAAGCCAAAATCTCAGCGAATCCAGTCCGGCTGGAAGCTCATAAGATAGAAGGTAAACTGCCGAAATCTATCATGGTCGTCACGGTCGAAACCATCTACTACCAGTGCCAGAAAGCCATTTACCGCTCAGGCCTTTGGACAGAAGATGCGAAGGTAGACCGCAAAACAGTTCCAACTGCCGGACAAATGGCACAAGCACTGTCAAAAGTGGAGTTTGACGGCGACGCCTATGACAAGGCTTATCCAGGGCGCATTAAAGAAACAGCATACTAGAGCCCAAACACCGAAAGACCTGCCTTGATCGCAAGAAGGCAGGTCAGACGGATAAACAGATTAAGATCTCGGGAATGCCCCTTAGTACCCCAAATAACGGTACTTGATGATCCAACCACTATAGGCATCTACAACCAACCGTGCCCGGTGTTGCCCCTGCCAGCTGGCTTTTACAATATACACGTCGCCCTTACGTTTTACTTTTTTGAAGTTCCGGTAACCCCAGGCCCGTAGACGGCGTTTCACCTGCTTCTTGTTCAATGCATGGTGTTGCCCATGTTCCCAATGACGGTTCTTCTTATAGTGAGCCTGCGTGACCTGAACGCTTACGTTTGGTCCATCGTAGGTGAATTGAGCGCCTGCATTTGCCGGAGCCGCCGCACCAGAAACTCCCAGAGCAACAACAGCTGCAGCGGCCAGTCCGGTTACTTTTTTCTTCAAAGCATTCATCTGTTCTCTCCTTGTCGGCAATAAGGTTTGCCTGAATACAAGGAGAACGTAACAAGGCGCGGATGTACGGGATCAGAAGCGCTTGTTCAGGTTCTGTTAATCTGAAAATGCGGGCATCATTCCAGCAAAAACACCTATTTTGAAAAAAACTCTTGAAACTTATTCGCCCCGTCCCCATCTCAAAATCACAGGCGCCACAGAGTGGGTCTGACACCGCTTAGAACCTTCGCCACTAATGGGAAGGCACTGTAAGCAAAACGAAAATTTCATCGTCCGCGCGCTTTGCGGCGAATGGTGAACGTTGCTCAGATGGCCTTAGGACCACACAAAAGAGGACACATAAAATGCGTCATTTCGATCTTACCCCCCTTTACCGTTCCACTGTTGGTTTCGACCGTCTTTTCTCCATGCTGGATTCAGGAACGGAACAGCAGGGATCAGCTTATCCCCCTTATAACATTGAGCGCACAGGAGAGAGCGCATACCGCATCTCCATGGCCGTCGCCGGGTTTAAGGAAGATGAGCTGACGATTGAAGCTAAAGAACATGTCTTGACTGTTTCTGGCGAGAAAAGTCCTGAAAGCGACGAAAAAGAAGTTCTCTACCGGGGAATCGCCTCCCGCGCTTTTGAACGCCGCTTCCAGATCGCCGAATATGTGAAAGTGATTGGCGCAAGCATGGAGCACGGATTGCTCCACATTGACCTCATCCGAGAAATTCCTGAGGCAAAAAAACCGCGCAAAATCAACATCACGGCTGGAGATAAAAAAGAACACAAACAAATTGAAGCCGAAACAGTAGCTCACTGATGTGTATTCCTGAAAAGTGGAAACCGGTTTTCAGATAAGAATACGCCTTTAAAACCCAAAGCCCTCGCGAGGACCTTCCTCCCAAACTCCCACCCTCGCGAGTGGCCACCCTTGTAACATTCTAGATTTTCTAATGTCTCTCAAAGATTGATTGGCACGCCCCTGCCAATCAATCCCACTCAAATCAACAGGGTTCCTCCTCCGCAATCCTCCCATGCGGATCTGTCTGGCTGCCTTTCCCCCCAGTAAGGGCCAGGACACAATCAACGCCCCGCTTGCCCCAGCGGGGCGTTCTTTTATGCGCGCTTCAGCAAGCACAAAGATACTCTCTCTGCATCTGTTTCTATTTTCTGGAATTACCGCGTTCCCCACGACCACACAGCCACTTAAGAATTATCGAGTGGTAAGTTACACGCAAAATAAGAAGGGTAGGTTAGTTCACTTAAGGCCTTGCCTTGAACCCACTGGACTGACACCGCAAGGGTTGGCCTCTAACACCCTTGCTAACCCCTTGCAGGTGCCCCGCTGGTCTGCGGATCTATATCCCTCCGCAGACCAGCATTCTATGCTGCATTTCTCGACACTGCAATCATAAGACGTAATCACGAATTGAGCAGTCTGCCACGATTACCCGCGCAGATGCATCAGAAACTCGTCAACCATCTCTGGAGTGGTCGCAAAGCAGGTCACCAAGCGAAGGAACACTTCATCTTCTGAGACGAAATCCGCTGGAATATCATAAAACTTCGCACCGGCAGCTTCCAGACGTGCAGCTTGCGCTTTGGTGAACACCGGGAACAATTCGTTGGCCTGAGGTTCGATTGGCAATCGCACACCTTCAATATCGCGCATACCATCGGCAAGACGCATGCACATCGCGTTAGCGTGACGCGCTGAAGCCAGCCAGTCATCGTCCTTCAGATAACCTTCAAATTGCGCAGAAATAAAGCGCGCCTTTGAGAAGACCTGAGCAGCCCGCTTGCGCAAATATTCAAAGCCCTCGGACTCTTCAGGGTTGAAGAACACAACAGCTTCGGCACACCAACAACCGTTCTTGGTACCACCGAAGGACAGAACATCCACACCGGCTTTCCATGTCATCTCTGCAGGAGAGACATCCAGAGACACCAACGCATTCGCAAAACGGGCGCCATCCATATGCAATGGCACATTCCGGGAATGGGCCACATCTGCCAGTGCCTGAATTTCATCAAGCTGGTAGATGGTCCCAAACTCTGTCACCTGAGAGATGGATACCGCAGCAGGACGGCCATGCATCGGGTTATTATCCGGTACTTTGTCCATCGCTGAACGCAGCACATCAGGCGTAAGTTTGCCATGCTCACCGCCAATACCAATCAGCTTGTTACCAGCTGTAAAGAACTCCGGAGCGTGACACTCATCAACATTGATGTGTGCATCTTCATGACAAAACACTGCCCCGCCCGGCTTCGCATAGGTCGCAAGCGCCAGGGAATTGGCTGCTGTTCCTGTAGAAACCAGAAACACGGCAACTTCTTTTTCAAAGAGATCATTGAACTGCTGCTCGATAGAGCGGCTCAATGGATCAACCCCATAAGCGGTGGCAAAGCCGCTTGTATGGTTCGCAAGTGCAGTCATAACTGCACTCGTCGCACCTGCCCAGTTGTCACTCGCAAAAATCATAGGATTTGAATAACAATATACCGAGGGAACTCAAGCCATTTATTGATCTTAAGGGCAAAGCTCTCCACGAGAAGCCCTTTAGGAGAGCAACACACTCTCAGAAGTTCTAGAAAGGTGCCCTTTTTTAAGACCAGCTTTCAAAGTTAAAACAAGTGGGCAATGATCTGAGACCTCAGGTTTCTGTAATACTTGAAACTTCTGGATCTCATCGACCTGATCAATCAGCAAGTAATCAGCAAACTTACCTGGCTTTTTGTAATAGGAGTTCCGAGTAGTTTCGACGCCATAATGATTGACTAACTCAACCAAACCATCTTCCTCCAGCAAACGAATAGTTTCGCTGTCAGGCTCAACATTAAAGTCACCGCACACCACTCGCAAATCACATGGTTCAGAAACTACCTGTGAGATATTGAACAACCGTTTCGCCTGGTCGAAGCGTTCTGGCGTGTCCATCTTGCCATTCAAATCACGAAGGCCATGCATGTGGGTGATGCTCACAGCACGGTCTGTCGCATAATCATAAACACGAACTCCATGCGCATTACGAGAGCGTGGGTGGTCTCCATAACCATCAGCAGAATAGTCTTTGTGCACAAATCCTTGCACCTGACCAATAATAGGGAAGGAACGATGCACAAATGTTGCCAGCCCCCATTGAGAGTGGACAGACTGCTCCTCATCCCAGAGCACACCCTGAGCAGCAGGACAGAAGACAGGCACATGCTCAGGCAGCGCTGCGCAAACATCACGGAAGAAATTAGCACGCTGAGGTAAGACGTGATCACCATCCCGATAAGTCAGCCAGTGCTTATCGCTTTCTGGTGTGTGAACTACCTCTTGCAGGCAAAGCACATCAGGCGCGGCCTGAGATAAATACGGCAGCAAGTCAGAGTAGAGCGTCCCTCCCCAACCATTCAGGCACATAATCTGCAACGCCACCTCCTTTAGCTCAGTCTGCGCGAGCTCCAGTCATATACACAAACGAAAAAGAGCGCATCACCTCATCAGTGACACGCTCCAATATCTGAATGAAAACCAATAACTCTATCAGGCTCTCAATATAAGCCTCATGCGTGGCTCTTCGTATCTGAAATACCCGTTTCGTGGTGAATGCCGAACCATTTGCCCAACACCCAATCCAACGAGAACACTCCAGGACCACGGATCACAAGCACAGTTGCCAAGAAGATCCACAGTGCGCGCTGATCAAAGATCAAAGCAGATGGATGACGATCAAACAGTGCGCCAATTGTCGGCATATCAACGCCATGACCAACCACGTCCACGATAGACATAACAATCACAAAGCCAATGAAACCAATGCTTGCGGCACGAGTAAACAGGCCCACAACAATAAGCACCGGAATGATCACTTCACCCCATGTTCCCAAAAGCACAATCAGGCCATAGGGGAAAAACGGGATCTGAGAAATATCGTACCCAGCCGCCTCAGTAATATGCGGCAAGATCTGCGCATATGCACCCGTTGAAGGGAACAGGAACCCAAGTACACCATCACCAAACTTGGTCAGCGCTGAGTTCCAGAAGTACATAAACAGGACGCCTGCGAAAAGAAAACGCGCAGACAGACCAAGAAACCAGCCTTCAGTTACACGCTCCAACCAGCCAAATACGCCCTGGTATAAATTTACAAGCATTCTCATCGGATTCCTCCTCTGGTGCTTTCCACCACTCGAGGGCCTTACCGCCCGGCCCCTCGCAATCAATATTAAGCTTTGACGTCCACGCTCGCGAACACGCGTGCGCTCAGCAGGCAGCCCAATGCCTGCGACAGATCAAAGAATTTGTAAGAGGATGAAACTGCTTCTGCAGCTTCTCCCAATGTCTTGCCAAAGAACAGTAAATCAGCGAATGCCGCTACGTCCTGAGCCAATCCGGTCAGTGTCACGTCCATATCTGGTCGGCAAATCAAAATCACTTGATCAGCCTCAGGCGTAACACCTTCCACATCTTCCGAGCGGTTCTGTTTCCAGATCTCGCTAAGTGGAAAACGGGAGTAAATCAGTCTATGTGCAGGGATCGGGGTAAACATCGCATCCCCTAGTTTTGCTGGATCAATCTTGGATAACACATCAGGCGCAACAGGCGTCGCATTCGGCCCGTGGTAAACACGCAGCCATGCCCATTCCAGCACAGCAACATCTTTCAGATAGGGATAGTCTGCGAGTGGAGGAAACGCGCCAATGAACTCAGAGAACTTGCCCCCAAACTCACTCAGTACCGGCTGCTCTGGTGGATGTTTGCGAACGAATTCTGCAGCAAGTGCCCGGAAGTAATCACGCCCGACCAAATCATGTACTGCTGGAAAGTTGGCAGCCATCGCATCAATCAAGCTCGCCATTACGTTATTGCGGTAAACGCCAAAACGTTTCTCAGAGGGATGACCATCACGCCCCACAACCCCATCGGGTAAAGGGACAGCTGGATTCATCAGCCCATCCGAGAACATGTCAAAACCTTGCATGTTTGACTGCAAATCCTGCAAAGGAACGCCAAAACCCTTCAACGCAATTTTTTCCTTAGTGCTATCAGACACCTGGGACATGATCACCCCGCTTCTGAGAGGCTTGGGCCTGCGTCTCAATATGAGATTGTATCACCACATCCGCCTGCTCAGCTTCATAAGCGAGAATTTCCCAGGTCGGAATATTCGCATCCCACTCAATAAGAGTTGGTTGAGGACCAGCCCGATCAATTGTCCGCGCATAAAGCGCCCACACAGGATCAGCAACTTTACGATCATGTGCATCGATTAGAAGAGGATAGCCCAGCTCGTCTGTTTCTGGTGCATGCCCGCCAAGGTGAATTTCCTGAACATGCTCAACCGGGAATCGGTCCACATAATCTTCAGGAGAACCACCAGAGTTCGTAGCAGAAACAAAGACATTGTTCACGTCCAGCAGCAATCCGCAGCCAGTTCGTTTTACAATCTCGCGAAGAAACTCAGTTTCTTCATATGTGCTTTCCTTGAAGATCACATAAGCACTTGGGTTTTCAAGCAACATCTGACGACCAAGGAAGGTCTGCACTTCATCAATATGATCAACGACCTGCTGTAATGTCACCTCAGTGTAAGGCAGAGGCAGAAGATCATTGAAATACTCGGTGTCGTGCGTTGACCAGGCCAGATGCTCACTGAAAAGACCTGGATCGTACCGGTCAGCAACATCTTTCACGCGCGAAATGTGCTCTTTGTTCAGCGGATCAGCACCGCCAATAGACAACCCGACACCATGAAGAGAGATAGGATAATCCCGGCGGATCGCTTCAAGATAACCGTGCGGAGGGCCACCGGCACCCATATAGTTTTCTGCATGAATTTCGAAGAAGCCCATATCAGGCTTGTCATTGAGAATACTGTGATAATGATCAGCTTTTAAGCCCACGCCACCTCGTGCAGGTAATTTTGCATTGACTCTTTGCGCGCACATATCAGCACCTCGTTCTATATTATGACTTCTTCTTAAAGAAACACCGGAGGGAAAAAACCCGCCCCGGTGCAACGCAGTATATTGTAAAGTAAAGCGATTAGTGAGGCAGATCGCGGGAAAGTTCGGTCAGAGAACCTTTACGATCACCTGGGACTTCAATGGATGCACATGTACCGGTTGGTACGAGGGTCCAAGCATTGCCCTGATAGTCAACAGTGGAAGTGCCTGCGCAAGTGGTGCCCGCGCCCGCTTTACAGTCGTTCTCACCAGCAAGGGAAACACCGTAACATTTTTCTTTAGAAGCAGCTTCAGCAACAGTAATGTTTGCACCAGCTACAGCAGCAGTAACAGCAGTTGCGAGTACAGCAGCGGACAACGTTTTTTTGGACATTTCAAAACTCCTCAATTGAAATTCGGCGATGTGTTCAACAGGTTTGGTTCGCCTCTGCAGACAGTTCTGACAAAAAACTCGATCAATGGGAAATCAAACACATGTTATTTTGACGCGATTAAATCAATAAAATGAGATCATCATCCTCACAGGTTCGTGAATAGTTGAAATATTATTGCATCTAACTTGAGTTTTAGATGCCAATGCGACAATCGGCCTAATAAAATTAGAAGAATAGAAATAAAGACTTTCTGAAACGCTCTTGCTCTACCCTCTGAAATCTGGCATGTTCGCGACGCGGAAAAGGACAGGAGTGCTGTCCTTATTATCTCGCATGCGTTGATGACAATCTGGAAGACAGCTTCCAAGCGATCCACCTAAGAGATCCACACAACGCAAAAGAGAAGGATGTAGGCGCGTTCCCAACGCCGCGACATTCTCCCCCAAATGTGTGCCATGCGGACATATCGCAATGCACTCGCCAAAGGGGTAAGATAGATCGGAGGAAACTCCGAATGGGCGGCCCTATGTATAAAGTGGCCGTGCTTCATTCGACAGATCCGGGGCAAGCCGTGCCGGGGCTTCGAACGAGCCGCGAGGAAGACCTCCCCGCGACCCGAACGAGGAAGTGACCTTAACCGGTCACATTGAGATGAGCGAAAGTGAGGCCAAAAATGGCAGAAAAAGGAGGAAACACGATGCATATGAGTGGGGGGGAACCTATGAAAACCCGAGCTACCACCACAGGCACCGTTACGGAAAAACTCCGCACTGCTGCCACTGAGGGGCTTTACAATCCAGCCAAAGAGCACGATGCCTGTGGCGTCG
The DNA here is from genome assembly GCF_001623075.1 of Pseudovibrio sp. Ad37. GTDB lineage: Bacteria > Pseudomonadota > Alphaproteobacteria > Rhizobiales > Stappiaceae > Pseudovibrio. The sequence continues at coordinate 28,638 of NZ_LMCF01000223.1, forward strand.
GCTTTATAGCTAACCTCAAAGGCGCACAATCTCACCACGTGGTACAAAGCGGCCTTCAGATCGTTGAAAACCTGACACACCGCGGCGCAGTTGGCGCTGACCCATTGATGGGCGACGGTGCAGGTATGCTGACCCAGGTCCCACACGAGTTTTTCAAAGAAGAATGCTCGAAGATCGGATTCGATCTTCCAGAAACTGGCGAATACGGCGTTGCTTTCTTCTTCCTTCCACAAGATAAAAAGCTCCGCGAGCAATGCGAAAGCATCGTTGCAGAATGTGTTTCTGATGAAGGTCTTGAAGTATTAGGCTGGCGTGATGTTCCGGTCGACAATTCTTCTTTGTCGAAAGCACCAGATATTGCAGCGACAGAACCTGTTTCCCGTCAGTTGTTTGTAACACTACCAGACAATACTGATAGTGATATTCTGGAGCGCCGCCTCTTTATCCTGCGCAAAGTGATCTCCAACGTCGTACGCGAGAAATCCGAGGGCGTAGAAAAAGGCTTCTACGTCGTTTCCTGCTCCAGCCGCACAATCGTCTATAAGGGCATGTTCCTCGCTTACCAGCTTGGCGCCTACTATGACGATTTGCGTGACGAACGGTTTATCTCTGCATTGGCGTTGGTTCACCAACGCTTCTCAACCAACACCTTCCCATCGTGGGATCTGGCTCACCCATACCGGATGGTTGCTCACAACGGTGAAATCAACACCTTGCGCGGCAACGTAAACTGGATGGCAGCCCGTCAGGCGTCTGTGTCTTCTCCGGCATTTGGTGATGACATCAATAAGCTCTGGCCGATCTCTTACGAAGGCCAGTCTGACACAGCATGCTTCGATAACGCTTTGGAATTCCTCTCCACAGGCGGCTATTCCCTTGCACATGCGGCTATGATGCTGATCCCGGAAGCATGGGCCGGCAACCCGCTGATGGACGAAAATCGTCGCTCTTTCTATCAGTACCATGCCTCTATCATGGAACCATGGGACGGACCTGCAGCGGTAGCCTTCACAGATGGTCGTCAGATTGGTGCTACGCTTGACCGTAATGGTCTGCGCCCTGCCCGTTACATCGTTACTGATGATGACTTCGTGATTATGTCTTCTGAAGTTGGTGTTCTCGATATTCCAGAAGAGAAGATCATTCAGAAATGGCGTCTCCAGCCAGGCAAAATGCTTCTGATCGATCTGGAAGAAGGCCGTATTGTTTCTGACGAAGAAATCAAGCGCCAACTCTCCACAGCCAATCCTTATAAAGACTGGCTGCATCGCACACAGATGGTTCTTGAGGACCTCCCATCCGTACGTGAACGCGCGCCGGTTGCAGGTGAAACTCTTCTCGACCGTCAGCAAGCCTTTGGTTACACGCAGGAAGACATCAAGCTTCTTATGCAACCAATGGCAACCGTTGGTCAGGAAGCACTGGGGTCTATGGGTACTGACACACCTGTGTCCGTCCTCTCAGACAAATCCAAGCTTCTGTACACCTACTTCAAGCAGAACTTTGCGCAGGTAACCAACCCGCCGATCGACCCGATCCGCGAAGAGTTGGTGATGAGCCTCGTGTCCTTCATCGGACCACGTCCAAACCTGTTTGATTTGAAAGGTCTTTCTACCTCCAAACGTCTGGAAGTGCGTCAGCCGATCCTCACCAATGCTGATCTGGAAAAAATCCGCGCCATTGGTGACATTGAAGACAATCAGTTCCAAACCAAGACCCTCGACATCACCTACTCTACTGAGAAGGGGACCGAGGGCATGGAAGGTGCTCTGGAGCGCTTGTGTGCCCGTGCTGAAAAGGCTGTTCATGGTGGTTACAACATCATCATCCTGTCTGACCGTGTAATCTCACGTGCCCGCATCGCAATCCCTGCACTGCTGGCGACAGCTGCCGTTCATAACTACCTGATCCGCAAAGGCCTTCGTACGTCAGTGGGTCTTGTGGTTGAAACAGGTGAAGCACGCGAAGTTCATCACTTCTGCGTTCTGGCCGGTTATGGTGCAGAGGCAATCAACCCGTATCTCGCATTCGAAACAATCCGTTCAATGCACTCTGAGGGGTCTTTCCCTGAGGAAGTGGATGAGCATGAAGTAGTCTCTCGCTACATCAAAGCCATCAATAAAGGCATGCTCAAAGTCATGTCCAAGATGGGCATCTCCACCTATCAATCCTACTGTGGTGCGCAGATCTTTGATGCCGTTGGACTGAATTCAGAATTTGTTGAAAAATTCTTCTTCGGCACAGCAACAACCATTGAAGGCATCGGCCTGAAAGAAGTTGCTGAAGAGACTGTTGTTCGTCACCACGATGCATTTGAGGACATTCCTGTTCTGCGTCGTTCGCTGGACGTTGGCGGTGAATATGCCTACCGGACTCGTGGCGAAAACCACATGTGGACCCCGGACAGCATCGCTACACTTCAGCATGCAGTACGCAACAACCTGCCTGAAAAGTATCTGGAATTCGCCAAGGAAGTGAACGAAGCCTCTGGCCGTTACACAATCCGTGGCATGTTCCGCATCAAATCAGCAGAAGAACTAGGGCGCCGTCCAGTCAACATCGACGAAGTTGAATCCGCAGAAGACATCGTCAAGCGCTTCTCTACGGGTGCAATGTCTTTCGGCTCAATCTCTCGCGAAGCTCATACATCGCTTGCGATTGCTATGAACAAGATTGGCGGTAAGTCCAACACCGGTGAAGGTGGCGAAGAAGCCGAACGCTTCAACCCACTTCCGGACGGATCTCCCAACCCAATGCGTTCTGCGATCAAGCAGGTTGCATCAGGTCGCTTTGGTGTAACAACCGAATATCTGGTCAACTCCGATATGATCCAGATTAAGGTCGCTCAGGGTGCCAAGCCGGGTGAAGGCGGACAGCTGCCAGGCCATAAAGTGGATGCAGTGATCGCAAAGACACGTCACTCCACACAGGGCGTCGGCTTGATTTCACCTCCTCCGCACCACGACATCTACTCAATCGAAGATCTGGCGCAGCTGATCTACGATCTGAAGAACGTAAATCCAGAGGCCGATATCTCCGTTAAGTTGGTGTCTGAAGTTGGTGTTGGAACAGTTGCAGCAGGTGTTGCCAAAGCGCGCGCAGACCATATCACGGTCTCAGGCTTTGACGGTGGCACAGGTGCATCCCCACTCACCTCTTTGAAGCACGCTGGTTCTCCATGGGAGATGGGCCTTGCTGAAACCCAGCAAACGCTCGTTCTCAATGGCCTGCGTTCCCGTATCGCTTTGCAGGTTGATGGCGGTCTTCGCACAGGCCGTGACGTACTTGTTGGCGCTCTTTTGGGAGCAGATGAGTATGGCTTCTCAACAGCTCCGCTGATCGCAGCTGGTTGCTTGATGATGCGTAAATGTCATCTCAACACCTGCCCGGTTGGTATTGCGACCCAGGATCCGGTTCTGCGGAAGCGCTTTAAAGGCACTCCGGAACACGTCATCAACTATTTCTTCTATGTAGCGGAAGAACTTCGCGGCTTGATGGCAGAACTCGGCGTCAGGAAACTGGACGAAATCATCGGTCGCTCCGACATGCTCGACAAAGAAACTGCAATCAATCACTGGAAATCTGAAGGCCTTGATTTCTCAAGGATTTTCTATCGTCCAGATGCTACCCAGGAACAAAGTCGCTGGTCACAGCTTCAAGAACATCCAATCAACGATGTTCTGGACCGTGAGCTCATTCGCAATGCAATGCCAGCGCTGGAAAGCAAAGAAAAAATTGAGTTCCCAGCGAAGATCAAGTCTGTTGATCGGTCTGTTGGCGCAATGCTCTCTGGTCAGATTGCTAAACGCTACGGCGCAAAAGGTCTCAAAGACGACACCATCCATATCTCGATGACAGGTACGGCTGGTCAGGCGTTTGGCGCCTTTGTTGCCAAAGGTGTGACGATTGATCTTGAAGGCGACGCAAACGACTACGTAGGCAAAGGCCTCGCAGGTGGTCGCATTATCGTACGTCCTCCAGAGAACACACGCATCGTACCGGAAAACTCCATCATTGTTGGAAACACCGTTCTTTACGGAGCAACCAGCGGTGAAGTGTACTTCCGCGGTGTCGGTGGTGAGCGTTTCGCGGTTCGTAACTCCGGAGCAACTGCAGTTGTTGAAGGTGTTGGTGACCACGGATGTGAATACATGACCGGCGGTGTTGTTGTCGTAATCGGTCAAACTGGTCGTAACTTCGCAGCAGGTATGTCCGGTGGTGTTGCTTACGTGTTGGACGAGGATGGTACCTTCGGCTCCCGTTGTAACCTTGCAATGGTCGACATTCAGCCCGTGCAAGAAGAAGATGACCTGCTCGAAAAGCTGCATCACCATGGTGGCGACATCGAGTACAAAGGACGTGTGGATCTGTCAGCTGACATGACACGCCACGACGACGAACGTCTGCGTCTCATTCTTGAAAACCACGTGAAATATACTGGTTCCACCAAAGCTCAGAATATTCTGAATGACTGGGAGAACTGGCGTCCGAAGTTTGTGAAAGTTATGCCGGTTGAATACCGTCGCGCGCTTCAGGAAATGAAAGCAGCGCGTCTGGGCCTCGCGGCTGCGGAATAAGAGGGGAAGACATGGGTAAGGTAACTGGCTTTTTGGAGATCGACCGGCAGGAGCAAAACTACCAGCCGGCATCAGATCGCATCCGCCATTTTCGCGAATTCACTGTCCCGCTCTCGCAGCCGGAAGTGGAGCGTCAGGCAGCTCGTTGTATGGATTGTGGCATTCCGTTTTGCCACGGTCCCGCCGGTTGTCCAGTAAACAACCAAATACCAGATTGGAATGATCTGGTATTTGCAGGGGACTGGGAAGAAGCTGCTCGCAATCTACATTCAACCAACAACTTCCCTGAATTCACGGGCCGTATTTGTCCTGCTCCATGCGAGGAAGCATGTACGTTGAATCTGGAAGACATTCCGGTCGCGATTAAAACTGTCGAACAAGCAATCGCTGATCGCGCCTTTAAGGAAGGTTGGATCAAGCCCGAACCAGCTGCCACCAAGACAGGTAAAACTGTTGCGGTCATTGGATCTGGCCCTGCGGGTCTAGCTGCAGCTCAACAGCTGGCACGGGCCGGCCATACAGTTCATGTTTACGAGCGTGAACCACGTGCAGGTGGTTTGATGCGCTATGGTATTCCTGACTTTAAGATGGAAAAACACTACATAGAGCGCCGTGTCGAACAGTTAGAAGGGGAAGGGGTAACTTTCCACTACGGCTGTGAAATCGGCAAAGATGTAGAGTTTGAAGAGATCCACACACGTCACGACGCAACACTGCTGTGCACGGGTGCGGAACGCCCGCGTGATCCAGGCATTCCGGGCATGGACCTCAAAGGCGCGATGTATGCGATGCCATTCCTCGTACAGCAAAACCGCCGCGTTGGTGGTGAAGATGTATCGGGCGAAGAACCATACTGGGCTGGCGGCAAACACATTGTTGTTGTTGGTGGTGGTGACACCGCATCTGACTGCGTTGGGACATCCTTCCGTCAGGGCGCTCTGTCTGTAACCCAGATGGATATCCGTCCAATGCCGCCACTGAAGGAAGATAAGAACCAGTTCTGGCCATACTGGCCAACGAAGTTCCGTACCTCAACTTCTCAGGCAGAAGGCGCAGAACGTGAGTTCTCCGCAGCAACACTCGAAATTGTAGGTGATGAAGACGGTCACGTAACAGGCGTAAAATGTGCTCGTGTAGATGAAAAACGTGTTCCAATTGAAGGAACCGAGTTCATTCTCAAGGCAGATCTTGTTCTTGCAGCCATTGGCTTCTCTGGCCCGAACATGGAAACTTACGTCAAAGAAGCTGGTGACGATCTGGAGCTGGACCCGCGCACCAACGTGAAAGCAAACACCGAAGACTACAAGACCTCCATCAAAAAAGTCTTTGCAGCTGGTGACGTGCGCAAAGGCCAGTCCCTTGTGGTCTGGGCTATCCGCGAAGGTCGTCAGGCGGCTCGTTCAATCGACGAGTTCCTGACAGGATCTTCCAATCTGCCACGCTAAACTTAGCTGACAATGAAGTACCAGAACCCCGGAAAGCCCCGCTTTCCGGGGTTTTTTGATGTTGCTCCACTCTTTCTCACTCATACATTCTGAGTTGAACTTGCAAGCACTAAAAGCACCGCATGGCTTCCCATGCAGTGGTGAAACGAGAGTTCCCGAAGGTCGGGATGAGCAAGGCAGCAGGCAACACCTGCGCTACTTGTTAGAGATGAGTCTTTGGCATTGGCTACGTGCCTTGCCCGGATAAGTTTCCGCATCCAAACAGGTCCATTGCCTCTGACATCTACCGCTCTGACCAGCAAATGCCACTGCGTGATGCCCTTCAGGCTTGGGTCCTTCCTCTCAGACCATGCAGTCACGCCTGAAAATCGGTTCCACCGGACCAACAAAAGATGCGTTACCTCTTCTGAAAGCCCCACCCAGCCCACGACACGCTGACGGACGGTCCGCCAGCAGCCCGTCACGTGGGCATGAAGTTAGTATGGGGGCACATTTGCGTAAAGGGGATAAGTTTTTTCGAACGCCTCAGGCTTCAACAATCTCCCCACTCCTGAACGAGAAGAATAAAGTGTCATACCCAATGACATTAGAAATCATGAGGTATGGCTATGAGCCCAATCGAGACCTTCAAAATGAATTAGTATTCGCAGACGCAACACACGGCGACCAGTAATGTCGGCTCATTGCGGCCATCCAGAAAGACGCCCGACGATACGCCCCAAAGCAGACTTCGGTTTTCATTCAAAAACAATCATCCTTGCGCACTTTACCGTTGCCTCATAAACATTGCCAAATTGCTCACGGGTAGAAAGTCCGCCTATCTCAGCTGCTGTTGAATACAACGAGGGTTGTAACATCAACTCACTTGTCGCAATGATTGACTGTAGAAACAAAAGCCAACAAATTCTCGAGCATAAAAAATGAAGAGATATCGCATTCAGCCTGCGCATTTCGACACGCGTGCAATTACTTTGGAAGAACCAAAAGACACTTGGACAGAAGAGGTAATTAAGCTGCACATGCAGAACAAAGAGAGGTTAATCAAACAACTGAAAATTGAGTTGGGTGAACATAACTTTGAGCAAAAACTTAAGAATTTCAAAGAACTTGGGCAGCTACCTTTCTCGATAATTTCACACCACAATGATTTATTCCTGCAGGCAAGGTATGCCTTCATTCACTGCCATTATTATCCAGCCCTCACCGCTGCATGTGCGCTCGGAGAAAGAATTCTCAATCATCTGCTTCTGGATCTAAGAGATCATTACCCAGTATCGACATTTGACAAAAAGTCTCATAAACGCAAGTCAATTGACGATTGGAAAAAAGCTATAAGTACATTCGAGGAATGGGGAATCTGGAAGTCAGACGAGGTGACTGAAGCGTTTAGAAACTTATCGGCTTTGCGGCACAGATCAATCCATTTTAATCTCGATACCGCAAAAAACCTCAGAAGTGATGCGCTATCCTCATTGGCGTATCTATCGACAATCATAAGAGAACAATTTGGGTTCCGATTTGACAAAACAATCCCCGGAACCAAGGGTGCCTTTTTTTCTGAGAAAGGAAGAGGAAACAGATCCCTTTATGAGAGAATACTACTTATCTCAATCATTCTATGTATCTCCTTATCACGCATTTGAAATGATCGAGTCAATTTGGTGCGCATTCGATTACAAGCAATTGGATGATGAGATAGACGATGAAGAATTTGCCCGTTTGTTTATTGACCGAACATCAGATCAAATGACTCCAACTTCTGTACCATGGGACGACGGTATTGTTGCCTATGCAGCAATAGGTAACAGAATTCACGAGTTTGAATACGATGCCTCATTAGCAGAAGCTTCAAAATCATCGGAATCGAAAACCAGTACTGAAAGCTAATTGTTGACAGAGCGATGCATTTTGGCTCTTCCGCATCCTGATCTTTTTCCAATCGGCGCAGATCATCCGCTTTGACTGGTGGGGGCAGAGATATCGCATCTGCGGGAGATTACAGCTTTCTGCCCTACCGTTCCGCTGCAACCTCTATGTGTTTTAAGGTTCTTGGGATGTCTGCTTTTGGCAGCCACACTACAGATCTCACACCTACAAAGAATGGCTCTTTGCTGACCAGTTTACCAGAAAAATCATAAATAGCGAAGCGACCGTTGCGTTACAGCAAATGTCTAAAAAGTCCGCTAAACCCTTTTCAGCATGCACTTTATTGCTCTCCTACATCTCCCTGAAGCTGCTTAAAGAGTTTTAAGCAGCTTTCACATTCTCAAGGAAGCTGGCAACTTCAGCCCGCAAGTTCTCGGAGAGATGGCCCAATTTTCCAGCAGCCTGATGCAGATCATTCGAAGCATCTTTTGTTCCCTGAAACTCACCGTCCAGATCCAGCATGTCTGTCGCGACCTGTGACACATTCAAGTGCGCGCTATTCAGGTCTCGGGAAATATCTTCAGTTGCCTGCTTCTGATCACCAACAGCTTCATTAATGCCAGTTGATAAGGAATTGATCTGCTCAATTGTCTCTCCAATTGAGCGGATCGCGATCACAGCTTGCTCGGCAACCTTTTGCACCGACTCAACCTGTGTTGAAATCTCTTCGGTGGCTTTAGAGGTTTGGCCAGCAAGGTTTTTCACCTCACTTGCAACCACAGCAAAGCCACGCCCGGCTTCTCCTGCGCGCGCTGCCTCAATTGTTGCATTCAATGCCAACAGGTTAGTCTGGTCAGCAATCTGATCAATCAGCTCGATCACCTCACCAATAGCCTTCCCGCTTTCCACCAAACGCCCAACAATCTCATTGGTCTTGTGCGCATGCACTGCAGCATCCTGCGCAAAACGGGCAGCTTGTGTGGTGTTATCACCAATCATCCCTGAAGAACGCGACACACCTTCTGCCGCTTCCGCCAATGCTTTCACAGAGGTTTGCGTGGTTTGCGCGACATCACTGGAAGATGTCATGGCACTGTGGGCACCTTGCACACTTGCATCCAACTCTCTGGAGCGTGTCTCCACGGCCTGACTGATCTCCAGCAAATCATGCACCACATGACCAACTGAAGCCTCAAACTCCTGTGCAACGCTGGCTAAGGCATGCTTGCGTGCATCTGCAAGTTCCAGCTCCTGCTGAATCTTGGCTTTTGTATCAGCTTCAGCTTTATCTTTCAGCACAACACGGAACTGAGCAATAGAACGAGCAATTGCACCAATCTCATCCCCCCGCTCTATGCACTTGATCTCAGTGTCCAACGCGCCTTCAGCCAGAGCATCCAGACCACGTTGCAACGCAGCCATGTTGTTTCTCATGCCCCTTGCAATGACAACAGCCACAACAAAGAACAGAGTCCCCACAGGTGCACAGACCATCACAATGTACATAAGATTATCGACAAGCAGCGACTCTAGCGCGCTTTGCCCATGATCTGACATAAGCTGCGACCTTAACGCCTCATCTCCCAGAGCAGACGTCAACACATCGTATATTGTGACAAAGGAAAACAGCGTGCCGAGCGACATGATTGACATGGCCAGAAATACGACCAAGACAAACTTGCCTACCATCGACAGCTTAAAAACATGCGGTTGGGTAACCATCAATAGCCCCACTTCACCTATAAGTTTAATGTGAGTAATGTTACCCATGTATGTAAACAGAACACTACCATGAGGCTGTGAATTGCATACATTTTCGAAAAAACAGCGATAAAATTTAATTTTCTGCAGACATTTCTGAATCTCAGCCAATATTCAAGGCATAACTGGCAAAGAATACTTCAAATATTAAAATCCGGTCCAACGCGTGTCGTCAGCACGACCAGAAACCTCTGGCAATGCTTCTCCAGAGACAGTCAGTTTGAACAGATCACTCCCCGCTGCAGCTTTCCCGCCTTTATCATCAGGTCCGATAAGCTTGGTTTCGGGAGAAGTTAAGCGTCCAGTCAAAACAATAAAGTTCGGATCATCTTTCACACCTTCAAAAATGAAGGCCGTCGCACTACCAAATATGCGCGCGATTTCTCGCTCCACAAAGTAAGCAACTTTCCGGTATCCAGCCCAAGTAAAGTAGACCCCGTCCGTCGCCCTCAATCGGCGGCGCTTACCGGTAATATCTGGTCCATGAGGCGTATACTCTCCCTCCTCACTTTGGAAGGCAGCCCAAATATCAACAAAGATACCTCCAGCTGGTTCAACTTGCTCTTTGAACAAATCATTGAGATAGCTGAAGTTAGCACTCGTCAGATACTCTTCAGCCGGAGCAAGCCCCACCCAAATTAGAGGCAATTGCTCATTCCGGACGGCTGCAACCAAGGACGCTGTCCTGAAGCGGTACTCTTTCTTCCACTCTTCCCCTTGAAACTGCAGTTCTTCAGCGTAACTCGCTGGCTGCCCATCAATAACGCCTTGTCCAACAACCTTGATATTCCGGTTATCGCGCGCGCCCAGAGAAACCACCACAAGACCTACGTCTTCACTCTTCAGCACAGCTGTCACATCTTCCGGCCAGTCCGGCTTTTTATCCGCAACAAGGCCCTTTCGAGGATAAACAAGCTTTTTGACCCTTATCGAAGGCGTTTCAGCATACACGGCCTTCAAACCATCAGCTAATCCCATCGCCAGATCATCACCAATGACCAGAAGGACCTTTGCGTCCTTACTCTTTTCTTTTTCAACGATCTTAGGAGTATTCACTGCGGCAACGCCAGCACTACGTTTTTTGCGCGTTGTGCTTCTGCGTCGCTTTTTCCTGGTAGGATTCGCCTGCTCAATTCTTTTATTCCCCCCACCAAACAACCAGCCAAAGAATGACTTGTTGCCTTTTTTAGGGGCGCCTGTGCTGTTGGTTCGCACCTGAGCCGCAACCTCAACGGGAATAACAGAAACACTGACAAAGCAAAGGCTTATCAGTGCCACAAACACAAAGGACAAAAAGGATCGTTGCATAATCGCGAGTCTCCAGCAGGAACCAACCACCAGCATTGGTTTCCTGCCATTAGGAAACCCGATTATGTTCTACCTTGCAACCTATTAAGAAGCTTTATTGAATCGTGACCATCTGGAACCAGTCCCGATGCTTTTTGATAAGCCTGAATAGCCTGACGGGTTCTTTGGCCAATCTTTCCATCTACAGCCCCAGGTTTATAACCCTTATCGGAGAGGCCCTTCTGCAACGCTTTTTTCTCGCTAAATGTCAAAGGGCGATCGCCGCGCGGCCATTCCACAGCAAAACCAGAAAGCCCGAGTAAACGATCAGAAAGGTGCCCAACCCCAAGCGCGTAAGCACTAGAGTTGTTGTAGCGTTTGATCACGTAGAAGTTTTTGAGCAACAGGAACGCAGGGCCATTAGCTCCCGCAGGTGTATAAAGCCGCGCCATGTCAGCTCCACGTGGGAACTTCGAGCCATTTGCTCGCTTCACTCCAAGTTTGCCCCAGTTAGCAACAGATTGCTGCTTACGTTGGTTGCTCAAGCGGTAATTAAAGTTTTTCGGCAGAGTAACTTCATAGCCCCAGGTCTGCCCGGACTGCCAACCCATCTTATTGAGATAGGCTGCCGTTGAAGCCAATGCATCAGGAATGCTATTCCAGATATCTCTTTTTCCATCACCCGTAATATCAACTGCATAAGCTTGGTAAGTTGTTGGAATGAACTGGGTATGTCCCATGGCACCCGCCCAGGACCCCCGCATCTGCGCAGGCGAAACATCACCATTTTGAAGGATCTTAAGAGCAGCAATCAGCTGTTTGCGCGCATACTTCCCGCGACGACCACCATTATAGGCCAGTGTAGCTAGAGCACGGGGCGTTGAACGAACAATCGATGTATTATCGAGAATACGCCCATATGAACTTTCCATTCCCCAAATCGCCAGCACAACATGGCGGTTCACGCCATATTTAGCCTCAATCCTATCAAGCCAGCCAGACCATTCATCCACCATACGGCGCCCATGGAGCACGCGGTCTTCTGAGACTGCACTATCCAGATACTGCCAGATAGCACGCGTAAACTCAGGCTGGTTCTCTGCACTCTTCCTAATTCGCGGGTCAGGAGTCATCCCCTTAAAGACACGGTCGTATAGTTGAGCATTAACGCCTTGAGCTACAGCAGTCCGCTTATAGCTTGCAATCCATTTTTGAAAATCACTCCCCTGAGCAAAGGCGTCGGAGTTACTGAAAAATAGAAACCCAGCGCACAAGACAGCTGGCAAAGAAGAAAATCGCATACTGCTTTCTCCGGTCACCCGAATGGGAGTTTGTTAGGCGCACTTTGCGCAGTCTTTTTGCTTAGCCCTCGGAGGCATTACTGCCATGACTGTCAACCATGGTAAAAAAAAGGCCGTTTTTAATCAAAACCCCTTTTTAAGCTTGTCAATTCTTACTAGATGCGTCTTTGAAAAATTAACGCACTCTGAAACACTTCAAGAATTCAGCGTCTTATCCGAAGGCCAGCTTCAATGAGGCTGCTCGTGTAGTTGCTATTTGGCGTAGAGCTCTCAAACGCTCGGAACGTGTAGCGAGAAAGCAGAGCTGCATCCTTGGAGAAAGCCCACACTAAACCAAAGGATCCAGCTCCCTCCTGCTCAACAATATCTACCCCTTGATACGTCCTGTAAGTGTAGCCAAACTGAACATCACCAACCAGGTCCTGAGTAAACTGATGTGCATACCGAACATCACCCGCATAAAGAATTGAACCAGAAGCTCCACTGATATTCGTACCGCTAAAGTTGGTTGCTCCACTAACAGTCACGGTATCCAGGCGTGTAGGAGACCAAACAAAAGCTCCATCAAAAATCAGCCCCTGCAAAGCGTCAAGGCGATTGTCATCCAGATACTCAGCCCGATAACCAACCCCAAACTGCCCCCGAAGCTTAGGCCCACGATCAACACGAACACCAGATCTTACAAAGTAGCCGCGCGATGTTCTGTCGAAGCAGGATGGATCACCACTACAATCTTGATCGTATTTTCGGACTAGAAATCCACCTTCCAAGTAAGGTTCAAATGCAGCTCCATTATCAAATGATGTCCGCAGAGTGGCATCAAACACAGTATTATCGCGAGGCTGCGAACTGCTCATTTGCCCGCCGTAAACCGTACGGTCTACACCAATGCCGCCACGCAGCTGAACCAATGAAACTTGCCTACTGAGTGAGAATCTGCCACCAATTTCCTGCACAGAATTGGTACGCCCGGTCGACGCCTCATTCTCAGCAGAGGACCGCTCCTCTCTCGAAAATGAGTAAACACCATCAATATTGGCAGTTGTCAGGTCACTCAGATCAAGACGCACATTCCCACGACCGGTGACAACAGGCTGGTTATTGTCAGGTTCACTAAAGAAAGCGCGAAGGCTACCTCGAAGCTCCAACCCGAGTCCGTGCCGCTCCCAATTAGAAACCACACCAACTGCCGCATCAACTTCATAAAATCCGTCAGGCATCCCACCATTTGTCTGCTCAGCATTGTCTGTCCAACCAAACCCGGCATCAAACGACGGCGTCAGGCGTAACGACCCAAGCTGAATGCCAACAGGTCGGTCCTGAACAGTCTCTCCAGCAAAGATACCTTCATCAGCATTCCCGCCTCCACCAACGGGCCGTGAATGACGCGAGGCAACTGCGACTCTCTCTGAAAACTTGGCCTCCCTACTCCTGCGACCAGTACCAGTGAGTTGCTGGCTAACAGTCGGAACAGGAGGCTGAGTTGCGGTGCGTGATCGTCCTTCTTCAATCAGTTGTTCAAAGGGCGCCGCATCCGTTTCAGAAGGTTTCTCAAAGTCAGCACTCGGATCATTCTCAAAAGTGAGGCTATCCCTGAACTCCAGATCACTGGTTTGCGCGACTGCATAACACCACGGAAATGCGCCCAACATCATAACACAGGCCAGAATTGACCTACTTTGAATGCTCTTCAAAACGTCTGGGCGCAACGACATAAAGTATTCCAGCAATCCACCTTCAAATGAAGGAAATTCAACAAGCCCCACACTCGCCGAACATGGTTAACGTTTCATTGCAAAGAGGTCCTCTACCCTTGATTGTTTTCTCAATTCAGATTTGGTAGAGGGGAAACCAAGTCTTGCCCCAGAGTGTTCACAATGCACTCTTACTTAGTGCAGGAATCTTGCTGCAAAAGCGTCATTGTGCTCGTGAGAGCAAAGCTAAGAAGTAGTGCCAAATGCATATGCCATCATTTCTAACGCATGAAGACCGTCCTCTGCGCCCGGCTGATGAGTGGATACACTCCGCTGCAAAGACGATTGAAACTGAGATCGCTGCGCTCAACGCGTTACAGGCAAGTCTTTCCAACAGCTTGGCAGAACCTTTCACGAAAGCGGTAGAGACAATCGCTCATTCAAAAGGCCGCGTAATCGTCTCTGGTATTGGCAAGAGCGGGATCATTGGTACCAAACTGGCTGCAACGTTAGCGTCCACGGGAACACCCGCTTTCTTCGTACATGCAAGTGAAGCAAGCCACGGTGATCTTGGTATGATCACCGAAGATGATGTGGTCATTGCTTTGTCTTGGTCTGGCGAAACCCAGGAACTTGCAAGTCTGCTCGGCTTCACACGCCGTTTTAAAGTCCCGTTGATCGCTCTCACCCGCAACGCAGCTAGCGCACTTGGTCAAGCCTCTGATATCTGCCTGACATTGCCTAAAGTACCAGAAGCCTGTCCTCATGGATTAGCTCCAACATCCAGCACCTTGATTCAGCTGGCCCTAGGCGATGCGCTTGCAATTGCACTGTTGGAAGCAAAAGGTTTTTCAGCTCAAGACTTTAAGGTCTACCATCCTGGTGGCAAACTAGGTGCGAGCCTGATGCATGTAAAAGATGTCATGCACACGGGTGACCATTTACCGGTCGCTCAAAACGGTATGCTCATGAAAGAAGCTCTCGTCTTGATGACCCAAAAAGGGTTTGGCGTTCTTGGCATCACCAATAATGACGGAGTACTCATTGGCGTCATCACGGATGGTGACTTACGCCGTCATATCAGCCCGAACTTTCTCGATATGAAAGTTGAGGATGTCATGACACATAATCCAAAAACAATCGAAGAAACGCTTTTGGCTCCGTCAGCACTGGAAGTGATGAACTCACTCAAGATCAGCTCACTCTTTATCGTCAGTAATGACAAGCCGGTTGGGATCATACGCACACTCGATCTTCTGAAAATCGGCGCGGCCTGATTCGTTCTTAGAACAAGCTCTTCAATGCCCGAGAGGTCTTCATCCTCGGGCATTTTGTTTCTCAAGGCCATCGTTGGCTCACATCTTCCAACAGCCCCACCCTATTTTTCCCATTTATTAGGATTTGGTTAGCCTTAATACCCCAAATTAACACTAGTTAAATTGCCTCATCAAAGGCGCACATTCGGGTAAGCTAAATGGATCTAGCCACGATAATCGGCGTTATCGCTGCTTGCGTAACTGTGCTGATAGCTATCTTTCTGGGTGGAAGCTTCAGTCAGTTCGTTGACCTTCCTTCCATCTTGATCGTGGTTGGTGGCGGTCTCGCAGCCACACTCGTGAGATTCCCTCTAAATGGGTTGCTCAGTGCTTTTGGTATGGGAGCAAAACTCGCTTTCACCCATAAGAAGATAGAGCCTCGCGAGCTTGTCGAGAATATCGCTCATCTTGCAGAAACGGCTCGTAAGGAAGGTCCTCTCGGTCTGGAAAATGTCGAGATTGAGGAACCGACCCTCGCCAAAGGCATGCAGTATGTGGCTGACGGTTACGACTACAACCTTATTCGTGACTCGATGGAAAAAGAGCGTGATCTCTACCTGACCCGCTTGAATGAAGGCGCCCGCGTATACCGTGCACTTGGCGACTCAGCTCCCGCCTTTGGAATGATCGGAACGCTTGTCGGTCTGGTACAGATGCTTGCAACTATGGATGATCCATCCACAATCGGTCCCTCCATGGCGATTGCGCTATTAACAACGCTGTACGGCTCACTCATCGCAAACGTTGTGTGCATCCCGGTTGCCGATAAACTGGACTCCAAATTTGAGCAGGAAGAACTTAATCAAACCCTCGTCATCGACGGCGTTTTGCAGATTCGTGAAAGCAAAAGCCCATCGCTGATCCGCGAAATGTTGCTCGCTTACATCCCAGAAAAAGGCCGCAGCGATATGATCGAAGCGGCAGCTTAGTCTTTCGGGCAAGGGAGAAACACAATGGCAGGTAGAAAAAAATCAGCTCCCGCAGGCGCACCCGCATGGATGCTTACGTTTGCTGACTTGATGTCTCTTCTTGTGTGTTTCTTTGTTTTGATTATCTCGTTTTCCGTACAGGACAAGCAAAAACTTCAAGTCGTTGCAGGCTCCATCAAAGACGCATTCGGCATCAAACAGGTGACCAAACGCGCTGGTGTTCTTGAAATCGAAGGTGTGCCACTACGCGATTTCATGAAAGACATCACCTACGAGAAACAAATTACAGACGCTGATTTTGCAACTGAGAGCCATCCAGAAAAGCGTAAACAAGGCCCGGAAGCAAACACCCACACCACCAAGAAGGCAGATATCGAGAAGCCGAGGCAGTTTGCAACCGCAGTCGTTTCGCTCCGGCAGGCATTTCAGGAAATGCCTGAGATCACGGAGATCTCCAACAACATCATTCTTGAAGAAACAGATGAAGGCCTTAACATCCTGATCGTGGATCAGGAAGGCCGTTCAATGTATCCGGAAGGGTCAAAGTACCCTTATGAGATAACAAGGCAGCTCCTCGCTAAAATGGCGCCTGTTCTGGCAAAAATGCCAAACCGTGTCCGCATTACCGGACACACGACGACAGGACAGCTCATCACAGCTCCAAGCGAAACTGGATGGGAACTATCAGCAGATCGCGCAAACACAGCACGACAGATTCTTTCCGAGTATGGTCTGCCTTCGAACAATATTCATTCTGTAGTGGGAAAAGCTGATTCTGAACCTCTCTTCCCGAATGACCCATATCTTGCAGCAAACCGCCGCATTTCAATTCTGCTGATGGCAGAAGAACCGCCGCTGCCACCAGATTTCAATCCATATCAATAGGCCTTAGGCCTCTTCGCCTTCTGAAGCTGCTTCCACAATGAGAGTTGTGCCGTCTTGGCCGACAACTTTCACATGGGCACCTGCTGGCAAATCCGGGCCATTTACACGCCAGATAGAGTCACCAATCTCAAGCGTGCCTTTCCCATGAGCGAGTGCTTGCTTCAACACAAACACACGTCCTTGATATCGGCTCCCTCTTTTATTGAGATGCGGATCACCTTCTTTGTCATCATCTTTAACAGTCAAACGACGACCAATAAGGAGGAAGCTGACGGACAAGACACCCCACAG
Source organism: Pseudovibrio sp. Ad37 (assembly GCF_001623075.1). Lineage (GTDB taxonomy): Bacteria > Pseudomonadota > Alphaproteobacteria > Rhizobiales > Stappiaceae > Pseudovibrio. The sequence goes on from NZ_LMCF01000223.1 coordinate 45,990, forward strand.
CACAAGCTGCCAGCGCCAGTCCATATCAAAATATGCAACCAGAGCGCCAACAACGAGAGCCGCTGCCCCAAACCAGATCAGGAATGAGCCAGGAACAGCCAACTCAAGCCCAATAAGAACAAGCCCGGAGGCAAACCAAACCCAAGGTTCGATACTGTTTTGGAACAGCTCAATCAGCATATCGATCAGCCCTCTGAATTACCGGTATTTGGAATACGGCTGGAACGACGGTGTTCGTTGTCCCTCAGTACTTCTTTGCTTATTTCAGCAATACCGGCAAGGCTTCCGATCATCCCAGTTGCTTCCATAGGCAGAATGAGAGTTTTCTGGTTTGGAGACTTTGCAAGTTCACCGAACGCTTCAACATATTTGTTAGCCACAAAGTAATTGATCGCACCCATGTCACCTTTGGCAATCGCCTCAGAAACCATCATGGTAGCCTTAGCTTCAGCTTGTGCCAGACGCTCACGCGCTTCAGCATCACGCATAGCAGCTTGCTGGCGGCCTTCCGCTTCCAGAATGAGTGACTGCTTCACACCCTCTGCCTTAGCAATCTCGGCCTGCCGGGCACCCTCAGCTTCCAGGATCGAAGCACGCTTCTCACGCTCAGCTTTCATCTGACGACCCATCGCATTAACCAGATCATTCGGAGGGTTGATGTCCTTGATCTCAATACGAGTGATCTTCACGCCCCATGGCTCACAAGCCGCATCAACGACACGCAACAAACGAGCATTGATTTCATCACGATTGGAGAGCAGTTCGTCCAGATCCATGGACCCCATAACACTACGAATGTTGGTCATGGTTAGATTCAGAATCGCATTCTGCAAGCCCAGAACTTCATAAGCCGCCTGAGAGGCGCTCAACACCTGATAGAAAGTCACACCATCAGCAGTAATCGTTGCATTGTCTTTGGTGATCACTTCCTGCGCAGGAACATCAAGCACCTGCTCCATCATATTCAACTTGTGACCAATCTGGTCAATAAAGGGGATGATGATGTTCAGGCCCGGGTGCAGTGTTTTCCGGTATTTTCCAAAACGTTCAACCGTGTAGTTGTAGCCTTGAGGAACCATCTTCGCGCCAGCAAATACAACAAAAATGATCACAGCCACTAAAATGAGGACAGTAATCGAACTACCTGTCAAAATATCCATATCTATTAGTCCTTTGGAGGAATTTGCCTAAACTATCGTAGCTTTGTCCCATTAAAACCAGAGAAAACTGCACGAATAAATGCCAAAGAGCACCGCTTCCCAAAAGAAACCAGTGCTCTTCTTCACATAGTGAATTAAAACTTAATTTCTAGATCCAGCCCTGAAGCTCACGGCGAACCACATTCTCTAGCACGGCCATACCTTCAGGAGCGTCATTGAGACATGGAATATGCGTAAACTGCTCCCCTCCATGTTCCTCAAAGATCTCCGCTGCTTCACCAGCGATTTCTTCCAGAGTTTCAAGGCAGTCAGCAACGAAACCTGGGTTCAAAACAGCAATCCGTTTGACACCTTCTTTTGCCAGTTTCTCAACTGTCTTGTCCGTGTAAGGCTGTAACCACTCTTCTGGACCAAAGCGAGATTGGAAGGTGATCTGAAGCTTCGTCTCATCCCACCCCAGCTTCTCACGCAACAAGCGAGTCGTTTTCTGACAGTGGCAGTGGTACGGATCGCCCTTATCGAAGTAGCTCTGCGGAATGCCGTGGAAAGACGCCAGAACCATCTCCGGTTCTTCATCCAGCTCACTGATCTTGTTCTTGATCGAAGCAGCGAGCGAGTCGATGTAGGTCTCATCATCATGATAAGGCGGTACAATACGGATGGTCGGCTGCCAGCGCATTTTCAAAAGCGCTCGAAAGACCTCATCGTTTACGGTCGCCGTCGTCGAAGCTGAGTATTGCGGGTAAAGCGGGAAGACGAGAATACGATCGCACCCCTTTGCCTTTAGCGCATCAAGACGGCTCGCAATGGATGGATTGCCATAACGCATGGCCCAATCGACAACAACATTTTCACCCAAACCCGAAAGCATCTCAGAAAGCTTGTCAGACTGACTACGCGTAATGGTGCGCAGAGGGCTTTCATCCAGCTCGTTGTTCCAGATCTCTTTGTAAGCCGCACCAGATTTCTGCGGGCGCTTACTTAACACGATACCATGGAGAATTGGCAGCCAGAGAAAGCGCGACCATTCAATGACGCGGCGGTCCGAAAGGAACTCTGCCAGATAGCGACGCATGGACCAGTAATCTGTCCCGTCTGGTGTCCCAAGATTGACGAGAAGCACACCCACTTTCCCGAAGGAGATCGGAGGGTGGTTTTCTTGCTTTGTTGCGTTACCGCTTGTGCTCTGGTTCATGAGACCCCTATGCGCATCAGATCCAATCCAATTGCTAAATAGAGTTTCCCAATGCTCGCGCCAAGGTCAAACCCTATGATTTTCTGATTATTACCGTGAAACTACCCAAAATAGAAAAATGCCAGCCCACATACGCAGACTGGCATTCTCAAAATCGGTCAAATCAAAAGCTGCTATGCAGTCACTTCACGTTCGTCAGAAATCACTTTACCATCGTTTGGCAAGGTATTTGGAGCGACCAACTCCACATCACCATTTAAGCCAGTGTGCTCTTTCAGAGACTTTTTCAGGGCTGCGATAAAATCGTCACTAGCAGCTTCAGTCTCCACCTTCAGGATCATGTGGTCCTGCTCACCCTGACGCACGACTGAGAGGCGCGCGCGCCCTGCTTCATCGCCAGCATTTTTGCGAAGGCGCTCAATCTGTGCCGGGTCAACAAACATACCCTTCACTTTGGTGCGCTGGTCTGCTCGTCCCATCCACCCTTTCAGGCGCATGTTCGTACGACCACACGGCGAGATACCCGGCAGCACTGCAGACAAGTCACCCGTTGCAAAACGAATAAGCGGATAGGTTGGTGAGAATGTCGTCACTACCAACTCACCAACCTCACCCGGCTCAACAGGCTCTCCTGTTCCCGGACGAACGATTTCAACGATGAAATCTTCGTTGGTAATCAGGCCTTCCATGGCTTCACTTTCATAAGCCACGATACCTAGATCAGCCGTCGCATAGGCTTGCAGAACCTTCACACCGCGATTTGCGTATTCCTCACGCAAGCTCGGATAAAGGGCACCACCAGAAACAAGACCATGCTTGATGGAGCTTACATCCGCCCCCAACTCGGCAGCACGGTCTAGAATAACCTTCAGATAGTCCGGAGTACCGGCATAAGCCGTTGGACGCAGGCTCGAGATCGCAGAAACCTGCATATCCGTATTACCGATACCTGCAGGAAACACCACACAACCATATGCACGTGCACCCTGATCCAGAATGAACCCACCCGGTGTCATATGGTAGGACAGCGCATTGTGAACGATATCGCCCGGACGAATTCCAGTTGCATGGAACGCACGAGCTGATTTCCAAGGATCAGCTTCGGATCCCTGCGGTTCCCAGATTGGTCCCGGAGACATAAAGATGCGTTTGTATGTAGAAAAGTCACCAGCAGCGAACCCACCAAGTGGGGGCTCTTCAGCCTGAGCCGCAAGAAGGTCCGCCTTACGGAGAACAGGGAGCTTAGCCAAAGCTTCACGGCTCGTGACCTCAGCTGGATCAACATCTGCCAGATGCTTTGCCCAACCAGACGCCTCGTTCTTTGCCATGGCAATCTGCCCCGGCAACCGAGCCATCAAATCAGCTTCTCGTTCCTCTGGGGACCGGATCTCCAACTCATCAAAATATTGGTTTCCCATAGAAGCCCTCCCATGGCCTCAAACGTCTTCCAAGCAGGAGACGAAAGCCTCCCGCAAATTTATTGGACAGGTATACTCTAGTTAAATCCGACAGGATCAACGCGGCCCTGACAATCAGATTGCACCGGCTTCGCGGCCAACAGTAACTCACTCATCGGGGTATCTGGCTCAACCCTGCCCTTCAGATTGATAAAAAGCTCGGTAATTAAACCACCTTTGCAACGCACCTGAACGCGGTTCCCGGCACCAGCGCCAAAGGTTTCATCAAACGCCGCACGAACCTGCGCTGTCGTGAGCACCTCACCGATGTTGGCAGCAAACAGATCACGGACAGCTGAACCGTTCAATTGCTCCATAAGATCAAGAGATTCCGCGTAATACTCTTCTGCACTGTCACTGTAACATGTGCCGTGTTTCACCCACTCGTAGCGGTCCAGATGCGACTGAGCGCCCGGCATCACCTTATCCAGCTCTTCACGAGTTGCATCATCCAACTCAACTGGAGGCAACTGCCCCCGTGTAGAACGTTCTACTGCCAGACGCTTCTCTTCCCGCGTTACTCCACACCAGAAGTTGCCACGCGGTTGAGGCCACAAACCATGCAATGCAAAGTGGCTCGCATCAAACCGTCCTTCCACCTGAGAAGAACACTCCGGTATCTCTTGATGTGTTTGACAAAAAGCAGGTTGCCAGCTCGCAGCAAGCAGGAACTCAGCGTCTGCCGAAGGCCCTTTGACAGCAGGACGAACCACATTTGATCCAGCAGAACCTCCAGAACCATTGCCAGTATTCTGCCCGCTACCATCAGCTTCAACCAGATGCAGACCACAGGAAACATCCACCCAACGCTCAGCTGGATTTACGCCATTCATGCGAATGAAGTAATGAGATGCCTGCGATTTGTTCTTCCCAAGCAGTTCATAGGCACGCATCCGTTCCACATGAACGTTTCCAGGATTTGTCTGCTTACGAATAGATTGAAATGCTGGACAGGCTTCCTCTGCAAGAAAGAAACCCTCCAATTTCACTTGAGAAGCAGCAGGCAAAACAGAGGCCACGCTCAAAAGCGCAGCCCCGACAATCACTTTAGAAAGAAAATGCATGTGGTCCTCCAAAATACCTTTTGCAGCAATAAGCAGCATGCAGATTATTCAAAACCAGATACATTGACTTCCTGTGACAGTTCACCCCTATGATTTTAGGGGCAAGTTCTCAATTAATGCAGATTACGCCAACCACCGTTTGCGGCGTTTGTAGTGTTTGCCATCACGGAAGGATTTTCGCCCTTCTCCGCCAACACCTAGATAGAACTCTTTCACGTCTTCGTTTTCGCGCAAAGAATCAGCATCACCATCCAGCACGATACGGCCAGCTTCCATGATGTACCCATAGGTCGCGTATTTAAGCGCAACGTTGGTATTCTGCTCAGCAAGAAGGAAGGACACACCTTCATTCTTGTTCAGCTTTTTCACAATCTCAAAGATTTCTTCCTGCAACTGTGGAGCAAGGCCCATGCTTGGCTCATCCAGCAAAATCATGTCCGGGCGGCTCATCAAGGCACGACCCACTGCACACATCTGCTGCTCACCACCAGAAGTATAACCCGCTTGAGAACCCCGGCGCTCACGCAAACGCGGGAAATAGTCATACACCATTTCCAGATCGCGCTTGATCTCAGCATTGCCATCTTTGCGGGTATAGGCACCAGTCATCAGGTTGTCTTCAATAGAAAGGTGGCCAAAACAACGACGGCCTTCCATGACCTGAATGCATCCGCGCTGAACCAGTTCGTTCGGAGAAAGCGCCTGAACTTGCTTTCCTTGAAAAATGATATTGCCCTTCGTCACTTCGCCACGCTCTGCTTGCAGCAGGTTGGAGATTGCTTTCAGGGTCGTTGTCTTACCGGCACCGTTCGCACCCAGCAGAGCAACAATACCACCCTTAGGCACGGTCAAAGAAACACCTTTGAGAACCAGAACCACGTGGTCGTAAATGACTTCGATGTTGTTGATAGACAAAATGTCTTCGGCAACCTGCAGGTTAGCGGCTGGTGCCTTGGATTTTGATGTCTGTTCTGCAATTGCGTTCATGAGATCAGCCTTAACCTGCGAACATTCCGATTGTTTGAATTCGATAAATTGGCCGGGCACCACCGCGCCCGACCAAAACAACAAGGCTTAGTTACAAGCGAGGTCGCCACGACCTGGCCAAGGAGCATTGTTTTTCGCGTAGTCAGCAGCTTTTTCCAGCTCAAGCGGCTTGATCAGTTCACGGTTTGGAGTCAGCAGGTCACTTGCCTGTACAAACTCTTCGCCGTTCCACTCAAGCATCCATGCACCAGAGTGACCAGTATGGTTGTCACAAGCCATCTTCAGTGGAGGTGTCATGCCCTTCATACCCAGCTCTTCAAGGCGAGCTGCAGTGATGTCCAGATTTTCAAGGCCCCAGCGCAGCTGTTCAGCATTGATATTCTTTTCACCAAAGTTGTCCTGAGCAGTTTTTGCTGCTTCAGCAAGGATCATAGAGATGATGATACCGCGCTGATAGAAGATGGTGTCCATGTCAGCTTCAGATTTGATTTCTGAGTTGCCTTTGGAAACAACATGCTTACGGATGTCTTCAAGCACTGGGAAGTTGCCTGGAGCGTTGAAGCTGACAGACTTGTAGCCCTTCGCTTTAGCACCAACGTTCTGCAGGTCAGCATCAGAGCCAGACCACCAGATGCCGATGAAGTTTTCCATTGGGTAGCGTGTCTTAACTGCTTCGGTGATCGCACCGGCGTTCATAGCACCCCAACCCCACATTACGACGTTGTCTGGACGCTCACGACGGATCTGCAACCACTGCGCAGACTGGTTCTGCATTTCTTTCAGACCAACAGGGATCGGAACCAGCTTGAAGTCATGCATTTCTGCAAGCTTTTCCAGAAGCGGAATTGGCTCTTTACCGAATGGGTGGTCAAGATGCAGAAGAACGATCTTCTTACCCTTCAGCGAAGACATGTCACCACCAGCAATGTAGTCGAGGATCATGTATGCGCCATCCCAGTAGGACACTGGTGGGTTAAACGCCCAGGCAAACGTATCACCGTCTGACATTGGCGAGAAACCGTAGCCAGGTGCCAAAATAGGAATACGGTCCACGTTGGTGCGAGGCATAACCTGCAGAGTGATACCGGTTGACCATGGCTGCGTTACGAGAGCTGCTCCCTTAGTCTTCTCGTAGCACTCAACTCCTTTGTTGGTGTTGTAACCGGTTTCACACTCGATGTAATCGATTGGCACGCCGCCAATACCACCATCACGTTCGTTCAGCATAAGCATGTAGTCACGCTGGCCGTTCATGATTGGCGTACCAGTACCCGCAAATGGGCCAGTACGGTATGTCAGGTTTGGAAAGTTAAGACCGTCTGCTGCCATTGCAGCTGTGCTCATGGCAACTGCAAGGGCACCTGCTGCAACAGCCTTACCTAAATTCGTAAAGTGTTTCATATTTTCCTCCGCGTTTGCGGCTCCCGCCGCGGACCATTTCCTCTATTCCCCAGCTGCTCCTGCAGTTCTTTATTAGTGAGGGAATGGCCAAATGATGAGCTTTTCACGAATAAGCGCCCAGAACCGCGCAAGACCGTGAGGCTCGACAATCAAGAACATGATAATGAGAGAACCAACCACCATAACGTTGACGTGTTCCATGGTGGCAGAACCGATACTCAGGCCAAGCATTTCTGGCAGAAGGTTCAGCACAACCGGCAGAGCCACAATCAGGATCGCTCCGAGGAAGTTCCCCATCACACTGCCAAGGCCACCAATGATCGCAATAAAGACGATCTGGAAACTCATTGGAATATCAAAGAGGTTTGGCTCAGCGGCACCTTTCCAGAAGAACACCATCAGCGCGCCGGCAATACCCACGATATAGGAGCTGACAGCAAAGGCAGACAGCTTTGCACGCATCAGGTTGATGCCCACCAGCTCCGCAGCAATATCCATGTCACGAACAGCCTTCCACGTACGACCATACCGGCCACGTGTCAGGTTGATCATCGCAAAGGTCACAACAGATACGATGCCAAGAACAAAGTAGTACTGAACCATAGGCGACGCATTTGGACCTGTCACAACAAGACCGAAAATGTCCATGGTGCGCACTTCAATCGCGCCGGATGCATTGTAGTTGTAAAGCCACGCCCACTTCTCAAAGAGCCACACCAGAAAGAACTGCGAAGCAAGCGTCGCAATCGCAAGGTAGAAACCTTTAATGCGTAGCGACGGCAAACCAAACGCAACCCCAACTGCAGCTGAGAAGAACCCGGAAAGGAACAACGCAACAATGATGTTCATTTCCGGGAAGATTGTAGTGATCTTGTAGCAAGCATAAGCGCCAACGCCCATGAAGCCCGCAGTACCCAGCGAAAGCTGCCCGGCATAACCGGTCAAAATGTTCAGACCAAGCGAGGCCAGAGAATAAATCAGCACAGGCACAAGCAGAGCCTTGTAGGTGAACTCCGATGCGAACATCGGAAAGATCACATACATAGCGGCAAGGATCACAACCAGCAGGACCATATCCTGCTTGATTGGGAAGAGCGCCTGATCACTTTCATAGGTCGTTTTGAACTGACCAGAAGTTCTGTAAAACACGTCAGGCCTCCCTTACACGCGCTCGATGATTTTCTCACCGAACAGCCCTTGCGGACGGAACAGCAGAACAATCAAAGCAAAGATGAAGGCGAACCAGGTTTCGGTGTTGCCACCAAACAGAGGCTGACCCCAGTAGATTTCGAAGACTTTTTCAAGAAGGCCGATGGCAATGCCGCCGATAATCGCGCCTGATACAGATTCCAGACCACCAAGCATCAGCACTGGCAAGGCCTTGTACGCAATCACTTCCAGAGCAAATGACACACCTGCACGAGCACCCCAGACGACACCAGTGGCAAGAGCAATCACACCTGCAATAAACCAGACCAGAACCCAGATAGTGCTGAGGGAGATACCGACAGATAGCGCTGCAGTATGATCATCACCCAGTGCACGGATCGCACGACCCATCGCAGATTTGTTCAGGAACACCAGCAGGCTGATAACCAGCACGATCGCCATAACAACCGCGAACACGTCTTTCTCTTCCAGAAGCAGGAAGCCGCCGAACGGTTCAAATTCAATAGCACCGGTTGGAATACCAAGCGCTTCGGTGATCATCACCTTGTTCTCACCACCGAACACGAACTCACCAAAACCGATGAGGAACATGGTGATACCGATGGTTGCCATGAACAGAATGATGTCTGGCTGTCCTACAAGCGGACGAAGCACAACACGCTCAACGCTCATTGCCAACGCATACATGATGCCAAGAGTAAGCGGCATCGCGATTGCAGCAGCAACAAACTCGTTGCCAACAAACGGAACCAGGAAGGTATGCAGGCCAACCAAAGACAGCGCAGCAAACACAACCATGATGCCTTGCGCAAAGTTAAAGATGCGCGAGGACTTAAAGATGAGAACGAAACCAAGTGCAATCAGCGCATAAAGAACCCCAGAGACGAGACCTTCCCACAACACCTGTAGAAAGAAGTCCGGCATTCCGTACATCTGAACAAATGGATCAATTAGTACGTTATAAAGTGTTTCCATGGGGGTGCTCCCTAGTGTGACACGCCCAGATAGGCATCAATAACTTCTGGGTTGCTCTGCACTTCTTCTGGCACGCCATCAGCGATCTTGCGGCCATAGTCCAAAACAACGACACGGTCGGAAAGGTCCATCACAACACCCATGTCATGCTCAATCAGAGCAATCGTAGTGCCGAGCTGATCATTCACATCCAGAATGAATCGGCTCATGTCCTCTTTCTCTTCCAGGTTCATCCCTGCCATCGGCTCATCGAGCAGCAGCAGTTCTGGCTCCATCGCCAACGCACGAGCGAGCTCAACACGCTTCTGCAAGCCGTAAGGAAGCGTTCCCACTGGTGTGCGGCGAATATGTTGGATTTCGAGAAAGTCGATGATTTCCTCGACCTTCTTACGGTGCTCGATCTCTTCCCTCTGAGCAGGCCCCCAATAGAGCATCTGCCAGAATAAGTTCTGCTTCATCCGCGTTGCACGTCCAGCCATGATGTTATCCAACGTGGACATACCCTTAAACAAAGCAACGTTCTGGAAAGTTCGAGCGATACCCTGACTAACCGCAAGATGCGGTTTCATGGACCTGCGCTTTTCGCCATTGAAGGTGATCACACCTTCTTGAGGCTGATAGAAACCATTGATCACGTTGAGCATGGACGTCTTGCCAGCACCATTGGGACCAATGATCGCGCGAATTTCCCCCTTCTTGATATTGAAGGAGATATTCGTGATTGCCTTAACACCGCCAAAGGAGAGAGAAACGTTCTCAAGATCCAGCAGAACCTCGCGCTCCTCGGCCCTTTTTTTGACCTCTTCGAGCGTTGGATCCATTACAGTCATTCTGCCGCCTCCCCAATCGCGGACATTGCTTTAGTGCTATGGGTGTCCATGTCCCGGATCTCGACAGTGGCTTCAATTGTGCCTTGACGGCCATCTTCGAAGGTCACCTCGGTCACCACATGCTTGGAGGTCTCACCCGCATAAAATGCTTCAATCAGAGGCGCATAACGGTCAGCAACGAAGTTACGACGGACTTTCTGAGTACGTGTCAGCTCACCATCATCCGGATCCAGCTCTTTATGCAAAACAAGGAAGCGTTTGATCTGGGCACCAGCCATCATTGGTTCTTCAGAAAGATCCTTGTTCACCTGATCCACATGGCTTTGGATTGTTTTGTAAACGTCAGGATGTGCGGCCAGTTCCTGATAGGAAGCATATGCAATATTGTTCCGCTCAGCCCAGTTACCAACCGCAACGAGATCAATATTCACAAAGGCACAAACGTAGTCGCGCTCATTCCCAAAGGTCACAGCTTCTTTGATGTTCGGGAAGAACTTCAGCTTGTTCTCAATGTACTTCGGCGCAAACATGGAGCCGTCAGTCAGCTTGCCCACGTCCTTCGCGCGATCGATGATCTTCAGGTGCCCATTCTCAAGGAACATGCCAGCATCACCAGTGTGAACCCAGCCATCCTCAGTCTTGGTATCCTTCGTTGCCTCATCGTTCTTGTAATAACCAAGGAACGCGCCCGGTGAGCGATACATGACCTCACCACTCTCCGCGATCTTCACCTCAACATCTGGCATAGGAACGCCAACCGTATCAGCATAAATCTGGCCATCAGGCTGTGAGGTAATGAACACAGAAGATTCCGTCTGCCCGTAAAGCTGCTTCAGGTTCAGACCGATTGAGCGGTAGAACTTGAAGATCTCAGGACCAATCGCTTCACCCGCGGTGTAAGCCACACGAACACGAGAAAAACCCATCTCGTTCTTCAGCGGCCCGTACACGCAGAATTCACCGACAGCATACTTGATGCGCTCAAACAGAGAGACTTTCTCTCCATTCAAAATGCGCTCACCAACCTGGTTTGCATAATTGAGGAAGTAGTCAAACAGCTTCTTCTTCATCTTGCCCGCATCTTCCATGCGAACTGTGATGTGCGTCAGCATACCCTCAAACACCCGCGGCGGTGCAAACATGTAAGTTGGGGCAATTTCCTTACGGTCAATCGAAACTGTTTCCGGACCTTCAGGACAGTTCACACAGTACCCGGCTGTAAGACACTGTGCGTAGGAGAACACATGGTCACCCACCCATGCCATCGGCAGGTACGCAACTGTGTCTGCATTCTCATCGAGATTATCAAACTTGTTCGCGTTCTGAACAGCAACAACCAAGTTATTGAAGGTCAGCATCACCCCTTTCGGACGACCAGTCGTACCGGAGGTGTAAAGGATCACAGCAATGTCTTCACTCTTGCCAGCACTGACGGCATCAAACCAGTCATCAGCAAGCTTCTCATCGTTGTCGAGCAGAGTCTGCCCGGCTTCCTGAACGCTCAGGTAACGATGAAGGCTTGTGTGGTCGTAATCACGAAGGCCTTTAGGGTCTTCGTAAATGACGTGCTCGAGCAGCGGCAGCTTCTCAGACATCTCAAGCAGCTTATCAACCTGCTCCTGATCTTCAACAACCGCAAAGCGCACTTCTGCGTGGCCAAGAACGTAGGCGATCTCTTCTGCCACTGAGTCAGAATAGACTGGGATCGGAATACCACCCAACGCCTGCACTGCGGCAAAAACCCAATAAAGATGCGGACGGTTTGCACCAATCACCGCAACCTTGTCGCCCTCTTTGCACCCAAGGCTCTTGAGCCCCAGAGAAAGCTTGCGCACTTCTCCAAGGACCTCACGCCAGGTCCAGCTTTGCCAGATCCCGAGGTCCTTTTCGCGATACGCGGGACGATCCCCCCATTCCCGCGCATTCCGAATAAGCAACTGCGGAAATGTGTCCATACCCGCTGACGGAGGCACCTGCATCTTTGAATCACCTCTCACCAAAGGTCACCTTGTGCCTTTGGTCTGCCTGTTTACTCTGAGGAAATACGAAAGACTAATAGCCCCGCCTCGCAAGTCCTCCACCTGCGAGCTCCTCCCTGGACTTATTCTTAGCAAGATACGAAAGCTTTTTTAATGGGTTTTATTCATTGCGCGTTGCAACCTTGAGCACTTGTGCAATGCAAAACTGTGATATTTCAACGAGTTACATTCAAAAAAGTCTATACTAAGGTATACATGCATTATATTTGTCACGCATAAGCGAAATACTATAGGTAAATCAATGCCCAATACTTTTGATTAGGTTTCAATTCCTTTTTGTAGATCATTGGACTAAGTCAAAAAAGAATCACTACTTTGGGCTAGTGGCACTGCAACAAAAAAGGAGCGCGAATACTCGCGCCCCTTACATATACTAAGCGATTACTACTTTTAGCCGTAGATCACTTTCGGCAACCATGTTGCCATTTCCGGCAGGTACCACAGGATGATCAGCATCAGAACCTGAATGAGAACAAACGGGATGATACCGAAGTAAATGTCTGAGGTTTTCACTGACGGCGGCGCCACACCCCGCAGGTAGAACAACGCAAAGCCAAACGGAGGCGTCAGGAACGATGTCTGTAAGTTTACAGCCATCATCACACCCAGCCATGCAGGGCTCATCGGTTCACCATTAGGCATCTCAAGCTGCAGCAGAATTGGTGCAACAAGCGGAACAACCACGAACACGATTTCCAGGAAGTCCAGAAAGAAGCCCAGCACGAACATTACAGCCATAACCGCAATGATAGCACCCAGCGCACCACCCGGCAGACCGGTCAGCGCTTCCTTCACCAGTTCTTCGCCACCCAGATCACGAAAGATCAGGGAGAAGAACGTTGCGCCGATCAGGATCACAAACACCATACAGGTGATCTGTGTGGTCGACTGCATCACTGGCATAAGTACTTTCTTCGCCATCACACGGTAGAGCGAGACGAGCAATCCATAAGCGAGCACTGCACAGGAAAGCCCTGCAACCCAGATACCAATCATATCACCAGTCGGGATCACGGTACGTGCCACACGCAGGTCCATGAAGGATGTCAGAACCAACATCACAACAAGAGACAGCACAGCCAGATACACCGGCCAAGGTTTGTCTTCTTCCATGCGGTATCCAGCAAGCAGCAACGCACCAACAGCACCCACAGCAGCAGCTTCAGTTGGTGTCGCAATACCTACAAGAATTGAACCAAGCACCGCGATAATAAGCGCGATTGGCGGCACAAGAGCATGAAGAACCTGACTGAGGGTTGGTCCCGCAGATCCATCATAACGCATTGGAGGCGCTTTGTGCGGCTGTGTGAACGCAACAAACAGCTGGTACACAATGTAAAGGCCAACAAGTGCAAGACCTGGAATAAGCGCCCCTGCAAACAAATCCCCTACAGAGAACGGATCTGGAGCAAAGTTCCCCATCTCACGCTGAGCGATCTGGTAGCCGTTAGAAAGCTGGTCAGCAAGAAACACAAGCACGATGGAAGGCGGAATAATCTGCCCCAGCGTCCCCGATGCCGCAATCGAACCACAGGCAAGACGTGGGCTGTAACCGTTACGCAGCATGGTAGGCAGAGACAAAAGCCCCATAGTCACCACGGTAGCGCCAACAATACCGGTTGAAGCAGCCAGCAGAGCGCCCACAATCGTTACAGAAAGCCCGAGACCGCCAGGCATACGCCCAAACAACCGGCCCATGGTTTCTAGCAGCTCTTCCGCAACCTTGGAACGCTCCAGCATCACCCCCATGAAGATGAAGAGTGGAACCGCGATCAGGGTTTCGTTGGACATGGTGCCGAAAATTCGGCTCGGAATTGCGCCTAGCGTCACGCTGCCGCCAAAGAACGACGCGATCAGAGCGAAAATCAGTGCGACACCAGCAAGAGTAAATGCAACAGGGAAGCCCGCCAACAAACAAATACAGGCAACCGCAAACATCAAAATATCAAGAGTATGAAGAAGTCCATCCATCTCCGATTACTCCTGGATCTGACGGAATGAGTCGAGTGCCTTCTTGTCACCGCGAAGGGCAAGAACACTTCGAAGAATAATGGCGACACCCTGTAAGGAAACCAGAACGGCAAAGGCAATAATCGCACTCTTCAGAAGATACCGTCCTTGAATACCGGATGCCTCCTGAGACCCTTCCCAGATTGCCCAGGAACTGAGCACATAGCCCCAGGACCAGTAAATAATCACCGCACACATCGGAAGAAGGAAGAACACCGAACCGAGCAGGTCAACCATTGCTTTGATACGTGGGCGAGCATCCCGGTAAAAGATATCGACCCGCACGTGCCCATCTACGCTTAGCGTATAAGCAGCAGCCGACATAAACAGGAAACCGTGCATGTAGGTGATGGATTCTTGCATCCAGATGGAACCGATACCGAAAACGTATCTCATCACCACCACTGTAAATTGGACAAGCACAATGCCCAAAGTCAGCCAGGCGCAGCTCTTGCCGATGCCACGATTGACTGAGGTAATCAGGTTCATTAGGGCGCGCATGCCCGCCTCTTCGTCTTGGTCTACACCAAGCCTCTAGGATTATTATTGGGCCCCAAAGGCCAAGATAGAGCTCTTGAAAGAAAAGCTCCCCGCAAGGATTGCGGAGAGCGTGTGCAGCAATAAGTAAAATTAACCCAGGATACGATCGCGAGCTGTCAGGTAGTTACGCTCAGCAAGGCTGGACCATGCAGAGGTTTCCTTACGAGACTTGAGGTAGCTTTCGTAGATGCGCTTGGAGAGGTCATCTGTTTCAGCCACTTCAGCAACAACTTCTTCAGCTTTACGGCCGATAGCATCGAACACGTCATCAGAGAAGTCACGAACCTGAACGTTGTGCTTGGTCAGGAGAGTTTCCAGAGCAGCACCGTTGTTGTGGTTGTACTCAGCGAACATGTAGTTGTTCTCTGCCATACACGCAGAACGGATCAGCTCCTGCTGACCAGGTGTGAAGCTTTCCCAAACACCTTTGTTCATGCCGAAGGACAGACCAGCACCTGGCTCATGGAAGCCTTTGGTGTAGTAGTACTTAGCAACTTTATAGAAACCAAACGCCATGTCGTTCCATGCGCCTACCCACTCGGTTGCGTCGATCGCGCCGGACTGCATTGCTGGGAAGATTTCAGAGCCAGGAAGCGCAACAGCTGATGCACCCAGACGGCGAAGAACTTCACCACCCAGACCAGGCATACGCATTTTCAGGCCTTTGAGGTCTTCAAGAGATTTGATCTCTTTATTGAACCAGCCACCTGCCTGCAGACCGGTGTTACCAGCCAGGAAGGATTTAACATTGAACTGACCAGCCAGCTCATCCCAAAGCTGTTGACCGCCACCGAAGTGCATCCATGCTTCCAACTCAGCAGCTGTCATGCCCATTGGAACGGCAGTGAAGAAGCCAAATGCTTTGTGCTTGCCGAGCCAGTAGTAGTCAGCAGCGTGGTACATGTCAGCTGTACCATTAGAAACAGCGTCGAAGCTCTCAAATGCAGGAACGAGTTCACCGGCAGCAAACAGTTTTACAGTCAGCTGACCTTCACTGGCAGCAGTGATGCGGTCAGCGATGCGCTGTGCGCCAGTACCAAGACCTGGGAAGTTCTTAGGCCAGGTGGTGACCATTTTCAGTTCGCGCTTGCCAGCTGCGAGTGCTGGAGCTGCAAGAGTAGCTGCGCCAGCGGTTGCACCTGCCAAACCAGCATTTTTCAGAAAACTACGGCGGTCCATAAAAACTCCTCCCAAGAGCTTCTTAAATCAAATCTCTTTATGCCTCCGCAGAATTGAACCTCTTCCATTGAGATCTCTGCGACAACATGACCAACTTCTTATAACCCTAAAACTACGTGAAAATACAAGGAAATCTGCACCCTATTGGACAAATTAATTATTCTTGGATCAACTGAGCGCACCTCATCTATGCGTTATCAACCGAAACCAGCCGCAACGTAACTATCGAAACATTTTTAGGAATCTCCGCCCTTGAGGGCTAACAATCAACCTCCAAAATCGGAATTCATAGCCTTTTATTTCAATGTTAATAAGTCAGTCTACATGACCTAACTGACTTGAGCATTGCTCCATTAATCTTCTGGGTGAATGAAGCCACACAGGTGGTAGATGCTTTAAAATACAATAATTTAGAGGAAACTAATCTACAGTTTCAGCTGAAACCGAGCAGAGGCATGCAGACGCGATGCCGCCCGATAAATCGAAGGCCTTAGACCTCAATCAGGTCGGCATTGCAAAGCAAAGACAGCTAACATTCAAAGATGCGCTCAGATGTACAAACAGCTATCCACACGAAGGTGTGATTTTCTACACGTTCGCGCATTAACGATAGCGCGAATTTCTTCGAAAACACCCATACGAAATTGCTTGAAAGCAAATTTCTCAGCCATTTCGAGAGCGATTCTTCCAAAAACTGCCGTAATCTAGAACAGACCTGCCGTTGCGCCACCATTCAGCCCGACAATCAGCATCAACGTTCCCATCAGCAAAATCGTCAGAGCGCCAACCACCTCAAAACCACGCAGAATAACCGTACCAGCCTGACTGTCAGCACCCCAGATCCGCAAGGCGACTTCACGTGAGAGCACTGCGAGACTCGCCAGAACCGAAACGGTAATACCTGTCCCCAGTGCCATCACAAGTGTGGAGGCCACACCTGCCCAAATCATGCCCTGAGAAAACGCAAACGCAAGCACGATCAAAGCACCGGTACATGGACGAAGCCCCACTGCCAGAATGATCGACCAGATGCTTGTGAGTGTCATGGCTGAGTTCTGAACCATCTTCGGATCAGGCGCATGCGCATGCCCACAGCTGGAACAAACCTCTCCATGCTCTGAGTGCTCATGGTGATGATGGTCGTGATCGTGGTCATGAAAATGCCCGCAGCTCGAAGCAGGCTTTTTACCAAACCATGGCTTCAGAACACGTTGCCAAACAAGGTAGAGACCAAGCAGGAAGACCAGCACATAAGAGCCAAGCTCAAACCAACGGGCTGTTGCATTAATCGCCGTACTGGTCAGATGCAAAAGAACGCCTGCCCCGCCAACCAACACAATCGCAGTCACCGCCTGCGCAAAGGCAGAAGCAAAGGAGAGCGCGATCCCTTTCTTCAAAGTCTGCTCATCTGCAATCACATAGGAGGAAATCACTGCCTTGCCGTGTCCCGGCCCTGCAGCGTGGAACACACCATAGGCAAAGCTGATCAGCATCAGAAGCCACCCGGCAGAAGGGTTGTTGCGGAAGTTTCTCAGCGCGCTTGTCAGCTTAAGATAAAACTCATTCTGCAACCGGGTAATAGTCGCCATGCCTTGCTGGAAGATATTCATATCCGGACCACGAAGCTCAGCAGAATCCGCACTCTCACGCTCAGAAACGGAAGACAGCGTCATCGGCTCACCACCTTGCGCAAGCGCTGCCACTGCATCTTCTGCAGACACAAGAGCGCTCTCAACTGGCCCAGGTGTAATCTCGGAAATGAATTTCGTATTGCCTGTAGAAACTGTTGTAATCGCCACACCATCGCACGACACAATCACCTGATTAACGAGTGCTGCTGTGTACCCCTGCAAATTTTCAGGAACATTGCGCTGGTCAGCACCGATGGTTGCCAACTGAGCAGCAATTTGCCCGTCCAACTCAGGTGGGTGGACTAGTTCAACAGAGCATTTTCCGGGAGCATTCTTCAGTGTCACGGCCATATCTGCCTTAGGCCACTTGAAGTCGATGTAGTAGGTTGGGTCATAAACATCGAGTGTGATCGGCTTGTCAGCCTTGATCTTCTCTTTGAGCGGCAGTGTGAAGCTCAACTCCACCAATGACACGGGGCTCGTGTCTGGCTTGCTGCGTCCAGCTGCAATCTCTTCAGCAATTGCTTCTCGGTCTTCATCGCTGATCAACCAGTAATCATCAAAGGCCACCTTGATCATTTTCATGGACGGATCAAATGGCTCAGAGAAATCTATCTCCGCTTTGCTATCATCCCCAAAAGTGAAGTAGCCATATTCTCCAAGACCCTGAATGTTGATCTTGGCCAGCTCATCCAGCTCATTTCTCTCAAAAAATCCATTCTGATTGGCATCCAATCCCTGCACAGCATAGGCCGTATACAGGTCGTCAAACAACCATTTGTGCCGAATATGAGTCAGATACCCATCATCATCAAACACCAATTCGGCGCGCGCCTGCACAAACATATGCGGATGCGCTGCAACCTGTTGAGAAGGCAATAGAAATACCAACAGCATGCAGAATGCGGTCAAAAACCGTAGGAGCTTATGAGACATGGTGCCTTAACAATATGTGAGAACCCGACACGACAAGTGTAATAAAATAACGGCAAATTCAAGACCCATTTATTGAAGGCCCTGAGATACGATTTTCCCGTAATTTAGAATCATTCGGATAATTCTTCCGAATTTGATGCTCATGACCTACGAAATAAACCGGATATTGCTTTAAGAATAAACCAATATCCCGGCAACGCTTGTTGTTCAATTTCGTTTGGGAGGGCTGAATGAACGTGCCATTGCATAATAAAATAACGATCGATACCTACATGACCCCATTGGATCATCCAGAATTCGCTGGCCACGAGCAAATCGTATTTGCAACAGACAACGAAACGGGCTTGAAAGCGATCATCGCGGTTCACAACACCAACCGCGGTCCCGGTCTCGGTGGATGTCGCATGTGGAACTACGCAAGCGCAAATGAAGCTCTGACTGATGTTCTCCGCCTCTCAAAAGGCATGACCTATAAGAATGCATTGGCTGACCTTGCTTTGGGAGGAGGAAAGTCAGTCATCATCGCAAACCCGCGCACTGATAAGACCCCGGAGCTTCTCAGAGCGTTCGGCAGACACATCAATCGCCTTTCCGGCAGCTACATCACTGCAGAAGATGTGGGCATCAGCTCAGACGATATGGAAATCATTGGCAGCGAAACTCAGTTCGCCCGTGGGACTGATGCCACTGGTTTTGGCGACCCATCGCCGTACACTGCACTGGGAACCTTCGTTGGGATCAAAGCAGCTGCCAAGCACAAATTTGGCTCTGAAGACCTCTCAGGCCTGACTGTATCACTCAAAGGACTGGGTCATGTGGGATATGACGTAGCACGTCAGTTGCATGAAGCAGGCGCTAACCTGATTGTCTCCGACATCTATGATCCGGCAGTGACCCGCGCAATCGAAGAGCTCGGTGCATCCAGCGTGTCTCCAGACGACGCACATCTCGTCAAAGCGGATATCTTTGCCCCATGTGCGCTTGGCGGTGGCCTGAATGCTGCAACTATCCCGGAGCTGAAAGTAGCTGTGGTCGCAGGAGCCGCAAACAATCAGTTGGAAACACAGGAAGATGGCGCAGCACTCATGAAGCGCGGCATTCTGTACGCTCCAGATTACGCCATCAACGCAGGCGGTGTAATCTCTGTCGCTTTGGGCGAGCCTGGTGCATCAGACTCAATCGTGCGTCAGAAGACCCTCGCGATTGGTGGCACGCTTGCTCAGATCTTCGATCGGGCCGATGCAGAAAAGCGACCAACCAACATCATCGCAGATGAGTTGGCTGAAGAGCGCTTTCAGCATCACCATAATCCAGCTTAAAACGGAGGGCTGATCTAGCCCTCTTTTGGCAAAGGTCCATCAAGCATTTTGGGGCAGTCACCATGCTGCTCCAATTGCTTGTGCCAGTTGACCATGTAATCAACAAAGGCACGCACCTTGGCTGACAGATGCCTACGATGCGGATAGACCGCGTACATCGCAGGTCCCGGCACTTCGTAGTCTTCTAATGCTGGTATCAGCGTGCCTGCCATCAACTCTTCCAGCACATAAAAGATCGGCAAACGCACAACGCCGAGGCCTGCCAGCGCCGCCGCAACCGCAGTCTTTGCACTGTTCACATACATCGGTCCTTTAACGGGAACAGAAAACCGCTCTCCATTTGCCAGAAACATCCAGTTGGTCTTGTGCTTGTAGTTGGTATCGATGATGCACGGCATACTCGCCAGATCACTTGCCTTCTCAGGCATGCCATGCGCTTCCCAATACGCAGGAGAAGCACAAACCACGACACGAACGTCACGAATCTTCCGCGCAATCAGGCTGGAATCCTCAAGCTCGGCCACACGGATAGCAACATCGTATCCTTCCTCGACAATATCGACGAAGCGATCTTCCATCTCAATATCCAGCTCAACGCGCGGATGTGCCTGCAAAAACGAGGCAAGCACTCTGCCCAGCGTCGCCTCAGAAAAGGAACGCGGCGCACTCAGCCGCAACCGGCCACGCACCTCCCGATGGTCTTGCTGTACCGCATCTTTCAGGTCATCAAACCGCTGCAACAGCTCACCGGCTTCACGGAAGTAGGCTTCACCAACCTGGGTCAGAGAAATCTGGCGGGTCGTCCTGTTCAGCAGGCGCACGCCCAGTTCGTCTTCCAGCTCGCTCACATACTTGGAAATAAGCGCCTTGGAGCGCCCCATATCCCGTGCTGCAGCCGAAAAGCCACCGCTTTCTACCACCTGCAAAAAACATCTAATTCGTGTGATGGAATCCATCGATCAAACCTCATAGGTGGTCGCAGTCAACGAGCATCAGCCTGTTGTCTTTGTAGGCGCTTCCGGCGACGTCTCACACGTCCTGTAATGCCAACCATCCGCAAGAGAAACAAACCCGCCGCAAACCCAAGTCCAGCCAGCACTCCACCTTCAATGGTCACAGGCACAGCAGGCTCAAAATCTTCCCAGGTTGCCTTGGAAAGTTTGGTGTCTGGCTCTTTCATAAAGATCCAGACGCGCTCAAACACAGCAGCGGTTTCCATCGCCAGTTGCTGTTCTTTCAAAGCCTCAAGGCGATCCAATGACCGCTCAACACTCATCCCGCGCAACTGCACAAACTCATCCGCGCTCTGTGCCATATGCGTTAATGCAGAGGATGCGGTCTTGTTGGTCGCAGTCGCATCCGCAACAAAATCGGCTTTCACTTCCTCCAGCGCATCAATAGCGCCGCCCATACGCTGACGGTATTGCTGGGCGAACTCAGGAAGCTGAGAGGTCACAGTGCCGCTTACAAGCGCAACGCCAAGCGTCAATACCCTTGCAAACATCATTGCAAACCTCCCCTCTAAGTTAATCGACCAGAGTGATCACTCCAGCAGCACCTTCTTCCGTACCAAATGCCAGCCGGTTCCCCTTCTTATCCCAGGCAAGGGCAGAAACAGGACCAGCACCCGGACGGCGCAACAGCACTTCAGCATTATCGTGGAACCGAACGGCCATCACCATGCCATCCTGATAGCCAATTGCCACCATTTCTTCGCTCGGATGGCAGCAAACAGTCGTCACCATGCTGTCCCCGCGCACACCAAGCTCCAGAGGTGCCTGCCCCATAGGACCACTTTTGCCCATAAACGGCCAGAGGATCGCAGCCTGAGCACCGGACGTCGCCAGATACTTGCCCTTGGCAGACCAGCTTACAGACTTCACTTTGCCCGGATAACCGGTCATGCGCATGTCTTGGCTGTCGGCCAAACGCCACCCGTGCAGAGCGTTCTCCTGCATAGTGGTCACAAGGTACTTTCCTTCAGGAGAATACGTGACCAGACTATGCGCGCCCTTCCAGCTCAGCTCTTGGGGATCACCAGCGGCATTCACCCAAAACAAAGTCACGCCATCATAACGAGAAGCGGCAAGACGCATGCCTTTCGGCGCAAAAGCCAGACCAGCAAACGCACGCGGCAGCTGAAACTCTTTGATCTCGCCGCTTTTCAAGCGAACCCAAGCCGTACGACCAGATGCATAGGCCACGCTATCCTGCGGGCCAGCAGCAATAATGTCGATCCATTTGCGCGGCTGCTCGGCAAGTTCTTCAACACGGCCATCACTGTGGACCTTGCAGATCCGGCCATCGCCACCGCCAGTAATCAAAGATTTGCCATCCAGAGATGGCGTTGCACAAAGCAAACCGTTTTTGTGAACCGGCGTTTGTGTTTCCGGCCCACCAGCAAAAAAGACTGAACCTTCACCACTGGCAAAGGCAGCTACATCACCCAGAAATGTCGCAGAAACAACAAATCCATCAGTATCAAGAGGAGCAGTTACAGGCACCAGAACTTACTCCGCAACACAAGCTTCAAACGCAGTTTTCAGCGCAGCACCATCCAGCTCACGGCCAATGAAGACAATGCGGCTTTCCCGCTTCTCATCATCCCGCCAGTCGCGCTGATGATTGCCTTCTACGATCATATGAATGCCTTGCACCACATAGCGCTGTGGATCATCCTTGAACGACAGAATTCCCTTCATGCGCAAAATGTTCGGCCCTTGAATCTGCGTAATCTGGTTGATCCAGTCAAAGAAGACTTTCGGGTCCAGATCACCAACCGTGAAGGAATAGGACTTCACAGAGTGCGTGTCCTCATGATCGTGATCACAGTCAGGTCCGCATTCATGGTCAGCGTGGCCATGATCATGATCGTGTCCATGATGGTGATGATCGTGATCATGGTCGCAATCCGGACCACACTCATGATCGTGCGCGAGTTCAGCTTTTTTCAGGAACTCCGGATCCAGATCGAGAATACGATCCAATTCAAAGGCACCACGATCCAGAACATCCGAAATCGCAATCTGACAACGCTCTGTATGATGGATCTTCGCATACGGATTGATCTTACGGATCGCCGCTTCAACACCAGCCAGTTCTTCTGCTGAAACAAGATCGGTCTTGTTCAGCAAAATCACATCTGAAAATGCAATCTGATCTTCTGCTTCCTTGGTGTCCTTCAAACGCTGCTGAACATGGCGAGCGTCAACAACTGCAACAACAGCATCCAGCTTTGCCGCTTCACGCACGTCATCATCCATGAAGAATGTTTGCGCAACAGGAGCCGGATCTGCAACGCCGGTGGTCTCCACGATGATCGCATCAAACGCACCCTTGCGCTTCATCAGGTTCTCAACAGTACGGATCAAATCACCACGAACAGTACAGCAAATACAGCCGTTGTTCATTTCATAAACTTCCTCGTCAGACTCAACGAGAAGATCATTGTCGATACCGATTTCGCCGAATTCGTTGACGATCACAGCATAACGCGTGCCATGGTTTTCGCTCAAAATACGGTTCAACAAGGTGGTTTTACCTGCGCCCAGATATCCGGTCAGCACGGTAACAGGAATACGGCTATCAGCAGCCTCGGACATTTACGTCTCCTTAGATGGGTGCGCGCTTGCTTAATGTGCGCATAAATCTCGTGCCCTCAATATAGACAGTTGCTCTGCCAGCAAAAGACCCTAGCTGCTGATTAGCTGTTATCGCCACTTCTGTCCCCCAGGAATTGGCGAGTAACTCTCAACCAGCATCACAATCCAAGTTTGCGCCGAAGCTCCAGAACAAGCAGAAAACCGATGCAAAAGATGATGAAGAACACCACAAAGCTAATGGCAACCGGCATACTGCTGTTCAGCAAGGGAGAGAAGAAAAACATATAAATCAAAATCATCATCGCCATTGTCACAACAATGCGCGCCGGGCTTCTCGTTACAAACTGAAAAACACCCATAGACCTGATCTTCTCAGGTACACGAAGACCACTCATAAAAATCTCCAATCAAAATACATAATGATCCTAGGCACGTTATTTGACAGAAGCAAGAAGCCAACACCGATGGCTTAAACAGGACCACCCCACCTCCAGCACTCAACCCACTCAACTAATTTCCGTTTGCATTCAATCGTTTCCATCCCCTACCATCCAGCCAATTGTTTTGGGGGACTGGGAGGCCAACCATAATGCTGAAAACCGTAGAGGCGTTTGACCGCATCGGGGACGAGAACGCATTCGCCGTTTTGGCACGTGCAACTGAGCTTGCTCAGCAGGGCCGCAATATCATCAATCTTGGCATCGGCCAGCCAGACTTCAACACACCGGAACACATCGTAGAGGCAGCCGTCAAAGCCTTGCGCGATGGCCACCACGGTTACACCAGCGCAACGGGCATTCTCCCACTCCGCGAAACCATCGCATCAAGCCTGCATGCGGAAACAGGCACGCATGTCTCGCCAGACAACGTCATGGTCGTTCCCGGCGGCAAAGTTACCATGTTCATGGCAATCCTGATGTTTGGTGAGCCTGGCAAAGAGATCCTCTATCCAGATCCCGGCTTCCCGATCTACCGCTCCATGATTGAGTTCACTGGAGCAACCCCAATCCCAGTACCAATCCGTGAAGAAAACAACTTTGCTTTTTCGGCGGAAGAAACCCTCAATCTGATCAATAAGCGCACAGCACTGCTTATTCTCAACTCCCCAGCCAACCCAACAGGCGGCGTGACGCCGCGCTCTGAGATAGAGAAGCTGGTGAAGGGATTGGAAAACCATCCAAACCTGCCGGTCCTATCTGACGAGATTTACTCCCGCATGACCTATGACGGGCTTAAGCACACGTCCTTAATGGAATTCGAGCAGCTCAAAGACCAACTCATCCTGCTCAATGGCTGGTCCAAAACTTGGGCTATGACAGGCTGGCGCATGGGCTATTCCGTCTGGCCGGCTTCTCTTATTGATAAAGCCCGCAAGCTTGCCGTGAACTGCTGGTCATGCGTCAACACACCCAGCCAATACGCAGGCATTGCCGCCATCGAAGGCCCACAGGATGCAGTAGATCAGATGATGTTGGCTTTTGACCGACGACGTAAGCTCGTGGTGGAGGGACTAAACGCCCTGCCCGGCATCTCCTGCAACACACCCAAAGGCGCCTTCTACGCCTTCCCGAATATCAAAGAAACAAAATGGCAAGCCAAACCCTTGGCTTCAGCACTCTTGGAGGAAGCCGGTGTTGCGCTCATCGGCGGACCTGATTTTGGTGTCCTGGGAGAAGGATATCTGCGCTTCTCCTATGCCAATTCAGAGGAGAACATCAGCCGTGCATTGAGCCGTGTGGGTGATTTCCTAAGCACCCACACCAAATAGGAAAGCTCTAACGCTGCGCTGTCACCACAATGGCCTTTTCGATCAAGTCGGAAAGGTCTGGGGCATTACTGTCCTGATGCACAGGCTGCATGATGAGGAACAGAGAGGAAGGCCCAACCGAGGTCAACCCATCAAGCTCATCAATATCAAACTGGAGCACGACTTTCCCGTCTGCATCCAACAATGATAAACCATCATCAAAGCTCCACTGCCACGCTGTGGCTTTGGAGATAGGCGCATAAAGCCCCTGACAATTCTTGGTCTCAAACGAGTTGCCATATCCACTCGCAGCAGGCTCAGAACCAAGCTGCGCGGAGCAGGTTTTAGACGACAACACATCAGAAATTGACCAGTGACCAGAAATTACACTGGCTTGACCGGATAGGACGCCAAAGCTAGCTAACGCCAGGGTTGCGCCGGCAGCTACTACTGTTTTTCTCAAAATCCCATGCATACGAACAGCCTCCAGGATCTGTTTTATGTACAGATTCTGGGCGCAATCAGTTAACCCAAGGTTAACAGGAAATTAAGTGAGAGATAACAGATCTAAAAACATAACTTATTCATGGATTTAACTCAAAAACAAATACACGCATTACTTGTTGAGTACAGATACAATCTAAAATAAATCTAATTACATACTAGTTATTATTTACATGAAGTGCAAAACGCACTCGTTTTAGGTGATTTGCATTTCGCATCAAAAGACAACCAAGCAAGGCAAGCCAACCAAAACTCAAAGGCCACCGCGAGGAGCACTCAAAAATGAGCAGTCCTCTCAACCTAGCGAAGCGAGTCGATTTAGAGAGTTAGCCAACGAGAAGAACCATACACGTCATGGCGAGTGTAAAAAAACCAAACATCTTCAAGTCTTTATGATCTTCGATACTTCCACGAGAACTGACCATGACGAAACTCCAAACGCAATACAAGATGCCGCTTAGATAAGCGCGGCATAGTAAACATAGAGTTTCAATGAGGCAGTTTCACGATCACCAAACTGCCTTTTGGTTTCAAATGGCAGTTACTCAGGGTTCGCGCACAGCCCGTCCACTGACACCAGCCGCTCACCCGGAGGCGGCGCACTCTCACGAATTCGCAGCTTAGGCTCGATTAACGTCAGTTCATTACTGAGCTTTTCGCCATTCATCTGCGAAAGCATGAGTTCTGCAGCATTCACACCAATGGTTCCGGCCCCATTGTCCACAGTGGTCAGGGCTGGTGTTCTATTTTCCGTACCCTCGGTGTCATCGTAACCAACAATTGCCAGGCCCGGCCCCGGCTCAACACCAAGTCGGCGAACAGCACTCATCACGCCCAGTGCCACAAGGTCGTTGAAACACACCACAGCCGTTGGTCGAGGATCCGTCTGCACAATCTGCTTGGCAATGGATCGGCCATCATCCTGCGTCATCAACTCAGGAATATCCAGCTGCTCATCCGCATTGATCCCCGCATCCTCAAGCGCTGAGCGCCAGCCGCGGTTCCGGTCGCGTCCGGCAGAACTGCCACGCCGGCCACCAACCATCGCGATCTGGGTATGCCCTTGCTCAATCAGATGTTTTGTAATCCGGTAGGACCCAAGAAAATCGTCACCACGAACACAAGGCGCATCCGCCCCGGCCACATCGCGGCAAACCAGCGTGACTGGCACTCCTTGCCGCACAATGGAGTTGATGTCCTTGTCAGTCGTGCCAACCGAAGCGCACAAAATAAGCCCATCAACCCGATGCTGCAGCAGCGTATCGGTGAAATGTTTCTGCCGCTCGACAATATCGCGGTGATTACAAATCAGAATGGTCTTGTTGTGCAGCGCCAGAGTTTCTTCCAGCCCACGAAACACCTCGGCAAAATAGGGATTGAGAATATCGTGAACCGCCACCCCAATCATATTGGATTGAGATGTCCGCAAAGATGCAGCTGACCGATTATAGATATAGCCCACTTCCTCAGCATAGGCTTTCACCCGTGCTTTCGTGGCTTTAGCGATCAAAGGGGAATCTCTCAAAGCCAAAGAAACCGTAGCCGTCGAAACGCCCAGTTTCTCAGCAAGATCGCCTAATCTCAATGGTTTACCTGTGCCGCTCAATGCCGATGTCCTCGCATATCCAGCCGGATCCAGTTTGTATTCTTAAGCACTTATGCACAGCAACATTAGCAAATAGCAATACTCCACACTGCCAACAAAGAGAATTCATTATGAATTCTCAAGTTTTAGCCACTTGCCAAACTCATCAAACATGCTGATATTTTTTAGCTAAATACATAAGCAAATAGCAGGTTTCGAGAAAATGTATTCAGACTTCAAATTATTGGCCCAGTACAACACCTGGATGAATGCACGGCTTTACGAATGCGCGGAGCAGCTGAGCGATGCGCAACTCAAAGAAAACCGCGGTGCATTCTTCAAATCAGTCTTCGCGACCTTCAATCATATCGTGGTGGGAGATCTGGCCTGGCTGCGCCGTTTCGCAAAGCATTCCCAAACATATGAGAGCCTGCAGCAACTTGATCAGTTTCCAGTGCCAACCGCACTCACATCCATTCCATACGACAGCTGGTCAGACCTGAAGGCTGCGCGGAAAAAGCTGGACGCGATCATTGAAGAATTTGCAGGGGACATCACCGCCACCCAAGCGGAGAACGCTCTCACCTATGCCAACATGAAAGGCATACCCGCAACGAAAAACTTTGGGGACTTGGTGCTGCATTTCTTCAACCACCAAACCCACCACAGAGGGCAGATAACAACTCTGCTCACCCAGTTTGGACTGGAAACACCAGATACAGACCTGCTGTTTCTCTGCCAGGACGCTTAAATCAATAAAAAATCATTGGCCTGTGTTTAACGCAGGCCTTGCGCCTTCAGCTTAATCAGCAGCTTCCAACTCTACCTTCTTCGCAGCCTGCTCTTGCGCAGTTTTATCTTCGTTCTCCAGCTCATCTTCCAAATCCGGATCATCTTCAAAGCTGGCAGACAGGTTCTTCTCAACCTGACGCAACAAGCGACGAAGCTTCTTGCGGTCTTTGTCATCCATACCTGCAAGCGCTTCTTTCTCAAGACGCTTCCACGCACGATCTACCAGTAAGATCCGGTCACGGCCTTCCTCACTCAGGAACACGCGCGCAAGCCTGCCGTCTGTTTCCGAGATCCGGCGAAACACAAGCCCCTGAGCTGTCAGGCGTGTCACCATTTTTGTCACGGTTGGCGGCTGAACCCCAAGCGCCAGAGCCAACTGGCTCATGGTCTTGCCATCAGTCTCGCTCAAAACTTTCAGAACAGCTTCCTGCCCCGGATGCAATCCGATGCGCGAAAGGTGTGCCCCAGAACGCGCCCGCTGCGCCTTCGCTGCCTGCGCAAGACGAAATGTCGTGCTTTTTTTAAAATTAAAACCCATGGTCTGGCTAATCTCGCTGCTGTCCCGATCAACGTAAAACGCCCGAAAAAAGGCGCCGTACAGCAGTGATAGCCGCCGAATATATAACTCAGATGACAGTTCGATAATTATTTAGTGACCTAATGAGATTTCTTAGGCGAATAAGCTCTTTAAGTTCTACTCAGCGGGATTTTTGAGATTACGCAGATACTTTTATCCCGTGTCCCATCGCCTGCTCCAACGCACCCACCGCTTCACGGCAATACGCCGCGTACTGTGATTCCACACGGTAGTTCAGCGAGCGTGGGTAAGAAGCATCCAGTGCCATATCGTGGGTAATACGCCCCGGCCCCGCGGCCATAACCACAATCCGGGAGGAAAGGAACACACTCTCATAAACAGAGTGCGTCACAAACAGGATCGTCCAGTCATGGGCAGACTTCAGCTCAAGCAAATCATCATTCAGCTTATTGCGAGTGATCTCGTCCAGCGCCGCAAAGGGCTCATCCATCAGCAACAGCTTCGGCTTGGTGACAAGAGCCCGCGCAATGGAAACCCGCATCTTCATACCGCCAGAAAGTTCAGAGGGCATATGCATTGCAAAATTGGAAAGCCCGACCATCTCCAACGCTTCGTCAACGCGATCCTTCGCATCACGCTTGGAAACACCCTTCACCTTCAAAGGCCAATAGACATTCTCAAAGGTATTGGCCCACGGCAACAGCGTTGGTTCCTGAAAAACAAATCCAACCTCTTCCTGCCCGGATCGGATAATTTCACCTGAGCTTGGCTCCTCCAACCCGGAAATGAGCCGCAGAATAGTAGACTTCCCACACCCTGACGGCCCAAGAATACTCAAAAACTCCCCCGCCCGTACATCAAGACTAAACCCATCAACAGCAGTGGTGCCATTCTCAAAGGTCTTGGAAATGTTGTTTAGGGACAGGAGGGGGGAGTTTATCATTTGGATGACCTTTCATGGAGTGCTGTGCGCCAATCATAGACGCATAGCATCATCTGCCAGTTTCTTCGATGATTATGGACAGTTTACACCAACACCTGGTCCACAGGTGACTTTGTTGTCTGCGGTGCTCCTGGTCAAGCCTGAAAGATAGGCAAAAGATCTGATCGGATTTCGATATGGATCAGCCGGAAGAAACTTGGTTCTGACAACACTGTTAAATTCTTCAAACATGCGCTCCCGCTGATTTGCAGTCAGAGCGGACGGACCATCTACCTCGAAAGTTGTCAGCATATTTTCACACTGCGTCCTGAATGAGTTCGTGTAAATCCGTTGAGGCAAAAGCTCCATGCGTACAATCTCATTGTCCCAACGTTTTGAAATTGACGACGCAGCAAATATCAAGTTTGCCAAGTCTTGAGGCTGCGCCACAGCAAGTTGATCTGTATAAATGGAATTGACAAGCAATCCGTTGCCGCCAACCATCGCCACATTGCCTGGCCAGCCGGAAATTGTGGTGGCTGCATTCGTTCGCACATTGTCAGCCAAAGACCTAAGGAAACTTGGCCCCAGACCACCAACCGTTCTGCTCGCAGCCTGGCACGAGACCGTCAAGATTTCATTCAGTCGTGCATGACCACCCTGCGCGTTGCGAATGCTTTGCGCAAAAGCCGCATTTGCCATACCTCCAACACGCCCAACCCCAGCGCAGGTCCCATGTGATGTGATGAAAAGCTTATCAACTTCATCAAATGCATTCTCACCAAACACTTTGATGAGGTTTCCATTGGGCTTCATGTAAAAAAGATTTGTGTAATCGCGACGGTTGTTATGATCTCGCTGAGAATGTGCCCATAGGATATCGCGTGGATTTGTAAATTTGTCACAGTATGCTTTAGTAATGAGCATTCCTCCCGCAGCTCCAGCCTCACCAGCCATCACCCCTGCCAGCGCCAGTGCAATACCGCCAAGCAATCCTTTTCGTGTCTTTTTAGAAAACATAATCGGCTTCTCCTTCTTGTTATTAGCCACCAAGAAGGACGAGGCACTGCTCCTCACGTGAGCCAATAGCTCTAACAGCCAATCACCAGAGTAAACGCCTCACTACCCACTACCTCTGAAAAACCAGAGCATCCCGTTCCTTCCCCCATGACGTCCGTGCTTCAACACGCTACTCTGCACACAAGACAACAAGCACCGGAAAACCACATGAGCGCCCTGCCCCGCCGTTTTTGGCACGAGATGACAACAACTGACTTCTCTGAGAATGACACCAGCGAGTGGATCGCAGTGTTGCCGATTGCGGCGATTGAGCAGCATGGCCCGCACTTGCCGGTCTACACGGACACCTGCATCGCAGAGGGGCAAGTCGCTCGCACGATTGAACTTTTGCCAGATGATTTACCGGTCACATTCCTGCCCGTTCAGGCTGTCGGCAAATCAGACGAGCACCACTCGTTCCCGGGCACGCTCAGTCTTACATGGGAAACCGCCGTTAAAGCCTGGATTGAGATTGGAGAATGCGTTGCCAGAGCAGGCATCCGCAAGCTGGTGCTGGCCAACTCCCACGGCGGCAACTCACCGCTGATGGACATCATCACCCGCGAGCTACGCCTCAGACACAACATGCTGGCCGTGGAATCCAGCTGGCTCCGCTTCGGCCAACCGGAAGGCCTCTATGCTGAGGAAGAATTCACCTACGGCATTCACGGCGGAGATATCGAAACCTCCATCATGCTCTCCTTACGTCCTGGTCTGGTACGCATGGATCAGGCGACAGACTTCACCTCCACTCAAACCGACCACATCAACAATGATGCTTACCTGCGGGCCCATGGTCGCCATCAATATGGTTGGATGAGCGAGGACCTTAACAAGACCGGCGCTCTTGGCAACGCGGCTCTCGCTACAGCGGAAAAAGGCCAGGCATCCCTCACTCACGCCTCTCAGGAGTTCATAAAACTCCTGCGCGATGTGCAACGTTTTGATATGTCATCCTTCAACAAAAGCTAGAACGAACCCTCAGTTAACGGCGTAATTTCAATGAGATAGATCTTCATAAAAATTCCTCTTGTTATAAATTGTCATTTATGACAATTTATTTAAAACAACACATGAGGTTGGCAATGAAGATCTGTCTCATCAAAGCATCTGCACCGAGCTATTTTAAAGATTACAAGAAAGCGCGTGGAGGCCCGCCTCAGTCCATCTTCTCAGCTGCGGCAGCACCCCCCCCGCCATTTTCAGCTGGAAATGCATGACGAAACCATCAGGATGGTCGATCCCCGTAAGGTGACCGCCGACCTCGTGGTGCTTTTCTTCTCAACCCCGGATGCCAACCGAGGCTACGAGCTCGCCTCAGCTTTCTCGGAAAAGGGCAGTCAGATTGTGATTGGCGGTCTCCACGCCACCTTCATGCCAGAAGAAACCAGCGAATATGCAGATGCGGTGATGACAGGCGAATGTGAAAATGTCTGGGATGAGTTGCTGCAGGATGCGCAAAACCGAAGCCTCAAACCAAGATACACCGGCACCTACGCCGACATGTCCAAGCTTAACCCATATCCGCGCCACCTCATCACCGCAGAGCAGTATGGCTGGGAATGGTCGGTGCTGGTCAGCCGTGGCTGCAAACACAATTGCAGCTTCTGCCTCATCCCCGGCATGCTCGGAAAAACCCGCTATCGTCCGATCCCAGACATAATCAATGAGATTTCCGAAATGGAAACCGATTGGGTCGAACTTCACGCCGATCACCTGACGGAGGATCGTGAGTACGCTTTGGAATTATTCAAAGCATTAGAAACGCTCAAGATTAGATGGGTGGGCGAAACCACTATTCGCATAGCAGATGATCCGGAACTTCTGGAAGCCGCAGCAAGGTCCGGTGCGAAGTACTTGCTCATTGGAATAAAAACCCCATCCAAGGCAGCACTCAAACGTGCTGGCAAGGGTTTTGTGAAACCTGAAAACTTAAAATCTCAAATTTCTAACATTCATACACATGGAATTATTGTCGACACCACAGCTATTTTTGGCTTCGACGAGCATACACCAGAAATTTTCATCGAAACTGCCAAGTTCTATCATTACATAGGGGTAGATGTTACCGCACCGGCCATCGCCATCCCCTTCCCCGGCTCTCGCTTCTACAAGCAGCTGGAAGAGGAGGACAGATTGCTCTCTGACAACTGGGGAGAATTTGATGGGGCCCACGCGGTCTATCAGCCAAAAAACATGACCTGTGAAGAGCTTGAGGCAGGTGCAGAAGAATTCTCGCAGCATTTTTACTCAATGTCGCGGTCAGCTTCGAGAAAACTTCGTCAGATAAAAGATTTCGGGTTGGCAACCACGCTTCAGATTACGTGATTGCCAGCGCCTCATACCATAGGAAGGATGGCTAAGCCTAAAGGATCCCAACCCTTAAACTTTACCGTCCAATAAAGGAGAGCTTAGAACAGTTTGACTGTCTCTACAGCTCTCCTTTTTCCAAAATTTCACCCCACAAAGACGCATCAAATCCAAGCAAAAGCTGTTTTCCACCAGTAATAAGTGGCCTTTTAATTAATGAAGTTTCCTGTGCCATCAAGGCGATAGCACTAGCCTGGTCCGTGACACCAGCCTTGGTTTCATCATCCAATTTGCGCCATGTGGTACCGCGTTTATTCAAAACAGCGTCCCAACCGAACCGCTCACAGGCCTCTATCAGTGCATTTTCATCTGCACCATCTTTCTTGTAATCGTGAAAATTGTAGTCCAATTTAGATTCATCTAGAAGTTTACGAGCTTTGCGAACACTGTCGCAATTGCGAATACCATACATAATCAACAAGATCAGAACCCTTCATTTCCTCATCATTAGATGAAATATACTCATCTTAACGTTGGTGTGTCTCTCAACTGACACGCATTAAACCGCAAGAAATACATCCCTTAGCGCCTGAATACGCTATGAAATTGCGCTGCGCCCACATTAATTCCTCGTTTCAACTACGCAATGCCCCCTAGACGCATTCATTCATATGGGTAATATCACTAAGACGCCAGAATCCGCCTAATAAGTGGTCGGCGAAACGAGAGGGGCCCTGCAGAACAATTAATTTTCTGCATGAGGGGAAAAGGGGAGTAAATTTAGAATGCGTTTAAAGATTGCATCCGCTGCATTGGCAATGACGCTTGCTACTGGAACTCAGGTAAATGCTGAAACGCTGAAGTTCGCATTTCAAGGTACATACAATCAGCTAGATCCATACAGCTTGAACGAAACATTCACCATGGCCATGCACGGCAATGTGTATGAAGGTCTCGTTCGCCGTACAGCAGATCTCCAGATTGAGCCTGCACTTGCAGAAAGCTGGGAAGTTATTGAACCAACCCGCTGGCGCTTCCACCTGCGCAAGGGCGTTAAGTTCCACAACGGCAACGACTTCAATGCTGACGACGTGGTTTTCTCTGCAAATCGTGTTCGCGCTGAAGGCTCTGACCTGACAACCCGTATCGCAGCGGACGTCAAGGTTGAGAAAGTAGACGACTACACCGTTGATTTCGTCCTGACAGGCGCAAACCCTATCCTGCACTCCGAGTGGTCCACTTGGTACATCATGGATAAGGAATGGACTGAAGCAAACAACGCTGTAAAAGTGACAAGTGCTTCTGACACCAATCCTAACTATGTATCTTTGAACACAAACGGCACCGGCCCGTTCAAGATCACAACGCATGAGCCAGGCGTAAAAACCACCTTCACCGTAAACGACGGTTGGTGGGATAAAAAAGAACACAACCTGACAGGCGTTGAGTTCACTCCAATCGGATCTGATGCAACCCGCGTTGCAGCTCTGCTTTCCGGCGAGCTGGACATGGCGTTCCCAATCCCAGTACAGGACATCAAGCGCGTGGACAGCAATGCAGGCACATCTGCACTGACCGGTCCTGAACTGCGCACCATCTTCCTCGGTTTCGACCAGAAGCGTGATGAGCTGACCTACTCCAACATCAAAGGCAAGAACCCATTCAAGGACGTTCGCGTTCGTAAGGCGTTCTACCAGGCAATTGACGTAGATGCGATCAAAGCGAAAATCATGCGTGGTCTGTCCGAGCCAGCAGCTCTAATGATCTCACCATTCCTATTCGCAAACTCCGGTGACTTCTCTCGCTACCCGTACGATCCGGCTTCTGCGAAAGCACTTCTCGCAGAAGCAGGTTATGCAGACGGCTTTGAAGTTGGCATGGACTGCCCGAATGATCGCTACGTCAACGACGAAGCAATCTGTCAGGCAACTGCTGCATTCCTCGCGCGCGTAGGCATCAAAGTAAACCTGAATGCACAGCCTAAAGCGAAGTACTTCGCTAAGATCCTGGCATCTGGCGGCTTTGACACATCCTTCTACATGCTGGGCTGGACCCCAGGTTCATTCGACAGCTACAACATTTTGCTCAACCTCAACAACTGCCGTGATGACAAAGGTGCTGGTGGACCATTCAACCTCGGTGGTTACTGTAACCCGCGTGTTGATGAGCTGACAAAAATGGTTCTCTCCGAAAACGACGAAGAGAAGCGTAACAGCATGATCTCCGAAGCCTACACAATCCTGAACAACGAAGTATCTCACATTCCACTGCACCAGCAGGGTCTGGCTTGGGGTGTGTCCGACAAGGTTACTCTGAAGCAGCGTGCTGATAACGAGTTCCACTTCAAATTTGTAGTGAAGAACTAAGTTGACGACTTAGCCAACAAAATAATAGCCCGGCACCCTTGGCGCCGGGCGCCTCTATTCTCAGGAACAACTATAAAACACCATGTTTGGCTTTATTTCCCGGCGTATCGCCATGGCTCTCGTGGTCATGTTTGTCGTAGCCTTAATCTCCTTCCTGCTCTTCCGCTTTGTTGGAGATCCTGTAAACCAGATGGTGGGCATTGAGACCACCCCGGAACAGCGTGAAGCCTTGCGCCAGCGCCTTGGCCTGAACGACCCAATTCTCGTTCAGTTTTTCCGTTATATCCTGGGCGCAATCCAGTTTGACTTCGGTAACTCCTACCAGTTCAAGCAGCCTGTGGCAGACCTTATCGGTCGCCGTCTGCCTGCAACTCTGGAACTGTCCTTCGCCTCAGCAATTTTTGCGTTGCTGTTTGGTATTCCAATGGGCATTTACACCGGTCTTAACCGCGATTCCTTGCTCTCAAAGATGTTCCTGTCGGTATCTCTCGTAGGTATAGCTCTGCCAACATTCTTTATCGGCATCCTGTTTATCTTCTTCTTCTCAGTCACATTGCAGTGGTTGCCAAGCTTTGGTCGCGGCGAGGTCGTTGCACTGGGGTCTTTCTGGGACACAGGCTTCCTGACCATCAGCGGTCTGAAGGCCATCATCCTGCCGGCAATTACGCTTGGGCTGTACCAGATGACCCTCATCATGCGCCTGATCCGCGCTGAGATGCTGGAAGTGATGCGGACCGACCACATCAAGTTCGCCCGCGCTCGCGGTTTGCCGAACCGGTCTGTCTATTACATCCACGCTCTCAAAAACACGATGGTCCCTGTGATCACCATCACCGGTCTGCAGCTCGGCTCCATCATCGCCTTCGCGATTATCACCGAGACCGTGTTCCAGTGGCCGGGCATGGGCATCCTCTTCCTGCAAGCCGTGCAGAACGTGGATATTCCGATCATGGCAGCTTACCTGCTGCTCACCGCTTTCATCTTCGTGTTCATCAACCTCATCGTAGATATTCTCTACGTCGTGATTGATCCACGCCTGCGCACCGAACGCGGCCGCGCATAAGAAACGGTAAGGATAATAATCATGACAGATAACACACCAACCGTTTCCGGCAGTGAGGCTTCAGAAGCCCCGCGCTCCGCAATGGCCCGCTTCCTCGACAGCGATTTGCTGCACAGCTTCCTCAGCTCTAAGGTGACAGTCCTCGCGGCTTTCACCACGGTAGTGCTGATGCTCGCAGCCCTGTTTGCTCCGCTCGTCGCACCGTTCAACCCGTTTGATCTGGCTCAGATCAGCATCATGGACGCACGCATTCCGCCGATTGGCATGGAATGGTCCGACCCACGCTATCTGCTGGGCACAGATGACCAGGGCCGCGACCTGCTCTCTGGCATCCTGTACGGCATGCGTATCTCTCTGGCAGTGGGCTTCCTGTCTGTGGCATTTGCCGCAGTCCTCGGCATCTCCCTCGGCCTGATTTCCGGTTATGTCGGTGGCCGCGCAGACGCAATCATCATGCGTATCGCTGAAGTTCAGCTCACCTTCCCGGCCATCTTGCTGGCACTGCTCATCGACGGCATTGCAAATGGCATCTTTGGCAACATCGATCGTGAGACCTGGGCAATCTGGATTCTAACGTTCTCTATCGGTCTGTCCTTCTGGGTGCAATACGCACGTACAGTTCGCGGTTCCACTCTGGTAGAGAAGAACAAAGAGTATGTTCAGGCCGCCCGCGTTATTGGCATTCCGGCATGGATCATCATGATCCGCCACGTGCTGCCAAACGTACTTGGCCCAGTTCTGGTTATTGCAACCATCAACCTTGCTCTGGCAATCATCACAGAAGCAACCCTCTCCTTCCTTGGCGTAGGTGTTCCATCAACACAGCCATCCTTGGGCACTCTGATCCGCATCGGCAACGACTTCCTGTTCTCAGGTGAGTGGTGGATCGCGATCTTCCCAGGTCTGGCGCTTGCGATCCTCGTTCTGGCAGTGAACCTGCTGGGCGACTGGCTCCGCGACGCATTGAACCCGAAACTGCGCTAGAGAGGCCAGACCATGAGCATCTTAGATATTCGCGGCCTCACTGTTGAGTTTCCGAGCCGCAAAGACGTTTTCACGGCGTCCCGTAATGTCAATCTCTCCGTAGACGCCGGTAAAATTCTCGGCGTGGTCGGAGAGAGTGGCGCCGGCAAGTCCACCGTCGGTAACGCCGTCATCGGTCTTCTGGAAAACCCGGGTCGCATTGCCGAAGGTGAAATCCACCTCGACGGCCAGCGTATCGATAACCTTGCAGCTGAAAGCATGCGCAAACTGCGCGGCAAGCGCATTGGCATGATCTTTCAGGATCCACTGACCTCTTTGGACCCACTCCAGACCATCGAGTTCCAGCTGGTCGAGACCATCCGCCTGCACCTGCCGCTTTCCAAGTCAGAAGCCCGCGCCCATGCGGTTGATCTGCTGGATCAGGTTGGCATTCCAAATCCTGAAGAACGCATCGCGCAATACCCGCACCAGTTCTCCGGTGGTATGCGCCAGCGTGTGGTGATCGCTCTCGCTCTTTGCGCAGACCCGGAAGTTGTCATCGCTGATGAACCAACAACCGCGCTCGACGTTTCCATTCAGGCTCAGATCCTGAAACTGATGAAGCGTCTGTGTGAAGAGAAAAACGTGGCGATGGTCGTCATCACGCACGACATGGGCGTGATCGCAGACCTCACCGACCACGTTGCGGTGATGTACCGTGGTGATCTGGTTGAATACGGCGAATCCAAGCAAGTACTGGGCGCTCCAAAGCACCCATACACCCAAAGCTTGATTGCCGCTGTTCCACGCCCGGATGTGAAAGTGCACCGCTTCCCGCAGGTCGATTACATTGAAGGTTCCGCAAAGCCTTTCAAGCAGATCGACATCTCCACCCACTGGCTGGGTAAGGCACGTGACTACAAGTCTGTCGATGGTCCATTGCTGGATGTAAAAGACATCACCATGAAGTTCCTCACCAAGGACGCATGGATTTCCAGCAACAGACAGTACTTCACCGCTCTGGATAAAGTTAGCTTTGACATCCACGCAGGTGAAACATTTGGCCTCGTGGGCGAAAGTGGCTCCGGTAAATCAACCATGGCTCGCGTCATCACTGGCCTTTACCACCCGGCAGGCGGCACCGCCCACTTTGCAGGACAGGAGTTGACCAGCCTGAAAGACAAGAAGCAGGTTCTGGCAATGCGCCGTCAGATGCAGATGATCTTCCAGGATCCGTTCTCCTCCCTGAACTCCCGCATGCGTGTGCGTGATATTGTGGCTGAACCAATCAAGTTCCACAAACTCGCCAGCACCAACAGCGAAGTGAACCAGATCGTTGATGACCTTCTGGAGCACGTCGGCCTAGGCGTCGCAGCTGCTGCGAAGTTCCCGCACGAGTTCTCCGGCGGTCAGCGCCAGCGCATCTCCATTGCCCGCGCCTTGGCGACACGCCCACGCTTCTTGGTCTGTGATGAACCAACTTCCGCGCTGGACGTATCCATTCAGGCACAAACCCTCAACCTGCTCAAAGACCTGCAGGACGAGCTGGGTCTGACCATGCTGTTCATCAGCCACGACCTCGCAGTCATCCGGCAGATGTGTAACCGCACCGGCGTTATGCGCCACGGCCAGCTTCTGGAAGTTGCTGACACCGAAGACCTCTTCGACAAACCTCAACACGCTTACACCAGGGAGCTCCTCTCCCTGATGCCAAGCATGGACGGCCTGTCCCGCCAAAATCTGGAAGAAGAACTGGCCTAACACCACTCACATTCCGAAGATCACAAAGGGCCCCCAGCGGGCCCTTTTCTTTTGCCTGCACGACAAACACGCCTCACTCGAATGTGATCCGACAGTCCGTCATCAGACCGACCTAAAGCTTGAGTTCCCAATCAAAACCAAATATGAAATATTATTCGAATTATATTCCAGAATCACAAAATCGGTGAAAGCAGTCCCATGCAGTCTTCCGGCAAACAGCAAAAAACCAAACTTCGCGAAGAAGCTATTTTGGAGAAAGCACGAGAAGTCATTATCGCTGAAGGGACTGGTGCCCTGAAGATGCCAGAGCTCGCGAAGCTATCGCAAGTCTCTGTCGGCACGCTTTATCGCCACTTCGAAAGCAAGCAGGACGTCATAGCTGCACTGGCATCCAGAGCCCTTGACGCACGCCATCAAAAGTTGAAGTTGGTCAAAGAACAATTTCAAGAGCCGGAGCAGCGATATCTTGGAGTAATCATGTTGGATTTCCTGTTCAACATCGCTCATCCAGACGTATTCCAGATAGAAATGGCCTGCGCCTCACCCGCGTTCTGGGAAGAGACACAAAGCTTCAGGCACCAAAGTCACCAAGCTGTTGCCGAAGATATATCCTCGTTTCTTCAAAACCTGTGTTCAGAAATCTCAAGCCCCGAAGCTGACCTAAAGCATCTTGCAACAGGTATCTGGGCCTTTGCTTCAGGCATGTCCTTAGTTTGGTATGGCATGCCAAGCAAGCAGCAGGACAATCTGGAAGAAGCCCTCTGCTTTCTCAGAATGCACCTGATGAACTTCATCAAGGGATATGGCCTGCAGCTCAGCAATGCCGGTGAAACATTTAGCCATCTGGAAAAGCACTTTCTCGCAACAAAATCACAGTGGCTTTGGGCCCTGAAAGGTAAACCAGCAAATGACAGTCATTAAGCGCGGTGTTATCGCCATTCTCGCACTCTTTTTTGCTCAGTTTGCAGCTCAAGCTGAAGTGCTTCAACCAACAATATATATGGTCACCATTCACACAGCGAACTTTCCGGAGATGAAAACCTTCTTCAAAGACAAAATGAAGATGGAGCTGGTTTCGGATAGCGGAGAGTTTGTAGAGTTCCAGTCCAACGGTCTCAGGCTTTCACTTGCAAGCCATAAAACCTTGAGCTCTTTCCTGGACTCAAACTCGCTGAATGGCAAACGCACCGGATCAGGACTGGGCATCGGCTTCAAATACGAAAATCCGGAACAGGTTGATATCGCCTACAAAGCCCTCCTAAAAAATGGAGTAAAAGGCGTCGCAGAACCTGCGCAGCAGCCTTGGGGCGAATACACCGCCTTCTTTGCAGACCCCGACGGGAACGTGCACGAGCTGGTCGCCGATACCAAATAAAGCCAGCTATTCAGATACAAAGGGCCCCAGCGGGCCCTTTTCTTTTGCCTGCACGCAATATGATAAGTTAACGCACTCTCACAACCTCTAATTCAATAGAGCTTAAACTCTCAGGCAACCACTTCAGCTTGCATTCCCTTTAAAACAACGCACTCGCGCGTACGCGCAGCTTCATTAAGAGTGCACTCATTAAGCTCTACGCGTCCGCGAGGACTCAAAGCTACAAATGTAAACTTTTCCCGATCAAAGCAGGCGCAAAAATGAAGAAAACAACTGCTATCATAGCTGGCCTTGGTGCACTGGCTCTTTTCATCTCACCAGTCTTGGCCGACAATAACGACACAGGCCAACCCAAAGTCGAATTCTCTGACCTGTCTCTTGCCGACGGATCTCCGGATGACGGCACCTGCAAAACCCGTTACTCCAGTGGTTTTACAGCAACTCACAAAGATGACAAAGCCGACGCAAGTCAGGATCAGACAGCTTCTGACGATAACGATGGCGTTCTCATCGCAGAAACTGATGGTGTTGTTGGCGAAGGTATCTTCACAATCTCAAACACCTACGAAATCGTCTTCGACGACAGCACAGATGCCCCTCCTGTCGAAGTGCAAATGTTTGCCTCAGGTCTGGTCGGTGAAAATCCGATTATAGGCGTGTTCTCTGACGGTACTTGTCGTGGGCACATCACCGTTCATCATGAAGACAAATCCTGACGTAACAGCCACTCACGTATTCAAATGCTGATGCTGCGCCATTCATAAGTGGCGTGGCATTTTTTTTACATTGCGTCGTTAATTCACGCCCCCTCACATACCAACGACAAATCCTCAAAAAACCTAGGCTTTCCGCCAAATGATTGCGCTGTCAAATAATGAACATAGTTTCGACTATACATAGCAGGTTCGCGCCTTCTAACCCCATGAACGAAGATTGTCATGTTCCTGCGCAACTCAATAATTGGAGTAACAAGCTTACTCCTCATATCTTTCCTGGGAATTATACATCCGATCGGTGACAGCTTGTCTGTTCTTCGGCTGCCTCTGGCCGTCTTACTCGCTATTCTCACTCTCTTTAGCTACCGCCAGCCCAAGTTGATGATCATCGGTTTTTTGGTCGCAATAATCAGCAGCGCAACAGTATTGTGGGCTTATCAGGGAGTGCGCGTCCCAGAGAATTACGATCTGGCGGTCTATCAAAAGAACCTGAGTTTCCGCCCGGGAGATCGCTCAGACATCCTAAATGACATCCTCATGCTGAAGCCAGATGTGATCACGCTTCAGGAAGTGCACAAAAGGCATCTTCCCCTCATCAACTCACTCAAGAAGCAGTATCCCTACCACATCGTTTGTCCGTTTACTGCCGTCGGTGCAGTCGCTGTGCTCTCACGCCTCCCTCTTGCTTCTGATGCTTATCGCTGTGAGATCGGCCTCGGCATAGCAGCACTGCACATCCAAAGCTCAGAGGGACCGCTCTGGGTGGTGTCTATCCATCAGCACTGGCCATGGCCGTTTCCTCAAGAGACACAAGCTGGGAAAATCATCTCGATCTTATCAGAGCTGGATGGACTGAAGATGATTGCTGGCGATTTTAACATGGTCCCGTGGTCGCATAATCTGGATGAATACGCCGACGCCACGGACACCCAATTGGCCGGTCCATTTGAAGCAAGCTTCCTCTTCAAAGGCACCTATGCCATGCGCATTGACCACGTCCTCGCACCAAAGGGCGGAAAGACCTTTCTCCGCCCTTACTACGGCTCCGACCACCACGGTTTGTTTGCCCGTGTAGACCTGTAAACGGCCTTACACCTTACGCGCAACTATGAAACGCCCCATGGGAGTCGCCGGATAGTTGCCAGTCTCAACAATCTTGAAACCTGCCTGCTCAATCTTGCGCCCCAATTCCACCTGCTTGAAGTAGGTCACATAAGGCGCGTACCCAACAAGGCGCATCACATTGATCAGCCAGCGCCAGTAAAACGCGGAATCGCCCAAACATGGCGTCTTTGAAATGAGCAATCCCCCCGGCTTCACAAGTCGCTGTACCTGATTGATTGCATCAGCCGGGCCTTTGATCAGATGAATAACGTTATACGCCATCACCACATCATTGGTCTTGCCATCAAGGGCAGGACCATCTGCTGAAGAATGTACAAAACTTACATTCTCAATGCCGTCGTCCCACGCTTTTTCACGCCCAAACTCAATCATCTTTCCGGAAATATCGCTAGCGGTCACGTGCTTGACATGCTTGGCTAAAAGCATCGCCGTCGCCCCACTGCCACACCCCAGCTCCAACACCTCTTGCTCCGGTGCGAGATAAGAACGGACACGATCCATTGCCTTCTCATAGGAAGCAACATCTCTCATTGGTCGCGCCACATAACCCGGCGCATGTTTATCCCAAAATCCTGCGGAATTCGCCATTGGAAACCCTCCATTTCCTGCAGTGTACCCATGCATATTATCAAAACAAATTGCCAAAATTCGCAGTTGAGGTATACAAATATGCATGAATTGGCAGAGCGTCTCATTCGACTGGAATCAGGCTCGTGCTTTCCTTGTCACAGCAGAGGAAGGCTCCCTTTCGGCTGCGGCAAGAGCCCTTGGCCTCACCCAACCCACATTGGGCAGACAGGTCTCCGCTCTGGAAGAAGCGCTCGGCGTGACGTTGTTCGAGCGTGTTGGCCGCTCACTCTCCCTCACGCAAGCAGGTTTTGAGCTGCTGGAGCATGTGAAATCCATGGGAGAGGCCGCCAACCGCATCTCACTGGCAGCTTCCGGCCAATCTCAGGAGATTGACGGAACCGTCTGCATCAGCGCAAGTGACACCGCTTCTGCCTTCCTCCTCACGCCAATCTTGAAGCAATTGCGCGAGATCGCACCCGGCATTCACGTGGAGATCATCGCCACCAACTCCGTCAGTGATTTACAGCAACGCGAAGCAGACATCGCCATCCGCCATGTTCGCCCGGAGCAGCCAGACCTGACTGCAAGGCTGGTAAGAGAGACCACCGCACACTTCTACGCCAGCAAAACCTATCTGAACCGCAAGGGCCGTCCACAATCGGCCAATGACATGGCAAACCACGAGTTCATCGCCTTCGATAGGCCAGACAAGTTCCTCAAGTACTTCACAGAGTCAGGCCTGCCATTCACAGAAAGCAATTTCAAACTGACAACCGCAAGCGGGCTGGTGGGGTGGCAACTGGTCAGAAACGATCTCGGCATCATCGTCATGATCAAGGAGATCGCGGAAATGTTCCCGGAAATCGAACAGGTACTGCCAAGCTTTGAGCCATTCGTCGTGCCCTTCTGGCTGGCAACCCACCGCAAACTGCACACCTCAAAACGCATCCGCCTGGTCTTCGACCTCCTGGCGGACACGCTCTCAAGCAAACAGCTGCTAGGCTGACACCGGCTCTTCGGCTATCACATAATGCAGTTTCTTGAACTGCTGACGCCATGCAGAAACCTGAGGCAGATACCGCTCGGGCTGGTCAGAGCACAAAGCAGCTGCAATCAATCGCGCCATCTCATTCGCATGGCTGGTACCAATACCCCAGCGCACCAGCTCAGGCGTCCCGATACGCAGCCCGTTCATGTCTCCCTCAACCTCAGCAATCGGTAATCCGATGCCACAGGCAAGGAAACCAGCCTTACGGAGTTTCTTGGAGGCCGTCTGTCCTCCGCCGAAGGAAGCCGCTTCAACAGCAAACTGATGTGACTGCGTAAAGCCCTGCGCCTTGGCAAACACGGGAATGCCCTGTGCATCGAGCTCCTGCGCCAGTGCTTTTGAAAGGGCAATCATCTCAGCAGCATACACTTGCCCATA
Organism: Pseudovibrio sp. Ad37; assembly: GCF_001623075.1. Lineage (GTDB taxonomy): Bacteria > Pseudomonadota > Alphaproteobacteria > Rhizobiales > Stappiaceae > Pseudovibrio. The sequence continues at coordinate 90,307 of NZ_LMCF01000223.1, forward strand.
GTCCCGCCAATCCAGCATGGTCACCGCCAGCGCGGCAGACTTCGCCGCATCAAAGTTGGCAGTCATCCCCGGAAACGCGATGGCATCCATCCGCTCAATTAACTCAGCATGATTGGAGACAATCAGACCGCCCGCAGGCCCGCCCAGGCTCTTGTAGGTGCTCATGGTCATAAAATGAGCGCCCTCTTCCAACGGGTTCGCCCAGGCTTTGCCAGCAATAATCCCGCATTGATGCGCCGCATCAAACATCACCTTCGCACCCACCTCATCCGCAATCTCACGAATAGCCCGCACAGGATGCTCAAAGAGGTTGAGGCTGGATCCAACTGTGATCAGCTTCGGCTTTTCCGCTTTAGCAAGCTCACGAAGCCCCTCCACATCAATGGTATAGCCATCCGCATTCACCGGAGCAGGCACAGTGCGCAAACCATAAAGCCCTGCACATCCGGCAATATGGTGTGTCACATGCCCCCCAATCGAGGCTGGCGGCGCAATGATCGTATCACCCGGCTGACAGATCGCCATAAACCCATAAAGATTGGCGATGGCTCCAGACGGCACACGGATCTCCGCATACTGCGCGTCAAACACTTCTGCACTCAGCTCAGCCGCAATCACCTCAATCTCTTCAATAGCCTCCAACCCCATCTCGTACTTATCACCGGGGTAGCCAAGAGATGGACGAGAACCAATGCCAGAGGCCAGAAACGCCTCAGCCCTTGGGTTCATCACATTCGTTGCCGGATTCAAATTGAAGCATTGCTCCTCATGGATTTCCCTGTTTTGAGAAGCCAGCGCATCCAGTCGCCCCAGAAGGGCTGTAGAGCTCTGCGCTTGCGTACGTTGCGCAACTTCCTGCACCAGTGCTTCACAATGAGCCGGAACCCAATTTCGTTTCGCTAAAACCATCACAACCTCCCAATTGTTGAGAGGAGTGTGCGGACAGAACGCTTGAGAGCGCAAACCAGAATATGTAATTATTGGCCTAGAAAAACTAAGGCTAAGCCATGTCAGTCTCTCCCTCCCGCCCCAAAGGGCCACCTCTCAACGCCCTTCGTGCATTCGAAGCTGCCGCCCGCCTCGGCGGTTTTGCCAATGCAGCAGAAGAACTGAGCGTCACCGCAGGCGCTGTCTCCCAGCACATCAAGGCATTGGAGGAATGGGTTGGCGCAGACCTGTTCGAGCGCCGCTCTCAAGGCGTCCACCTGACAGAGCTGGGACAGGACATCGCCCCGCACTTCTCTAAGGCCTTCGATCAACTGGGCAACGCTGTCCGGCAATTACGAGCCAAAACCAGCCGCAAAACCATTCACATTGCTGCCCTGCCAAGTGTCGCCCAACTCTGGCTCTCCCCGCGCCTGCCCAAAATCAGAGAGGCTTTGCCAGACACCAACATCTCCGTCATCGCACTGGAAACGCCGCCCAACCTGGACCGCGAGATCTACGATCTCTCCATCTTCATCGGTAAACCCAAAGGCACGGCTCAAGAACGTATCATCGCAGAGGACCTCATCACCCCGGTCTGCTCGCCAGCAACAGCAAACGGCCTGAAAAAACCGCAGGACCTTGAGACAGAAACCTTCCTCCACGATGTGATCTGGGCAGACGACTGGCAGGTCTGGGCCAACACAAATGCACCAACTCTGAACGGCTTGAGCGACGGACCAAACTATTCCCTCTATGCCATCGCAATGGAAGAAGCGAAAAACGGTGCAGGCATCCTCATGGGTCACAAAGCTCTTGTCGAACCGTCCCTGAAGAAAGGTGACCTCAAAGCCCCTTTCACCCAATGGCAACCAACCGGAAAATCCCTCATCCTGGAATGCGCCAGCCTGCCAACCCCATCAAAAGAGATCACACAGATCATCTCACTCCTGCTGGCATAGCCTTTGAGCGGACACCGCTCGTTCCCATTACGTGACTATCCACAGAGCGCCTTTCCGCACCGAAGGGCGAAGGATGGAGCAAACAGAGTAGAAACCTATGTGTTCCCTACAAAAATAATCAGGTTGTGGTCTCGGCTTCGATCAGGATCACAACACGACTACATCACATAAGGGGGCTTGCGTACTCCGCCTCTCTACAACCTCTTGACCTGCCCTCACCGATGGTAATAAGTCCTGATGGTCTGAACTCGGCAACCGAAGATAGCTCTGATGAACGCACCCTCAGCCTCTGCAGCCCAAACCGTCAAACTCGACATCACCGGAATGACATGTGCAGGTTGCGCATCTCGCTTGGAAAAGTCTCTCCAGGCAACCGAAGGTGTGGTCAAAGCCACGGTCAATTTCGCACTTGAAATGGCAGAGGTGGAACACCTGCCTCAGGTCGCCGCAAATGATCTGGTGGACGTGGTCTCAACAGCTGGTTTTGAGGCAAAGGAGCGCCGGGACGAGGCAGAGGCAGCAAAGAAGGCTTTTGAAGAGCGCGAAGCACATAGCGACGCAGAAGAACGCAAAACCTTTCAACTTTTCGCGCTATCAACGCTTCTTGCGATTCCGCTAGTCATTCCAATGGCTTTGATGGCGTTTGGCTTGCAATTCGAGCTCTCTGGCGTACTGCAGTTTGCATTAGCAACGCCAATCCAACTTTTCGTCGGTGCGCGATTCTACAAGGGTGCGTTTGCAGCGCTGCGCCATGGCGGCGCCAACATGGATGTCCTCGTCTCGCTCGGCACATCCGCCGCTTATCTGTACAGCGTTTATAACGTCTTCTTCGCCACACAGGCGCAGGCAACAGACCTCTATTTTGAAGCATCCGCCGTCATTCTCACCCTCATTCTGATGGGTAAGTATCTGGAAATACGGGCGAAACGCTCCACCTCAGCAGCAGTTCGCTCTCTGATCGCCCTGCGACCAACCACGGCCAACAAGATCGTCGGCGACAAGATTATCCCCGTCGGCATCTCAGATCTGCGCCTCGGTGATTACATAGTTATCAAACCGGGCGAGTGCGTTCCAACCGATGGCTTGATTGAAGAGGGTGAAAGCGAGCTGGATGAATCTATGCTCACCGGTGAGAACCTCCCCGTGCACAAAAACAAGGGTGATCAGGTAACCACTGGAACAATCAACGGAGCAGGTGCAATTTTTGTCCGCACCACCGCCCTTGGTGAATCAACACGCTTAGCTCAGATTATCCGCCTTGTTGAAGGCGCACAGGCCTCCAAGGCACCGCTGCAAAAATTAGTCGACAAAGTCGCAGCTATTTTTGTTCCCGTTATTGTGCTGATCGCCCTCGCAACCTTCGCTGGTTGGATGCTTTACTCCGGCGACGTCACAACAGCCGTCAGCGCATCCGTCGCCGTCCTCGTCATCGCCTGCCCATGCGCACTGGGACTTGCTACCCCGACAGCACTTGTCGCAGGCACCGGTGCGGCTGCGAAGGCTGGCATACTTATCCGCGATATCGAAGCGCTGGAACGCGCCCACAAAGTCGATACGATCCTCTTTGATAAAACCGGCACGCTGACCGTCGGCAAGCCAGTTCTGACAGATGCTCAGGCATTTGACCGCAATGACGACCGCCTGCTGACAATCGCAGCCAGCATCCAACTGGGCAGCGAACACCCACTCGCCAGCGCACTTATCCGCGCAGCAGAAGAGCGTAACCTCAAGCTCACCCGCCCACGCTCCATCAAGGCTATCCCCGGCAAAGGCCTGATTGCAGAGCTCACCGGACAGCAGATCTCCATCGGCAACGCAGCCCTGATGAAAGACCTGAATGTCACCCCATCCATGATGGGTGATGGCCTTGTAAAAACTTACGAATCCTCAGGTAAAACCGCAGTCACAGTCGCTCTGGGTGACCGTGCAATCGGTGTTCTGGCCTTTGTTGATCAGGCACGGGACTCCGCCCGTGAAGCTGTAGAATCCCTTAAGAAACAAGGCATTCGCACAGTCATGATCACCGGCGACACGGAACTCGCCGCCAAAAACATCGCGGATCAGGTCGGCGTTGACGAATTCCAGGCACGCGTTCAGCCAGAAGGCAAGAACGAAGTCGTAAATGACTTGAAAGAACAAGGCTATAGAGTTGCGATGGTTGGCGACGGCATCAACGATGCCCCTGCTCTGGCAGCTGCTGACCTCGGCATCGCAATGGGCTCCGGTGCTGATGTTGCATTGGAAACCGCGGGCGTCACACTCATGCGTTCTGAGCCAAAGATGATCCCGGCAGCACTGGACATCTCCAAGGCAACCCTCAGAAAAATCAGACAAAACCTGTTCTGGGCCTTCATCTACAACATCATCGGCATTCCGCTTGCAGCACTGGGATTGCTCTCCCCTGTCATCGCAGGAGCCGCCATGGCCATGAGTTCCGTCTCGGTGGTTACCAACGCCATGTTGCTGCGGCGCTGGAAACCGAAAAACATGAACTGACGTCATCAATCCAGCCCCTGAAAGACAAACTCAGGGGCTTTTTTGCATCTTCTCGCCCTTCGGTTGACCAATACCGTTCTTTCTTAGAAGAACTCCGACCAATCATAAGAGCGCTAACTAGAAGAATAATGCTTCATCACATCTATCAGGCTGATGCAGTAGAAATAATTCAGTTAGACGGAAAACAAATAGCTCTTCATAAGGTCAACCAATATATAAAATGGTTTGACAACTCCTCGAATCCATCCAATTCTTTCCATTACATATCGCAGCCTCAGCATTCTATAGTTTCATCTCACGAATACATTCGCTGCGATCATCCGGGGGGAAGCATATGTTTACGAGAAAGATTGCCAAAGCCACAGTTCTGGGTGCAGCTCTGCTTGCAACAACTTCATTCAGCTACGCGAAGACATTGAAACTCAGACACAATCAGGGACCAGAGCACCCTCTGCACATTTCCATGCAGCACATGGCAGACAAAGTTGCAGAAGCCACCGGCGGCTCTCTCAAAATCCGCATCTACGGCAATGGCGCACTGGGAACACAAAGAGAATCCATGGAGTTAGTGCAAGAAGGCACCCTCGCAATGGCCAAAACCAACGCCAGCGAGCTGGAAGCCTTTGAAGAGTCATACTCAGCGCTGAACCTGCCTTACATCTTCGTAGACGAGAACCATTATTTCGATGTTCTCAGCGGCCCAATCGGCGACGACATCCTTGCAGCATCAGCAGACAAAGGCTTTATTGGTCTGACCTTTTACGTGGAAGGAGCCCGCTCCTTCTACGCCAACAAGGAAATCCACTCACCAGCTGATCTCAAAGGCGTGAAGATTCGCGTCCAACCGTCCCCCTCCGCAATCCGCATGGTAGAGCTACTCGGCGGCAGCCCAACGCCAATATCCTGGGGCGAATTGTACAGCGCACTTCAGCAGGGCGTGGTCGATGGCGCAGAGAATAACCCGCTGGCGCTGACCACGGCCCGTCATGGTGAAGTCTCCAAGGTTTATTCCGATGACGGCCACACAATGATCCCGTCCATCGTAGTCATTTCAACCACGGTCTGGAATTCGTTAAGCACAGACGAACAAACAGCAATTCGTGATGCTGCCAAGTCCTCCATGCACTTCCATCGTGCCCAGTGGAATGAGATGACAAAGAAACACATCGAGCAGGCAAAGTCCGAACTTAATGTGAAGTTCATTGAGGTGGATAAAACACCATTCATCGAAGCTGTTTTGCCAATGCATGCAGAAGCCGCGGAAAAATCTGAGAGAGTTGGTTCATTGATCACACGCATCAAAGCATTGACCCAATAAGCCTTCTAATGGAATAAGAAAGGCCAGAGTAACAAGGCAAATCTCTGGCCTTTTGTCTCGCTTGCAAATCTGCTTTATTTAGTATCTTAAGCGTGCAGCAATCATGAAAATCCGCCAAACCGCGCAGGCATGGGAGAATAAGCGAAATGGATGGTCAGCGTCGCCGCTATCAGGAAGTAGCTGAGGTCTTGCGCAAAGAGTTAGGCAACGGAACGTTCAAGGTTGGAGACCGCCTGTGCCCGGAGCGCCAGATTGCTGAAGAAATGAACGTCAGCCGCTCACTTCTGCGCGAAGCTATGATCATGCTTGAGATCGAAGGCTTGATTGATGTGCGCAAAGGATCAGGCACTTACGTTGTACGCCTGCCGGATGCAGAGCAAGTTACTCCTACTTCAAACCTGGAAGACATCGGCCCGTTTGAGCTCCTTCAGGCACGCCAGCTTATGGAAAGCAACATCGCCGCCTTCGCAGCCTCCATGGTCACCAAAGCAGATATCCTGCGCATGCGCGATGCTTTGGAGCGTGAACGCGAAGACCTGGCAAAAGGCTCCGGCGGATATGAAGCGGACGAGGAATTCCACCTGCTCATAGCAGAAGCCACCCAGAACTCGGTACTGGTCGATATGGTCAGAAACCTCTGGCAACAGCGCACCCGTTCCAGAATGTGGGATAAGCTGCACGAACGCATCTTCGACAACACATACCGCGAAGAGTGGCTCAACGACCATCAGGACATCCTCGATGCCCTGAAGCGAAGAGACCCGCAAGCAGCAAAACAAGCGATGTGGCAACACCTTGAGAACGTCAAGAAACGCCTGATGGATTTATCTGACGTCGACGATCCGGCCTTTGATGCCTACCTGTTCCAGCAGGATCCGCTAACGCCTGCATAACCCACCAACGGGCATTAATAGAGCACAATTCATAATACCATTGCCAAATGGGGATTATATCTTTGATAAATTCCCATAGACGTTTTGCACCCTTTACAGGCGGATACGTTCGCGAGATGTTTACTACGTAAAATCAACAAGAGTGGGATGGAACAAGCTTCCACTTCGCACACTGTGCATAGGGTGGCCCGGCAATCATGCACGAGATTGAGCTTAAGCTTTCTGTAGACGAAACAACACTAGAGCAACTGGCCAAAGCAAAACCACCAAAGGGCTTTGCGGTCAGTGAGCAATCCGTGAAACGTCTCCGTTCCGTGTATTACGACACGCCGGACCACACGCTCAAAAAAGCCCGCATCTCGCTGCGCACGCGCCACAACGGCACCAACTGGCTACAAACCATCAAGCAAGGCGGCGGCATGCAGTCCGGGCTCTCCAAACGGATTGAGCTGGAACTGCCCATAGCCGGAATTGAACCAGACTTCCATGTGATTTCTGATAATGAAATCAAGCAGAAGCTGTTATCTCTGCTTGAGGGCAAGCAGTGGGGAATCCTGTTCGAGACCTCCATCACGCGCACTTTGGCCTACTATACAGATAAATCTGGTGCGAAGATTGAAGTAGCTCTGGATTCTGGCATAGCCAAAACAACCTCTAAAGTGCATCCAATTCATGAAGTAGAGCTGGAGCTGATGGAAGGCCCGGTCGAAAGCCTGTACAAACTGGCAGGCGCACTCATGAAAGATCGACCAATTCTGTTTTCCAGCAGCAACAAGGCAGGCATTGGCTATCGACTGGCAAGTGGTGAACCACCTGAGCTGCCCTCAGAAGCACTTCACTCCAACTACATAGAGTTGGAACCCGAAGACAACGCAGGCTCAGCCTTCCAAAAAATCCTCAGCGAATGCCTCAACCAGATTGTTGCCAACCGTTCTTGCGTCCTTCAGCAAAACATCTCTGAAGGCCCACATCAACTACGTGTCGGACTGCGTAGATTACGAAGTGCGTTCAATATCTACAAAGCAGCTTTCCCGGGCAACGAAACCATCGCAGCGCTGGATATCTCCGCGAAGCAACTGGCAACAACTGCAGGAAATCAAAGAGATATCGATGTGCTGGTGGAAGATATCATCACACCGGTTATCCCGTTACTGCCAGACATGCACTCAGTCGAACCGCTCTTTGAAGCCATTAAACTAGCACATGTGGAAGCTCAGGTTGAACTGAGACAGGAGCTGATCGATCCAAAGCTCAACAGCTTCCTGCTCCAACTGGGAGAACTGGCACACAGCTCAGCTTGGAAAGAGAACTTGGGACTAAGCGAGTTCAGGAAACTGGACCTACCAATTCAAACTTTCGCCCAAAACGCATTGTCCAAGCGCTGGAAGGCCTGCGAAAAGCGCGCAGAGAACTTGCAGGACCTCACCATTGAGCAACGACACGATCTCCGCAAAGCGCTCAAAAAACTGCGTTATACGGTTGAATTCTTCCGCTCTCTCTATGAACCAGAAGACCTGTGCATCTTTCTCAAGTGCCTGAAACGCCTACAAAATACCTTCGGCTACCTGAACGATGTTGCCATGGCAGATCGTCTGGTCGCAATGAAGCTTCCGCAATCCTTGCAAAACAACGAGGTTTCAACGGTCATCGGCTTTGTCGCTGGCTGGCATCAGGCCCGCTCCGACAACGCATGGCTGGAAGCTCAGGAACGTTGGAACGCCGCCGTAGAAGCACCCAAGTACTGGCTCTAAGCAAACGCCTAGTCATTTCTGACTGTTAGGTGCATTCGGTCAGCAGCCACATAGGCACGACCAATTTGTATAGGCTCACCACTCGCAATCACGTTGATGGATTCCATCACAAGCACAGGCGACCCCTCGGAAATCTTAAGCAATTCAGCATTCTGCGCACTACAAAGCGCTGCCGTAATCCGGGTTTCCTGACGCCGATAATCGCCAAAACCATACTTCTCCATGATCTTGGTGATCGAGTTGGTCTCATTCAAATCTGAAGGCAGATTGGGAAAACGAGAGACCTCAAACCATCGCGTTCCTGCGATAACCGGCGTGCCGTCTGCATAACTTACGGATTCGCATTTAAACAACGCAGTGCCCGGTTCAACCTCCAACAACTCCGATGTGTAAGCATCTGCAGCCACTTTGGTCGTGCGGAAGATATCCCCATAAACCTCCTGCGCCTGACCCGACAAGTTCTCCGAAAACCGTGTGCGCGGACCAATTGGATAGACCAGTGGCGCCTTTGCGACAAAGGTTCCACGTCCTTGATCCGAGCGCAAAAAGCCCTCTTCAATCAGAGTGGAAATCGCACGCCGAACAGTATGGCGGTTGACCTCGAAACTATGAGCAAGCTCTTGTTCTGTTGGGATTTTCTCCCCCTCAGAAATCTCAGCTCGAGAAAGCTCAGAGCGCAGTACTTCAGCAATCTGCTTCCACATGGCAACGCCCGCACGTCGCTCAACAGGAGAAAAATCAAATTTCATCGCATTCGTCATGCCTTCGTCATGAAACAACACTAATCAGTTGGCGAGCAAAATATTTGTCTATACAACTAGACAACATTAGTTCTAGTTTAGCAACCAAATTCAGGCGCCCAAACACAATTCTCGATGAAACCACAGGGCGTCACCACACAATGCCAGAGAACCAGTGTGTTCCTGAAAGTTAAAGGGGCTGAAATGACGGCAAGTTCGCTCAAAGAGCAATCACCGGAAATTGCAGCTAGGCAGAGTGCCATGGGCATTCTGGCAAAGGCCTCAGCGCAAGACCTTGCAGAAACTTGGAAAAACCTCGGCTTAGAACCGAACTATACCGTTATCCGCCCGGCGGAAATCGGATTTGTGATGGTTCGTGGCCGCGCCGGTGGCACAGGTGCCCCCTTCAACATGTGCGAGGCAACCGTCACACGATGCGTCATCGCTCTGGACGACGGAACCACCGGATTTGGTCAAGCTCTTGGTCGCGACAAGCAAAAGGTTCTACAGGCCGCTTTGGTAGACGCGCTCTGGCAGCAACCGGAACACCGTGATCTCATTGAGACGAAGGTTCTGCAGCCTCTGGCCACCACTCAGGAACAAGCGGAAAACGAAACACGCGCTGAGGTCGCAGCCACCAAAGTTGATTTCTTCACCATGGTCCGGGGAGAATGATATGAGCACGCAAACAGCCTCCTCAATCTTCGCCAAAGCGCCAGCTCCGGGTCTGGCAGATCCCGTCCACGACGCCCAGTCCGTATTCCGCTCCGCCATGAACGCACTGGCGCAACCGGGAACAGTGCAGCAGCTGGACATTCTCACACTCAGCCCCCCTGCTCCACTGTCAGTAGCTGCGACAGCGCTCGTGCTGACACTTTGCGATTATGACACACCGCTCTGGCTGGATCCTACGCTGGCAACCAATGGAACCGTCAAGAATTACATCCGTTTCCACACTGCAGCACCCTTCGTTGAAAGCCCGGCAGAGGCTGCTTTTGCGCTGGTCTCTGATACAAAACTACTCCCTGCTATCGCAAGCTTTGCAGCTGGCAATGCCGAGTATCCAGACCGCTCAACTACGATCGTTTTGATGGTCGATGAGCTCACTGAAGACGAAGGCATCACGTTAAAAGGTCCGGGCATCAAAACCGAGAAGCAGTTCAGCATTGCTCCCGCACCAGCAATGTTCTGGCAGCAGATGCAAGACAACAGCACACTCTACCCACTCGGCATCGACATCATTTTTGCTGGAACCAGTCAGGTCGCAGGCCTGCCCCGCTCCACTAAAATCACCGGTTTGGAGGCTTAACTCATGTATGTTGCTGTGAAAGGTGGCGAGAAAGCCATCCGTAACGCTCACAAGCTCATGGCACGGGATCGCCGCGGCGATACCAGCGTGCCATCCCTGAGCCTCAAGCAAGTCTCCGAACAGCTTTACCTCTCTGTCTCCCGTGTGATGGCAGAGGGTTCTCTGTACGACGCAGAACTGGCAGCACTCGGTATCAAGCAATCCCGTGGCGATCTCATTGAAGCTGCTTTCCTGATGCGCGCTTACAGAACCACCCTACCACGCTTTGGGTACTCCAAGCCAATCGGCACCGCTAAGATGCTGATCCGCCGCCGTATTTCCGCGACTTATAAGGATCTCCCCGGCGGACAGTTACTCGGCCCAACCTTCGATTACACCCAGCGCCTTCTCGATTTCAAACTGGCGGCAGATGGCGAAGCTCCAACACCGGAAGTGCAGGAGTTCGAGAAGGAAGAGGTCGTCCCACGCGTGACAGACCTCCTCAATGAGGAAGGCCTGATTGAACCAGATGAGTCAATCGCACCCGATGCTCCAGTAGGTGACATCACCCGCGAACCGCTCACCTTCCCAGCTGACCGTGATCTGCGCTTGCAGAATTTGGCACGCGGTGACGAAGGTTTTCTGCTGGCACTTGGCTACTCTACCCAGCGCGGTTTTGGCAGAACGCACCCGTTTGCAGGCGAAATCAGACTCGGCGAAGTTGAAGTTGACTTCTTTATGGAAGAGCTCGGCTTCGAAGTTCCCCTTGGCACCATGACAGTCACCGAATGTCAGATGATCAACCAGTTTCAGGGCTCCGCTTCTGCACCGCCACAGTTCACGCGCGGCTACGGTCTGGTCCCCGGGCAGGGAGAACGCAAAGTCATGGCAATGGCGCTCGTGGATCGCTCTTTGCGGGCTGAAGAGCTGGGCGAAGAAATAGACTCCCCGACACAAGATCAGGAGTTCGTTCTGTCTCACTCAGACAACGTACAAGCCACCGGCTTCGTAGAGCACCTCAAACTGCCACACTACGTCGACTTCCAGTCAGAACTGGAGCTGATCCGCAAGGTTCGCAAAGAGTGGCAAGAGAAACGGGAAGCAGCTGAACAGGAACTCATAGCGGAGGCAGCACAATGACCGAGCGCGTTGAAACACAAGGCATCTCCGGCGAGCATTACAACTTCGCTTATCTGGATGAGCAAACCAAACGCATGATCCGCCGCGCAATCCTAAAAGGCATTGCAGTCCCTGGCTATCAGGTTCCCTTCGCTGCCCGCGAAATGCCAATGCCATACGGTTGGGGAACCGGCGGTGTGCAAGTGACTGCGGCAGTCATCGGCAAGAACGATTGCCTGAAGATGATCGATCAGGGTTCAGATGACACGACAAACGCGGTCGCCCTACGCAACTTCTTTGTCGAAACAACAGGCGTAGACACCACCACAAAGACAAAAGACGCCAGCATCATCCAGACTCGCCACCGCATCCCGGAAGAAAATCTCACAAAGGATCAGGTGCTTGTCTATCAGGTTCCGATCCCTGAACCACTCCGCTTTCTGGAACCACGCGAAACCGAGACCCGCAAGATGCACGCGCTGGAAGAATATGGCCTCATGCATGTAAAGCTCTACGAGGACATCGCCAAGTTCGGTCACATAGCAACGGCCTACGCTTATCCGGTCATGGTGCAGGACCGCTATGTAATGGACCCTTCTCCAACACCAAAGTTCGACAATCCGAAGATGGACCAGATGGAAGCGCTTCAGTTATTCGGAGCAGGCCGCGAAAAGCGCATCTACGCCATCCCGCCACACACTAAAGTGGTAAGTCTCGATTTTGAAGACCATCCATTTGAAGTGACTAAGTTCGAACAACCCTGCGCAATCTGTGGCGCAGAAGAAATCTATCTAGATGAAGTCATTCTGGATGACGCTGGCAATCGCATGTTCGTGTGCTCCGACAGTGATTTCTGCGAGGAACGCCGCGATGTTGGTCATGTCGGTCACCTTGGAACCAATCCTCTGGAAGCAGAAGGAAACGATTAATGTCCCTGGATATTCAAAATTCTGAAGACCTTCCGCTGCTTCAGGTCAGTAACACGACGAAACTCTATGGTGGCCGCATCGGCTGTAAAGACGTCAGCTTCGATCTCTATCCGGGTGAGGTGCTTGCAATTGTGGGCGAGAGTGGCTCGGGCAAAACAACGCTGCTCAACTGCCTTGCAACGCGCCTCACCCCGACCTCAGGTTCGGTCAACTACCGCAATCGCATGGGCCAGATGCGCAACCTTTATGAAATGAGCGAAGCCGAACGCCGCATGCTCATGCGCACTGACTGGGGTTTCGTCCACCAGCACCCGGCAGATGGCCTGCGCATGACAGTTTCTGCAGGTGCAAACGTTGGTGAACGCCTCATGGCAGTCGGCGCACGCCACTACGGCAACATCCGCGACACCGCCACCGATTGGCTCGGCCGCGTCGAGATCGCAGAAGACCGCATTGATGATGACCCACGCGCATTCTCAGGCGGCATGCGTCAGCGTCTCCAGATTGCCCGAAACCTCGTCACTGCCCCACGACTGGTCTTCATGGACGAGCCAACCGGCGGCTTGGATGTGTCTGTTCAGGCACGCTTGCTGGATCTCCTACGCGGTCTCGTTGCTGACCTTGGTCTCTCCGTGATCATCGTGACCCACGATCTCGCAGTGGCCCGCCTGCTCTCACACCGTATTCTGGTGATGCGCCACGGTCATGTCATCGAAAGCGGACTAACAGATCAGGTACTGGACGACCCGCAAGAAAGCTACACCCAGCTCCTCGTCTCCTCCATCTTGCAGCCATAAGGACAAGACAATGACAAACACTCCTAAAACCAAGGTGCTTGTTTCCGACCTTGCCAAGTCCTTCAAGATGCATCTGCGAGATGGTCTGGAAATCCCGGTTGTCTCCGGTGTGAACTTTTCAGTTTCAGCAGGTGAGTGCGTAGTCCTTGGCGGTCCATCAGGATCAGGTAAAAGCTCGATCCTGAAAATGATCTACGCCAACTACCGCTGCCAGAAGGGCCAGATCCTGATCACGGATGGCGACGAGATCGTCAATGTGGCCGATGCAACACCCCGCCGCATTATCCGCCTACGCGAAACCACAATCGGTTACGTCTCACAGTTCCTGCGCGCCATCCCACGCGTCCCTGCCCTCACGCTGGTCGCCGAACCTCTCATGGCACAAGGCATTGCAGAAGACGAAGCGTTTGAGCGTGCTGGCAACCTGCTCTCACGCCTCAATGTGCCAGAGCGTCTCTGGCAGCTACCACCAGCAACCTTCTCGGGCGGAGAACAGCAACGCGTCAATATCGCCCGCGGTTTCATCGCGCACTACCCGATCCTTCTTCTCGACGAACCAACCGCCTCACTCGATGCAGCAAACCGAGCCGTTGTAGTTGAGCTGGTGGAAGAGAAGAAAACGCAAGGTGTGGCAATGGTCGGTATTCTTCACGATCATGACGTTCGCGATGCCATTGCAGACCGGATCATCGACGTAACTTCATTCGCGTCGGCTGCGTAAAGCGTATCCGAAAGCGGTATGCAGAGAAGGGAAACTCGCTCCATGATAAAGCCCCCCAAAATTGCGGAGACGGTCATCGGTTCAACCGTCACCCATCGAGAGGCTACAGTTGGCAAGCAATGCGAAGTGCTTGGTCCAACCTATCTGGAATATTGTGAGATCGGCGACTACTCCTACATTGGCCCGAACTCGACGGTTGCGGACACCACAATCGGCAAGTTCACGGCCATTGCATCCAATGTTCGCCTTGGTCCTCCCAATCATCCCTTGGAGCGGGTTTCCCAACATCGTTTTACCTACACACCAGAATACTACCGGGAAGATAAAGAACGGGATCACCAGTTCTTTGCTGACCGCAGAGCTGCGCGTGTCACTATCGGCAATGATGTTTGGATCGGACACGGCGTAACCGTGCTACCCGGCGTAAAAATTGGCGACGGCGCGATCCTCGCAGCAGGCGCAGTAGTGGCAAAAAACGTGGAACCCTACACCATCGTGGGCGGAGTTCCGGCTAAACTGATCAAACGAAGATTCTCCAAGGAAGCTGCTGATCGACTGATCAAACTCAAATGGTGGGATTGGCCAGAGGACAAAATCTTCGAGCGCCTCCCTCTGTTTCAATCGATGACTGTGGAAAGGTTTCTGGAACACTTCGAACCAGCCTGAGGTGTCATAGGACTGGCACCGTTTGCCCGGTAATTCGAAGCCTAAGGATATTCTGGATATGCGTTACTCAATCTATTTCACACACCCACAGTCAGCCAAGCTCACAGAATTAGGGAGCCAATGGCTCGGGCGCTCGGCGTTTTCCAATGACAGCCTCGCGCACCCACACTTGAACGAGTTTAAGCCTGCGCAGTTGCACTCAATTACCGAAGATGCGCGTCGCTATGGCTTCCACGCCACTATGAAACCGCCATTTCATTTGGCGGAAGGCAAATCACAGGAAGATGCAAAAGCGGCTTTCAGCACGTTCGCTAAACAAACATCTGCCTTCACCATTGAAGGACTGGCGCCAAATTTCCTCGGCAAATTTCTGGCTCTGACGCCGACGCAGCCATCAGACCAGCTCAACGGGCTGGCGGCGCAATGCATTAAACAGTTCGATCATCTGCGGGCGCCTTTAAGCGAACAAGACATTGAACGACGCCGCAAGGCAAACCTGACACCACAGCAAGATGCCTATATGCTGGAGTGGGGTTACCCCTACATTTTCAAGCATTTCCATTTCCATATGACCCTGTCAAAACGGCTGGAAGAAGAAGCGGAACGCAAAGCGCTCCAAGCTGCCGCAGAAGACCACTTCAAGCCTGTCATTCATCAACCAATCTCCATTTCGCACCTCGCCCTCTGCGTAGAACCAGAGGCTGGCGCGCCATTTCAAGTCATTGAAATAAGACCATTGGAAGGACAAGTAGCATGAGCGATGTATTAGTCGGCGAAGCGCCACATCAGACATCAACAATGGTCGAGCCACACACACCAATGACCTTCACCAACGCAAAACTGATCCTCCCTGATCAGATGCTGGAAGGCACATTGGCAGTCGAAAATGGCATGATCTGCGATTTAAGCGACGGCAATACATCTAACGCATTGGATTGTGAGGGCGACTACCTCATCCCCGGTCTCGTCGAACTGCATACCGATCATCTCGAAAACCACTACAAGCCACGCCCTGGCGTCACATGGAACGCAGTCTCAGCTGTTCAGGCCCACGACGCGCAGATTGCCTGTTCCGGCATCACCACCGTGTTCGATGCCCTGCGCGTTGGAATGGAAGATGATGCGGACCTGACAGCACAGGACATGCGAGCCATGGCCGATGCAATCGAGATCGGCCAGCAGGAAGGCCGCCTGCGCGCTGACCACTACATTCACCTGCGTTGCGAAGTTTCCGCCGACAATTGTGTGGAAGGCTTTGAACTGTTCAACGACGATCCACGCGTTCGATTAGCCTCACTTATGGATCACACGCCAGGACAACGCCAGTTCACCTCTCTGGATCAGTTCGAGCTTTACTACAAAACCAAGAAAGGTTTCTCGGACAAGCAAATGCAGGAATTCATGCTGCAAATGCAGGTCCGTGCAGATCGCAACTCCGATAAGAACCGCCTTGCGATCGCAGACCGCGCCAAAGCTGCAGGCATGATGCTGGCCAGCCATGACGACGCGACCCTTGCCCACGTTGAGGAAGCAAACAAGTTTGGCATCAACGTCGCTGAGTTCCCCACTACCATGGAAGCTGCAAAGGCTTCACACGAAGCTGGCATGGCTGTGCTGATGGGTGCTCCGAACGTAGTGCGTGGCAAATCTCATTCCGGCAACATCTCCGCGCGTGAATTGGCAGAAGCTGGTTATCTGGACGTTCTGTCTTCTGATTACGTCCCAGTCTCACTTCT
Organism: Pseudovibrio sp. Ad37; assembly: GCF_001623075.1. Lineage (GTDB taxonomy): Bacteria > Pseudomonadota > Alphaproteobacteria > Rhizobiales > Stappiaceae > Pseudovibrio. Next base: position 106,647 of record NZ_LMCF01000223.1, read on the forward strand.
GCAAGCTGCCTTCTTACTGGCCCAGCAAATCGAGCGCATCTCCATTCCTGAAGCCATACAAAAGGTAACCAAAATCCCGGCGGAGGCAGTTGGCCTTGTTGACCGTGGTGCACTGGAAGTTGGCCGCCGTGCAGACCTTGTACAGGTGCGTATGGTTGGCGACGTGCCAATCGTCCGTGGTGTCTGGCGCGAAGGATATCGCGTCGCTTAGCACGGCGGATGAGAGGGGGGATCTATCGTGACGGTTTTGGATACAGCTCAGGAGCAAGCAAAAAAGCTTGGTCCTGGCGCACTGATCATGGTCGTAGGGCCGAGCGGTGCAGGCAAAGACACGCTGATTTACGGCTATAAGGAATTGTGCGAAGGCGATGAGAACATCATGTTCGCCCGCCGCCTGATCACCCGCCCGACAGATGCCGGTTCAGAACCGCACAAAGCAGTCTGCCGCGAGCAAATGTCAGAGCTTATCGATCAGGGACGCGTAGCATTGTCGTGGCCAGCCCATGGGCTGACCTATGCCCTGCCAGAATGCGTGGATCATCACATCGCCAAGGGCGGGATTGCCGTCGCAAATGGCTCCCGAAAAGCCTTGGCAGACGCTGTCTGCAAGTATGAGAAACTGCTGGTCGTACATATTACGGCACCAATCCACGTGCTCGCACAACGCCTCTCCATGAGAGGCCGCGAAACTGCAGAAGATATCGAGCAACGGTTAAGGCGCGCAGACCTGTCCCTGCCGGAACTACCGCATCTGGTGGAGATACAAAACACAAACGACCCTCAGCTCGGTATCAAGCAGCTGCAACAAGCAATCGCAACGTTTACGCGCTGAGTTTTTTCATTGCCTCCAGGCCAAGCAGATGCGCAGTGATCATGCCAAACAAAGCCGGAGCGAATTCGTACTTGAGTGGAGCAAATTCTGGCTCCTCGTAAAGTGTCACCAGAACTGGCGGTGGATTAGTCACTGGCCATAGTCCGGCAACGAACACATGAATGCTGAAGAAGACACTCATCGCCTCTTCAGCCTCAAGCCACGGCAACCCTTTTTGCAAAGCACTCGTTGCCCGAGCAGCCTCAGCCAGTAATGCCCGTTTGAAATCACGCACACAATCAATGGAGATATTCTTCTCCATTGTCGGAGCAATTTCACTCATCAGCTCACATAACACCTGACGAGAGGCAAACATCTCAGCCAGAAGCTTCGCCATATCGGCGGGAGCCATCTCACCGGGAACTTCCTGCTCCAGATCTTCAATCAGCTTCACAAAATCACGCAGCAGCAACTCAACCAGAATGGCTTCCCGCGTTTCAAAATACCGATAAATGTTGGATTTCACGATACCTGCACGGCTGGCAATCGCCTGCAAGGTCATTCCATCTACGCCGTCCTGCTCAAGCACGCAAGTTGCGGCACGTATAAGATCATTATGGCGCTGTGCCTTCGCTTCGGCAGATCTGGCGCGCTGAAAACTCTGGTTGGTCATAGTTTGGTGATAGGTCTCATTCCAATCCATGTCAATTAAACTTGGCAGGGTCCATTGACAAACATCCGTCAGACCATAAGTTAAGAGAACAAAAGTCTCCTAACTATAAATTTACGGGATCGCCAAACAAATGTACCCGAAAATACCTCTGACCGTGAATGGTCAAAAACAAGAGATTGAAGCCGACCCGGAAATGCCACTTCTGTGGGCGCTTCGGGACATAATGGATATCAAAGGCCCTAAATTCGGATGCGGCATCGCAGCTTGCGGTGCATGCACTGTTTTGATTGATGGGGAGGCCGTGCGCTCTTGCTCTCAGCCTGTTGGAGAAGTCGAAGGTGAGATCACCACCATCGAAGGCATTTCCCAAGGCGATGAGCTGCATGCTGTTCAGCAAGCATGGATGAAACACTCCGTCCCTCAATGCGGTTACTGCCAATCCGGTCAGATCATGGCTGCTGTCGCTCTGTTGGAAGAAAATCCAGACCCGACAGATGAAGATATCAGCGATGCCATGACCAACCTGTGTCGCTGTGGCACTTATCCGAAAATCAAAGCCGCGATCAAAGACGCAGCACAAACGCTGGGAGCTTGAAGATGAGCCGATTGGGAAAGTACACCCGCCGTGCCTTTCTCGGCCTTGGCGTTGCAGCCGCCGGTGGCCTTGCCGTGGGCTTCTATTTTTACCAGAAGCCCTACGCAAACCCGTTGGATGCCAAGAAGGCTGAGGGAGAAACGCCCTTCAATCCTTATGTGATGATTGATGAAGACAACACCATCACTATCATCGCCCCACGTGCTGAGATGGGTCAGGGCGTCCACACAACACTGGCAGCTCTGGTCGCCGAAGAGCTGGAAGTCCCACTGGAACAGGTGGTTGTCGAGCACGGCCCATCCAGCCCGGCTTACTTCAATGCAGCAATGCTGGAAGAATCTACACCCTTCCCGTTCTATGATGAAAGTGTCTTGGCTGAACTTGCGCGCGGCTCTATGAAAATCGTCGCCAAGTTCCTTGGTCTGAACATGACGGGCGGCTCCTCCTCCACGACGGATGCCTTCGTGAAGATGCGCGAAGCCGGATATGCCGCAAAGTTCGTTCTACTGAAAGCAGCAGCAGAACACTTCGGCACCTCAGAAGATAACCTCACACTTGCAGATGGCACCATCACAGACAAAGCTTCCGGCAAGTCCGTCACTTATGGAGAGCTGGCAAGCAAAGCCGTTGCGGTCTCACCTCCAAGCGAGATGAAGCTTAAGAAAGCCAGTGACTGGAAGATCCTCGGCAAATCGCAAAAGCGTGTTGAGCTGAAAGACAAAGTCACCGGAGGCCGCATTTTCAGCATCGACGTACAACTGCCAAACATACTTTACGGCACCGTAAAAATGGCCCCGCGCAAAGGTGTCAGCCTCAAGAGCTACGACAAGACCGCAACACTCGCCATTCCCGGCGTTAAAGACGTTGTCGAAATCAGAACAATCACGGGTGAAGGTCTGGGTGTTGTGGCTGACAACACCTGGGCAGCGTTCAAAGGTGCTGAAGCCTTGCAGATCGAGTGGGACGATCCACTCTCCCTTCAAAACTCCGATCAGATGTGGTCCGCCCTTGAAAGCGCACTGACGCAAGAAGCCACATTCGAGTTGGGTGGCACCGGGTCTGATGCAGAGGTCTTTACATCTATTCCGGAAAGTGAAGCCGTATCAGCGCAATACCGTGTCCCATTCCTGGCCCACGCCACCATGGAGCCAATGAACGCGACAGCCCAGCACGACGAAAGCACGATCCGTGTCTGGACTGGAACACAGGCCCCCGGCCTCATTCAGTCTGTTGTCTCCAGCCATTTCGACATGGACAGTGCGGATATCGACGTCACCACCACCTGTCTCGGTGGAGGCTTCGGACGTCGTCTGGAAGTCGACTTTGCGCTTTATGCTGCTGTCATCGCCAAAACAACCGCACCAAATCCAGTAAAAGTGACTTGGACGCGCGAAGAAGACACGCAACACGACACCTACCGTCCAATGGCGATTGGCCAGTTCAAAGGTCAGGTAACACCGGATGGCACGTTGAAGACCATGGACATGCAGGTGGCCTCCCCATCCATCATCCAGAGCGTTATGCCGCGGATCTTCCCGGGTATCAGCCCTGCAGGTCCAGACAACACAGTACTCGATGGCGCCTTCAATCAGCCGCTGGATGTTGAAAACATCCGCTGTCAGGCTCACGTGGCAGATCTTCAGGTGCCTATTGGTTTCTGGCGCTCAGTCGGCAATTCAGTCAACGGTTTCTTCCATGAGAGCTTTATGGATGAGGCAGCGCACAAAGCTGGCAAAGATCCACTTGAGTTCCGCTTGGCTCATCTAACCAGCGATGAATTCCGACCAGCACGGGAAGCCTTGAAGCACGTCGCAGAAATGTCCGGCTGGGGTACACCGCTACCCGCAGGCAAAGGCCGTGGCATCGCCCACGTTCTGTCTTTCGGAACGTGGACCGCACAAGTGGTTCAGGTAGACGTCACCGACAACACTGTCACCATTGAGGAAGTCTGGGCCGTTGCCGATCCGGGCATCGTTCTTGATCCGGGTATATTCAAGGATCAAATCATGTCCGGTATCAACTTCGGGCTCAGTCAGGCGCTGGGACAGGAAATCACGTGGGTTGATGGCGAGGTCGAACAAGCAAACTTCGACACGTTCGATGCCATGCGCATGTATCAAGCCCCCAAAATCACCATTGAGCTGCTGGAGAACTCTCCACGCATGGGCGGCGCAGGCGAACCCGGCACACCGCCATCAGCGCCAGCTTTAGCAAATGCGATCTTCGCAGCAACGGGCAAGCGCATCAGACAGATGCCACTCAGCAACGAGATAGACTTCATCTAAAAACAAAAAAGCCCGGAGCATTCCCCGCTCCGGGCTTTTTAATTTGCTTGTACGCCGGTCAGTCAGTCAGGAAACCAGCGGGCATCCCAAATGCCTCCTCCAGAGAGGTCAACGTTGCATCCGTATCCGCTGTTCCATCTGCAACGGCTTCCACATTCACATTCCCCGGCCCACGCGGCACCACATCACGTCGTTTCAAATCACGCTTGGGCGCAGCGATCACCCGTGACTTCTTCGGTGTTGTAGCCGCAACCACAGGCAATGGCGCCTCACCCGGCTTGGCTACAGGCATGACAATCTTGGAAGTATCAGTGTTCGCGACGGCTCCTTCGGCAAGAGGAGGTAGATCCCCATCCCCAGCCGAAGCTGTAGTCACATCACTATCTTCCGCAGCAGACTGAGCAAGAACGGCTGGTTCGGCTGCCGCATTCTCCGCAGTTTCAGGTGAAGCAACAGCCGCATCCTTTGCAGCAGCAGCACGCAAACGCTGCGCTTCTTCAACTGTCTTTGCAGTTTCCAGGTCCTTCGCCAACTTCTCAGAAAGCTTTTGTGTCTGCTTCACATCACCAAAGGAAGCACTCGCATATTCCTGAATGCCGACAGGCTCAAAGCTCGGCAGGTTGATCGATCCACGGATCTTCAACGGTGCCATATCCGCAGTCTGCGTTGTTGCAGTTGCCTCATCATCTAACTTGGATTGGTCCAGCAGGCTTGGCTGCAAATACCAGAGCACCTCACCATCTTTGATGTTGATCGCACCACGCCCTTCAATCAGCGCAGTTTTGCTCTGCAACGTCAGTGCTTGAAACTCTGCAGTGCCCTGATCAAAGATCACATCTGCACCCCAGCTGGAAAACTCAGTCTGATCACTGTCAGTAAACGGCCAACCTGTAATGCCTTTGCCTTCGACAGAAGCAACCAGCCGATCCACATCCAGTTCATGCAACATGCCATTGCCGAGCTGGAAGCTGAGTGCACCGCCCATATTGACCCAGAGATCACTAGGCGTCTTACCGGAGGTGCTCACATCCATTTCTGCATACAGATTGCCATCAACACGCGGCATATCTCCAAGTGAAGCAAGGAATGGAGCTGCATCAATACCTTTCAGCGAAAACTCAGCAGAGACGCCCGGTTTAACCGTTGCACCGTTTAAAAGAAGCTTGCCAGCACCCTCACCCTGATAAAGACCAACACGTGCAACATCCAAAGCCAGTCGGCCATCAGACAGCGCGGCTTTCAGCTCTGCATTCTGCCCACGAAGCGCACCGAGCTTCAGGTCCTGAATGGAAAGCGCCAGGTCCAGATCAAAGCTACGCAGGACAGAGAAATCATAAGCGCCTTCGCCCTTTGCATTCTTCTCATCACTGCGAGAGAACATCTTGTCGAAAGACGCGTACGCAACTTCCAGCTCTCCGCTGAGTTTGGGAACTTCGCCTGTATCCAGACGACCGGTTCCTTTGAGGCTTGTATCATCCAGTACAAACCGCGCATTTTCAAAGGCAACACCACTGTCATCTGCTTCAAACTGGCCAGAAAGCTCCAGCTTCTGACCACGCAGATAGCGAGGCAGAGGTCGGCCATACCAACGGGCAAAATTACTGAAGTCATCCGTCTGGAAAGCAAAGATCCCGTCAAAACCATCACGCAAAGAATACGGACCAGTCAAACTCCCGGAGAACATCTCACTGGAGAACGCAAGATCGATATTCGCATCAGAACGGAGGCCACCTTGCAAAACAATCGGCTCACCATGCCAGCGCGCAGTGCCTTGCAGCTGCAACGGTTGTGATAGGCCGGAGAAGGCAAACGTAAGATCCATGTCATCGAGAGCTTCGTCACGCCCTTCAACCGCCAGCATATTTGGCAGTCGAATATCCGCGACACGCCCCTTCCGTAGGATTGCACCACCATCAACTTCCAGTGCAGCAACCAACTCATCGTAGGATTGACCAACGCCGTAGAACGAAGCATCTACATTAGCAAAACCGGATGCAGGAACATCCAGCCCAACCAAGCGCAGAAGCTGCTCAAAATTCAATGACTGTCCGCTGACCTGCCCCTTCAACTCATAACCGTCTTCAAGGTAATTCAGCGCAATGTTGCCGCCAAAGCCAACAGAACCTGCTGTGATGGAAAGGCCTTTTGTACGAACACCACGTTGGCGGAACTGCAGCTCACTTGTCAGAGCACCGCTGCCAACACCTTCTGACAAGTTCGCATCCTGTTGAGCAGCAACAGCAGCTAGACTTGGCAGCTCAACAGAAACTTGCAGGGTACCAACAGGCCGCGCGCCAAAGGCAAATTGGCCATTAAAACCAACTTTCTCTTGAGCAGGTCCAGTTACATGAGCCTCAATAGACGTCGCGCGAGCCTCGCTCAGTGCGGTAACTGATCCAACGCGTCCACCAACAATGTAACGCTCGTCACTCTGATTAAACGCACCTTCCGCCGTAAGGCCATCACCGCCATGCTCAAAGTTAAGCACGAGATCAATCTCAGAAAGAACCAGCGGAGCTTCTTGCTCAGGCTCGCTATAGGAAACCACACCTTTTTGAATGCTAACAGAATCCAGATCCAACTGCTGCATAAAGGAAGCAACGCGGCCAGCAATATTTGCAGCAACCAGAGAGGCCTCCCCTTTCGCACCCTCAGAAAGCTGTGGCTGCCAGGAGGCACCGCCTTTCTGATCAAATTCTAGCGTCCACTTTGGCTGAACAAGCTCAATGTTGCGGATGATATTGCCACCAGTCAGCAAACGCAGAGAGTTCAATTCGAACCGGGCTTTCTCAACCCGTGCAAACTCAATCCCGTCAGCTCGCGCAACACCTGCAACGCCAACATTGTCAACTTCAATCGCCAGTGTCGGAAACAGATCCACACTCGTACGCCCATCAAGACGCAACTTCCATCCGGTTGCTGTCTCAAAAGACTCTGCAATTTGGGCTTTCAGCTGTTTCTGCGGAACGAGAAGCGGTGCAAGCACCAGACCACAAACCACAAGAGCGGCAAGAGCTCCAAAAATAAGAAGAGAGCGTTTCATTTAGTCTTAGTATCCTAGTGGACGATTTCGTGAGGCCCGAAAAAGGACTCTCATGTAAGCAGCTTGTACTCAACAAATACAGGGCAAAAAGCCCGTAGAAAACGTCTAAATTATGATTGGTTAAAGCCTTTCAAGACCCAGAACAAAAGCACAACCTATCCTCAACCATTGCGTTCTATCATATTTGCTCCCAATTGTCGCAGTATCACGTGGCTTCAAATTGGCGTATTTCTGTCCTTTTCCTTGGCATTTGTAATTGTTTTTGCGTATCAATAGTATTCCATTCGGATCTGAATCATCTTTAAGCACAACAGAAAAGCACTATTTAAAAGTGCAAGAAAACCAATAGTTGCACGGAGCACATGAATGCTGGACGCCCTGAAAAAGTTCTTCAAAGACTTGTCAAACGAGCAGGAAGAGGCAGGCCGCTTTTCTGAAGACGATGAACGGCTAGCGGTCGCAGCGCTCATGTTCCATATCATCGCTGTAGATGGCGAGATTGAGCAGCAGGAGCTGGACCAGTTAAAACGCGTCTTACAACAGCAGTATGAGCTGAATGAGGAAGACACAAAAGAGCTGATGGACCTCGCCAAAGTACGTGATGAGGATGCAGTTGATCTCTACGGTTTCACATCAGTCCTCAAGCGCAAGCTGGAGCCCGAGCAGCGTCTGACAGTCATCGAGGCTCTCTGGGAAATGGTCTACGCAGATGGGTCCGTCCATGAATTTGAAGACAACACAATTTGGCGCGTTGCCGAGCTATTAGGCGTGTCCTCCAGAGACCGCATGAAGCTTAAGAAAAAAGTGGCCAAGCGACAAAGTGGCAGTAGCCCTTCTTCGACCTGAAGGTTTTGATTTACAATGTTAGAGCGGAATAATCAGCACCCAGCCAAAGTTCTGGTGGTGCTGCATCAGGAAACATCAAATCCCGGTCGCGTCGGGCAGCAGTTGGTCAAACGCGGGTTCGAGTTGGATATTCGCCGCCCTCGTTTTGGCGACCCACTGCCGGACACTCTTGCTGACCACGCGGGTTCTGTCATTTTTGGTGGTCCAATGAGCGCCAATGACACCGATGACTTCGTGAAGCAAGAGATCGACTGGGTCAGCGTTCCGCTCAAAGAAAACAAACCCTTCCTGGGCATCTGCCTTGGTGCACAAATGCTCTCCAAAAACCTTGGTGGCCAAGTCACAGGCCATGATGATGGATTGGTTGAGATCGGCTATTATCCGCTGGAAGCAACTCAGTCTGGCACTGACCTCATGGAATGGCCACAGCAGGTCTATCAATGGCACCGGGAAGGTTTCTCTCTTCCCACGGGTGCCGAACTTCTGGCCTCAAGCCCGACCTACAAAAATCAAGCGATCCGCGTGGGCGATAATGCATTCGGCATCCAGTTTCACCCGGAACTCACCTACGCCATGATGAGCCGCTGGACCACTCGCGCTGCAAGTCGTCTTGTGTTGCCTGGAGCCAAAAAGCGCGGCGAGCACTTCCGCGAGCGCTTTGTGTACGACCCGGCAGTTCTACATTGGCTGGAAAACTTCATGGACAACTGGATCGGCTACGCATCCGAACCCGCCAGTCACTGGTCATCTCACTCAGCTAAATAGCAAAAAGGCCCGGGCGTTGCCGGGCCTTTTCATATAAGTTTACACTCTAGTTATTCAGCTGCAACAGCCTCTGCGCCAGACATCTTTTCTCCCGGCTGCAGGATTGGCGAGCCAACTGGCAAAACATCACGACCACAAACATCTTTGTAGATGATGTGCGCCATAACGTACCAAGCGCAAAATGAACACAGGATCAGCACGTAACCAGCAATCACGTTGAAGAACGCCGGACCGAAATGGCCCAGAACCAACAGAATGAAACCGAGCAGCAGGCTGCCGAAGATGGAAGCTTCTGCAGTGTGAATGTGCAACGCGCCGTAGAACATGATGCCGGTATAGATGGTGAATGGCAGCAAGAAGAAGCCGATGTCAGAATGGGAAGATGTATAAAAGCTCAGTTTGTTGCCAACAAGGATGCCTGCAAACGCCAGCCAGAATGCACCGTAAATGGTGAAAGCGCTGTAACCGAAGTTATTGCCGGTCTTTCCTGTCTGGAAACCAGCAACCAACTGCGCAAGACCACCAACAAAAACGCCAAGCCAGAGCACTGGGCCCATGTTTTCCAGAAGACCAATGTTCACCATTTGCAGAACAAAAGTCGTCATACCAAATCCAGCAAGGCCGATAACTGCTGGGTTTCCTGTTTTAGTTTGCACGGTTGCACCCTCAATAAAAAACCCAACTCTGGCCTGGTAGGAAGGCAGTTCCTAAAGATCAGAAATTGGGAAACACATTGTTGAATTAGTTGGAGCGCTGAGTACAGAAGGACACAGACAGGAACAACCGCACTACTACGGAACGTAGCAATACCTAACGTCACGCATCGCAATCGAAAACACATAACATTCTGATAATTATATATATTTTCGTCACTAAAACGAAAAAACCAGCAATGCATAGTGCTCATGCACCAAACGCATTGCTGGTTAATCCAAACTAGTAAATACCTTCAGGGCTTATCCCTTAAAGGTAACAATCAGATCCTTCGCATCAAGCTGATCACCCGGAGCCACACAGACTTCGCTGATCTCACCGTCACGCTCGGCATGAACAGATGTTTCCATCTTCATTGCCTCAATGGAGACAAGCAGATCACCAGCTTTCACAGCCTGACCAGCTTTCACAGCTAGCGTGGAGATAACGCCCGGTACTGGTGCACCAATCTGAAGCTCATTGTCGTCATCAACTTTACGACGCGCAGGTGTGTTTGCAGCACTATGAGTGCGGTCGATAATACGGATGTTCCGAGGCTGACCGTTCAGTTCAAAGAACACACGCTTTTCACCGTGCTCATCAGTTTCACCAATCGCAAGACAAGAGATAACCATTGTCTTACCCGGCTCCAGCTCTGCCATAATCTCATCACCAACCTTCAAACCATAGAAGTAGGTTGGCGTTGGAAGCACGCTGGTCGGACCATATTTGTCCTGAGCCTTGGCAAACTCAGTGTAAACCTTCGGATACATGAGCATAGAGGACAGCTCTTGCTCAGAACCTTTGCGACCCAGAATACCTGTCAGCTCACTACGCTTGGCATCCATGTCCTCAGCTTCAAGCAAAGAACCTGGACGAACCGTAATCGGCTCTTGCCCCTTCAGAACTTTCTTCTGCAACTCAACAGGCCAGCCGCCCGGAGGAATACCAAGGTCACCATGCATCATGTTGACAACGGATTCTGGGAAAGAGACTTCCTTGTTCGGGTCAATAACATCTTCCGGTGTAATACCCTGAGACACCATCATCACCGCCATGTCACCGACAACTTTGGAACTTGGCGTCACCTTTACGATGTCACCAAACATCATGTTCACGTCCGCATAGGCTTTCGCCACTTCGTGCCAACGCATCTCAAGACCAAGCGAACGCGCCTGTTCTTTCAGGTTGGTGAACTGACCACCAGGCATCTCATGCAGATAAACTTCAGAAGCCCCAAAGCGCAGATCACTCTCAAATGCACGATACTGAGTACGAACTGCTTCCCAGTAGAAGGAAATCTGCTGAATACGATCTGTGTCCAGACCGCTATCGCGAGACGTTCCCTTCAGAGCTTCAACAACAGAGCCCATACACGGCTGAGATGTCAGACCTGATAGAGAATCCATCGCCAGATCAACAATGTCAGCACCGCTCTCAACAGCTGCCAAAACTGTAGAGGCTGCAATACCGGAGGTGTCATGGGTGTGGAAGTGGATCGGAATGTCGATCTCATCTTTCAGCGCCTTAATCAGAACCTTCGCAGCCTGCGGCTTCAACACACCGCCCATATCCTTAATACCAAGAATATGCGCACCCGCAGTTTCAAGCTCTTTCGCTAGGTTGACGTAGTACTTCAGATCATACTTCGGACGTGCGCTGTTCAAAATGTCGCCAGTGTAGCAAAGCGCTGCTTCGCACAGCTTGCCTTGCTCCTGAACGGCATCCAGAGACACACGCATGTTCTCAACCCAGTTGAGGCAGTCAAACACACGGAACACATCAACACCAGACTCTGCAGCCTGACGCACGAAATGCTGAACAACGTTATCTGGATAGTTCGCGTAACCCACACCGTTGGATCCGCGAAGCAACATCTGCATTAGCAGGTTAGGTGCTTTCTCGCGGACAAGACGCAGACGCTCCCACGGATCTTCAGTTAGGAAGCGCATGGACACATCAAAGGTCGCGCCACCCCAGCATTCCAGAGAGAACAGCTCAGGCAAACCCTGCGCATAACTATCAGCAACCTGCGCCAAATCGTAGGTACGCATGCGTGTAGCAAGCAAAGATTGGTGCGCATCACGCATCGTCGTGTCGGTAACCAACACTTGCGGCTGAGCTTTTACCCACTTGGCAAACTCTTTAGGGCCAAGTTGCTCCAGCTTCTGACGCGTCCCATCCATTACTGGCAGCTTGAACTTCGGCGCCACAGGTGCCGGTGCATCAGCTGGTGGTTTCGGACGTCCCTTTGTTTCAGGGTGGCCGTTTACAGTGACATCAGCAATGTAGTTCAGTAGTTTCGTCGCACGGTCAGCTGTTTTAATGTTCTCAAACAGCTCAGGCGTGTCATCAATAAAGCGCGTTGTATAAGAATTGTTTTGGAAGGACGCATGCCCAATGATCCGCTCAAGGAAAGTCAGGTTGGTCGCAACGCCGCGAATACGGAATTCGCGCAGTGCACGATCCATACGTGCGCATACTTCCTCTGGTGTTGGTGCCCAGGCAGTCACTTTCTCAAGCAGTGGATCATAGAAGCGGGTGATCACCGCACCGGCATAAGCCGTGCCACCATCAAGACGGATACCAAATCCGGTCGCACCACGATAAGCGCTCAGGCGACCATAATCTGGAATGAAGTTGTGCTCAGGATCTTCCGTCGTAATACGACACTGAAGCGCATGACCATTCAACTCAATCGCGTTCTGCTCAGGAACACCGGTAACCGTTTTATCACCAATGCGGCCACCTTCTGCAATGCGGATCTGCGCGCGAACCACATCAATGCCGGTAACTTCTTCAGTAACGGTATGCTCTACCTGAATACGTGGGTTCACTTCAATGAAGTAAACCTTGCCGGTATCCGCATCCATCAGGAACTCAACGGTGCCCGCACCGCAATAATCCACTTCACGGCCAATTTTCAGACCGTATTCGCAAAGCTCGCGACGTTTTTCTTCATCAAGATATGGTGCAGGCGCACGCTCAACCACTTTTTGATGGCGGCGCTGAATAGAACAATCGCGTTCAAACAGATGTACGAGATTGCCATGCTGATCACCAAGGATCTGAACTTCAACGTGACGGGCGCGCTCAACAAGCTTCTCGAGGTAAACCTCATCCTTACCGAAGGCAGCTCTCGCTTCACGTTTCGCTTCGACAACTTCGCGAAGAAGCGTCTCTTCATCACGAATAACACGCATGCCGCGGCCACCACCGCCCCATGATGCCTTGAGCATCACCGGATAGCCGATCTGCAAAGCAAGACGCTTCACTTCTTCCATGTCTTCAGGAAGCGGATCCGTCGCAGGCATGACAGGAACACCAGCTTTAATCGCCAGTTCACGCGCAGCTACTTTGTTACCCAAGCGGCGCATTGTATCTGGCGATGGGCCGATAAAGATAATGCCGCTCTCAGCGCATGCCTCAGCAAACTCTGGACTTTCGGAAAGGAAACCATAACCCGGATGGATTGCATCAACGCGCTGCTCTTTCGCGACGCGGATAATCTCGTCGATAGACAAGTAGGCCTCAATTGGGCCCAGGCCTTTACCAACCTGATATGCTTCATCAGCCTTAAAGCGATGCAGAGCTAGCTTGTCTTCTTCGGCAAAGACAGCAACTGTCTGGAGACCAAGTTCGTTCGCAGCTCGAAAAACTCGAATTGCAATCTCTGAGCGGTTAGCAACCAATATTCGTTGAATAGCCAAAGTAGGTCCCCCAGTCTCTATGTATTTTGGGGCTTTATAGTCGAGCAAATCCCTCTATGGAAAGATTAATTTATAGTCACTTGAGCCATTACTATATTTAGCGGGTCACAAAACATTAAGAAACGGGGAAATTCTAAGGAATTTATCGTACAATTGAGAAAAACTAAACACGTAAAAATATATACACAAACACCGTAAATTTTGACTTCTATAATATATCTCACAGAAAATTTTCTACTTTTACGACTAAAGGTGCAACTTTTATCCGATCGCTCATGTGCAAACAGCAGGATTCGCGATACGAACCCTGCCGAGAGCATAGATAGGTGTCATTTTGGCTTAACGAATTAGGCCTAGCCGGAAACCCTCGGCCACCGCATGTGTTCTGTTTGCAGCATGCAGTTTTCTGGCAGCGGAAGCTAGGTACCAATCTGCCGTATGCTGAGAGATACTCAGGATCTGACTAATCTCCCAACTTGTCTTACCAGCAGCAGACCATTTCAGGCATTCAAGTTCCCGAGGCGTAAGGCGATGGCGAGGACGACTGGTATTAGCACCAATCAACTCCCGCACCTTATTGCTCGAATAAATGCCAACGAGATGAAGAACACTGATTTCGCGTTCATTCAGACGTACTTCCGGCCCACCAAAGATCAACATGCCTTGATATCCTTGAAGGCCATGCACTGGCACGCAGACGCCGTCGTACATTCCATAGTCACGCGCTTCAGACAGAACTTGCTGTGCAGCGGCAGTAATATTGCGATCACGAGCAACGCTTGACCATAAGAATGGGCGACTTGCGGTGCGCGCCTTCGCAACAATCGGATCGTTTTGTACGTAATCACGGTCGAGATAACGTTGTTGCCACTCAGGGCGCCAACCACTCAACATAATAGACCCATCAAAGGATGCGCCAGCTTCGGGGATCGCAGCGAGACAGAAGCTTGTAAAGCCAAAAGACTGGCCAAGTTCAGCAATGCGCTTAGAAACACCTTCGGATGTTTCTTCATTATTAATAGATTCAACAAATTCTAGTGCAGCAGTCAACGGATTCATTTTATACACCCCTACATATTATGCCTCCAACAACCTTACTCTACGCAATATCCACTCAATATAGAAGGTGTATCTATCACCCATCTTCTATTCGAGGCTCATTGTTTTCATATTGGGAAAGAAATCTATTCAATTTAACTTCTATACCAATAGAATTACGTCCATATATATTGACATTGTTAAATTGCACTATGTCTTTTTCGAAAAGCTCTGAAGGAAAAACTTTAAACTTAAAGATCGAATTAGTATTTCTTTGGAAAAAGCTATTGTTAGGAGCGGGTTAATAAAACGTTAACCTTAGATTGCGCACCCACCAATACGGATGCGTATGTAATATAGGAAAAATATTCCAGCAATTAGCAAGGTATCCCAGTTAGATTCCGTGTTTCTTTTCATTCTACATAGATGCAAAAAACTTAACGATACGGCTGAGGGGAAAGCGGGGATAACTCCTCCCCGATGAAACTCACTGGTTAAAACAGAAGTGGCAACAAGCCTCATCCAACACTTATCCGCGGCATGTCTGGGGGCAATTAGAACTGGCAAAATTTATGCTAATACAAGACATTTACTAATGAAATCGGCTAGTAACAATGGCGAATGTGTTACACATAACCCGCAAAACTTCAGGCTTCTTGTAACCATTTAACACGATGTAACCTACCCAAAACGGCATATACTGCACGTTATAGTCATGCATCTTATTCAGCGAAACCAGCAGGCAGATAATCACGTATACGCAAAAAACCCTTTTATACCGGTATGAAACTGAAACTTCATTCCAGCACTCATCATCAGCATTTTTCGTCTTTATTCATTCCAGAGCTTTACAGCGATTTTCTCTGCCATATAAATGCCACTTCATTGGGTGAGGCACCGCACGGGCATTTTCAGTATCCCAGCCGAAGAATTGGGTACCGAGATACGTTTGGCCATAGACTACGGAATTGCACTTCTAGATGAACAAGAACACGCTGCACCGAACAACAAGATCACGGTCTGTCACTGCGATTTTGGGGCCAACGAATACTGGTAAGACGCATCTGGCTATCGAGCGGATGAGCGCATACTCGTCTGGCCTTATCGGATTACCACTCCGTCTGCTGGCCAGAGAAGTCTACGGGCGTCTTGTAGAGAAGAAGGGACCAGATCTTGTCGCGCTGATTACAGGTGAAGAAAAGATCATCCCGAAGAACCCACGCTTCTGGGTTTCTACTGTAGAGGCAATGCCAAAAGATCTCGACGTGGACTTCGTCGCCATTGATGAAGTGCAGCTGGCTGGCGATCTGGAACGTGGCCATGTCTTCACCGACCGCATCCTGCATTTGCGTGGCAGAGAGGAAACTCTGCTGCTTGGCTCCTCGACAATACGCCCCCTGCTCGAAAAGCTGATGCCGGGTCTGAATGTGATCACGCGACCGCGCATGTCCATTCTGACATACGCAGGGTCTAAAAAGATCACCCGCCTCCCGCGTCGCTCTGCAATCGTCGCCTTCTCTTCCGATGAAGTGTACGCCATCGCAGAACTCATCCGCCGTCAGCGCGGCGGTGCAGCAGTTGTCCTCGGCTCCCTTTCTCCAAGAACGCGCAATGCACAGGTTGACCTGTTCCAGAACGGCGACGTTGACTGGCTCATTGCCACCGACGCTGTAGGTATGGGTCTGAACCTGGATGTAGACCACATCGCGTTTGCCGGGCACCGCAAGTTTGATGGCTATCAGTACCGCCAGTTGACCCCGTCAGAGACCGGCCAGATCGCCGGACGAGCAGGCCGACACCTGCGAGATGGTACTTTTGGTGTAACGGGCCGGGTCCCCGGTTTTGACGACGAACTTGTCTATCAACTCGAATCTCACGAGTTTGAGCCCCTCAAAGTGCTGCAATGGCGCAACCCAAATCTCGATTTTTCCTCGATTCGCGCACTTTTGCGCAGTTTGGAGCATTCTCCGCGAGAAGAGGGCTTGACCAAAGCCCCTCCGGCGGAGGATATCGGTGTTCTCGAACTTGCCAATCGTGACAGGGACATTCTTTCCCTCGCGACGACGCAAGAAAGAGTTTCATTACTGTGGGATACCTGTCAGGTTCCAGACTATCGCAAGATAGCTCCGGCAAACCATGCAGATCTCGTAACAGGGATTTATTCCCATCTGATCCGGGATGGAGCCATTCCGGATGATTGGTTTAACAGTCAGATAAAACTGGCAGACAAAACCGATGGGGATATAGACACACTGGCGAACCGGATAGCACATATCCGTACGTGGACCTTTGTGGCAAACCGTGCCGACTGGCTGAACGACCCTGCTCATTGGCAGGAAGTGACGCGCGGCATAGAAGATCGATTATCAGATGCCCTTCACGAACGGCTTACACAGCGGTTTGTGGATCGGCGAACCAGCGTATTGATGCGACGTCTGAGAGAGAACAAAATGCTCGAAGCGGAGATCACCGCAACCGGAGATGTCCTTGTAGAAGGACAGCACATTGGCCAGCTTCACGGCTTCCGCTTTGCTCCGGATGCAACGGCAGAAGGACAGGAAGAAAAAGCTGTCCGTGCTGCGGCCCAAAAAGCACTAGCTAGCGAGATTGAAAACCGTGCAGAACGGTTATCCCGCGCGCCCAACGAAGAGTTCATCCTCTCCGCAGACGGCACATTAAGATGGCAGGGTGAATCTATCGCCCGCCTGATAGCTGGTGAACAGACCCTGCGCCCATCCCTGATCATTCTTGCTGATGAGCAGTTGACGGGACCTGCACGCGATATGGTGCAGGAGCGCCTTGATCTATGGATCAAGACACACATCGAAACACTCCTGAAGCCGCTTTTCGACCTGGAACAGGGCGAAGAGATCGAAGGCATCGCTCGTGGCGTGGCATACCGCCTGACCGAGAGCCTTGGTATCCTTGAGCGTCAGGAAATTTCAGATGACATCCGTCAGCTCGACCAGCAGATGCGCGGCTCACTCCGCAAGCTCGGTGTTCGCTTTGGCGCCTATCACATCTATGTCCCTGCTCTTCTGAAACCAGCACCAAGCCAGCTGCTCGCACAGCTCTGGGCGCTGAAAGAAGGCAAAGGCGAGATCAAAGGCCTGACTGAACTTCCTCAGCTGTCCGCATCTGGCCGTACGTCCGTTCCAGTAGATCCGGAGATCGAAGGCGCACTGTATCGCGTCGTAGGCTTCCGCGTTTGTGGTCCACGTGCTGTACGCGTCGATATTCTGGAGCGCCTGGCAGACATCATCCGTCCGCTGGTAGCCTGGAAACCTCTGGAAGAGGGTGTGGAACCCCCAGAAGGTGCACTGACAGAAGGCGGCGCATTCACCGTCACTGTTTCCATGACCTCCCTGCTCGGCTGTGCAGGCGAAGACTTCACAAACATCCTGAAGTCTCTCGGTTACCGTCTGGAAACACGCGAAGAACAGCGCCCTGTCGCCAAAAAGCCTGAAGCTCCAGTTGAAACACCTGAAGGTGCGGAAGCGGAACAGGTTGAAGGCGAAACTGCAGCACCGGTAGCAGAAGAACCTGCAACCGAAGAGACCCCAGCTGAACCAGTAGAAGAAACAGCACCTGCTGAAGCTTCTGAAGAAGAAGCTGCCGAGCCAGAGATGGAAACAGTTACTGTTGAAATCTGGCGCCCGGGTCGTTTCGGTGGACGTCGCAACAACAACGAACGTCAGCGCAATACACGCAGTGGCAACGAACGTCGTGGCGGTCCTCGCAGCAACAACGCTCAGCAGCGTCGCAATCCTGGTAAGCCTGGCGGTAAAGGCCGTGGCTTTAGCAAAGACCAGAACCGCGGCCAGCAAGGCAAGCCTGCTCCTCGCAAAGACAAGCCGTTGGATCCGGATTCTCCGTTTGCAGCACTGATGTCCTTGAAACAGAACTTGGAAAAGGGCGACAAATAGTCGCCCCATCGGGCTAACTGATATGGCAACACCAGAAGCACAAGAGTCTCTTCGCATCGACAAATGGCTCTGGTATGCCCGCATAACAAAATCTCGGACACTGGCACAAAAGCTGGCAGTGTCCGGGCATGTTAGATTGAACAAAGATAAGATTGCGGCAGCCAAAATAGCTGTAAAGCCCGGTGATGTACTGACGATCACAATGCCGCGACGTCTTTTGATCCTTAAAGTGTTAAAACTAGGCGCCCGGCGAGGTCCTGCCCCTGAAGCACAGTTGCTTTATGAGGACATGTCCCCTCCTCCACCGCCCAAGGAAACACAGGTCCAGGTTGCCAAGCGCGAGGCCGGTGCAGGACGCCCAACGAAACGAGATCGACGCCAAATCGCCCGGATTCGGGGCTTCAACGAAATTGATCCTTTTTAGCGACCACTTTAGGCAAATTTTGCCCCAATATTGCAATCTCTTCGCCTATGACAGCGCTTGCACTACCCACTGAAAACCGGTAGCAAAGAGCACAAGTTTAAAGGACGAGAAAATCGTCAGGGCCACGAGAGCCCGTGCCGTTTGTCTTCAGACAAATTTGCAGCGCCAGAGACTAAGAGGATTGCGATGACATACGTCGTCACAGACAATTGCATCAAATGCAAATACACCGACTGTGTTGAAGTTTGCCCGGTCGATTGCTTTTACGAAGGCGAGAATATGCTCGTCATTCATCCAGACGAATGTATCGATTGCGGTGTGTGTGAACCGGAATGTCCAGCAGATGCAATTCTCCCAGATACTGAGCCTGGCTTGGAAAAGTGGGTTGAGCTTAATGCTGAGTACGCAGAAAAGTGGCCGAATCTGACCGTTAAGAAAGATCAGCTTCCAGAAGCTGCTGAGTTTGATGGTGTTGCAGAAAAACTCGAAAAGTATTTCTCCGATAAGCCAGGCACTGGCGACTAGAGCGCATTCCGTTTGATTGGCTGCAATCAAACGACAAGAATTCGTTCAACGAAAGATGCTAGAGTACGAGGTGTGAATGTAAATGAGCGCAGCGTGTTCTAGAGTCCCAAAAGCTTAGAGCTACCAAATATTTATTATTTGCCAGACAGTATCCGCGGATGTCTTAATTCCTCTCTTGCTTGAGAGAGGTTGGAAATCCGTGGATAATGTGCTATACAGTTTTTTAAAGTCATTTGGCAGTCTGGTTGCACCCTCCCCACTCGGAGGTTTTTTTATGGTCGCAGTTCCATTGAAGTGCGCACAATAATTTACTCCAGCATTCGCCGAAGTAGCCACAACATAGAATTCGACTGATCACATTTGAACGCGGAACCAATTGATGCGAGAAGTAGCTTTCCGCATACATTGGACTTTTCACGTTTTTCCAAAGAGAAAGATGCGGCGAACGCGCTGCATCTAGGTTGGTTGCGTCTCCCAGACAGCAAACAACCACTGCGCAGGAGAAGTATAGCGTATGGCCACACCCGCAAAAAAGACCGCGCAGCGTCAGGGGTTTAAAACAGGTGAGCACATCATTTATCCATCTCACGGCGTTGGATTGATTACTGCAATTGAAGAGCAGACCGTAGCTGGATACTCTCTTGAACTCCTCGTAATTGACTTCGAACAGGATAAGATGACGCTCCGTGTTCCAGTTGCAAAAATTGCTTCTGTTGGAATGCGTAAACTGTCTGACGCATCTACCGTAAAGAAATCTCTTGAGACCATCGCAGGTAAACCTCGCGTGAAGCGTACCATGTGGAGTCGCCGCGCACAGGAATACGAAGCAAAGATCAACTCTGGCGATCTTATTTCAACCGCTGAAGTTGTTCGTGACCTTTATCGCTCTGATTCTCAGCCTGAACAGTCTTACTCCGAACGTCAGCTTTACGAAGCCGCATTAGACCGTATGGCACGTGAAATCGCAGCTGTTCAAAAACAGACTGACACAGAAGCAATCAGACAGATCGAAGGCGTTCTTTCCACGTCTCCAGGTCGTGCTGCCAAAGTTGCTCCAGCAACTGATAGCGAAGGCGGAGGTCAGGAAGAGGCAGCTTAATCAGCCTCTCCTAATCTAACTGATTAAAAGAAAGCCCTGCTCCAAGCGGGGCTTTCTTTTTTTGTCAAAAGATCCAAATGAACTTCAGCGTCGTATCTCTATTTAATTGAGGGAGGCGTAAATGGCTCATTATGAAAGAGACCAAAGTCTCGGGCCTCTTGCCCGTCTGGCAAGAAAAGCCCCATATCTGTCAAAAGAAGAAGAATATAAGCTCTTGGAAGGCTGGATTGTCAGAGGCGATCACAGATCACTCGATAAGCTTTCCTTGTCTCACTCCCGCTTGGTCATCGCTCAAGCACTTCGGTTCAAGTCCTACGGCGTCCCGCTCTCTGATTTAATTCAGGAGGGCCATATTGGCCTTATGGAAGCAGCCAACAGGTTCCAGCTCTCCAAAGACGTCCGGTTCGCCACCTATGCATCATGGTGGATCAAATCATTCATTCAGGACTATGTGCTCCGCAACCAGTCAATTGTTCGCGGAGGAACTTCATCTCGCCAGAAAATGTTGTTTTTCGGCTTCAAGCGTATGCGAGCAGAACTTTCAAGCAAACAGCCTGATTTGAATGAGGAACAGCTGCATCAGCAAATCTCAGAAAAGACGGGAGCAAAACTGAGGGATATAAGAATGATGTCTTCCAGATTAGGCCGGAAAGATACATCCCTCAATGCGAGCCTGAAAGGTAGCGAAACAAACCTGCAGATTCAGGACACCCTCGCGGCTGAAGAACCTCTGCCAGACGAACTCGTCGAAGTGCACTTAGACCAGGAACGCGCAAAACGCCGTCTTTTTAATGCAATCAAAACACTGCCACCACGCGAGCAGCGCGTCATTAAAGACCGCAAGCTAAAAGACGAAAGCGTTACACTGGAAGCCCTTGGCAAGAAACTGGGTGTTTCAAAGGAGCGTGTCCGGCAAATTGAGTCGCGAGCAATGCAAAAGTTAAAAGACGCTCTCACGCGTTCGGATGGCTATGAAGCCAGCGGCTCATAACACTGCCTGAAAAACAAGCTTCTCTAGTCGGTAATGACCTTCAGGAGCTCACCTGGCTTGAAGCGTTGGTTCGCCCTAACCTGGTTGAGGATTGTGAACAGCTCCAACCGACGTGATGGCTCAATACCGCTCATGCCAACAGCAAGCTTACGAGCCGTCTCTCCACCCTTAGCTTGAATAATCTTAACTCGAAGCGGGTTAAGGCGGGCTTGTTCCGTCGGGCTTAGCTGTCGGAAGCTACCAAGAGATTTCTCAAAATCTCGAGTAAATACAGCAGTTGGCGAACGATTTGCAAAGATAAATCGATATCCGGTTAAGCCAATACGAACAACACCGATGCGGAAAGACCAACCATCTGTAATTGCAGAGCCAATAACAGCAGGCAGACCATTGATCGTGGTCGGTCGCACACTGTTATCAATCAGGCCGTTAATCCAGCCAGATAACATGTAATCGGTTAAGCTGGCATATCCCGTCAGATCAGCACCATCAAAACGCATGGCAGTGCCGGAGTTATTACTCGCCAACACAGCCTCAGCAGAGTTTTCAAGCACAAAACCCTTTGGCACACTGAAGGAGATGCCAAGGCCTTTGTGAAGGAACTGCCGCGCACGGACATACCCTTCCAGCGGATCATCACCAAACAACATGCCATCCAAGCTGGTCAGATAGTCTTCACGACCATTTAGACCAATCCCCGGCGCACCAATCTGCCGTGCACTACGCACAGCGCGTTGAATACGGTCGGGCGTGTTTGGATGAGAAGAAAGAAAGTCTGGCGCTGAACTGCTTTGCCCACCAAGCTGCTGATAGCGTGCAAATTGCCCCATCGTGTTCAGGAAGCGCGCTGCAGCGTAAGGGTCAAACCCAGCGCCTGCAAGTGTTCTCACACCCACATCATCAGCTTCAAGCTCTTGCTCCTGAGAAAAGCGCGCGAACTGCACCTGCTTTTCTTTGACTGTGGCATCAATGGTCTGCTGATCTTTGCCGATATTAGTCATCACTTTAGTAACGAACTCAGCCTCTTCAGCCTGACGTTGGCGCTTGATCGCATGACGTGCTGTCACATGTGCCATTTCGTGAGCAAGCACAGCAGCAAGCTCTGACGTATCATTGGCAAGCGCCAACAAACCGCGCGTTACATAAAGATAACCACCAGGAAGAGCAAAGGCATTGACTGCAGGACTATTGAGCAAAGTTATGCGGTAGTGCGCTTCAGGGTCTTCTGAAGCTGCAACAAGACCACCAACAACACGCGCAATAGCTGCTTCAGCCTTTCCATCCTTGTAGACACCGCCATAAGTCGCGACGACACGCGGATGCTCTCTCGCCCCAACGTCGCTCCCAAGTCCGGTTCGCAAGCTACCAGGTTTTTGAGCACCTTGATTGGCAGAGCCGATCAGCTGACACGCAACAAGAGCTGCGGTCATTGCAGATATCACTAGAATTCTCAGGCTTGTCTGAAATCCAGACAATGCACTACTCAAAGTCATTCGCGTTTCCGGCTCTTTGCCTTAGTCCAGAAGCTCCAACTGCGCTGGGTGCTTTAGCTCTATTAATGGTCCTTGGTTCAGTTGCATAACGCCCCTGAGGCGAACTCGCTTACCTTTCATCACTGAAAGATCATGCCCGAACTCCGAAAAATCCGCCAGCGTTCCCCTTTGAATAATCCCGGTTAAATCCTCTGTCCAGCGCTCACCAAAATTCAAGTATGTTTTGGATCGTGTTTGCCCAACAGAAATCAGCTTGGCTTCCACAATTCCATAAAGGCCGATTTGCTCGTAGCTAATTGACTTATAATCATTAATTACATTTTTAATGACCCATAATCCAACATTTTTCTCGCGAGCCACACTCTCCAAATTAATAAGGAATTTCAAGCAATTGAAAGCTCTTAATTGTGGCCTAACAATGGCCATTCCAGCTTTGGCCAACCTCACCGACAAATCACCCAATTCAGGATCAACCAGAATCGCAGGTCGGCGTCCCCACCGATCCCTTTGCTCAATCAACGCCTTTACCCTGACTTCCCGTTCCTCAAAAAAGTCATCAGCAAGCAACAAATCCCGCTCTGGCATTGTCAAATCTGCGAGATAATAAAACTCACCGTCACTCGCGGTAAATTTCAATGGATTTGCGAGCACCTCCTCCATCATGATGGTCGGCAAGTTCTCATCAAGAACCGAACGCTCATCACACGGCGTCGCCAACACGGTTCCTATACAGCTCAACAAAAAGCAGAAAAAAGCAACAAATCTCCGCAACACAACAACCCACCAACAAAATCCTATTTGGGAATTATATCAGGTCGATGCAGTCAGAACGCCCCCGAGAACTCCCTGAGAGCAAACCTCAAAGACACCGGTTGAGCAAATTCTCTTGCATGAACTGATACCTAGCTTGTTCACAGAGAAGCAATCTATCTCGCCTACAGCCAAATTTCATGATATTTGAAAACGCGCTGCATCCTCAACGGATGATAACATCTTAAGCGGATTGATCCGGTCACGGATCAAGACACGCCTAAAGGCCCCGTAGCTCAGCTGGATAGAGCGGCCGCCTCCTAAGCGGCAGGTCAGTGGTTCGAATCCACTCGGGGTCACCAATACTACTTTTCCTTAGTTCTCATTACATCTTGCAAAGTTCAGGCAAATCAGGGCCTTATAGTGCAATAGAGCCTCATTAGCTTGTACAAGATTATGCGCCATTGCGAGAATTTTGTGGGGTAGATTGTGGGGTAGCGTTGAGGGGTACTTATCATGCCAAGCCTATTTCGCCTGAAACCAGCACAATTGCGGAGCAAGACACCCGGCAAGTTAAGTGATGGCGGAGGCCTGTATTTCATTACAAGTGGATCAGGCAGAAAGAGCTGGGCATATATCTACACCTCCCCAATTACGGGAAAGCGCCGAGAAATGGGCCTTGGCTCCTATCCCGCAGTTCCCATCCAACAGGCCCGTGAGATGGCTGCTAAATGGCGAGCCGTAAAGGAAGAAGGCAAAGATCCCGTAGCCCAGCGCAACCGAGAGCAGCTAGAGGCGCAAGAGCACAGCTTGACACTCAAATACGTCCTAGAACAGGCATTCGAGGCTCGGAAGTCTGGCTTGAAGGGCGAAGGTGTCAATGGGCGGTGGTGGTCAGCATTAAACACCCATGTCCTTCCCAAGATTGGTAGCAAACCAATAGAAGAGGTTTCTCCAGCTGATCTAATTAAGGTTCTGAAACCGATCTGGCACTCCAAGCAAGAGGTCGCAAAGAAGGCAATGCAACGGCTGAAGATTGGCTTTGCTCATGCCGTGGACATGGGCCTTGACGTACGACTAGACACAACAGAGCGAGCAAAGCGACTTTTAGGAAAGCAAATCAGCCAAGCAGAACCATTCCCGTCGATGCCACTCTCGGACGTTCCAGCTTATTATCAGAAGCTCGATGAGCTGGGAACTGTCCAAGCACGAGCACTACAGCTAGTTATTCTTACTTCAAGACGGTCAGGAGAAATCAGGCGAATGAGGCTATCCGACATTGTAGACGATGTTTGGAATGTCCCCCCTGAGGATATGAAAGGAAGGGTTGGGCAGCATCAGAAACCGCAACGCATCCCCCTGACCGAAGAGGCTCTCAGAATAATTGAGCTTTCGAAGCCGCATGTAAGGAACGGCTACCTATTCCCCCGCCAAGCGAAGCACTCACGAGCAAGAGATCTCTTTCTGCATGAGAACGCCATGTCTGATCTGATGAAGGCACATGAAACCGGTTATGTACCTCATGGTTTCCGTGCAACCTTTCGCACATGGGCAGCGGAAATGAACCTTCCCTACGATGCCGCTGAAATCCAGCAAGGCCACGAGGTGAGAAAGAAGGTTGAGCGCTCCTACAATCAGGCCGACCTGTTAGAGCAAAGGCGCGTGATCATGCAAAATTGGGCAGATGTCGTAACCGGGCAAACTAAAAAGAACGTACTTCAACTACGCCCTTTGATTGCTCACTAAAAAAATACAACTACCAGAGATGAAGTTAATGAAATCATTACAAAAGCTTACCCTGAATCATTAGAGATAAGAATGAATTCATTCCAAATTGCTATTATTCACTTTAGGGTAGCTTAGAGTATACGAGATCCTACTGGGGAGTGTTGCGTGTTCTGCGCATTGTAACCCCCGAACATAGAACGCCTTTACAATCAACGGGCTTATTCCGCCTTCTAATGGACTAAGCTTTTTGCCGCCTCAATCTGTAGGCGGTTTTTTTATGCCCGCGTCATCACGATGCGGGTTTTTTTGTGCCCAAATTTTGAAAGGAATAGAGAAATGAAGACCGTAGACACTGAAAAAAACGAACTGCCAAAGCTGATCACAGCCACAGAGCTATCTGAGATCCTTGGCTTGTCGCTCAACCGTCTGTGGGCGCTTCGCAAAGACCCTTCCTGCAACATTCCTACCCCAATCAACATTAGCAAGGGAGCAAGAGGGCAACGCTGGCGGCTCAATGAAATCGAACGCTGGCTTGATAGCAAGCAAGCTGCCAACGACGATACACAAATTGCAGAAGGCAAAGCGGCATGACTGAACTGCGAGCTGTTGCGGCAAACAGCAGCGTCTACCCTGAGCAGGAAGAAACCCTGTTCACACGCACCAGAAAGGCCGCTGAGCCATCACCGGATTACATCTGCCTAAGCAGGGACTTCCTGCAATGGGAATGGGCTACAGACGCAGCCGTATGTCGTCTCTATCTGCACCTGCTGCTAGCTTGTCAGAAAAGCTCAAGGCATTGGGCGGGAAAGCCGCTCCCAGACTGGACAATTGCCACCAGCGTCGAGTCCTTGCGATGGGAAACAGGACTAAGGGTCAACCCTCTAAACCGCGCCCTTAAAGTCCTACACAAACACAGCTGGATCAAGCGACAAGTGAAGCACAATCGCAGCTTTATCACCCTCTTGCGGCCTGAGAGCTTCCTAGTTGAGGCTCGTACGATCCGAGAAACCCCTTGCCCCTCCCAAGCACTTTGAAAGGCAATTAGATGAACATGGAAAAGCAATTATTATCACGCATTGAATATCCGGAACTTACTGACGACGAGTTTGTAATCTGTCTTGAGAACACCCCAAATACAAGCGCCCTTGATCTCGCCGCACAAGCTCAGGAATGGCTCATAGAAGCACTTGGCAACGGCAATAACCATCCAGCAAGCTGGGTGACTGGGCAGATGGAACAAGTCCAGAAACTTCAGAAAGACTGCTGGAGAGCCCAAACTGAACTTGTTTCCCATCTGCGCCTGCTATTTCCGGCTCTATTCGACCCTGCGGAGGAAGGGGAGACAGTAGAGTTCGACTCTGAGTTGGTGAAGGAAATCCTGCTGAATCGCAAAACCAGAAAAGCAGCCTAACAAAAGGGTCGCGCAAGCGGCCTTTCCCCTTCAATTGGATCGGATTGAGAGCGAGGTGCAATGCATGAGCGGACGGCGCAAAGAGCACGGAAGCAGAAGCCACGGGGTTAGAGAGCGGCGACATGTGAGACAAGATAGTCATTTTAGAGTCTACCAGAAGTGGGTAACCCAAGCGATCTGGATAAGGATCTCTCCGGCAGCCACAACCCTCATCACAGAGATGTTTCTCGATTGCGAGAACGACAACCACGAGCCGGTGCAAATCTCTCTCAGGGAGGCTGCTGAAAAGGCCCGAGTAAGCGAACCTACAGCACACGCGGCATTGAAAGAACTGGTTGAGTACAACTGGCTCCAGAAAGAACAGGGTGGAGCCTTGGAGGGCCCATTAGCGCACAGGGCCGCGCAATACCGGATTACACCGCCAGAGCATGAGAAAGGCTGGCCACACTTCAGGCTTTACCGTAAATGGCGGAACATCCCAGCATGGATTTACCTCTCGAACGAGGGCCGCAAGCTGCACATCACCCTCAAGGCCAGCCACAAGTACCGCTCGAAGAACAAGTTCCCAATCGATATTTATGGGGTGAAAGCGCTCCTGAACTGCAAAGATCGAAAGGCCAGAGAAGCGATTGCAGAGCTGGTCGAAAAGGGTTTCCTGCATCGTGAGGGTGTAGGCCAGCGAGCCACCTACAGCTTTACAGACATGCTTAGATGCGGTGAACAGAAGGCAACAGAGTGCTTTAGGCATTGGCGTCCTGAGGAGCCTAGAAAAGCGGCGTGAAACAGATCCAGACGGTAAAAATAACAGCACGCAACGGTAAAAAAACCGACTGCCGACGGTAAAAAAAACGACACGTAAGCAGATACAAAATCGGGGTGAGGGACGGGTCACAAACCGCAGAAAATAGCGGCTTAAACGCCCTTCACCAAAGTACCCAACAAAGTGGCTTCGTCGGATCTATATATACAGTTTCCATCGTGCCACTCTCTCAGCCCAGCGGAATAATCAGCCCTACCAGTCCAAAAAAGACAGCAAAAAGGGGTGATTTTCATTTCGGTCGATTTGACAGCACACAGACTGGTGAGAGGACGCGCCTCCGGCGCTTGCTCCCTGCCTCAATCCCACACCTGAAACCACGGAGAGACCGATGCAAGAACAGCCTACCAAGCTCACAGCAGAACAAAAGATGACCGTGATTGAGTGGACCTTGAAGGCGCTTACAGCGTCGTCGATTGTCTGGGCTATCGCATGGGGCCAGGCACAAATCTACGGATAGGCCGCCTTAATCTTACAGCAGGGAGCAACAGCACATGGGTTCAAACCATTTTCCGAGTGACAGCATACCAACTGACCTGACCAAAGAAGAATACATCCGTTCCGTCGAAGAACAGTTCGGGGATTGTCTGTCTGTTATTGTTGATGCTCTTACGGGAAGGTTGATAAGTAAGGTCGAGAACCTTCGTGAAGCACCTGAAAGCCAAGAGTGCACACAAAAGGCTCTTGACGATATGGGCAGATTGAATGAGGCCGTAATCAAGGTCGAAGAGGCAAAGCGCCAAGCTATCGCAACCATTCGGGAGATCGATGTTTGGGGTGATGTGTTGGCAGTTATTGAGCCTGACACTTACCGAAAGATTTCCATACGACGCGCACAAGAGCGGCTCAGGCTCCTACGGATAGCAGCTACAGCAGAGCACGAGACCAGATTACGTGAACCTAACATTTGATAAGGCCAGCGGGAGCAGGGTGTGGCCACCGGTAACAAATTCCAGTTAGAGCGGATGGACAATGCCGAGTGGTCCTTGTGCCTCACTCGGTCGGCACTGGACAGAGATCCGCCTCAGGATCGCGGGGCAGATAACCGTAACAGATGTTGAGCGCAAAGCGCCCTCACTCAGTGCCACCGACTAAGATGCCGTGAAAGACTACCCAGCCAGCCTGACGGCCACCCAACTACCCCCCCCGGTTTAGGGACCGTGTTTCGGTATTTTCAGTCCGCTACGGTGGCGGAGCCCACATAATGGCCCGTTACAGCTGAAAAAACAGCGGGGTTACATGTCAGGTTCAGGCGCAAAAAGTTAAACAAATCAAAGCACCAACCCTGAAAACATGTAAAGTCACCCTCTTTTGACGAACTCACTCAGTTTCGCATTTTGGCTGCATTTGGCCGATCTCCCCTTTGTCCGCTTGGCGTTGCTTTCCAACTGCTCTAAAAAGCGAGTGAGAAGCAAACAACAACTCCCTCACCCAAACAGGTGCAATGGATTGATTTCATATCCTTTTTCTGCTTCTAAGGGCCTTTAAAAGGGGAAGGTAAGCAAGGCCTCTAAAGCTGAAAAACGGCAGAGTTCGACCCTACCACAGCATCTGCTCCATTTTGCCCCTCAAGAGCACTCGAGCAAAGAGGAAAGCTGGACTACACACCCTGAGGCTTAGAAAGCGCGTATAGAGCAGGAAACACTCTCAAACGCCACACAACCATAGGCAGAAGCTCAAATCGAACTGCAGCACGCTTTAAAACGCCCAGCGTAGCACTGCAACGCCCCTCCCCCATCAAAGCACAGCAAACGCGCTAGAAGCCATGATGAGACAGTTTCAAGGCAAATGAGCAGAATTATATCAAAGCGAGGATGAGAAAGCGCCCAGAACAGGCTTAATACGGCTCTCTGGTACTCTTGGTACTCTGAAGCTCTGTTCAATTCATTACCACAGCAGCAGTGAAGCGCAAACCAGTTTCTCGATCAGATAGGAGCGACCACCTTTCAAGGCGAGGTGCGCTTTCTGAAAACGAGTAAGCGGCTAAAGCTGCGTGGTTACAGTGAGTTGTATAATTTTAAGCCAGCCTGCGACAAACCAGACCGCAAACCAATCAGCAAGCGGAATAGCAAACACCCTCTAACAATGTGCAGTCGCGAGCTTGCTGAGTATACAGGCAAGCAGCACAAACACGCCTTTCGTGACATTGGAAAGATGCTGAATGACCTGTCAGAGGATAGGTCCAAATATGGGCACATCTCAAAAGACAGCTATGGGCGAGCCCAAAAGGGCTACAAATTGCCCAAAGACCTGACCTTCACATTGATTGCTGGCTACAATGTTAAACTACGCAAGGCTAGTAGACCGGCGACAGGAGCTTGAAGAGCTTGCATAAACGTCAATTAATTCAATGTTCTATTTTGTTGAAGGGTGATTTTGGGGATACGAAAATAATTCGGCACCCCGGTTCTTGCTGAAGGTTGAAGAGGAACGAGGGGATGACTGCTGTTACCCCAGTGGGGGAAGAGCGAAGCAGAGCAGATAGCAACCGGCAAAGCAACCAGGTATGAGCAAATGAAATCAATATCTAAGCCGCGCTCTTGCCACCGGGGCAACCAGCAGATCAACCAAGCTTAGGTAGCCGGTAGCCGTGCCTCACAGCGGGAAGCTCGACAACTATTTGTAATTACACTCGATATCAGAACACAAACAGACACGCCTCTGTATCTGGGGAATGAGCCAGCCAAGGAGTTGGCAAAGCTCTTGCCCTTGCAGGCGCGACAGGCACCCACCGGATATCGCAACGCGAGAGAACTGGGAATATCCCTTCAGATTCAGGAACTAAGAAGCTCTAATTCCAGAGAAGCGCGACAGTGGCACGACAGCTGCTCGGCCAAACGCTGTTAGTGTCAGGCATAGTGGGCAGGCAATAAGCACGTAGAGCCCACCACTTAGACAGGCTCCAACATCACTGATCTACTCATAGCTGTCTGGATCTTCCAGCTCATCAACCATCGCACCAAAGAGCGCTAGCCGGTTCATCTCATCTTGGGTGAGGATCACATGCAGATGGATCTCTTCCCCAACAGAGTTGACCTCACAGCGCTGCGCGACGAAGTCCACTGCCACTTGGAGCAAGCTGTTTGTCTGGTCTGAGAAATTGCTTGAAGTATGCATAATCGGGTTCCTTGCATTGAACAAACCCAACTGCAGAGAGGCCAATCTCTGGCGGTCGGGCAAAACAAGATTGGCCTTACCGCTACAAGGAAGCGGCGCGCATACGCGCTCTCATTCGCCCGACCATAGAAAACCACGCTCACAGGGATGCGTGGCGTGGTGGAAACGCCTTGTAACTATCAGGGAGGCCAATCCCCGCGCACCTCTGTTTGATGCACTCACCAGCCTTCGGCCAGCTGCGAAATACCATGGTGTGATTTGTTGTAGCTGTCAACAGCCACGGCAATACGTGCTGAAACCCTGCCAGAGCGTGCTAGTTTTCGACCCGCGGAGTTGCTTTATTTATTTCAGGTGCCATGATCCGCAAACCAATATTCTAATGGGAATTTTTTATGTTTCACAAATCTACTTTGCTAGCCTCAGCAGCGTTTTGCTTAACCCTATCCATTTGCAGCGGAGCCTCTGCCGCTACTGTGAAATGCATGTTCATGTCCGAGACAACCATCAGCAAGTCAGGTGAATGGGTGAAGACTGAAACTGACTTCATGAAATTGATGGAGATGTTTGGCGATGGGTTGGAGTTGCCACTCAAAAACTCTGTTCTCGGGAACCTTGACACGAAGCAGCCATTTCTAGCGGGTGAGGTTAACCGTGGCAAAGTTTACCTCATGGGCGGAGACATGGGCGTTGAGGGGAAACTGATAAGCGTAAGCGGTGAGGAGATCACAATTTACGATGGGATGTGCAACGTTGGTTTTGGTTAAGAACTAAACAGAACACCACCCAGACAGGCTTTTCGCCCCTGTTGCTGTATCGCGGTAGGGGCGTGGCTATACCAGCGCTATCGCGGCAGCCAAGGGGCAAGGACCATGAACACTGGAAGTTTAGGCACCATCTAAAGGATTAAGCTACCCTTCCGCTGGGCCTACGAAGGGTCTTCCCCCGGTACAGTTAAGCCGCTTCCAGCAGCCCCTCAGGCGCGTACAGCAGGCTTTTGGCTTCCATCTCAGGCAACAGTAAGACTTCCAAGTAGGCAGCAAAGATTACACGGCGCTTTGGGGCTGCGCCATCAATGCCAGGTGCATTCCTGCACATATCGTAAAGCTCACCAATCTTGACCTTGTCCAAAGCATCGCAAAATTCGCCCAAGTGTTCACCCCAGCTCGGGTACTGAAGAAGCAGATCAACCAGAGCACTGACAACAGCCGATTGCAGCTGTTTGCTGTCGTAGGTGGTATTCAGCAAGGCATAGAGAGCCTTCCATACAACATCCTCTCCATGACGCTCTATGAGGCGCTGAAGACGCGCGGAGCCGCATATTTGAGGTGGTGCATCTACTCCGGTACGGAAGCGAACATTGTAGGGCAGAATCTCAATTCCAAAGGAACTGCATAGGGCTTCAGCTGCTAAATGATCGAGGGCTTTTACTGCAGGCATGGGCACTACTCCGGCTATGAATGAGTAGCAGAATCATAACCGCCCCAAGCGCGCAACACGATGGCCTTTGAGCATGACCAAGTGACGAAGAAAGCTATCAGTTGCATACTTTGGCAAAGGAAAGGCCGCAGATCGCTACCCAAAGCCAGAAATTACTTGAGAGCCCCAGCACCTTCAAAAGGTATACCCTGAGGCATACCCCAACAAAAAAGCCCTCGAAGACTAACCTCCAGTGCGCCGTGAAAACTCAGTTTGTGGGGTAGATTATGGGGTACAAAAACAGGTAACACCAGCAAACCATTGAACTGTATAATAAATTAAAAAACTCAAGGTGACACTCGGGGTCACCATCCAAACTTAAATCTTGAAGCAGTTCTTTCATTTGCATTTAGCTAATTGAGCCCACCATTGAGGCAGCCAAAACTGCACATGGAGGGTAAGCCATGAACTATATATCCAATGTGCTTAAACGGTGCGGAGATAACCTTCGGAACTGGTTTTACAATTGGATGGCCTGGATCAGCCGGCAGAAGAAATAAGAGCACAAAGCCTCTCTGATCCTCCCATACATATACTAAGAATGGGAAGCTGCACCTCCGCTTCCCACCGTATCAGCTGTGCAAAATCAGAAGAACTCATCGCCCGGATTGCTCAACGAGACGGCAAGGCCAGCACTCACTGCCAACGCCCCTCTTTTATAGCATCGCCTCGCTCATCTACATTCGCTCTTACATGAAATTTCAGGTCCCCACCCCACAAACACACATCGACAAGCTACGTAATTTCACTCACTAAATCTATTTTTTAGGCATCAGCAAAGTAAGCTTATGTCGCTTTTTTGAGATATATTTCAGTTACATATCACAAACAGCACCCAGGCAAGATGAAGTCTCAACCAGACACTCGCTAAACGTTTATGCAAACAAACAAAACAAGCAAATTCAGATAGTTATTTGACCGTTACGCTTTAGTCAGTACCGTCAATTCAAAGATATTTCAGAGTACTTACGGCATTCATAGATGAATGCGAATAACGCTTTTCCCAATACTGGTAGACTGAAGTCGTATACATGTAATGTTGACATATCACCGATACGTGCAATCCCTCTATACATAAAAACTAATGTTTCGGGGGGAGGCCCGTACATGGCACCAATACTAGAAATCAGTGACCTCAAAGAGCGCGCTCGCAGACGCGTTCCAAAGATGTTCTTCGATTACGCGGACTCAGGTTCCTGGACTGAGAGCACCTATCAGGCCAACGAGAGCGACTTCGCGAAGATCAAGCTGCGTCAGCGCATCGCGGTCGACATGACAGATCGCACGCTTGCTACCAAGATGGTAGGACAGGATGTCTCCATGCCTGTCGCGCTGGCACCAACCGGCCTGACCGGGATGCAGCACGCCAATGGTGAAATTCTCGCAGCGCAGGCAGCTGAAGAGTTCGGCGTACCTTTCACACTTTCAACCATGAGCATCTGCTCTATTGAAGCTGTTGCGGCGAAGACCACGAAACCATTCTGGTTCCAGCTTTACGTGATGAAGGATCGGGACTTCATCAACGCCCTGATCGATCGCGCAAAGAACGCAGGCTGCTCTGCACTGGTTCTCACATTCGACCTGCAGATCCTGGGCCAACGCCACAAAGATTTGCGCAACGGCTTGTCTGCCCCGCCAAAGTTTACGCCAAAACATATCTGGCAGATGGCAACACGCCCAATGTGGTGCATGAAAATGCTCACAACGCCGAACCGCACCTTCGGCAACATTGTCGGCCATGCAAAAGGTGTTGGCGATCTCTCCTCCCTGTCCTCATGGACGGCAGAGCAGTTTGACCCGCGCCTGAGTTGGGATGACATTGAGTGGATCAAAAAACGGTGGGGTGGCCCGCTGATCCTCAAAGGCATTCTGGACAAGGAAGACGCCCGTCTCGCTGCTGAATCTGGCTGTGACGCGATCATCGTCTCCAACCACGGCGGGCGTCAGCTCGACGGCGCACCATCCTCCATCGAGATCCTGCCGGAAATCGTGGATGCGGTCGGTGATAAGGTGGAGATCCACATCGATGGTGGCATTCGCTCAGGTCAGGATGTGCTGAAAGCCATCTGTCTCGGCGCAAAAGGCACCTACATCGGCAGACCATTCCTGTACGGTTTGGGCGCAGGCGGCAAGCAGGGTGTGACACAGTCACTGGAGACCATCCAGAAGGAATTGGATACCACCATGGCACTGTGTGGCCGTCGCGATCTCAACACGCTCAATCGCGACAACCTGTATTCCATCAGAGGCGAAAAAGTCTAGAGCGCGTGTCGTTTGATTGTGTTCAATCAAACGACACGAATTCGCTCAAAATAAAGAAGTTAGGGCATGAGGCGTGAATGCAAATGAGCGCAACATGCTCTAACACCAGCAAGACATTCAGTCGGGAGACCCAACGGTCTCCCAGCTGTCATTGCGTTCAGAACGAACAATCGCATCGATGATTTCCATGTTCTGGATCGCGTCAGCAACGCCATAAGGCAGCTCTTCTTCACCTTTGACCACACGAGAGAACAGCTCTCCCTGCAGCGTATACTGATCACAGGCAGCCACGCGCTCCACTTCAATCGCACCATCCCCCGGCAAACTGCCAGAATCGAGACGCAAGATAGTCTCTTCACCAGCGGGTGCATTGAACGGGATGAGGATTTCCAGACGCTTGGCTGTCCCCACCAGATTGATCCGCTGATACGGAGCAGACTGGGTTGAGACCGTAAACTGAGCCTGACGCCCCTCACCAAAGTCCATCATCACCGATGTCAGACGGTCCGTACCAAAGTTCTTGTCACGATCAACAAGGCTCACAACACGCTCTGGTTCAGCATCAAAGAAGTAGCGCGACGCCACAATCGGGTAGCAGCCAATATCCATCAGCCCACCACCGCCAAGCTCTGCTTTATTGCGAATGTTCTGCGGATCCTGATTGCTGTAACCAAAGAACGCCTGAATGCTCTGCAGCTTGCCCAGTTCACCGGATTCAACAATCTCAAGCGCCCGCTGCCATTGCGGATGCGCGCGCACCATAAAGGCTTCCATAACAAAGCGGTTGTCCGGCATTTCCAGTAGAAGACGCGCTTCATCTGCATCAAGCGCAATCGGCTTTTCGCAAAGCACGTGCTTTCCAGCCTTCACAGCCTCAATCGTCATTGGCACATGCATGTGGTTTGGCAGCGGATTGTAGATCACATCAATATCAGGATCGGCCAGTAAAGCCTCATAAGAGCCGTAGGCTTTCTCAATACCTAATTCAGTAGCAACCTTCTTCGCATTCTCCTCATTACGAGAAGCAATCGCAACAACCTCGACGCCCTTGGCTTTTTGAAGTGCAGGAATAACCTTGTCGCGGCCAATCCGTGCAGTCGAGAGCACACCCCATTTAACCATTATAATTCTCCCAATCTATACTGCAGGAACCGCTATTTAGTGCTCTCACAAGAAACCACTTTCTGCCCAACCTCAGTTTTTGAAAAACGGTCGAGTTCAGAAATAGCCGAGATGATGTGATAGAGTGAGCTGGCCGGCGCCGCTTCCTTCACAAAGCTACCATCCGGCAAAAACTTGTCTTTCCAGAGACCTGCTGGCACATCCTCAAAGAACAGCTCCAACGCCTTCAGCGCATCCTGCATGGATTGGCGATACCGAGGCCACTCACTCTCAGGAGTACTCTCCAGCATGGCGATAGAGCCTTTAAGCCACTCAGCCTGAGACCACAGACGCGCCAGTGGATCACGCATGGAGAAGTCATCATTGATGCCCATCACCGCAACACCGCGCTCACGGTCCACACCGTAGACCTCCGCAATCTCAAAGAGACGTGCAGCAGCAGCTTTGGCACGCTCATCACCACGCAGCTTGTTCCATCGGCTCAGCAACCAAGCCCACTCAAAGTGGTGCCCCGGCTCAAGCGCCCTGCCCTCATCACCCGGCATCGGAGACCAGTCCAGCGCAAAGAACTCCCGCAAACCGCCCGTTTTCTCGCAGATGAAGTGTTTGAGGCAAAGCTCGCCGAGCTCATCTGCCAACCCAGACCAGACGGCTTTCTGCTCAGTGTTCAGATTCTCAGAACGTTCCCACTCAAGACACATTTCAAACAGATGCATATGCGGGTTGGCACCCAGTGGCGCACGTGCAGGCTCACTTTCCTGAAAGCCAGCAACAGGATGCTTGAAGCGGTTCTTCAACACATCAAGCAAAGCCCCAGCTTTCGCACAGGCTTCCTCACGCTGTTCACTGTTCACATCAGCAATGCTGGAAAGAGCCAGTAGCGCAAAGGCTTGATTGTAAAGATCAAACGAAGTGTCGAGCAGCTTACCATCTGGTGTAGCAAGTGCACCGATATATCCATCAGCAGTGCCGTACACCCGCTCCACATAGGCTTGCGTGCGCAGAGCAACATTCATCCAGGGGCCATCCCAGCCCAGACGTCCGGCTTCACAATACACAAACACCATACGAGGATTGACGCGACCACGTCTGTTATCCGCACTGCCTTCACAATCCAGCGTGATGGTCTCAGCAAAACCACCATTTGCAGCGTCTTCGCCAGCTTTCAACCAAAGCGGCAATGCATCTTCAAACAACCACGCGCGCAACTTATTCAGGTGATCGACAATCACTTCCGATACTCCACACCATCATCAGCCCGCTCCCACGAAACCTCGATGGCCTCCATATGTGCAAATGAAATCAATGCGCTTAAAGGTTCGACTAAAGGACCAAAAAACACAAATCCGAACCTACGACGAGTAGGCGACAAGACAAAGCCAAATGAGCAAGTTTTTGGGGGATTATAAAGTATCAGAGAGTTAGTGGTGCCGCTGAAAGGACTCGAACCTTCGACCCCATCATTACGAATGACGTGCTCTACCATCTGAGCTACAGCGGCGTTCCAACTGGCACAAGGGGTGTGCCGGAAAGTGGAAGTTTGATACCCAAGCTCCCAATAAGATGCAAGTATGATTTTGCAATGGCAGAGAATGCATCCACCATCAATCTACAAAGGCAGGAGACGCAGCAAAGAGCACGCGTCCTGCCTGTGCATTTTT
Organism: Pseudovibrio sp. Ad37; assembly: GCF_001623075.1. Lineage (GTDB taxonomy): Bacteria > Pseudomonadota > Alphaproteobacteria > Rhizobiales > Stappiaceae > Pseudovibrio. The sequence goes on from NZ_LMCF01000223.1 coordinate 143,908, forward strand.
CTTAGCGGAAGAACCTAAAACTCTGATCTTTTGGCGTTTTAGGATCTTCATCGTCTGGTTCAGGCCCTGGGTCATCAGGAAGTTGAGAAAGCGGGAACTCCACCAGCTTCTCATCTTTCTTCTCAGGCTTTTCATCCGGTGAGCTCGCGCCTTCCTCCTCAGTCTTGGAAGGCCCCTCTACCTTTTCCTCAGCCTTTTCATTGGCTTTGGTCGGCGCCCAGCTAGAAGATTCCACAGGTACGACAGTGGCACGAGGCTCTTCAGCCTTGGCTTTCTCATCCGGCTTTTTCTCAGCAGATGTCTCTTTCGCCGTTTCTGTCACAACAACAGGCTCTGCGGCGTCAGGCATTGCCGCTGGGGTTGCCACAGGCTCGTCCTTCACTGCAGCAGGTTTTTCTGCCTCCTGTGGTTTAGGCACAACGATATCCGCCTCCACCGGTTCCTTCAGTACCTGTACAGGGGCAGCCAGTTCAGGCGGCTCAAACAACTTGTCATCGATAACCTCGATTAACTGATCCTGATCCACGGCACCTTCCGGTGCTGCCCACTCATAGGCATCCACACGGCCTGTCTTTGGAGAAACAGGAGCCCAGTTGGCGGAAACAACACCGTCAGCAGTCCAGACCTTGTCGCTTGGCGCACGCACAGCGCGGGACAACCACTCACGAATGCGGCCCTGATCATCATGCTCACGCTCTTCAAGATCAGCCATCAGCAAGAACGCACGTTGCGTTGGCTCAGAGCGCAGAACCCGCTTGAGCTGATCACGCGCTTCATCAAACTTCTTGGCTTCAATCGCAGCAACAGCAATCGCAATCGCCCCCTCAGAAGAGTAAGCTCGCATGCTTGCCAGTGTTCTGACGCGGCTCAGTCGATCAGTGACGGAATCACCAGGACGAACATGGGCGTAAGCGTCAGCAAGGTCTGGGTGCGGGCTCAACTTCCACGTCGCCTCAAGGATCTTACTTGCTTTACGCACTTCACCTGAGCGTGTCCGCAAACGGGCTGCAACAATCGCAGCAGGTACCAGCGAAGGAGCAAGGCCATGCGCTTCAACAGCAAGCGTGCGTGCACGATCCGGGTTCTCATTCTCCAGCTCAAGAGCACGCGCAGTCAGCAGAACAGCTTTCTGGCGGCGAAGAGTTTTCTTGTCCAGCATGCGAGCAGCATAGTTGCGCTCAAGCGTTGCAATAGCTTCTTCCCAATCACCGGAAACGGCCTGATACCCAAGTACCGCATTGCCTGCCCAACGCAGACCCGGAACCAGATTAAAGGCTTCCTCAGCAAAGTGGCGCGCTGCTGCAGGCTCACTTTCCCGTTCCGCTTCAATGTAAAGGCCGTGCAAGCCCACAGCCATGGAGCGATCATCTTCCAACATCGCCTCAAACCGGCGACGGCTTTCGGCATGATCACCATCCAGTTGTGAAGTCTGTGCCAAGAGAAGACGTGCTGCAGGCTCGTTACCGTCCAGCAGTTTGTCTGCCTTCAGGCCAAACTTGCGCGCGTGTAGCGTGTCGCCAGAGCCAAGAGCCAGCAGCCCCTGAGACAGAGCATCATAGCCTTTGTCTTTGCGGCGGCTCTGCATGAAATGGGAGACCAGCGTCGGTGATTTCCAGATCAACCGGAAGAAACCCCAAGCCACAATCGACGCCACAATGGAAGCACCAAACGCAACAACAGCTGTCAGCAAGCTTGCCTGAACAACATACCCTTGCCATTCAAGCGTAACGACACCCGGACGATCTGCCATCCAGGCTCCGCCAAGAGCCAGTAAAAATACAAACGCGAAAAAGATGAGAACGCGGACCATGTCCTTCGCTCCTTTCCGATACTACTTGTTTTCAGAAACAAGCGACTTCAAAACTTGAGCGGTGATTTTTTTCACCAATTCATCTGCTGCCAAACGGGCCTTCACCTGCTCAGCCCACGCTGCACCAACCTGTTGCATCGGTTCTGGCAAAGCATCATAGGCTTTAATCGCTCCGCCAAGATCACCCGCAGAAACCCGGGACTCCATCGTGCCAAGCAGCTCGCTGGAACTCGTCCCATCACTGTCAGTCGGCGTACGGACAGAAACGAGAGACTTGGCGCTTGAGAACAGACGATCAACCACATCATCATTCTCACTCGTCAACGACACAGCACTCATATCACGCGCGACCTTACCAAATCCGGCAATCAACGCCGCAGAGGAAGGAATACCACTCGCAGCGCTCGCCTTAAGCGGCGCCAGCTCAGCAGCATCCCCTGGCAGCACAGCTTCAACAGCAGCCAGTTCTGCTTCATAGGTCTCACCAGAGTCCACAGCATTGCGCAAAGAGGCAATCGCGATTGCACGCGCCGCCCGCTCCTGTGCACTTGCAGTGCCCAGAGCCTTCTCCAACCGGTCAACACGTGCAGTAATCTGCTGTGTTGTCTCGGCATTCGCCTGCGTCAGCGCTTCAATCTTGCCTTCAAGAACTTTTTGCTCAGCCGTCAACTTGCCAATCTGTGCTAGCGCTTCATCCACCTTGGAACCAGTCACAGCCAACTGTGAACCGAGATCCTTCAGCTGTGTCGGCGCTTCTTTCAATGCTTGAAACTGTTTCTGCAAATCCGTCAGACTGCCTTGCATGCCCTTAAGAACCTGCTCGGCATTTTTTCGGGACGCTGCGGTCAGATCAGCAACCTGCTTAGTCAGCTGATCCTGTGTCTTCTTCATGCTGGCAACAGCAGCACCATCACCGGCAGCACCGTTGGAAATCAGCTCGTTCAGCTCTTTAATCTCAGCACCAAGCGTCGAAACCTGCTCTTGCACCTTCGCGGTCACACCTGCAGTCGCATCACTCAATTTACTGCTGGTTTCTTTCTGAATCGCATCCAGCTGATCAGTCAGGTTCTGAATGGTTTCCTTAGCCGCAAAACTACCCGCCGCATGATCTTTCAGCGCCGTAATTTCCTGACTCAGCTGCGAATAACGGTTCTTTGAGCTTTCCAGAAGAGCCTGAACCTCGGTCGCATTCTGACCAGAGCCGGCGCCAATCATCTGAAGCATGCCAACCTGATGCAGACCAACGCCAGCACCGGCAACAATCAGCGCACCAATAACGCCAGCAGCAAGCATTGCGCCAAACCCAGCGCCTTGCTTGGGCGGATGCGGAGGCTTATCAGCAGGCCCGCCGGGACCTTTGCCAGAAGGAGGCGGTGGTGGAGGCGTATCCTTGCCACCCGAACCAGCCTTATCATCCTTGCCCTTCACAGGCTCTTTCGCAGCAGAAGCGGTGGAGGTTTTGCTCGCGGCAGCAGTTTTGCTAGCGCCTGTCGTCTTCGTAGCTGAAGGCTTCGCTGTGCTAGATGCAGCAGCATCCTTCTTCTCATCAACTGCGGCCTTTGCGCTTGCAGCAGCAGTCGGCTTGGCTGTTGTTGAGGCAGAAGATGCACCCACAGCTGGTTTAGCGCCCGCTGCAGGCTTCGCAGCAGCAGCTTTCGTTGCTTCAGTATTTTCAGTCTTCGCGGATGATTGTGATTGTTGTTTGTCAGTTGGCGGCACAGAGCCCGCCTTGGTAGAAGTCGCCTTGCTCGCAGCAGGCTTGGCCTCAGGACCAGCGCTCGCGGCAGGCTTATCAGTCTTGGAAACGTCTTTCGCAGGCAGGTCAATCGTGACAGGCTTTCGGGATCCACTGGAGAGCGGAGATTTCCGTGATGATATTCCACCACCCGAGCCTGCCCCGGTGGACGCCCCACCCTTTTTGTCATCAGCAGCCATCAAAACCTCCTAGAATGGCGCGTTTCAAGCAGTTTCCAGCCGCGCCAATTTTCATAGTCACGCAATCTTAACAAGGCCTCTTAAGAGGCCTCTTTCTTAACATAAGCATCCCTTTAGCAAACTGCTATCAGGGAGAATTAGCACCTTGCCAAACAAACTGCGACTTCTCCATAGGGCTCAGAGAAGTGCAAATCACTTCCTCTCAACTTATCGAACCATTGAGAAGTTCAAACAAGCTATCCTCACGCGGCGTTTTCGCAGTAAAAACCTCGCCAAACACTCCAGCCTGCTCTGCAACCCGCTTAGAAACACATAATGCTTTCATAGAGTTAAGAAACACTATGGTTTTTTCAAGATTTGAAAGGCTGAGAAAAATTTGAATTGTTCGCGGAGAATAAAACAACGCACAATCCAGCATCCCTGCCTCAATCAGTTCACGGGTTTTCTCAGAAAAGCCAGTCGCAGCAGCCATTTGGTAGACCTCCACCATACGGCAGGCAATGCCGTACTGCTCAAGTTGTCCGACCAGGTCACCGCTGCGGTCAATCGCTGCAGGGTAAAAGACAGGCCCCGCCTGTTTGCTGTCCGCAATCAGTCCGCCAAGGGAATCAACATCCCCATCCGCACATATGATCTCTTGGAAACCGGAAGCCTCTGCAGCTTTGGCTGTCGCCTCACCCACAGAATAGAGAGGAAGGTGCTGTAGCTGTGAAACAAGACCATTGAAGACAAGGGCTTCAATGGCATTCGCGCTCGTCACAGCAATCGCTTTGGCGTCCCCAGCCACATCACCGTCAACGGTCAGCGGCTGGAAACTCAGCATCGGCTCAACAATCACCTCGTGTCCCATAGCAATCAGCTTCTGTGCAGTTTTATCCGCTTGAGGCTGAGGACGGGTCACGAGTATTTTCATTAGAGCTCCAGAAAGTTTGGACCAGACTTCGCCTTCAGCTCTTTGCCAAGTTCGCGGCCAATCTCTTCAGCATCGCTTAACGGGCCTTCGCCTTCAACTGTGTGCGTCTGGCTGCCATCCGGTTTGATCACCTCACCGCGGAAACGGATACGATCCCCTTCCACATGGGAGAGACCAGCAATCGGCGTACGGCAAGAACCATCCATCTCAGCCAGATAAGCACGCTCCAGCAAAAGGCGGCTCTCGGTCTCAGCGTGATGGATCGGCGCAAGAATGCGCGCAGTCTCTTCATCACCAAGACGCGCCTCAATACCAATCGCGCCCTGCCCGACAGCAGGAAGGAAGTGCTCCACATCCATCAAAGACGTTACCAGATCACCTTGTCCCAGACGTCGCAGACCAGCGTAAGCAAGGAAGGTTGCGTCAACCACACCTTCACCGAGCTTGCGCAAACGGGTCTGTAGGTTACCGCGATACATCACCACATCAAGATCAGGCCGCAGACGCTTAATCTGTGCCTGACGACGCAAACTGGAAGACCCGACCACAGCACCCTGTGGAAGATCTGTCAGTTTTTCAACCTTTGGAGAAATGAAAGCATCGCGCACATCTTCACGTGGAAGGTAAGCGGTCATGCCCAGACCATCCGGCAGCACTGTCGGCATATCCTTGGAAGAATGAACTGCCAGATCAATGGACTTATCCAGCAAAGCTTCCTCAATTTCCTTAGTGAACAAGCCTTTGCCGCCTGCTTCGGAAAGAGGCCTATCTTGAATTTGGTCTCCCGTTGTTTTTATAACAACAATCTCAAAGTCATCATCGGTTAACCCGTGTGCCTTCGCGAGACGAGCGCGTGTTTCATACGCCTGGGCCAGTGCCAGGGCGCTTCCACGTGTACCAATTCTTATAGGTTTTGTTTGCAAGGATCACATTCCCAATGCTAGGGGCTCATGTTAGATGAGCGACATAAAATCATCGGCCCGCGAAATCAACCATGCTTTGCGCATGAGAGAACGACAAAAACCAAGCGGCCAAAGGAGACCAAACGTGCTGACCATCCTCGGCATAGAAACGAGTTGTGACGAAACTGCCGCTGCTGTCCTTGAGATTAATCAAGATGGCAAATGCGTAATTTTGTCCAACGTGGTGCATTCTCAAATCGATGAGCACACACCGTTCGGCGGAGTTGTACCAGAGATTGCGGCGCGCGCCCACATTCAGTTGCTGGATGGTATCGTAGATCAGGCGATGAAAACAGCAAATGTGAAGTACTCTAATCTATCCGCAGTTGCTGCAACCGCTGGCCCCGGCCTCATTGGCGGCGTCATCGTGGGCTTGATGACAGCAAAATCTATCGCCATGGCAATCGATAAGCCATTGATTGCAGTGAATCATTTGGAAGGGCACGCCCTCACCGCACGCATGACGGATCAGGTTGAATTCCCATTCCTGCTGCTCCTCGTCTCCGGCGGACACACCCAGTATCTCCTCGTAAAAGCTCTTGGGGAATACGAAAGATTGGGCACAACCATTGATGATGCGATTGGTGAAGCGTTTGACAAAACAGCCAAACTGCTCGGCCTGCCATATCCCGGTGGTCCGGCTGTAGAAAAAGCTGCAAAACTTGGGGATCCAACCGTCTACAAACTGCCACGCCCACTTTTGGACCGCCCCGGCCTCGACATGTCTTTTGCCGGGTTGAAGACAGCAGTGCGCACCGCCGCCTTAAAAGAAGAGCCTGTCAGCGAGCAAGCCGTCAACAATCTGTGCGCCTCCTTCCAGGAAGCTGTCGCGGATGTTCTCGGAAAACGCAGTGCAAGAGCCTTCGAATTATTTAAAGATCGCTATCCGGATACGCCTGTCAAAATGGTTATTGCGGGCGGTGTTGCAGCAAACGAAGCAATTAGGATTCGTCTAAACGAAGTTGCCGCGGAACATAGTGCAGAATTAATCGCACCACCGCACAAACTGTGCACAGACAACGCCGCAATGATTGCATGGGCGGGAGCAGAGCGTCTGAGAAAACTCGTTGCCGAAGACCCTTCCATTCTGGAGCAAAACGGCAAAGGTGACGACATGAACGAAGCCCCACGCCCACGCTGGCCGCTAGACAAAATCTCCGAAAGCGTCGTTGGTTTTGGTCGCAAAGGCGCGAAGGTTTAATCAACCGACGAAAGCAATCAGCATGCATACCTCTCAGGATCTCGCAGTAACTGCGGGATTTTTTGGGATTGGAACACTGAAAACTTATCCCCCTGCCCTCAACCGCGCTTATTCTCAGTGTTGTGCTCACGTATTCGGGCAGCTGGTGGACCGTCCATCAGTGTGGCGTGGGCTGGGCGGGGCTACCGGGTGAAGTAACGCATCACCCGGCGGGTTCGTTGAAACACCCCTTGAAAGTCTTTAGTGCAGGGACCAAGCGGAAGCTGGTCACCCGATGGGCGTCTACACTGGCAGGCGTTGAACTGTTTCCGACAATCGCATTTGCCTCTGGCAAGTCTGTGCGTTGCTGACAGTGCCTGCTCCCAATGCCTTTCGGAGGAGATCTTGTTTCATACAAAAACGCCCGGGCAAGGCGAGCAGCCAATGCCGAAGAAACTAATTTACTCACAATGCGCAGGCACTGCCTGCTCGCCTTGCTCACACCCGAACTTTCGGGGCATTCAGTTCCACGCTGCAGGCAAAGCCATGCGGCGCTGAAGCGCGTGTCATGCTGCTATTTATGTGCAAACTGCTATAACGCCTTGCTTGCAACAAACTCCTGCAAATAACATCTGCCAAATTCAAACAACATCGATTTGATTGATTCATGGTGGAAACGACATTGCAGCCTCGGCACAAAGCCTACGTCTATATGACCTGCGGCACACATCTTCTCGTTTTTGACGAACCGGAAACTGACATCGCAGGCACATTGCAAGTGCCAGGTGGAACACTGGACCCGGGTGAAAGCTATCTGCAAGCTGCCAAACGCGAGTTTGAAGAAGAAACAGGCCTCAGTGTTTCCGGCGCACTTGAGCAATTCACTGGCCATGACTTCCTGTATGACGATGCCCTCACTTCAGGTCCGGAGCTACACCGTCGCAAATTTTTCCATCTCAAAATTCAGGAAAAAGCAAAGCAGACTTGGGATCATTACGAAATGAGCCCAAATGACGGTGGAGATCCTATCCTCTTTCGCTTCTTCTGGGTTGATTTGGCAGACAACGAAACTAAGTCCAAGCTAACAATGCACGGAGGGTTCGATATCCCTCTTGAGCAACTGTGTGAACGACTGAACATCATCCAATAAGGAAAACAACATGACCACTGCTCTAAACAAGATCGCTGTAATTGGCGGAGGATCTTGGGGAACTGCGCTCGCCTTGGCAGCCGCAAGAGCAGGTCGGGAAGTCTCCTTATGGGCCCGCGATACGGAAACCATCACCGCAATAAACGCCAGCAAACAGAACCCGAAATACCTGCCCGGCATCGAGTGGACAGAGCAAATCACCGCAACCGGCATCCTCAAGCATGCTGTCAGCGGTGCTGACGCGCTCCTACTCGTCACCCCGGCGCAAACAACACGGGCGATGACAGAAGCGATCAAGCCGTTCTTAAAGCCAGCAACACCAATCGTTCTCTGCGCAAAAGGCATCGAGCAATCAACTGGCCAGCTCCTGTCTGAGGTGATCAAGTCCGTGGCGCCTGATGCCATCCCGGCAGCGCTGTCCGGCCCAAGCTTCGCACATGACGTGGCAAAGGGCTTGCCAACAGCCGTCACAATCGCGGCTGAAGACGGTGTAATTGCAGACCAACTTTCCGCAGCACTCGCCTCAAACAGCTTCCGCCCCTACGCAACTGATGATCTCATCGGCGTGCAAATTGGTGGAGCCCTCAAAAACGTGCTCGCAATCGCATGCGGCGCAGCGGTCGGCTATGGCCTCGGCGCCAGCGCACAGGCGGCTTTGACGGCCCGTGGCTTCGCAGAACTGACCCGCCTCGGCATGGCACTGAATGCCAGAAGCGAAACACTCACAGGCTTGTCTGGTCTTGGTGACCTGGTCCTCACATGCTCCTCAACCCAATCACGCAATTTTGCCTTCGGGTTAAAGATTGGACAGGGTAGAACACCGCAGGAATTGGTTGCACCGGGACAAAAGCTTGCAGAAGGCGCTCACTCCGCTAATATCGCGGTCGCCTTGGCAGCCGAACATGGTGTCGACATGCCAATTGCAAACACCGTGTCACAAATCGTAGCTGGGAAAATCGACGTCGCACAGGCTTTGAGCGACTTAATGACGCGCCCCCTCAAACGAGAGACACACCCCTAGTAGAATCCTTTTAAGCTAGGAATTGCCTGGTTGTATATCAGGGATCAAATGGTTAGGTTGAAAACCTGCTACTGGAGTATCCAATATGCTGTACGCTCTCATCTGCACTGATAAGGCGCATTCTGAAGACCTTCGCCAAAAAACACGTCAAGACCATCTCGACTTTCTAAAAGGTCTTGGTGATCGCTTGAAGGCAGCTGGTCCTTTTATGTGTGATGACCTCGTATCTCCGACGGGTTCGCTGGTCTTGGTAGAAGCTGCGAACAGGGACGAAGCATTGGCAGTAGCTAATGAAGATCCTTATTCACTCGCAGGCCTCTTTGAATCTGTTGAGATCCGTCCTTGGAACTGGGTAATTAAGAACCCGGAAGCCTAATTTTGTTGTAAGTATTACAACACGTCAATTCTGGAGCACCAGTCTCTCATTGTAGACAGGTGCTCTTTTTTAATGGAGGCAAAGTTGCAATACTGGCTGTTCAAATCCGAACCTAACAAATGGTCTTGGGATCATCAAAAAGCCAAGGGCGAAGAAGGCGAAGAGTGGGACGGCGTACGCAACTATCAGGCCCGCAACTTCATGCGCGACATGAAGATCGGAGACCGGGGCTTCTTCTACCATTCCAACATCGGCAAAGAAGTTGTCGGCATCGTAGAGGTCTGCGCGCTCGCACACCCGGATTCCACAACCGATGACCCACGCTGGGAATGCGTAGACATCAAAGCCGTCAAAGACCTCCCGCAGACAGTAACACTGGCGCAAGTGAAGGCCGAAGAACGCCTTTCCGATATGGCCCTCGTGACTTCCATGCGCCTTTCTGTTCAGCCGGTAAAGCCGGAAGAATGGGCCGTGGTTCTGGAAATGGCAAGAATGGACCCATCTGAGGTCTGATCTCACGATGAAAATTACGGACCGGCGCGCTTTTATTTTGGAACAGACACGGCAACACCCTGTTCCTCATGCGCCGTCCATATTCCTTCACCTGGCAGACGAAAGCGTCGATCTCTGGCGCATGGGTGAAGAAGAGCTGGAAGAACTCGGTGTCTCCTCCCCGTTCTGGGCATTTGCATGGGCAGGCGGACAAGCACTAGCACGCTACATTCTCGACAATCCCGAGGCTGTTAAAGGCAAACACGTCCTCGACTTCGCCAGCGGCTCAGGCCTTGTCGCCATCGCTGCAATGAAAGCCGGAGCAGCCTCAGCTGTCGCAGCAGACATTGATCCGTTCGCCTCCGATGCTGCACTTATCAACGCAGAGCTGAACCAGGTTACAATCAAAGTCAGCACTAAAGATCTTTTAAAAAGCTCTCTTGGCAATTACGACCTGATCTGCTGCGGCGATGTCTTTTATGATCCGGATATGACCACACGGGTTCTCAGTTGGTTGGACTCCAGTCCTAAGGAAAAGCTAATTCCGGTTTTGGTCGGAGACCCTCGACGCTCCTATTTCCCAACCTCACGCCTCACCCACCTGCAAACCTATGAAATTCCAGTACAACGAGAGCTGGAAGACAACGAGACAAAAAAGACATCCGTCTACGCGTTTTCTTGACTCTCTGAGTATCAATTACCGGCTAGGCCGGCTCATTTCCTCAAAGAACCGAGCAAGCGATTCCACATTCGCATCGGTTTTATAGGGGGATGTCAAAGCACACTCGACAATCACATTCCGCTTATCAATCTGAAGCGAGAAGTCACTGGTCAGCGGCCACATGCTCCAACTGTCACGCAAGGAGTTGTAGCGCAAAGAGGTTCCAAACAGACCACCATTTACGAGAAGATTGATAGAGACATTGCGTCGAAAATCAAAAAGACCAGTTTCAAACTCGGCTTTGGCAGGTAAAAGGCTGGTGTATCGATTGGCTTTGTTGAGAAACATCCATTGCTGTTTCTCCTCTGTGACATTCCGAAAAACACTCCGATAGATCGCCATACTGCCTCACCGCTGTTGAAGTTGAACAAACTGCAATATGTGACCTGACGTCAGCAATAACTTAGCGTGATTAAGCTGTCCTTGGGTTAGTTAAGGAGGCGCATTGGCAGTTCATTTAATTTTACTCAACTGACCCTTTTGCGATTGATTTGCTCTTGCAATATTTCACTGCACTGGGCCAAAGTGAGGTTCATTTTCTAATCTCAATAAGAATCCGAAGTATTTGAGGGAGCACTCCGATGCCAACCATTAATCGTCTTGCAGAAATGCACGATGAAATCACCGCTTGGCGCCGTGATTTTCATGAACATCCTGAAGTTCTTTATGAGACACACCGCACATCAGCAAAAGTAGCCGAAATCTTGAAAGAGATCGGCGTTGATGAAGTCACCACAGGTGTTGGCCGCACAGGCGTAGTTGGTGTTATCAAAGGCCGCAACGGCGGCGCTGGCAAATCCATCGCACTTCGCGCTGACATGGATGCCCTTCCAATGGCCGAAGAAACCGGCAAGGAATACGCATCCAAAAACGAAGGCGCAATGCACGCGTGTGGTCACGATGGCCACACCGCAATGCTACTGGGTACAGCGAAATATCTTGCCGAGACCCGCAACTTCGACGGCACAGTTATTCTCGTGTTCCAACCAGCTGAAGAAGGCGGAGCTGGCGCAAAAGCAATGATGGACGACGGCTTATTTACCCGTTGGAACGTTGACGAGATCTACGGCCTGCATAACCAGCCTGGCACTCCGATTGACCACTTCGCAACCCGCTCTGGTCCACTGATGGCATCCACCGATGAGTTCACCATCACAGTCAAAGGCATAGGTGGTCACGCTGCATACCCACACAACACAATCGACCCTGTGGTGGTTGGCTCTCAGATCGTATCTGCCCTGCAGTCCATCGCATCCCGTAATGTTGGACCACTGCAGTCTATCGTAATCTCTGTAACCTTCTTCCAAGCCGGCACTGCATACAATATCATTCCAGACACAGCGAAACTGGGTGGTACCATCCGCACATTGGATCAGGATGTCCGCAAGCAAGCTGCTCAACGCGTGAAGCAGGTTGTTGAGGGCGTTTGTGCTGCAAACGGTGCTGGTGTGGACTACGATTTCGCAGATGGTTACCCATCCACATCAAACCATCCGGATCAGACCAAGTTCGCAACCCAGATTGCTGCTGAAATTGCAGGCAGCGCAGACAAAGTTGATGAAAACATCGACCCAACCATGGGCGGTGAAGACTTTGCTTACTACTTAGAAGAAAAGCCCGGTGCTTTCATCTTCCTCGGAAACGGAGAGTCTGCAGGACTGCACCATCCGAAATATGACTTCAACGACGAAGCTATTCCATATGGCTGTTCCTATTTCATTAAACTGATTGAAACTGCGATGCCTGCAACCTAAAATACACATTGCAATTTTCGAAGCCTCGGATTTTTCCGGGGCTTCTCTATATTAAAAATATTCAGGCCATTACCGTGCAAATATCTAAGCAAGTTATTGAAGTCGCTCATAAACGAATTCAGAAATACATTCGCAAGACACCATCTATTGTGAGCGGTAACGGCACTTTTGGCCTGAAGTACTCCATTTCTTTGAAACTGGAACACCTGCAGCATTCAGGTTCCTTCAAAGCCCGTGGAGCATTCAACTCATTACTAAACAACTCAATTCCTGAAGCTGACATAGCAGCAGCCTCAGGTGGCAATCACGGCGCTGCCGTTGCCTGTGCAGCTCATGCACTTGGCAAGAAAGCCAAGATCTTCGTCCCTGAGATCTCCAATCCAGCGAAGATCGATAAGATCCGCAGCTTCGGCGCAGACGTCCATGTCGAAGGTGCCGCCTATGCGGATGCTGCAGCACTCTGCACCCACTACCAGCAGCAAACCGGCGCAATTGATATTCATCCATTCGATGCCATAGATACAATCAACGGTCAGGGCACCGTAGCATTAGAATGGTCTGAGCAAAGCCCCGATCTGGATACCATCCTTGTAGCTGTCGGTGGCGGGGGCCTCGCAGCTGGTGTCGCAAGTTACTATGCAAACAGCCCCACCAAAGTCATTGCCATAGAGCCATTTGGTTCCTGCTCCATGAATGCAGCGCTTAAAGCCGGCGAGCCAGTTGATGTCGAACTAGACAGCATCGCGGCCAACGCACTTGGTGCAAAGCGATGCGGCACCTTCCCGTTTGAGGTCGCAAGAAACCATATCGCAGAATCCATCCTTGTTGAGGATGACGCCATTCTCGCCGCGCAACGCCGTCTCTGGAGGGAGATGCAGCTCGTCGTCGAACCAGGCGGCGCTACTGCACTGGCAGCTCTGATCTCCGGTGTATACAAGCCAGAAGAAGGCGAGCGCATCGGCGTCCTATTGTGTGGTGGTAACGCTGAACTCATTCAGGTCAACAACACCCTGCCCGGTCGATAAAAGAAAAGCGGTACATCCATAAGAAGGTACCGCTCTCGAAACTCTCTAAAGAACTTTCCGCAAGAAACTGCGCGTTCTTGGATCATCTGGGCTCGTGAAGATCTTCTCAGGTGGGCCTTGCTCAACAATGCGCCCGCCTTCCATAAACAGAACACGATCCGCAATCTCTTTTGCAAATGCCATCTCATGGGTCACGATCAACATCGTCTGATGAGCCTGCGCAACGCGGGTAAGCAGCTGCAGAACTTCATCAACCCACTCAGGATCAAGCGCAGAGGTAGGCTCGTCAACCAGCATCAGCTCTGAGTTACTCGCCATCGCACGGCCAATACCAACTCGCTGTTGCTGCCCACCAGAAAGAGATGCAGGATACGCATCTGTCTTATCTGCCAGACCAATATCCCGAAGAATCTCATCAGCCCGTTCAAACGCAGTCTCTTTGGCTTCACCACGAACGGTGATCAAGCCTTCAGCAATATTCTCACGCGCTGTCTTGTTGGCAAACAAGGCGTAGTTCTGGAACACAAACGCAGTTCTCAGACGCATCTCTTTAATCTGCGCAGCATTTGCTTTTCGAACATCGATACTCTTGCCATCAAGAACATACTCGCCCTCTTCTGGCGTCTCAAGAAAGTTGAGACAACGCAGCAAGGTGGATTTACCGGTCCCGGACGGACCAATAATGGCGATACGTTCGCCTTTTTTGATATCCAGGTCGATCCCGTTCAACACAGGGACACCATTATAGATTTTTGTGAGCCCGCGGATCTGGATCATCTGGAAACAGCCTTTGAAAGTCGGTTTTCAATTTGAGTCTGAACGAAAGCAAGGCTCTCAACCACAGCCCAATAAATAACGGCAACGACAATAAACGTCTCGAAGTACAGGAAGCTTCCTGCAGCTTCTTTCTGCGCAGCACCCATCAATTCAGTCACACCAAGCGTAAAGGCCAGACTGGTGCTTTTGATCAGATCGATGAAATAGTTAATCAGCGTTGGCGCAGCAACACGCGCTGCTTGCGGCAGAATAATCCGGCGCATCATCTGACCAGTAGACATACCAATCGACTTTGCTGCTTCCCATTGGCTACGGTCAACACCCAGGATCGCCGCACGAATACTCTCTGCCATATAAGCGGAAAAATGCAGAGTCAGACCGATAATCGCAGCAGAAACCCCATCAATCGCTGTGAGGAACGAAAAGAGCTGCGGCAAACCGTAGTAGAACAAAAAAAGCTGCACCAGCAGCGGCGTCCCACGAAAGAAGCTGATAAAGAGCCGCGTGATTGCATCCAAGACAGGAAAGCGCACCACGCGGATAATTGCAAACAGCGATGCAAGTATAAGCGCCAAAATCATGGACACACTTGCCATACCCAAGGTTAGGGGTAAGTACTTTAAAAGGATCGGCAAAAGGCCGAGCATGTAGTCCAGATCTAAGGCGCGCATAATCAGTTCTTATTATTAGAGCATGCCCTCGAACGACGGGAGTAAATTCCCGAAGGCATGAAAAAGGAAAAGCAGTTCCACCAAAGATTCTTAGATGCGAACTGCTTTACTAATTCTGAACGGACAGCTTAGTCAGCTTTGGTGATGTCCGCTCCAAACCACTTGTCGGAGATCTCAGCCAGCTTGCCTGAAGCCTTCAGTTCGTCGATTGCAACATCTACCTTAGCAGCCAAAGCTTTACCATCTTCATCAGTACGGAACGGCATTGCGTTGCGAATTTCAGAGAATGGAGCACCAGCCAGCGCCAGCGGCAGCGGAGTTTCTTTGATCACCTGTGTTGCACTGATGCGGTCATGAATAAACGCATCAACACGACCAAGAGCAGTATCCTGAGCCAGGTTGCTTTCGTAGGTGCGGATGTCGATTTCATCAGCAAATGGCAAACCGCGCAGAAGCTCTTCAAAATTGGAACCGAGGTTTACAGCAACGCTTTTGCCTTTAAGGTCTTCAACGCCGCCGATTTCTTCGTTGCCAGCTTTCACAACAACCTGCGCACCGTCATAAACGTATGGCTGGGAGAAGGTGAACTTGGCTTCACGCTCAGGCGTAATGGTGATCTGGTTCGCAATAGTGTCAATGCGGCCAGCTTCCAGAGCGCCAATCAGGCCGGAGAAGCTCATGGTAACGAATTCAACTTCATCACCAGTCTGCTTAGCAATCGCACGAGCAACGTCAACTTCAAAGCCCTGCAGAACGTCCTGCTTGACAAATGTGAATGGGAAATACCCACCAGACATGCCCACACGGATTGTTTCAGCCTGAGCAGGAACAGCCACGAGAAGGGCAAGTGCAGCAACAGTAGAACGAGAGAACATAATCTATTCCTGATTACTATTATTTTGTTGAGCTCGTTCTATCAGAATGAGGAAAATTTTCTACAATTAGCGAAGCTGTGAGCTTATTTAAATCAAATAAACTACCAATACTGGAATTTATTAGAACCAGTTACCACAAAACCTCACATGCATAAAAAATACTTCCCATAAGGTGTTCAGAGACAAAATCTCATTTGAGAACATCTTGTCATTTCCTGCAATTTACCAGCAATATCACGGAGATGTTACAGGTAAAACGTGCAGTTACCCCTAGTTTTTAGCCAATACGTATAACTAGGGACCGACCTCATTGAAAAAAAATGCTCCCTGCAAAACAGAGAGCATTTCTGGTTCAGATATGAAGCCTTTTGTCAGCTCACCATGTCGAAGAACTCGGCTTCAAGCTCACACATATGAGTAAAGCTCTCTGAGATCTCGCTTTGGCGCTTCACACGTTCTTCTTCGCCAATCGAGTTCACTTCCCGCTTAATCCACTCAATGAACTCTCCAAACTCATCGGTCGCCAGAAACTCAACCCACTCAGCAAGGTATAACCGCTCAGGCCGTGGCTTGGCTGCTTCCCGATGGCCCCATTCGCGATAGATCCACTCCGAAGCCAGCAATGTTGCCATGCCATCAACGTAGTGACCTTTGCCAGCTGTCGACAACAGCGTTGCGCCAATTGCCCGGGTAATCGTATTGGGCTTTGCAGCCTCATAAACATCAGGCGCGATGCCCAGTTCTTTAAAGGTGCGCTGAAAATACCCCAGTTCGTTGGAAGTCAGTTGCTGCGCAAAACCAGACAACCGTGCTTTAGCAGCCATTGTCGGCGCCTTGGCAATCAGGAATCCAAGCGCAGATGCCAAGTCCTGAATGTAGTGGTAATCCTCCAACAAGTAACGGGTGAACACCTCGGCACTCACTGTGTCATTGCCAACAGCACTGGTAAACGGGTGATTGATCGCCTTATTCCAAGCAGGTCCTGCAGATTTCACAAGCCAATCCGTAAAGGTCTCATCCGTATGAGTGATCTTGTAGTTGGCATAACTTGCAGTGTTCAGCATTCTCGTGTGCCTCCCAACACATTGTCCTGAAGCGCATCCTCCTAAAAGTGGTTCGGATATTCCCAAAAAGGATACGCATGGCAAAAACGCTAAGAGCAGGAAGCGTCAATCTTGAACAACGCAAAGTGCTCTGGCTTACATCTACTTCGAACAATGCCACTCAGAGTTACGCTGCACTAGACGGAAATCACCGTATATGCCCCCTGCAATTTTAGGGGTATCATCTCGCGCCCGTCTTCCTGCAACACACTGCACCCTCTACTTTGCCGGGAAAACTAAGCCTTCCACTCATACAAAATATCTGGTGCACCTTCTTCATTCTCTGAACCGCTTGTCCGCTTCACTTCCTTAAACCCATGCACTTCGTAAAATGCTCTCGCATCCACATTCTCAACAAAGCACATAAGCTTCAGATTTCCGGAAGAGTGAGCTTTTGCTTGGTCTAAGAGCTTTGTACCAACGCCCTTCCGCAGGTGCCGCGGATCCAGATAAAGCTGTTCTACCCAGTCATCTTTGGTGGCCATCATACCTATGATTTGCTCATCTCCCATGACTATTGTCAGTTCATTCTCTTTAAAAACAATATTCTGAAAGAACCAAAGATCTTCTTCTGGCGTGTGCAGTCTAGGTATAAATGAAAGGCATCGGTCTCGCGAATACCGGTACATGCGAGCGACCTCAGGCAACTCATCATACCGCGCAGCTCTAATTTCAAGTGTCTGCATATTCCCCCCATAATTTGGGATAAACCTAGCATAACCTCTACGTAAAGTATTCCCGCAAACACCAATAGCACCACATGGCATCCCATGCAGTGTTGAACCAGAAATCCCGGAAGTCGGGATGAGCAAGGCGGCAGGCAATGCCTGCGCTACTTGTTTAAAAATGTTTCTTCAGCATTGGCTACACGCCTTGCCCGGGCTTTTTATAATGAACAACGTCGCCTCTTTTGCCTATAAGGCACGATAGCCGGTTTCCCGGAAAGAAAGTGGCTTATCCAGACACGTTTCCATGCCCAAACAGTTCCTCCGTCTTTGACAAACACATCTGCAAAAGCAGGTCTTACTGCCGGTACATCTGCACCTGTCACCGCGTGATACCCTATAGTCCTGGGCCCTTCCCCTCAAACCATGCGGTCACGTTTGAAGTTCGGTTCACCGGACCACTGAAAGGTGCGTTACGTCTCCCAACAGCCCAACCCAACCTACGACAAACTGACGGTCGCTCCGCCAGCAGCCCGCTACGTAGGCATAGACACAGAGTATCGAAGGAATTGAGGAGGGGGATAAGTTTTGTGACCAGAGCATTCTCATTCTCTCCGAATGAAGCAGTAACCCTCTTTCACCTCTAACAAAAAAGGGCACCCTAAAAGGTGCCCTCCCTAATCTCATCAGTAGCTGAAAAGCTTATGCAGCAGCTTCTGCTTTTGGCTTAATCAGGCCGCGGTTCACCAGAACCTCAGCAATCTGAACTGTGTTCAGCGCAGCGCCTTTACGCAGGTTATCGGAAACAACCCACATGTTCAGGCCGTTCTCAACGGTCGCGTCTTCACGAATACGGGAAACGTAAGTCGCATCTTCGCCAGCACACTCGTAAGGAGTGACATAGCCGCCGTCTTCACGCTTATCGACAACCAGAATACCCGGCGCTTCGCGCAGCAGGTCCTGAGCTTCTTCAGGAGAAAGTGGGCTGTCCAGTTCCATGTTCACGGACTCGGCATGACCAACAAACACAGGCACGCGAACAGCAGTACAGGTTACCTTGATGGTTGGATCGAGCATCTTCTTGGTCTCAGCAAGAACCTTCCACTCTTCCTTAGTGTAACCATCTTCCATGAATTCATCGATATGCGGGATCACATTAAACGCAATGCGTTTGGTGAACTGCTGAGGCTCAATCGGGTCGTTTACGAAAACAGCGCGGGTCTGATTAAACAACTCGTCCATCGCATCTTTGCCACCACCGGAAACGGACTGGTAAGTGGAGACAACGAGGCGCTTGATACCAGCTTTTTCGTGAATTGGCTTAAGAGCAACAACCAACTGTGCAGTGGAGCAATTCGGGTTCGCGATGATGTTCTTCTTTTTGAAGTCAACAATATCATCAGCGTTCACTTCAGGCACGATCAGTGGAACATCCTGATCATAACGCCATGCAGAAGAGTTATCGATGACAACACAGCCCTTGGCAGCAATCTTTGGTGCCCACTCTTTTGCAATAGAGCCACCGGCAGACATCAGGCAGATATCAACCTCGGAGAAATCAAAGTTCTCCATCGCTTTAACTTTCAGCGTCTTATCACCAAAGGAGATTTCTTTGCCCTGCGAACGGCGAGATGCCAATGCAATCACTTCATCAGCCGGGAAACCGCGCTCTGCCAGAATATCCAGCATTTCCGCACCTACATTGCCGGTAGCACCTGCAATCGCAACCTTATAACCCATTGGTTTTGTCCTCTTCGTCTCCCCCGCTGGCTTCCGGAGGCTGACTGCGCCCGGTGAGCCCTCTGGCGCCCTCCGTCCCGGGGAGAGCGCGGGAAAGAGAGGCACCTTAGACGGTGGTTTTTGTCGTTTTCGTGGTGATTGTCTTGGTAGTAGTCGCGGTCACTTTTGCAGCCGACATCATGCCCGCGGTTTTCGCCGCAGTGCGCATGAATTTTGTTGTGTCGGTCTTGCGAAGGAACATTCCGCGTAACTCTTTCCCAATAAATAGATCGCGGGTTTCATGCCTTCACAGGAAAGATTTGTCAACAGTCTTTGCTATGGCAGAGCTTCAACATCACTCAAGCGTGACACGCACGCACCAGCAAAACCGCCGAAATACTGGGATTTACCGATGAGAACCTTCATTCAGGCAAAATAAACCCTGATGTAAGCTCAACTTTTGAACCGCCATGATCTACATGCGAAACGTCTAGGAAGGCATTCGCGGCCTTTCCACCAAGTTCAATTTGCCGCAGTTCAGGCACGCAGTATTCCGAATCCAGGTCAGCTGCCCACTCCACATCAACTGTGTAACCACGGTGTGTCAGTTCCTGCCCACTCACGCAGCCTTTTAGCGCACCGAGTAAATCATCAGCACACGAAAGATAACCCGCCCGAGCAATCGAGGCTTCTGGCGACATCGCGCAGTCCAGCACATGTGCAAGTGCACCGCAGGCCAGTTGATCCTCAAACGCAGGCCGCAAACTGCCATCCGGCCACTTCTCCCCTGCAGCAACCAGTAAGACTTTACCGGAAACCTCTTTCAAACAAGCCGCCACCGCTGCTGCATTCCGAAGTGCAGCAGCGAACACCCGCCCTTCTCTTGGCAAAGCAGAAAGCGTCGCACCGTTGGGGCTGGGCAGGACCAACACATCGCTAGCAGAGAGCCCCATGAGCGTTGGTGGAGACAGCGAGTAACCATCCTCTCGGCGCTTCCCGGCACAAACTCCGCCAATCTCAACAGCCAGCGCTTTCCCCTCATCGCGACCAGCAACAGGCACCACCTTTGCCCCTCTGCCACACGCAACAGAAGTCGCTGTCGAGAAACTCAGGCAATCAACAATCACAGTCGCAGCAAAGCCATCACTGCTTGCGTTCCGCCCCCACTCCAAATGCACAAAGTCAGCCATAAACAACCTCTAGGTGATAATAATTTTGCGTTTCTCTATAAGTTTCTTTTTAAAAGATTTCTCTATGCGTTTCGTTAAATACCTGATCGCTATCAGTATGGTTGCCACCGTCACTCTACCATCAATCATAATCGCAACTAGATACGATTCCTCACAGCCCTATTTCTCGTCAGAATCCTATTGGTTTGCTAAATCAGCGAACATCAAAGACGTAAGAAAGACTCTCACCCCATATCTTGTAGCAGAACTGAGAGAGAAGAATTTGAGTCTCAAGCAGCCTGTTTTTCTGCGTATTTTCAAAGAAGAAGCTCAGTTAGAAGTTTGGAAGCAAAAAAACGGCGATTATGAACTCTTCAAAACCTACGATATTTGCTCGTTTTCTGGAGGATTAGGACCCAAACTAAAAGAAGGTGATAGGCAAGCGCCTGAAGGATTTTATCAAGTAACAACACGTCAGCTAAATCCTAAAAGCGTAAATCACCTTGCATTCAATCTTGGTTTCCCAAACGCCTTTGACAAATCCAATAAACGAACCGGATCATTCCTGATGGTTCACGGCAACTGCTTATCAGCAGGCTGTTATGCAATGACTGACAAAGGAATGGAAGAAATTTACTTACTGGTCGAAAATGCCCTGCTAAGTGGTCAAGCTTCCGTGCACGTTCACATCTTCCCATTCCATATGACAGAGACCAACATGGCTATCCATGCCAACAGCCGTTGGTTACCCTTCTGGAGAAACTTGCGAGAAGGGTATGCTCATTTCAATGATAGAGGCGTCCCGCCGAGAGTTTCAGTTGCGGCAAAGTCTTACGCCTTTCAATGAATATTACTAACGCCTTCAGTCGCTGCATAACCATCACCGCAGGCGTTTCACCCCCATTCCAAATGCACAAAGTCAGGCATAAACAACCTCAGAATAATAAAACCGTGGGCACCGGAATAAGTGCGCCAATCAATCCTTGCATGGCATCGCGTCTGCACTCAGTTTGAACAGAGCGATCAAAAGTCACAACGGAATAATGATGGACCTCCTTTCTCAATTGCAAGCACTTGCTGTCGATCTCGAACGCTCTCAGCTGCCAGAGGTCTTCAAGTATGCATGGTGGGTCTATCCGGCAATCAACACAGGCCACATCGTCGGGCTAGCAATGCTATTCGGCTCCCTTGTCCCGCTTGACCTGCGCATGATGGGCATGTGGCGGTCCATACCATTGTACGACCTTGCACGTCCCCTCACCCGCATTGCCCTTCTGGGCGGCCTGATCGCGATCACGACTGGCATCTTCCTGCTTTCAGTCAAAGCGCAAGTATACGTCAACGCACCCATATTCTGGGCTAAGTCAGGCTTCTTTACACTCGCCCTGCTCAATGCATTGTTCCTGCGCTTCAACAAACCATGGCGCTATCTGGCACAAGTCGACTCCCGCGGAACCATCCCCCGCTTCAAATCCGCTGGCTTCATCTCGCTGTTCAGCTGGCTCGGCGTCCTGATCTGCGGGAGAATGTTCGGGTATCTCTAGTCCGATAAGTCAGTGAGCTTTCTTATTCTTCGTGGCACAAAAGCTAAGCTAAACAGAACGGACAAAACCGATGATCATCCGCACAGAGCTGCCATCTGACGTCGAAGCAATCCGCAATCTCGTTTATGCAGCATTCGAAAACCACCCACACCATGAACCCGGCGCAAAGCCAACTGAGCGCCTGATCATCGACCAGCTGCGTGCTAATGGTGAACTGACATTGTCACTCATCGGAGGGCAAGCAGGCGGCATGATAGGTCATATCGCGTTTTCTCCTATAACAATCGATGGTGAGGACAAAGGTTGGTATGGCCTTGGCCCAGTGGCCGTTGCTCCAAAACATCAGGGCAAGGGCTTTGGCTCAACCCTGATCATGGAGGGAATGCAGCAAATCAAGCAGCTTGGTGCCAAAGGTGTCGTTTTGCTTGGGGAGCCGGAATATTACAGCTGCTTCGGCTTTCAGCAGACAAATGGCCTCATCTTCCCCGGCGTGCCAGCACAGTACTTTATGCAGCACACCTTTGAAGGAGAGACACCAACAGGTACCGTCGCTTATTCCGCGGCCTTCGCAGCAAGCTAACGTGATGAAGAATTACGGCTACTCATCACATTTGTCGGGCAGGGCCTGGCTCAATGGCTTATCCGTTGGCTTCAACTCAGCCTTGTTAATCGCAATGGGTGAGTAAGGCGGATCGGTAATCGTGCCCGGCACCACCATATGTAAAACATAACAGCCCGCATAAACCTGTGAAGTCCCGTCAGAAAGGTGCGTTTCAATAACTACCGGGAGCGGCCAATAGAGCTGGCTCATGCCTGCATCTGGCTGGGTTGACCCATAGCGCAGCTGCACAGACTCCGTTGTTCGAAATCCGTCCTTCCATTCCTCAAAGTTCTTAGGTGGGGTATTGAAGTAGCTATACGCCTGCACATATTCTTTGCGGTTGATTGCATTATAATAGCTTTCGATCACCGCTTGGGGGGTGCTGCGATCATCCATATAAGGAATGCCATCAAACACCAGGGCATTAGCGCTCGATACACCACAAACCGCCAGTATTGCGCAGGCTCCGGCGAGCCTGTTTCGATTGAACATGGTTGTGTCCTGTTACGTTTTTAAATCACACAACCAAGTTCAACAAAGACAAGCTAATGCAGGTTTAAACCACTCACTGTGCTCTCATATAGACGGCTTCGTTGGTAAACGAACCAGCATCCAACAGGTGTACAGTTTGATAAACCGTGAGCTGAGAACCGTCTTCATTCAGCTCACGCTTGGCAACCATAATGCTTAGGCCGCCGCGCTTTGCTTCAGAAACCAGATCACCATCCGTGTTTAAAGAGAGAGAAAGCGTATCCGCAAACGGGTTTTGCGGCATAGGTCGATCTTCCCCATCAGGAATGCCTGAGAAGTTGGCCTCAACGGTCTCGCCTTCGCCTTCAACGGTTTTCATGAAGAAACCGATCTCGCCATTCTTCTCGACAATTTTCAAACTGCCACCCCAAGGCATAGAACCCTGCTCATAGTTTGAGGCATCAGGATCCAGAATCCAGGTTCCGAGGAAAGGTCTTAAACGTTCATCCATGCTCTGTCTTTCAGCAATGCTTCTCAAAATTTATCTTGGCTCAGGCTTATGCCGCACAGGAGTTTTTCGCGCAACCAAATCACACGGCTAACTCCCGTGATTAACATCCAGTGGCCAAACTGCCAAAAAACCAATCTTAAAGCAGCAGGCACATCTAACGGAACCTTTGCGCTCTTCGCTGACAATCACAAGCAAAAGAACTCACTCCGGAGGTCTCATGCTCAAGCGCTTTGCCAGCAAACCAATTGCCTTGTTCAAGATCAGCTTAGCTCTGCTCGGTTTTGTTCTTCAGCCAATAGCCGCAAATGCCTGCACCAGCTTCGTCCTGTCCACCGTCGACAACATCAAAATGTATGGCCGCACGATGGAGTTCGGCAAGCAGATCCCCACTAAAATTGGGCTCATCCCACGCGGTTACAAGTTCCAATCTCAAATCAATGATGAAGCGGGCCACAGCTGGACCGGCAAAATTGCTGTGATTGGCGCCAGCATCTTCGACAGCCCCGCCTTGGTTGATGGCATGAACGAATACGGTCTGTCCGGCGGCGCCCTCTACTTCCCCGGCTCTGCTGCCTACAAAAACCCGTCAGATGATAAAGCGCAACGCACCAAGGAAATCAATCAGGTAGACTTCCTCGTCTGGATGCTTTCAACCTTCAAAACAGTCGAAGAAATTAAAGTCAATCTGGATCAGGTCTCATTAGTCGGGACCTTCTACGAGAGCATGGATGAAATCCCGCCGCTTCACTACACTCTACATGATGCAGCTGGCTTTTCTATTGTCATAGAGCCCATAAACGGCGAATTGAAAGTCTATGACAATCCTTACACCGTGCTCACCAACTCGCCAGACTTCGAGTGGCATGTCCAGAACATCCGCAACTACCTGTTCCTCTCTCCATTCAACATCGGCTCTACTGAGATCATGGGACAGGAACTAACCCCCTTCGGTCAGGGTTCTGGCTTGCTTGGAATCCCAGGTGATCCAACTCCACCTTCCCGGTTTATCCGTGCGCTGGGTTTAATCTCCACTATTGACGCCGCTGAACTAAACAAGAACCGGCTTGTGACCATGGAGCACGTGCTCAACAACTTCGACATTCCAAAAGGGTTTGTAAGGCCTGCCATTTTGCCAGTCGAGCAGGAACAGGAAGCCAACGACTACACCCAGTGGTCGACCATTGCTGACATTGAAAACAGAAAGTATTTCATCAAAACCTACGAGAACCCAACGCTGCATGGCGTAAGTTTTGAAGACTTCGATGCCTCAGGATCGCAGATACAATACGTGAACTTGCCAAGTCCTAAACCCACTCAGCCACTACTTCCACCCATGCAATAAAAAACAGGGCTCCCGAACCAACGGAAGCCCTGTTTCAAATTTCTAGACTCTGAACTGCCAGCTTATGCTGAAACACCTGCAAGAGCGGTCAGCTCGGCGACAATAGCATCACCCATCTGTGCGGTGGTGATGGTGGCTTCACCATCCTTCGCGATGTCTTTTGTGCGCAGACCTTTGTCCAGTGCGTTGGAGATTGCTTTTTCAACCATGTCGGCCTCTGCAATCTTCTGGAAAGAGTAGCGCAGCGCCATTGCAAAACTTGCGATCATTGCAATTGGATTAGCAGCACCTGTACCGGAAATATCAGGAGCAGAACCGTGCACTGGCTCATAAAGGGCTTTGCGCTTACCGGTTGCGTCATCAGGCGCACCAAGAGAAGCAGACGGCAGCATACCCAGAGAACCAGTCAGCATCGCCGCAACATCAGACAGCATGTCACCAAACAGGTTGTCGGTTACAATAACGTCAAACTGCTTTGGCCAACGCACCAGCTGCATGCCGCCAGCGTCTGCCAGCATGTGGTCCAGCTCAACATCCGCGTAGTTTGCTTTGTGCGTTGCGGTCACAACTTCGTTCCAAAGCACGCCGGACTTCATCACATTGCGCTTTTCCATGGAACAAACTTTGTTGTCACGGGTGCGCGCAAGATCAAATGCAACGCCAGCAATACGCTCAATTTCATAGCTGTCGTAAACCTGCGTGTCGATACCGCGCTTCTGGCCGTTGTCCAGATCGATGATCTCTTTCGGCTCACCGAAGTAAACACCACCGGTCAGTTCGCGAACGATCAGAATGTCCAATCCTTCAATGACGTCCGGCTTCAAAGAAGACGCGTCAGCCAGCGCCGGATAGCAAATCGCAGGGCGAAGGTTTGCAAACAGGCCAAGGTCTTTACGCAGACGTAGCAGGCCAGCTTCCGGGCGAACCTCATAAGGCACCTCGTCCCATTTAGGACCGCCAACAGCACCGAAAATAACAGCATCAGCTGCCTGTGCTTTCGCCATATCTTCTTCAGAGATGGAAACGCCGTGTGCATCGTAGGCACTGCCGCCAACAAGGCCTTCGTCATACTCGTAAGTATCTTCGCCCTGCTCGTTGAGCCAGGCGATAACCTTTTTCACCTCCTCCATGATTTCAGGACCAATTCCATCACCAGGAAGAAGCAGGAGCTTGTTGGATGCCATGGGTCAATATCCCCGTTTTCTGCAAATTGAAGTTGACCATTTGTGCCGCCTCGCCTCAGTCATTGCAAGGTTCAATATTTCAACGAAAATGGATGGGTGCTCAACTATTGCGATGCAGACAGGTTTCTTTAATCCCACCATGTTAGTTTTCTAAAACTGAGAGTGGACAGTTCTAAGGCACTGCAAAATATGCATAACTTGTTAGTTATAGGTGGATCGGGCTTTGTGGGTGCATCTCTCATCCCGGCCCTACTTTCGAAGGGATATAATGTAACCCTGCTCAACAGAGGCACACGCCCGGTTCCGGGAACCAAGCAGTTGGTTGCAGACAGAAACGATCCTTTTGCCATGCAGCAGATCACCGACAAATTCGAAGCGGTAATCGATACAAGCGCTTATACGCGAGAGCAGTCGAGGATTGCATTCAACACCTTCGGTATCCATGCCAAAAAGTGGATTCATCTCTCCAGCGCAGCGGTTTACAAAGAAACTAAAGGACACTTACCGAGCGAAAAAGACCCGATCGGTGGAGCGTCCGTGTGGGGTGTTTATGGCAGAGATAAATCTGGAGCAGATCACTTCCTGCTGAATCAGGAACACACACCAGCCGTCGCCATCCGCCCGCCTTATCTGTATGGCCCCAACAATGATATCGACCGAGAGCAATTTGTCTGGGCGCGAGCTTTAACAGAACGCCCGATCATCCTGCCCGGTGATGGCCAGACCAAACTGCAGTTTTTGCACGAAGAAGATCTCGCCAGCTTCATCCTCTATCTGCTTGCTATGCATGCCATGCCGACTGAGGCCGTCAACCTGGCGGACCCGCATATCCTCACCATCGAAAAATGGGTGAAGATGCTCTGCGATATTGCAGAGGTCGAACCAGAAGTTCTCTACGGCAATGACATGGCGCCCAGCATCCCAGCCCGTGAGTATTTCCCCTTCCGCGATTACGATTGCGCACTCGATGTGACCAGATACCTGGAAAACTTCGATTGGCAACCGCATTACAAACTACGTGATGGCTTCACCCACACCTTCAAAAGCCACAGCAAAGAGGAGCTCGCCAAAAGCTCCCCTCCGACTTTCGCTGAAAAGGCGATTGAGTCCTAAGCAAAAGAGCGGCTACTGGTATCGCCCGTGCCGCTCCAACATCTCGATTCGATATCCATCGGGATCAGTCACAAAGAAGAACCGTGCCAGCAACTTGCCTTCCACGAAGAACTCTTTGATGTCCTCCGGAGCAAGCCCTTCCTCCTGAAAACGCTTATGTTCTGCAGCCAGCCCATCCACACAGAACGCGATGTGCCCGTATCCGTCACCTAATGAGTATGGCTCGCTGCGGTCTTTGTTGATTGTAAGCTCAACCTCAAAGTCATTCTCCGCATTGCGCAGATAAACCAGCGTAAAGCTGTCAAAATCCAGCCGCTCGGCAACTTCCAGACCAAACGCCCTACGATAAAACGCAAGCGAACGCTCTTCATCCAAAACCCGGATCATCATGTGAATTGCTTTTGCCATGGAAGGACCTCTCAGCAGAATTAACTGCAAGAGGAGTAGGTCGCGCAAGCTACCCTCGTCAACCGCAACACGACACAAATTCAAACTGCCATATACCAGTTCACAAATCTTGCTCAATTGAGCGCATCCACTTGCAGTAAAAATGCACTCCACCTATGATCGCGGTGTGGTTCGGACACCCGCCGCTCGCAAGCATACCGCTCTGGTGAAGCTCCATATTTTCTGCATCAAACCGCATAATTTCAGCGGTTTACTGGCAACGCGAGCTCCAGCATTTTCCCGCTTCTGAACTGAAAGCAGTTTTGATGTCTGACGTTTTTTCTTCCAAACCGGACAATATTTTTCTGTCCGGCTCCATACCTATTCTCTTTGCAAAAACCGCAATCCCCCTCAGCCTTGTCATGATGGTCAACGGCTTGCACACGGTCGTCGACGCCTATTTTCTGGGAACCTATGTGGGTACACAGGCCCTGACTGGCGTCACACTCATGTTCCCTCTCTTCATGATCTTGGTTTCCCTGTTCACGCTCGTGTCCAACGGTTTCGCCAGCATCTACGCAAGGGCCTTTGGCGCTAACAACCACCGCATCGCAAAGAAGATCATCGACAGCGCAATCGCCCTCGCATTGATCGTCTGCGGCAGCCTTATCGTGAGTTTTCTGGTCGCAGGATTTCAGTTAGCTCTGTTCCTGACCAACGGCTCTGACGAACTAGCCCGTATTGGCTATCAATACATGGCGATCCTCATTCTAGGTTCACCGTTGGGGTTCGTCCTATCCATCAACATCGACAGGCTCCGTTGTGAGGGATTACTGCCTCTCATTACAGTCATCACCCTGAGTTCTGCATTCCTGAATATCTTCTTTGATTGGCTCTATGTGGTTCAATTCGGCTGGGGCGTGGCCGGCTCTGCTTATGGAACATTGACTGCACAGTTGATTTCATTAGTTGCACTAGTAGTCTACTACACATCCAAACGCGGGGAACTTTCCTTCCTGAACTGGCGACCAGTGAGCTTCCAATGGAAGTCCCTCATCGCTCTTGGTGTCCCCCAAAGCCTTGGCTATACGGGTGTTTCTCTGGCTGCAGCCGTCACGCTGTTTGCAATTCAGCTTTGGGCCGGAAGCAACTATGAAGTCACCGCTGGAGCCTATGGCATCATCACCAGAATGATGACCTTCACGTTCCTGCCTCTGCTGGGTCTCAGCATGGCGCTGCAATCCATTTCAGGAAACAACTACGGCGCCCAAAAGCACGACAGAACTGCACAAACCCTGAAAATCGCGATCATAATCTCGCTCATCTATTGCGGTGGAGTTCAGGCAATCTACTTCCTGTTCAGCTCCCAACTGGGCGCGATCTTTGTCGATGATGCAGCCACAATTGCAGACGTCGAACGCATCATCCCAATCGTGTCTATGATGTTCTTCCTGTCTGGTCCGTTGATGATGGTAGGCACATTCTTTCAGGCAATCGGTGACGCTGCCCGCGCAGGCATTCTGATGCTGGCCAAAACCTACCTGTTCGCAGTCCCGCTTACTCTCATCCTGCCTTATGCAATGGGAGAAGCCGGTATTTGGTACGCCAGTGTGTTCTCCGAGGTTCTGCTACTGGGGCTCACCTTTGTCATCGTGTTTGCCCACAAACGAGCCGCCGCTCCGGCTACAGTTCTCGCGAATACATAACCAACCAGCCCTCGCATACGCATCAAAGTATGCGAGGGGCACAAGTTTGTCGGCAACCTGTACCAAACAAGACAGCAGTCTCTCCTCACCCTCGCTAAACCTAGCCTTACAGATGCTGTTCCTTGCAGCAGACAAACCGTCTTCACTGCAAGGAACAGCATCAACGACATACAAGTCCTATGGTGAGGCGCGCGAGACTGCATGACTGATTTGGTAAACGCACTGCTGATCGAACTCGGCAACAGAATTGGCTTTGACAACTTCTCTTTGAACGAAGATGGTCAGATTTTCCTTGGTCTTGATCAGGACCTCGCCATGAGCATCGTCTGGCGAGGCGAAAGCCAAACCCTGCTTTTCAACACAGTTATCAGCAAACGCGATACCAACAGTCCGCAAGTCCTTGAAGCTCTGATGCAGGCCAATTGCGTGTTTGCCGACAGCCATGCCATGGCGTTCAACATCAGCCCAAAAGCAAGTTGCATAAATCTCTCCATGGTGGTGACAATCTCCGACAGATCCTCCTTTGCCCTCCACAACAAGCTGGACATGTTCATCCGCACAGCTGCCTCCTGGCACGAGCGCCTCAAGAACCCGGAAGGCCTCAGCCCAAATTGGGATAACCCAAACCACACCAACCCTTGTCAGGCCGATAATTTTGCAGATTTTGGAGCAAGAGTATGAGCACCATTGAACTCTCCAGTTTTGTAACTGCAGCCCAATTCGACAACGGTCTGGACAAACTGCACACCACGCAAGAAGCCGTTACACAACGCACCTCTCATACATCGGTTGGCGGAAAAGTACTCTCCTGGGCCAAGCTCCATATCACTGGAGATGGCCAGAAATCTGCAGATCAGACCCGTTTTCAGGAAGCATTGAAAACAGAATTCGGCAAAGACGTCGGTGAAGCCGCTTACAAGGCTTTCGCACCAGGTGATGGGAAAGCCCACAGCCTGACCAATGCACAAGTACTGAGCTCGGTTGAGTTGGCACTCACAACTCAGGAAAATAAAGCCGAAGAGCTCAATGTAACTACACAAGCGGCTATCCTCTCAAGCGTCGCCAAAACGCATGGTGCAGAGGTAGCAGCCAATGTCACCAAATTGCTGGAAGGCTCCAGTGAGTTTACAAAGGCTGGCGAAAATCCTGAGCAAATAAAAGCAATTGTCTCACAGATTGCAGAGGATGTTGCGAAGAATCTGGCAGCAGAAACCGACGCAAACATTGCAACCCATATTGAAAAACTGGGTGATAGGGAGCATCTGAAAGCTGCTGCATCAACTGCGGACTTCCAAATCAACTGGGATAATGTCTCCTCCGAGCAGATCACAAAACTGCAGGAAAATGTGCAAGGCAAACTGGAAAACCAATCCAGACCAAGCAACTCCAACCAATCCATTCGCAGCAGTTTGAAGGATGAACAGGTACAACAAGCAGTAGGCAATCAGCTACGAGCCATCGCAGCACTGCAATCAGCAAGCGCAGGAGATACTTTGCTTGAAAGCATCTTTTCAGAGTTGGGCCTGCCCGCAGAGAAGATAAGCGCAGGGGCATTCGGTGAAATCGCAACCGTATTGAACGGCGTCTTCAACACGGTTTCCGGTCCTGAAGGCACGAACGACATTACTGATCAGATCGAAGGTATTCTCCAAAAAAGCATCATCAACAGCGCTGTTCAGGACGTGTTGAAATCGACACTGAGAGAAGCAGCCCAAACAGATGAGTTCAGCTCGCAAATTGCCCCGTTTGTGCCTGAAGGAACCCCAAAAGAAATAAGGGCCGCACAGAAATGGTTGCCTGATTTGGCTGCCAAGGAAATCGTGCGTTCTATAAAAGACGGCAATGACTTTCAGGAACAAGGCGGCATCGTCAACGCAGCAAAGGCTGAGCTTGGCAAGCAGATAGAAACAGCTCAAACCGCCAATGAAATCATCAAAGGCTTTGTAGAACACCTGACCGCTGATGAAATCAATGCAGAGCTGCTGACCGAGTTCATAGCAAAGCACTCCAACAATGCGGATGGCTTGGGTGGTGACGACAACAAGTTCGCCGCAGAGCGTCACTTCACGAAGATTTTCAAAGAGCACCCGGAGATCCAGCAACAGCTGAACAACGCTTTCCGCTCCGAGAAGCTCAAGGAAAAATCGCAAGTTGTGAGTGAGGCTATCGAGCTCATTTCAACAAATGTCGAAGAACAGCTGGTCAATCGTCTTCAGCAGGCTGGGAAACATCCGACAGAAGCTTATGCAACCGCTTCAGTGATCTCATCCACACTGAAAGGCCCATTCGTTCAGTTGTTTGCACCCTTACTGGACTCGCTAGATTCCCCTGATGAAAACACAATCTCAGAAGGTGAATTCTTGGAACAAAAGCAGGCAGTAACAGATGTCTTTTTCTTCCCGAGTGATCCGTCGGAAAACGCAACTGGAATTGCAAACGGTCTCGTAAAGGGCTTCCATGATCTCTTTGCAAGACACGACTTGCAGCTCAGCTTCTAATAAAGCAAAGCGTGCCAGCAGCAATTCGACTGCTGGCACCAACTCTCTTACAACAAAATCACAGCAGTTCCGCCAAGCGAGAGCAGTGCACCACCCCAAGCCAGCGGGCGGGGCATGTTTCCCGTTCGCATCCAGAGCAACGGCAGAATAAAGACAGGCGACAGCGAGCCAAGAATGCTGGCAACGGCTGCATCATAATGAGCATAGGCATAGAGCAGCAGCGAGACAGATATGCCATATCCAATGAAACCGGGCAGCACGACGCGGAACAACAGCATCCAGCTCATCTCTGTTGAAGCCTGAACCGCCGAGACAGGCATCAATCCAACCAGGGCCACAATAAACGCAGCGCCGGTAACCCGCACCGCTGATGCTGCCAAAGGCTCGGTCCCTGCAACAAGCAACGGCTTAAGAACAAGCATTCCAATCCCTTGCGAAGCAGCTGCAACAAGCGCCAGCAACACAATCACAACCAACCCGCCACTGCGACGAGTAGCTTCAGTTTCTTGATCAGAACTTCCAAACAAAATTGCCAAGCAAATGCCGAACAGAGCGATTGAGATACCAACAATTTCGGTAAAGCTCAGCTCCTCACCAAGAAACGCGAAGGCAAGGACAGCAACGATTGGAGTTTTGAGCGAAAGCAGCAGCTCCGTTTGTCGCGGCCCGGCTCGGCGCAAACACGCCATCAAAGCTAGGTTTCCAATAATCACGCTGACAACAACACTCACCACAAAGGCAGGCCACTGGCTCCAATCAACAGTATGCCAATACCCCAACACAGAGCAAAGCAAACACAGGATCGCCCCGGATGTAAGCAACTGAATGCGCGTAAACTCAAAAACCCCAACACGTTGTAGCGGTCGGTGGGCCAACATTGATCCACACGCCCACCCTAAGGAAGCCGCCAGGGCAGACGACACCGCAAAAACAACCATAGCAAAACTCTCCAAACGTGCTACAATAAAAGTAGCAAGACACCGCTACAACAATCATAGCAAAAAGGAAAGCCCCATTTCTGTGAAAATACCTAAGGCAGGCAAACCGGTTCGTGGCTCAAAATCCGGCAAACCAATCATGGTTCTCTTTGATTTGCTGGGTAGACGATGGGCTCTTGGCATCATCTGGAACCTTTCAACCGGCCCGCAGACCTTCCGCACGCTCCAGTCCAATTGTGACTCTGTCTCACCCACTGTGCTCAATACGCGCTTGAAAGAACTACGAGAATGCGGGATCGTCATGAATGGAGAATGCGGCTACGAACTGACAGCAGAAGGCGAAGACCTGTTCACCTACCTGCAACCCTTAGGCCACTGGTCTCAAACATGGTCCCATGCAGCCAAATTGAAAGATGACCAATGAAATTCAACCATATCGGCATTCCAACCAAGGGATACTTCGAGGAAGAGATTCCGCTGCCTCACCTGCACATGACCGTCAGCGACCACAAAAACAATCCCTTCGGCATTCAATGGCAGCGCTATGACGAAGGTGCGCCCTACCCTGAAATCGTGAAGACAGTGGCACACGTGGCGTTTGAAGTTGACGATTTGGCAGAGGCGTTGAAAGACCAGAAGGTTATCATCAAACCCAACTCCCCTATCGAAGGACTCACTGTCGCCTTTATCGAGGTAAATGGAGCTCCGGTTGAGCTGATGGAAGTTGACCGTACTATCTGCAAAGAAGACATCTAGCCCAGCGCTCACACCTAACAGCAACTTAATGCCACCAAGGCGCTTCCCACCTGCACTCTCAGTCTTTTTTCAGGCCCTCAATTTAAAGTTTAGAGCATCAAAGACTAAGCCGGTGGCCCATGCAGCAGGAAAAACCGCCCAGCGCTGAACACAAAATCGCATTCATCCCCTTGGTGCTGATCACCACAGCGCTGTTCATGACCCTGCGCAACATGCCAATGATGGCAGAGACCGGCATGCAAATGGTCCTGCTCAACGCCATCACAGTGTTTGCTTTCCTCATTCCAACAGCATTAATTTCAGCAGAACTTGCAACAGGCTGGCCCCAAAACGGCGTATTCCATTGGGTCGAAGCAGCCTTTGGCACGCCCATCGGCTTCGTGGCTGTATTTCTGCAATGGATCCAGTCCATCTTCGGCGTCACATCAATCGTCGCCTATGCCACCGCAACACTCACGTATGCCTTTGATCCTGAGCTGGGCTCAAATCGCTACTACATTACGTTCTCGGTGCTCGCCCTCTATTGGGCTGCAACACTGATCAATTTCAGAGGAACAGAAACCTCAGAGAAAATATCGGGTTATGCGGTCTCCGTCGGCGTCTTCTTTCCCTCTGCACTGCTGATCCTCTTTGGCATCTATTACTTGATCTCTGGCGAACCAATCGCCCTCAACACATCCGCTACAGTCGCAAACTGGGTTCCTTCACTACCCGACACCACCAGCCTCGTCTTCTTCATGAGCTTCGTCTTTGGCTTTGTCGGCATCGAAGTTTCCGCATGCCATGCAAACGAAGTTGAAAACCCGCAAAAGAATTATCCGCGTGCCATCTTCACAGCAGCAATCGCAGGCTTCGTCATCACCCTTGCGGGTGGGCTTGCCGTCTCACTCATCCTCGAAAAAGGCAATATCTCCAACATCAACGGTGCCCTTCAGGCTTTCTCCGCTTATCTGAACGCCTATGGCCTTTCCATTCTCACGCCCTTCATTGCCCTGCTCGTTGCCGTGGGCGCTGCCGGTCAGGTCAGCACCTGGATAGTTGGTCCGGTAAAAGGGATGTGGGCCGCTGGCAGAAAAGGCCTGCTGCCTGCACGCTTTGCGAAAGCCAACAAAAACAACGTCCCTGCAGCACTTCTGATCCTGCAAGCATCTCTCATTTCATTCATTGCCCTGAGCTTCATCCTCTTCGAGAACGTCAATCTGGTGTTCCTCGTCCTCACCTCAACAGCAGTACTGCTTTACTCACTGATGTACCTGCTGATGTTCGTAGCAGCCATTCGCCTGCGTTACACTCATCCGCATATCCCGCGCCCTTACAGAGTGCCCGGCGGCAATTGGGGCATCTGGCTGCTCGGTATCATCGGCATGTTGACAGCCATAAGCTGCTTTGCAATTGGTTTCATTCCCCCACCATCCCTGCCATTCTCAATAAAGAGCTTTGAAGGCCTCATGGTTGTGGCTGTTATTCTCGCCCTGCTGGTTCCACTCAGCATATGGTTCCTACGTCGCAAGAAAATCTCGAACGCCTCGAAAAGTAGAGGACAAGAGTGATGGGCAAAACACCACGCAATCAGCCAAAGCACCACATAACCCTTTGGCACTTGGTGTTTATGACCACAGCTCTCTTCATGACGATGCTGAATATGCCACTCATGGCACAAACCGGCATGAAGATCCTGTTCTTCAACACAGCAGTGATCCTCTGCTACATCCTGCCTGTAGCCCTCATTTCAGCAGAATTGGCAACAGGTTGGCCCAAACATGGTGTTTACACTTGGGTGCAGGAAGCTTTCGGCGCTCCCTTCGGGTTCATGGCAGTCTTCCTACAGTGGTTTCAGGCCATTTTCGCCATGGTCGCAACCGTTGCTTACACTACCGCAGCCCTCGCGTTTGTGTTTGATCGCCCTCTTGATGAAAACCCATGGCTTATGTTCACAGGTGTTATCATCATCTACTGGGGCGCAACCTTCGCAAATTTCAAAGGCACAAGAATTACAAAACGCATTGCCAGCGTCTGCCTGCTGGCAGGAACTATCTTCCCATCTCTCTCCATGATTATATTGGGCCTGCTCTACGTCTCTGGCCCTGCTCAACCCGCTATTGATGTCAGCCTCACCACCGCCAATATCATCCCCTCCCTCTCTCAAACCTCAACCTTGTTCCTCTTCCTTAGCTTCCTCTTCGGCTTCATCGGTATGGAAGTTTCAGCGGGCCACGCGACAGAAGTTCAGAACGTTCGACGCACCTATCCAATCGCAATCCTCATCGCAGCACTGATTGGCTTTTCAATTTCTCTTCTGGGCGGTTTGACGATTGCCATGATCATTCCGGTCACGGAGATCTCAAACACGCTTGGGGTCCTGCAAACCTTCACAATACTGCTGGATCACTATGGCGTGCCGAACATCTTACCCGTTGCAGCCATGTTCATCGCTGTTGGCGCTGCCGGACAAGTTAGCACTTGGATTGCAGGACCAGTGAAAAGCCTCGCAGTCGCAGGCCGCGATGGCATGCTACCCAAATTCCTGCATGGCTCAAACACTCACGATATGCCAGTGCCACTCATGTTGGTGCAGGCCACCATCGCCACACTCATAGCAACCGCTTTCCTGCTTCACGTAAAGACCAACGAGGTGTTCTTGTACCTCACCTCAACAGCGGTGCTGCTTTACTCCGTCATGTATTTACTTTTCTACAGCACCGCAATCCGGCTGCGCTACAAACACCCCAATGTTCCGCGGACCTATAAGGTCCCGTTCGGCAACTGGGGCATCTGGGTGTTGGGCAGCATCGGCTTCAGTATCTCACTCATCGCATTCATCATCGGCTTCAGGCCTCCAGACGAACCCGACTTTCCGGCAACAACTTATCTGGCAATCATTATCCCCGGCGTGTTCCTCACACTCAGTATTCCGTTCATTCTCTGGAAGGTCCGCCGCCCCAATTGGAAAGCCCGCAAACAAGCAAAAAAGCCGCGCCCTACACCATAGAACGCGACTCTCCAAAACTCTATCGAACCAACACTTTGATTGGTTCTCTGCCCTACAGAGGCTTAATCCTCAGCTTCCTGCTCTTTCAACTGCGCACGCAAATCCTGCGCATCTTCAAAGATCTCAGTTTCTTTACTCATAACCCGCAAAGCCCCGGAGCCGATATCAAACCATGCACCATGGATGTCCAGGTTTCCCTGTGTGACAAGCTTTTCAATAAACGGGAACGTCATAAGGTTCTTCAAGCTCTGGCGAATACCAGCATATTCCAGTGCAAGTTGCGGATCTTCGTGTTTATCAACGGGAGTACAAGCCAGCGTAATCGCAGCCGGTTCCAACATCTTGATCCACGGTCCAACAAACTGACCAGTCTTGCTGAGTTTGCCATTACTTTCGCGGAAAGCCTGAACACCACCACACTTGCAATGGCCCAACACAACAAGATGCTTCACCTTTAGGCCAGTCACCGCATACTCGAGCGCTGCACTGGTACCGTGCGTACCACCGCCCTGAATAAACGGAGGCACAAGGTTCGCCACGTTGCGAACCACAAACAGCTCACCCGGCTGCGCATGGAAGATACCTTCAGGAGTAACCCGGCTATCACAGCAGGAAATCACCATTACTTCAGGTTCTTGACCATAGATCGCGAGGTTTTGATATTCCTCTTCAAACTGGCGATAAATCCGCTCTTTATAAAGGCCGTATCCAGTCAGCAGTTCTTTCGGAAAATC
Organism: Pseudovibrio sp. Ad37; assembly: GCF_001623075.1. GTDB lineage: Bacteria > Pseudomonadota > Alphaproteobacteria > Rhizobiales > Stappiaceae > Pseudovibrio. The sequence goes on from NZ_LMCF01000223.1 coordinate 181,000, forward strand.
AGTCATGCGTCGCCATCTCGTTAGTGTCGATATTGTCTGCGTATATAGCTAAGGCAAACGATCTTTCAACTGGCGAAAAGACCAGAAACTTAAAAGTCTCTTCACGTACATCTCCACAATGTACATTGTCAGTCTCACGAAAGCGAAAAGCCAGATTAGCTTCTTCGAGCCATGACTTCTATTTCGACCTTCATTTCTTCTTTAATGAGAGCGCAAATAACCATCGTCGCGGCAGGACGGATCTCACCAAAATACTCACCAAGCACGGCAAAAACCGCCTCAACGTTACTCCGGTCAGTCACATAATAGCGCGCACGAACCACATCCGTGAGCGAACATCCTGCTTCGCCAAGCGCGCCTTTGATCGTTTCCAGCGCATTAACGGCTTGTGCGCCCACATCCTCTGGCATTTGCATCGTCGAATAATCATATCCGGTCGTGCCAGAAACATGGACGAAGTCGCCATCTACAACTGCACGAGAATATCCAGCGGTCTTTTCAAAGGGTGATCCTGAAGAAATTAAAGTTCTCTCCGACATAACAACCTCCCTCGACTACAACTCAACATACTGCGGCAGAACCATCAGCAGCATTCACTATTTGCAGGATACAACCGGGACAGTTCAGATCAATTGAGAAATTGGCACCTTATTCCTGACGACTTGATGAGAAAAAGCAGCTCAGCCCAAGTGCAGTCCATAAAGCGATGCCAATCCAGTACATCAGTGGGTCTACAGTTCTGTAGATGACATCATAAAGAAGCGTGTATCCCGCATAGAGATCCCAAGCGACCCACGCCAGCAAAACAACACCTATAATCCGCCAGAAAAAGCTCATCATGGGCGAAATCCTCCTACCACTCATAGTAACGCTTTGATCTTGAAGAAAAACCTACGGTTTTGGGGGGCCAAACAGTGAACAACTCAGCACAGTCACTCAAAGTGAATCAGGCGAGATTTGCTAACATTTTTACTGATTCGCTTGCATAATCCTACAATTTCAACGTCACGATGTAAGTTTAGCTAAAAACACGACACAATTACATAATCATAACCTACATTTAATTTGCTCATTTCTACTAATTCTGGGATATAAAGGATCTCAAATGGACAGAAAGCTTGCTTGTTTCTCTTGAGTATTTTTGTCGATCATCTGGAGCACGGATTACGGAAATCATCACGTCATCCGGCAACTTATTGAATTTGTTTAATTAAACAAGTCAATTGGACAACTAAGGAAAATATAAAGGGATAAGAAAAAAGATCAAAAGCGACACATACTATGCAAAGTGTCAACTTTCTAAGGTATTGCTTGATAACTAAAAATACTTCTTATTCAATGCCTGCCGTGTTGTTGTTGGGGGACTACATACATGACGTTAACTGCGGTTAAGACAAAAACGTCTTGCGGTAACTTTTTTGAAGATTTTCACGTGGGCCAGGTCATAAGACATGGCACACCAAAGACAATAAACGAGGGAGATACAGCTCTTTATACTGCATTATACGGATCTCGATTTGCGGTACAGTCGGGAACTGCTTTTGCAGAAACCATTGGATACCCGTATTACCCGTTGGATGACCTGCTAGTCTTCCACGTGGTCTTCGGTAAAACAGCGGGAGATATCTCACTGAATGCCGTCGCGAATCTGGGGTATTCCGACTGCCGTTTCCTGATGCCTGTCTATGCCGGAGATACTGTCTCTGCCACGTCAAAAGTCATCGGGCTGAAAGAAAATTCAAACGGCAAAACCGGTGTTGTTTACGTGCGCTCTACTGGCTATCGCCACAAAGAGCCAGGGAATCCTGAAAAGGTTCTGGAATACACCCGCTGGGTCATGGTGAAAAAGCGCGATGAAGATGCGTCTGCACCAGAAACCGCCCTGCCGGATCTGCCAGACGGAATTTCCGAGGACTGCCTTGGGCAAGCCGTTCCAGAGCTTTCAATCGATAATTGGGACTTTGACCTTTCCGGTTCACCATTCCGCTTCGATGACTACGAAGTGGGTGAAAAGATCGCTCACGTCGACGGTATGACCGTGGAAGAAGCTGAACACCAGCTCGCAACACGTCTTTACCAGAACACAGCGAAAGTCCACTTCAATCATCACAGCGAGAAAAACAGTCGCTTTGGCAAACGCCTGATCTACGGTGGCCATGTCATCTCGCTTGCGCGTGCTTTGTCTTTCAACGGACTCGGCAATGCTTTCCATATCACGGGCATCAATGCAGGACGACACGTTGCACCGCTCTTTGCGGGTGACACCGTTTACGCATGGTCTGAAGTTCTGGACAAAAAACGGATTGAAGAAAGAAGCGATATCGCAGCACTACGCCTGCGCCTCATCGCAACAAAAGATCTTACTTGCGGAGATTTCCCATACAAGAATGAAGACGGGAAATACGAAGACGGCGTAATCCTTGATCTGGATTACTGGGTCGTCATCCCGGTTTGATCTTCAACGTATCCTTGAGGAGCCAAGGTCTCTAAAGGATGCGACAAAACGATAGAAATAAAACAACACGAAAAGAAAGCCCGGTGCACCATGTGCCCGGGCTTTTCTGATTTTCAATCAACTCGAAGAATACACCTCACCGCTTAGACAACAACTCGTCCAGATGGCGAAGTACCTCGACTGAAGCATCTTCCATGCGTTTGTAGGCAGCATCTGCGCCTGCATGATCTGCTATTCCAAAAAGGCGCGCACATTCCTTGCCTTGTTCGTGAACTTCAGCATGAACAGGCAACAGTTTCTTAAACGCCAGACTATCGCGAACACGAGCATCATCCACTTTGTCATACCACTTACCAAGACGGCACTGATGATGATCTGAAAGCTCACTCACCTGCAAATGACTGAGGCCAACTGACATTTCGGCAAGGTGCTTCTTCCAGATTATGTGATCAGCCTTAGCACGATGCAGAATGAAGTTCGGCACGCCTCGCTTATCAAACTCAGTAAACTGCTCTTCCACGATGGATTCAGATTGAGCAACCGTCTCGATCACATGTTCAATCCGCTCATTCACATCGCGTGCATGCCCTGCAATTGCATGCACACCGCGATTGATTTCGCTGGTTGCCTCTTCCTGCTGCGTCAGCTGGCGTGCAATTTCACGCATCTGCGTACTCGCAACTCCTACATCGCGCATCACTTCGGAAATCAAACTCTCGGCATTCTGTGAATTATCAATACTCTTGCCAACCAGAGACTGTGCATCACTCACAGCTGAGTTCACATCGTTCACGTGAGCTTGCAAGGTCTCAATCCGGCACCGAATATCATCTGTTGCCTGCTGTGTTTGACCGGAGAGATCCTTCACCTCGGAAGCCACAACAGCAAAGCCCTTGCCCGCCTCGCCAGCACGCGCCGCTTCAATCGTCGCGTTCAGTGCCAGCAGATTTGTTTGCTTGGCCAGGGCCTCAATCGTACCGACAAATGTGCCAATCTGAACAGCGGCAGCGGTCAACTCATTTGCAGCAGCAGTCATACTTTCAAAGAACCGACCAATATGCTGGCTGGCATCTGCAGATTCTCGAGTTGCTGTTTCTCCCTGCTGCATGGCTTCATTTGCAGATTCCACCGCATCCGCAGCTCCTTGAGCGCTAGAGGCAATTTCAGAGAAGGAAACGTTTAGCTCTTCAACACCGGTCGCAATTGTCTGCGCGCCTTCATCCGTTTTGCGAATATGCCATGTGATTTGGGAGATCGCTGCCATCGATTCACTGGCTTGCAGGGAGTACTCTACCGTTTGGCCAAGGGTGCGCTCATCCTGATCATCAAGCTTCTGCTTTAGTGCTTCAAAGCGCTCGTAAAGATCTGCTGAAACACCTTCCACTTCGGGAAGTGGACGATCTTCCATCAAAGCCGACAGAAGTGCATCAATTCCTTCACGATTGATGCCGCCCACATCTGTCTGATGTGATCCCTCAGCCTTAGGTGCGCTCTTCAACATTTCGGACCAGTTCATCTTGAATTACCTTCCAAACTGCACATTCAGTGCAGATAATTCCCTAACCGCCAATCTCTCACCACCACAACCCAGCCAAGTCAGTAGAGGAAAAATAAGTAAGATCAGCGTATTTACGTACCCCACAACAAGTCATTCAAGACAACAAGTGCAACTATCCCAACGTCAAACTTATGAGCTTGAAAGACTCATGCTTAAAACATACATAAATTATTACTAATAATAGCTTACTAGCCTAATAAATATGGTTTTGGCTTTGAAATTCAGTATGTTCTCATAAGGGCCAGACAGAATAAAAGCCCCGACCTTTCGGACCGGGGCTTTGAGTACATCAATCTAACTAAGCTATCAGCTCACTTCGTGCTTCAACGCATTCCGCGCCAGCATCACACCCTGCTTTTTAGTCTTCAGAATCTCGCGAGCCTTCTCAAACTTCGGATCTTCCCAGAAGATCATGCAACCGTTACAGCCACGACCACAACAACCTTCCAAGCCAAGACGAGGAGATTTTGGTTTACGATCCTGACTTCCCTCAACGATCGCATCAATCAATCGACCACGCTGCCTCTCATACTTGTTCTGCTGCGCATTCGTCGCTTCACCGCGCGCTTCAATACGCTCTGCAGTCCGATCCAGCTTCAGGCGACTCCACTGCTCTGGTGTCAACGGACGCTCTTTACGCACCACAGTGTTTACCGGGAAGCGATCTTTAAAGTCCGCTGCATCGTCTTTATCAAACAGGGAGAACGGGATACGCACCAATGGCTGCTTGCCAGCGTGTACTTCCTGCGTAATCTCACCAGACTTCGCATTTTCAAACTCATAGATACGCAGCAAGACGCTGTCGTCGGACAGAGGCTGCAGAAACTCCAGCACTTCCCCGGCAACAATCTTGTTCTTCACTTTCATGTAGAACGCTTCGTCAGTCACCTTCTCAACAATACCAGCGAATTCCCACTCACCAATTGAATGTGTGTCTTCATAGTTATGGGCATAGTAGTTCAAACGGCCTTCATGGAACGCAGTGGTGTAGCCACGATTGGCAACACTATACATCTCATCCATGTACTTCTGCGGGTTCCAGTTCTCAGGGTCACAATAGTAATCATCAATCGCCATGCGGTAGGCACGTGCAACAACCGCAACGTAGTACATGGACTTGCCACGCCCTTCGATCTTCAGAGAATCCACGCCAATACGCAGGAAGTCATTCAGCTTCGGCATCAGACACAGGTCTTTGGAGTTCAGAATGTAAGAACCGCGACCATCTTCCAGAATTGGCATCAACTCGCCAGGGCGGCATCCCTCTTCCAGCAAGAACTCAAACATGTCCATGTTGTCTTCGTTCAGCTCAAGCTCGTTGATCGTGCCGTCTTTCATGCGCATGCGCACTTTGTAGTTCCAGCGACAGGAGTTTGCGCAGTTCCCTTGGTTCGCGCCACGCTCCGCCATAAAGTTGGAAAGCAGGCAGCGACCAGAATAGGTCATGCACATCGCACCATGAACAAATGCTTCCAGACGAATGTCCGGGCACTTCTCACGAATTTCAGAAAGCTCAGGAAAGGACACTTCACGCGCCAACACAACCAGGTCAGCGCCCTGCTCTTTCCAGAAATCAACCGAAAGCCACGAGCAAACGTTCGCCTGCGTGGAAATATGCAGCGGCACATTTGGCAGCTCTTTACGCATAAACTGGAACACACCCGGATCAGCAATGATCAACCCATCCGGATTAATATCGCGAATAGTCTCGGCATATTCCTTCAGTTTAGGAACGTCTTTGTTATGAGAAAACAAGTTCAGCGTCAGATAAACACGCTTGCCATGCTTATGCGCAAATTCAATCCCTTCAACAACCTGCTCAAGCGTAAACTCTGCCTTCGTACGCAGGGACATATCTGGCGTACCAAGGTAGATCGCATCTGCTCCATAAAGCACAGCAATCTTTAGCTTCTGAAGGTTGCCCGCAGGCATCAGGAGTTCTGAAGTTCTCATAGTGGCGACCAAATTCTCTGGTGTTTTCTAAAGCTCTGTTGTCAAGCTATTGACCAGCGCCTCGGCAGTGTCTTTGGGAAACAGCAAAAGGGCGCGTATTTAGGGGTGCTTCTAAGGGATTTCATCAAGGATGAACAGAACAATTTTGTCTCACCCAGTTTGATGGGCTACAGCAATTCCATCGCTCAGCAGCACACCACTCCAATAAATCCGTATAACTATGCTTACAAAGAAATGGGCGGATACCTAAGTACCCACCCAAATCATAAGAACACTCATGTAAGCTGACGGTTAATTGCCCCCGCCGTCAGCTACAAACAGCAACACTCGCTTAATCGACGAGCGCAGCCACTGGTTCATAAGCTTCTTCATCTACGAAATCGTAGCGCAACTGATTTTCAAACCAATCACGGAAGCTGCGAATTTTGGGCTCAGCTCCACGCTTCTCACGCCACATCAGCTTATGTTCACGACCATCCCGCTGATATTCAGGGAAGATCGGCACAAGGCGTCCGGCGGTTTCAGCTTCGGCACTCAGCAGATTGGACTCTAGAACAATGCCGAACCCCTTTTCGGCAGCGTCAAGAGAAAGAGCCGCATTCTCAAACACCATCATCTCGTTGACGATCGGGTTTGGAACACCAGCTTCAGACAGCCATGTCTCCCAGGAAACCGTGGCACCTTCACTGCGAATAATCGGCAGCTTCAGCAACTCATTCGGCTTTTTCGGGTAGCCAAGATTATCCAGCAGTTCAGGTGAAATCAGCGGACGAAACTTCTCGCGTCCTAAAGAGATCTCCTGAAACTCTTCTGGAGTATTGGACTGGCGCGTAAAGACAAGGTCATAAAGCCCGCCTTCAATATTCTGATCAGAGCCACTGCTGGAAACAGTCACCGTGATCTCTGAATTATGCGCAGTAAACGAACGAAGGCGGCGCAACAGCCAATTGCTGGCGAAGCTTGAAGAACAATGGATACTCAAGGTATCTCTGTTCCCGACGGCCTCAATAGTGCGCGTCGCAGTTGAGATTCTGTCAAATGCCTCGGCAATCTCCGAGGCATATCGATAGGCCGCTGCAGTCGGGAAAACCGCTCTGGAACGGCGCTCAAACAGCTCCAATCCCAGGTGATCTTCCAGCGCTTTGAGCCGGTGACTGACCGCACTAGCCGTAATTGCTAGCTTTTGGGCCGCCGAAACCAAACTCCCAGTTTCCATAACTGCACGAAACGCGACCAAAGCATTCAAAGGGGGCAAACGATTCATGAAATGCCTTATTCTTGATAGAGTGAGAGATACAACCAATATTCCGATTAATGATGTAGACGTAACATAGCGCCTCCCCAATTTGAACACCCTCAAATCAACTAGGTCACGTCAAAAATTATGTAAAAGAGCACATTTCCACAATAGATAACACCACATATGAACTACTCAATTATTGATAATCTAAGGAATACTTTCAGATAATCAGACAAAATAATCGATATAAATTTCATTACAGAGAAAGAACATAACATTATCAATTTTACGCTAGGAGATCATAGAATAGCCCCTAGATACACGCCTAGGTTAAAGATCAAAAAAATTAACTATTCAACTGACGCCTGCTTTAGGTCGGACGAATACCAACATATGCAGCGCGCGGACGTATTTGTTCTTGCATTTGATACTGTTCGAGCGTTTGAGCAATCCAGCCGCTAATTCTTGAAATACAAAACAAAATTCCTGCAGAATTTTTTGGTAAGCCCAAAATCTGCTCCAAAAGTGCTAGTGGAAAATCCACATTCATGTGCTTTCCGAAAAGCTCACGAGATCTTTCCAGCAACGGTGGAATCAGTTCAACAAGCGGGTGATCCAGCTCACTTTGCATGAGTTTGTCTAATAGAAATTCGCCCCTTGGATCAGGCCCACCGTATACGGAATGCCCAAGTCCCGGCAGATATTCTCCGTTCATACATCGCTCTTGCAACACGTTCTCTATATCGTCAACTACATGAATGTGCTTCAGCCAACTCAGCACACGCTCTGCGTTTGTTCCATGTCTGGGCCCCATAAACGCCCCAAGTCCGGAAACAAGAACAGCATGCAGCGGCGCCCGAGTCGAAGCAGCACATCTCACCGCATATGCGCTGGTGTTGAGCTCATGGTCCGCACACAAAACAAGCGTCGCACGGATCAGATCGATGGCCTTTTCATTCTTCACACCCCATGCCTGCGCAATCTGTCTGTGCATCGGCTCAGTGCTCGGCGCTTGCATCAGCAAAGCACTCGCTGCAAGGCGAATGAGGCTCGCCCCTTTCCGCTTGAGCAGCTCCTGAGACAGCGTGTAGGCCGCGCTGTCTTGTTCCGGCCAGGAACAGAGCGCCACAATCGCGCGCTCAACTGGTCGGCGGTGCCCGTTCACCACCTCGACGGCATCTGGAGCAGGTTGAGCAAATGGATCATTCTCACAATCCCACAACAGCGTAGCTACACTCTCAAGCGTCCCAGCTTTTGCGAGTTCCAATGCAGACTGACCACGATAATAATGCCCTTCATCTGTCAAAAGCGTTAGCTTGGTCTCAAGCACGCCCTTGGCAGCAGCACTACGCGATTGCCCTTCTCGCTCCTCAGGACCTTCTCCAGCCCGGCGACTTCTCAGGAAGCGAATGTCTGATGCATCATAAAGCCGCGTCCGCCCCGGCCCCTGAACAGAACGGATCAGCCCACGGCTCACATAAGCGTAGAGCGTGGCTGGGCGTACGCCCAACTCATTGGCAGCTTCTTTGGCAGAAAGATAAATAACTTCAGACATCGCACACCTATCACATGATCAACATTGATCATACGAAATAGACGTACTCACACAATAGCTTTCAGACCGATTAAAAGTCCATCAGTTGTTCTTGGTCACATTAGCTGCTTCTGCGGCATCAATCAGATCCTTGCCGATCTCATCTTCAAACTCGCCCCATACAGGCCGCATCACATCCGACCATTGTTGCCGCTGTTCTGGCGTCAGCTCACGGACGGTGTAACCCGCATCAACAATCCGCTGCCGGTTCTCTTCGCTCGTCTTTGCAGCTTGCCCGTTGGCCTTTACCAGCGTTTCTCGGAAGATAGTCAAAAACTGCTCCCGCAAATCAGGCTCCAGGCTTTCCAACCACTCCTTAGGCGCAAACACAACATAAGCCAGCAGCTGATGGTTGGTCTCAGTAATCCCGTCCTGAACCTCAAAGAAACGCGAGGTGAAGATATTGGACCAGCTGTTCTCCTGCCCATCGACAACTCCCAACTGCAAAGCCCCGTAAACCTCTTTGAACGCAAGCTTCTGCGCACTCGCCCCCATCGCCTCAATCATCGCAACTGCCACATCAGAGTTTTGTACCCGAAACTTCAGCCCTGCCCCGTCAGAAGGCACAAGCAGCGGCTTATCAGCAGAAAAGTGCTTTAATCCATCAAAGAGGTACCCAAGCCCAACAACCCCAAAATCAGACATGACACCGAGCAATTCCTGTCCTTTTTCACTGGCAGTAAATCGCTGCACCGCGTCCATATCCTCAAACAGGAAAGGCAGGTCAAAAAGCCGGTACTTGTTGGTGTAGACTTCCAGTTTTGAAAGAGAGGGCGCAGCCAACTGCACATCACCCAGTATCAGGGCTTCCATCACTTTCTCATCATCATAAAGCTGGGAAAAGGGAAACACCTGCATACATGCCCGGTCATTCATCTCGGTGTTCACCCGCTCTGCCAGCATGCGCGCAAAATCCCCTTTGGGATGCCCTCTCGGTGGCACAACATGGCTGAACTTGATGACGACTTCACCAAGCTTACAGTCAATCTGGGCAAATGCAGGTGCGGCAAAGACAATGCCCAGAGCGAGAATTACGGCAGTAAATGCTCTCCTCATCAGCTCCTCACGGCAACATTAAAGTACCCACCTATTATCGCAGTTTACCCCCAAAATCCGCCTAAGCTATTGCGGCGCATTTGCCTCGAATAAGCAGCAACAAAAAAGCCGGAGCAAATGCCCCGGCCTTTCAAAACATATCTTGGTGCCAGCTACCTGACGATAACCTCTGGCCCCATCATATAGGTCGGCAGCGCCGTGGAGAGCCATGGCAAGTACGTGACCAATACGAGGAACACCAGCAGAACCATCACAAACGGTGCAGCGGCACGCACCACCTGCACCAGACTCATACCCGTTATGCCCGAGGTCACAAACAGATTGAGCCCGATAGGCGGTGTGATCATGCCAATCTCCATGTTCACCACCATGATGATACCCAGGTGAATTGGATCAACGCCCAGCTCCACAGCAATCGGGAACACCACAGGCGCCACAATCAGCAGCAAACCGGATGGTTCCATGAACTGACCACCAATCAGCAGGATAATATTGACGGCAATCAGGAAGGTGAACCAGTTGAAACCCGCACCTAACATCCAGTCGGTAATGACCTGCGGGATACGCTCAGCAGTGAGTGTGTGAGCAAAGAGCAGCGCATTCACGATGATGAACATCAACATAATCGTGGTCTTACTACTCTCAACCAGCACCTTGCGGGTATCCCGGTGGAAGAAAGCAGGGAAGAAGTAAAGAACACTCAATCCAATATTACGGACAATTGCCTCAAGCAGTCCTTCACCAGACTTACGCCATTTCTTGTCCTTCAGCGGCCCCATATCACGATAGATGAACAGAGCAATCAGGCACGCATACACAGCTGCCACAGCCGCAGCTTCTGTTGGTGTAAACACACCTGCGTAAATACCGCCAAGGATGATCACAATCAGGAACATACCAAACGCAGCTTCAGCAAACGTGGACCACAGCACCCTGATGCTTGGGAACGGTTGCGCAGGCAGGTTTTTCTTGCGGGCGATAATGTAGATCGTCACCATCAGCATCAGACCAGCAACAATGCCCGGGATGACACCCGCCAGGAACATGCGCCCAACAGAAACGTTGGTTGCAGCCGCATAAACAACCATCACGATGGAAGGCGGGATCAGAATTCCCAGCGTACCAGCATTGGCGATGATGCCTGCAGCAAATTCCTTGGAGTAACCAGCCTGACGCATCGCAGCAATCGCGATGGTACCAATCGCAACCACGGTCGCTGGAGACGAACCAGAAAGCGCAGCAAAGATCATACAGGCCAGCACGCCAGCCATAGCCAGACCACCACGCACCCAGCCAACAGTGGCCACAGCAAAGTTCACAATACGGCGAGCAACGCCGCCAGTGGACATGAAGCTGGAAGCCAGAATGAAGAACGGGATCGCGAGCAGTGTAAAGTTCTGCGACGCATTGAACATCTGAATGGTCACAGAGCTCATAGAGTCATGAGAGAACAATGCGATATAGAGAACGGAAGACAAGCCAAGCGCAATCGCGATTGGTGCCCCGATAAGAAGCAGCCCAAAGAGCAGCAAAAAGAGAACAGCGGTTTCCATTGGGCTTAGTCCTTCAGCACGTCTTTGTTTTCTTCAACGAGCTCTTCAGCTTCGTGCGCGGCAATCATCGTGTCGCGTTGGCCAGTCAGAATGAACCAGCACATCTGCAGCGACCGGAAAGCCAGAAGGGCAAGACCGATTGGCAAGATGACATAGCCCCACCACCGCGGAACACGCTCTTTCACGCCAAACATCTCCTGATACCACTCAGGAAACTTCAGATCTTCCATGCCGATTGGAAGCTTGTAGTACTTGGCAACGTAATCAAACGCACCGCCGGAAGACCCGCGGTTATCAAGCCCAAGCAACCAGCCAAACCAGTCTGCATCAAACAGCAGCGCCGCATACAGCAACGTCACCAGCGCACCAATCAGCCCGAAGGTGCGGAAGACCGGTTTCGGAAACAGGCGGATGAAAGCATCAACGCCAAGGTGCGAGCCAATTTTCAGGCCATAGCTCATGCCGAAAAGAATAAGCCATGCAAACAGCACGCGGGTGAACTGTAGCGCGCCACCCCAACCCGAGTTAAAGCCGTACCGCATGACGACCTGCCAGAAGGTGACCAGCGTCATCACCGCAAGGATAGTGGCGATAAAGCCTTCTTCGAAAGCATCTATTATTTTATTTAGTCGAGACAAAGCGCCCTCCCCCAACAGCACTCTCATTTCTCAGTGTGTTGCGGCACGGAGAAAGAAACCATTGTGGTTTTTCAGGGTCTGCCCGACCAATAGCCGGACAGACCTATCAAGATGTATTGGATTAGTTGTTTGCTGCGACGGCAGCGTCGATCACATCCTGACCGATGTCATCAGCAAACTTGCCCCATACAGGCTTCATCACGTCAACCCACTGCTGACGCTGCTCCGGTGTCAAACTGCGAACTTCTACACCAGATTCAATGATCTTCTGCTTGTTCGCTTCGTTGATAGCGGAACTACGAGCGTTCGCATCGTTGGTCACTTCGGTGAAGATAGTGATGAACTGGTCGCGAATTTCTGGATCAAGGCTATCAAGCCATTCCTGAGAGGTCACAGCAAGGTAAGACAGCAGCTGGTGGCTGGTTTCTGTAATACCGTCCTGAACTTCAAAGAACTTCTTGGTGTAGATGTTGGACCAGGTGTTTTCCTGACCATCAACAACGCCGGTCTGCAGCGCGCCGTATACTTCTTTAAACGCAAGCTTCTGCGCGTTTGCTTCCATTGCTTCAATCATCGCAACAGCAACGTCAGAGGTCTGAACGCGGAACTTCAGGCCAGCAGCATCAGCAGGTGTCAGCAAAGGCTTGTTGGCGGAGAAGTGCTTGATGCCGTTGTAAACGTAGCCGAGACCAACAAAGCCGATGTCAGACATCGCGCCCAGCAGTTCCTGACCTTTTTCACCCTGCGTAAAGTTGTTCACTGCATCCATGTCGGAGAACAGGAACGGAAGGTCAAACACACGGTACTTGAGTGTGTAAGCTTCGAACTTAGCAAGAGAAGGCGCAGCGATCTGAACATCGCCGAGCAGCAGAGCTTCCATCACTTTGTCATCATCAAACAGCTGGGAGCTTGGGAAAACCTGCATACAGGCCTTACCATTCATCTCAGTGTTGATACGCTCTGCCAATGCAGTTGCAAAGTCACCCTTTGGGTGGCCGGTCGCAGACACAACGTGACTGAACTTGATAACAACTTCACCCGGATCACACGCTTCAGCAGCAACGGCTTGAGTAGCGGTGAACATGCCAGCTGCAACTGTGGCAGCAGTAACCAATTTCTTCATAGTATCCTCCCAGATGGAACGGAGCGAAGCTCCTCGCGATACCAAAAGCAATCTGCGTGCCAGTTTTAATACTATTAGTATTTTCAGCTACTTACGGATATCTACCTAATTATTCGATTTACATTTGTTACGAATAAGTAACATTGACTACTCAAAGATGCGTCGAATTCGACACATTTCTATTCACCAATCTCATCCTTCCCAAGCCCGTATTTCTTCATCTTCTCATAAAGCGCCTTGCGGGAGACGGACAGCGCTTCATAGGTCGGTTTGATCTTGCCATCGTTCTTCTCAAGTTCAGCAGCAATAATATCGCGCTCATAGGTGCTGACACGTTCTGCCAGCGTACCACTCTGCGGGCCCGCAACTGCAGCAGTCGTACCAGCGGCCTTTGGCTGACCTTCCAGCCCCAGTACAAACCGGTCCGCCACGTTGCGCAGTTCACGCACATTTCCCGGCCACTCCCGCTGCATCAGTTCACCGAGAAACTCCCTCGAAATTTCCGGCACTTCTTTCCGATAACGCGCCCGCGCCCCACGCGTCAGATAGTGGAACAGCACCGGAATATCCTCCAACCGTTCTCGGAGCGGCGGAATAGCCAGCGTGATCACGTTGAGGCGGTAAAACAAATCCTTCCGGAACCGCCCTTGGTTGGAGGCCGCTTCCAGATCTTCCTTGGTCGCAGCCACAAAACGCAGGTCCAGCGGAATGGATTTATTCGACCCAAGACGCTCAATCGTCCGCGTCTCAAAAACCCGCAGCAATTTCACCTGCAAGTCGAGCGGCATGGACTCAATCTCATCCAGAAACACCGTCCCGCCATGCGCATGCTCCAGCTTGCCAATCCGCAGGCCACTTGCACCGGTAAAGGCGCCCTTCTCATGCCCAAACAACTCACTCTCGATGATATCAGCAGGCAGCGCTCCGCAATTCAACGCCACAAACGGTCCATCTTTGCGCAAGCCTTCTTCATGCAACGCACGAGCAACGACCTCTTTACCAGAACCTGTCTCACCCAGAATAAGCACATCCGCATCCGTACCAGACAGCGCGGTAATCGTACACCGCAGCTCTTCCATGGACGGGGACTTGCCAACAATGCGCTCTTCCAGACCTGAGAGCTTGCCCAGCTCCTCACGCAGCACGCGGTTTTCCAGCGTCAAACGGCGCTTTTCCAGCCCACGCTCCACAACGGCAACCAGCCCGCTAACCGGAAACGGCTTCTCTTTGAAATCATAGGCCCCGGCCCGCATGGCTTCCACCGCCAGCGGCACATCACCATGACCGGTGATCAACACCACAGGCAACGCACTGTCGATCTCGAAAGCAGCTTTCATCAGATCAAAGCCGCCCATCTTGGGCATACGGATATCGCTGACCAGAACGCCATAAAACTCATGCGTGATATGCTCCAACGCTTCTTCAGCGCGAGAAAACGACACTACATGATAGTCGGCCAGTTCCAGCCCTTCCACCAGCGCTTCACGCATATCTTCGTCGTCATCGACCAGAAGAATGGTGGCTTTATCGATCGCCCATACGTCCATACTAAACTTCTTCTTCCTCAAGATCGCCGGAAGTCTCCGTGGCATCCTTCAGCACAATCACAAAGCATGCGCCGCCAAGCTCAGACTGCTCATAGCGCAACTGCCCTTCCAGATCCTCGATTATCTTATAGGCAATGGAAAGGCCAAGCCCCAATCCTTCACCCACATCCTTTGTGGTGAAAAACGGATCAAAAATGCTCGCAACAACATCCTCTGGCACGCCTGGTCCATTGTCTTCAAAGCGAATGACCACCTGCTGCTCATAATGAGAAACTGAAATCCGGATACATGGTTCAGCCTGCACTTTCATGGCATCCAGCGCATTGCTCATCAGGTTCATCAGCACCTGTGCAAGCCGAACTTGCCCAGCCAGAACCTCAATGGATTTGTCGTCCTGCACCACCTCAGTGTGCACGCCCATCTGCTTGCAACGTGGCCCCGTCAGCATCAGCACTTCACCAACAACGGCAGAAACCTTCACCGGAACAAGGTCACGTCCCGCTTTACGGGTGAACCCTTTCAGGATCTGACTGATCGCCGCCATCCGCTCCACCATGGCAACAATCTTGCCCAGGCTCTTCAGTGCGCGGTCTGACTTGCCTGTCTCAATCAACACCTGAGCGTTTTCGGAGTGCGTGCGGATCGCACCCAGCGGCTGGTTGAACTCATGAGAAAGCGCAGCAGACATTTCGCCCAGTGTTGCCAATTTGGCAGATTGCACCAGACTGGCTTGCGCCTGTTGCAAGCCTTTTTCTGCAGCTTCACGTTCTTTCACTTCCTGTGCCAGCAAAGCGTTCATGGTGGAAAGCTCACGGGTACGCTCATGCACGCGCTCTTCCAACCTCGCCGCATAAACCTTGTCCTGCCGGATACGTTCCAGCAAACGCCGCCGCCGCTCACCCGCCATCCAGAACAGACCACCACTCACAACACACAGCAGCAAAGCCACCAGCGCCGCCCAGATGGACTGTTGCCGAACCTGAGAGGTATCGGCAAACAACACCACCTTCCAGTTCAGCACAGGCAGCTCCTGCTCAATCATCTGGAAGTTGGGTTTGTTGAAAGGTGGGCTTAATCGCACAAGCTGGAAATCCAGATCATACCAGCGCTGCTCAATCACCCCATTGAGAGTAGCAGACACACGTCCGCGTCGCGTTGTACGCTGTGCAAACAACCGCTCTCCGCGCCAACTGGATTGGTTGGTGGCAACCACAATGCCGTTCTGATCCACAGCAACAAGGCGATCCTTTGAAAGCGCCCAGGATTGCTCAACCCCTTCAAGGCTCACACGAACCGCAATAAAGCCGTAGTCGTGCTCCCCCTGCCGAACCGGAGCGATGAACACATAGCTGGCAGGCCCACCACTGCGGGAAAGAACCAATTGCCGCCCAAGACGCCCCTGCTGCGCAGCTTGCAACGCATCCGCATAAGAGGACATGCCCTGTTCCGCCATACTGGCGTTGTCGATCAGGTTGGACGCAACAATCTGGCCGTCAGGCTTCTGGAACCAGACCTCCTGCGCGCCAGACATCCCTGCAATTACCTTGGCAACATTCTGCCCGCGCTCATGTTCATCATTGGCAAGGATCTGTACGATGTCAGAGCGCCGCGCCAACAACGGTGGCAGCAAGCGATATTTATCGAGGTACTTCTCAAGCCCTGCCGCCTGCACAGACAAAGTCGCCTGCCCACGCGTTTGCAAGTCAGCCATATAAAACTGGCTGCTCAACTGCATCGCGACCCAGGCCACCACAAGCGCAAACACAGCAAACGTCACCAGTGCAACACTGGAGACCCGCTGCCATCGCTCAGATCTGCTTGTCCTGTTCACGTCGCTTGTCCGGTTTTGAATATCGTCGTGATGCCTCCCAAGACATCACCAAATGCGCCTAATCACTTACGGTGTAACCCGTGTTCGTTCACTGGTCTAGCGCAACACTTTTGATCAAAGCAAATACCTGTTGTCCGGCAGCCAGCTGCAACTCATGCACAGAATGGCGTGTCAGCCGCGCCCGCAAATGCTGCTCTCCAACACGGCAGTCCACCTCGGCATATGGGCCGGAGGTCTCCGTAATGCCTTCAATCACGACAGAAAGCACATTGCGGATGGAAGCTTCATCTGGCGCTTTACGCGCAAGAGCTACATCCTTGGCCTTGATGCGAACACGCGCATCCTGCCCCACGTTCCCCAACTGCCCCGGAAGCTGCAATGCCTGCCCTTCCAAACCAAACTCGGTGATCTGCCATTGCTCATCGTAATGGTTCAGCGTGGCAAACAGCAGCGAGCCCGCGTCCGGCCCACTCGCCAACTGCGGCAGTTCCAGATTGCTCAGCATCTGCGCAATCGGTCCATGCGCAACCACATTGCCAGCGTCTAGCAACACCAGCGTATCCGCCAGTTGCTCAATCTCACCAAGGCTATGGCTCACATACAGCATAGGAATGCCGAATTCGTTCTTCAGCTTCAGAAGATACGGCAGGATCTCCGCTTTGCGCGAGGCATCCAGCGATGCCAGCGGCTCATCCAGCACAAGCAGCTGCGGATTGGAAAGCAACGCCCGCCCAATCGCCACACGCTGCTTTTCGCCGCCGGAAAGCCCATGAGGCCGGCGCTTCAGCAAGTGAGAGATCCCCAGCAGCTCTGCAATCTCACCCAGACCAACAGCAGATTTCCGCCCCGCTGCCCACTGGCTATAAAGCAGGTTCCGTTCCACATTCATATGCGGAAACAGGCGGGAATCCTGAAACACCATGCCCACACCGCGCTGCTGAATTGGCATATTGATGGAAGCTGCCCGATCAAACACAACACGCTCGCCCAGCGCAATGCGTCCACTATCCGGCGCGCTCAAGCCCGCAATCATGCGGATCAACGAGGACTTGCCAGCACCGGACTTGCCGAAGATTGCCGTTATCCCGCTGTTCACCGCAAACTTGGCGGAAAGCGAGAAATCACCCAACCGGCTGGCAACATCAACCTCAATCATGCTGACCTCCCAACTTGCGGGAAAGGCGACGCGAGATCACCTCAGAGAACACCAGAGCACCAATGGAAACCACAATCGCAATCACCGTCAGGCGGATTGCTCCCGCATCACCGGAAAGGCTTTGCATCTCCGTATAAAGCGCCAGCGACAGCGTCCGTGTCTCTCCGGGAATGTTGGAGACAAACGTAATCGTCGCTCCAAACTCACCCATCGCCTTGGCAAACCCAAGCACCGCGCCACTCAGGATACCCGACAGCGCCAATGGCAGCGTAATCAGCAAAAAGGTTCTGATGCGCGACGTCCCCAGCGAATGCGCAGCTTCTTCCAACTGCCCATCGGACAACTCAAAGGAAAGCTTTACAGGCCGAATGATCAGCGGAAACGCCATAATCCCCGCAGCCAACGCAGCCCCTGTCCAGCGGAAGGCAAACACAATGCCAAACACATCAGCAAAGAAGCTGCCCAACATGCCCTGCCGTCCAAACAGCACCAGCAGCACATAACCGGTCACCACAGGCGGCAGCACAATCGGCAAATGCACCAAGGCATTCACCAGCGTATAACCGGGAAACTTCCAGCGGGCGAGAGCATAGCCGAGCAGTATCGCAGGCGGCAGCGCAATCGCAATTGCGAGGCTCGCAACCTGCAGCGACAGCTGGATAGCCGCCCATTCTGCATCCGTCAGATAAAAGCTCAATCGCCGCTCACTTTGAAACCATGAGCCTGAAAGATCTTGCGCCCCTCAGCACTCTTCAAAAATTCCATAAACCCTTCGCTAGCCTTGGAATGGCCAGAGGTCAAGGCACCCGGAATAACAATAGCACGATGACTGTCCTGCGGAATTTCCGCAAGCACCCGCACACCTTGTTCCACTTTTGCGTCAGAAGAATAGACCAGCGCCATTGGCACTTCCCCCCGCGTAGCGGCTGCCAGAGCAATACGCACGTTCTCCATTGGAGCCACCCGATGCACCACACTCTCCCACAAACCGAGATTGCTCAGAGCTTCTTTGCCATAACGTCCGGCAGGCACCGTCTCCGGCTCTCCCATCGCCAAACGCCCATCCGCCAAAGCAGCTTGCAACACCTCTGCATTCAGCTCAACCGCCTCAGCGCCCAGCGCATCTGAGCCAACCAATACTAGCCCGTTGGAGGCCAGATCCACCACACTGTTATCCACCAGCACGCCATTCTTCACAGCATACGCCATCCACGCATCATCTGCCGTTACCAGCACATCAGCAGGCGCACCAGCCACAACATGGCGGGTTATGGTCTGCGAACCTCCAAAGGAGAACTCTGTCTTGGTGTTATGGGATTGATCAAACTGCGCGCCAGCATCCTCCAGCACATCTTTCAAGCTGGACGCGGCAAACACCAGTATGCGCTCCGGCTCCTGCGCAAACGAGCTAGCCCCGCCGCCAACAACCAGCGCGAGGCTCACAACAACTGCAGAAAGAAAACGCCAGATACCAGTCACCACCAAGACACTCCATTTCGCGAGTCCAGCTTGAACTATAAGGACCTAACCCACCCGAACCACTGACTCATATCAAGGCCCACGTGGGTTTCGTCAAGCGTATTCATTCTCTAAGCCGCAACAGCTCCTGGCTCTCTCACCTTTTCAGCCAAGTCTTTCAGGTTGCGATTCCCAAAGTGACAGCACCGTCTGCCTCCTCCGCGAAAGCTCAGTCAAACAGGTATCTCGGAGGTTGCACCTCACCCCTCAAAGACTGGGATCAATCAATGACCGATGCACCTGCATTCCGGCCCAGACACCATCACCAACGGCAAAGGAGATTGAGTGCGGAACGCGCGCAATATCACCACAAGCAAAAATACCGCGCACAGTCGTCTCTTTGAACTCAGAAGTCACAAGCTGTTGCCCCATAGGGTGATCCTCCAGCGCACAGCCAGCCGATTGAGCCAAAGAGTTGGGTGGATATGTGTTGGAGACAACAAAAACAGCGGAGAACTCAAGTTTACGGCCATCCTCAAGCACAATATCAGCGGTGCCGTCTATGCGGCTGATCCCAGTATCTTCAAGAGTAACGCCTCTACGAAGCAGATGTGCTCGTTGCTCATCCTCCAGTGAAGACGCACCATTGGTGAAAAAGGTCGTTGGTCCCCACTCCGGCATAATCTCAGCCTGATGCAGAGAGACGGGATTGAAGGCAATCACAGCGATTGGTCCGTTGTTCAGCTCGTATCCATCGCAATACGGACAATGCAAAACCGATTTGCCCCAGCGCTCAGCCAAACCCGGAATATCGGGAAGCTCGTCACAAACACCTGTCGCAAACAAAACCCGATGAGATGTGAAGTCCGCGCCCATATCGGTGCAAACACGAAACATTCCAATCTCACCAGAAATTTCCTGAACCGTCCCCGTATACCAAGTGAGCCCCGGATAGGCATCAAGTTGGTCTCTCGCCTGTTTCCATATGTCATCAGGCCTCACCCCATCCTGGCCCAGAAAACCGTAGGCATGCTTGGCAAAGCGGTTCCGTCGCTCACCTGCATCAATCACCAGAACAGATCTGCGAGCACGCAACAATTGCAAGGCAGCAGCCATTCCGGCGTAACTCCCCCCAACCACAATCACATCATGCATCCTCAGGCCTCCTGCTGCTGGCGTTCAGATATTCGTCTCGCTCATCGCGCGCCGAAAACACTCTGGCAATGATGCCTCAACTTCTGCAAAGGCATCATTAAACGCAGCAAAAGGGGTTGCCCTGCAATGAACTTGGGGACTTCATCGCAGGGTCTCACGCATCCAAAAGGAAGCGCATCCTTTGCAAAAGCTATGGAAGGATAACGACCGCTTCCACTTCAAACAGCATCGGGTCAATTGCCAGCTTGGGTACAGGAACCAGCGTCTGTGCTGGCAGCGTTTCTCCAAACATCTCAATGACATTTTGTGTCAGCACGCCAAGCTTCGATGGATCATGGTCAACCACATAGACGGTAAGCTTGGCAACTTGAGCTGGTGTGGCATCAAGTGCATCAAGCACCTTTTTCAGATTTGCATATGACTGCTTAACCTGTACCGAAAAATCAGGCGAATAAGCGCCTTTGTCATCGGCACCACCTTGCCCGGAAACATAGGCAACCCGTGCGCCAGCTGGCGCTACCACGGACACGCTGTAGCCATGGGCAGATGGATCATAAAGGCTCTGAGGATTGACGATAGTGAGTTTATCCGCAGTTTCAGCAACTGAAGCAGTGGTTGAAAAAGTAGTAGACATTGCGAGGAGACCTCCGATTACAAAAATAGTCTTTAAGTGCGACATGCCGGTTTCCCTGACCAGTTTCATGGAACTTGATGTGTTAGCTCTATGCTGCACCTAAATACGAAGGAGCTCCTGACAATTCTTGTCAGCATGGTTATACTTAAACTCAATCATGCGTAGACATGTTGAAACTGGAGACTGTTCGTGAGCCGCTCTGACCGCCTAATTCGCCTAATGCAAGTCTTGCGGCGATTGCCCTCACCAGTGACGGCATCAAGGCTGGCTTTGGAAATGGAAGTCTCCCAGCGCAGCATCTACCGAGACATTCAAAGCCTTCGGTCCTCCGGCGCAATCATTGATGGGGAAGCAGGCTTTGGCTATACGCTGACAGAAGACCCCTCATTGCCACCAATGCATTTTGAAGCCGACGAGGTGGAGGCGTTGGCTCTTGGCCTGCATACCGTCGCCAAACTCGGCAACATAGAATTCACGTATGCAGCACAAAATGCTTTGGTGAAGTTGGAAGCAAGCCTTCCGCAAAGCATGCGCCAGCGATTGCGGCATGCAACCGTCGGCAGCCACATCTTGCGCAACACGCCCACATCTGAGGCGGACTTCCCCGGTCTTCGCGAAGCAATCTGGAATGAACAGGTGGTGTCTCTGAATTATCTGGATCTGAAAGACCGCCTGTCAAAACGCAAAGTCTGGCCGCTCACCATCTACTTCTTCAGCGAAGTGCAGGCTCTGATCTCCTGGTGTTGTTTACGAGAAGATTTCCGCATGTTCCGGCTGGACCGGATCCAGTCAGTCGAGTTCCTGGAAGAATCCTTCCGCCCCAAACGTGTAGGCTTGTTGCGCGATTACTTCGAGCGCGAAAAAGAATGTGAGTAACCACAGAGCCCAGTCAGACCACGTCTAAGCTGCCACCGCATTTTTCTGGTCCTCACACCTTGGGGCTGATGTGTCCCACTGCACAAAACCAATGGTGACCAAAACACCGGCAGCTTCTCCTTTGTTTGCTAACTCAGCTCTTTAACACCCGTAGACGTCTCGATTTGCGCCCGATAACGCACTTTGGGCCCTTCAGTGACCAACGGTGGACGGTCTAAGGCGAATTCGTTGTAGAGCCTTTCGATCTCAGTTGGATCAGGATGCTCTACTGTCAGACCATGCAGTCGTGCACCCATATCTGGAATTTCCGACATGGAAGTTGGCACGCCCCAGTGGTCAATCAGCGAAGGCAAAGCCCCATCTAGCGGCAGGGAACCATCCTTGGGGATCGAAAATGCAAATTCAGGATCGACAAAAGGAAGCGAAACTTCATCACCAAAAATCCCAGTGTATTTGGATGAAATTCCGCCGATATCTTCCGAACTTGCGACCCAGCCCCGAAGACGTCGGCCTTCCTCCCAATCCGCTCGCACTTTTTCCTGATCATCAAGGCCAAACCATCGCGCCCGGTTCGGCTTAACTCCATTCGGATCAAGCGCAACGATCTCCAGATAGACACTCTCTCCAAGCTGGAGCCTGCGATTGTGCGTCCCCATATAAGTGTGGCGCGTCCCAAACGGTACATCCAGATCAAGACAACTCCGGACATGAGACACACCCTCATTCAAGGTTGGTGCAATGACGGTTATGTGGTCAAGTTTCAACAAATCCAGACATCTCCATTCCAGTAAGCTCTCTAACAGGCAACCACCGCGTTTTTCCGGTCCTCGCGGATCATATCCGATGCCTTCTCCGCAATCATAATTGTCGGAGAATTGGTGTTGCCGGAGACGATGCGAGGCATGATGGAAGCGTCAACAACGCGCAGGCCCTCAACGCCTTTCACCTTCAGACGCTCATCAACCACCGTGCCCATGGAGCAGGTGCCGACTGGGTGGAAGATGGTGGTGCCGATGTCCCCCGCTGCAATAGCAAGGTCTTCATCACTGACGACATGCGCACCCGGTAGATACTCCTCCGGCAAAAACTCGGCCATCGCCCTGGTTTCCATGATTGTCCGTGTCAGGCGCAAACTGTCAGCTGCCACACGTCGGTCACTCTCGGCAGAAAGATAGTTTGGCTGGATCTTTGGATGTGCAATTGCATTGCCGGACCCGATATGAACACTGCCGCGAGACTCTGGCCGTAAATTACAAACACTCGCTGTAATCGCCGGAAATTCGTGCAACGGATCGCCAAACTTATCCAGCGACAACGGCTGAATGTGATACTCGATATTCGGCGTTTCATAGGAGCTGTCAGAGCGCGTAAACACCCCAAGCTGACTGGGCGCCATGGACATTGGACCAGACCGGCTCAGCGCATACTCAGCCGCTATCTTCGCCTTGCCAATCAACGAGTTGGCTCGCTGGTTCAGCGTAACAGTGTTTTGAACCTTATAGATGCTGCGGATCTGCAGATGGTCCTGCAGGTTCTCGCCAACCTGAGGCTGATCCAGCACCATATCGATGCCATGCTGGGTCAAACGCTCTCCAGACCCAATACCGGACAATTCCAGAATTTGCGGTGACCCAATGGCCCCTGCACTCAGGATAATCTCTCCTGTACAGGCAGCAGAAGTCATTTCCCCGTTCACCATCATGCAAACACCAGTGGCGCGGCGCCCGCCAAACACGAGCGCAGTCGCCTGTGCATTCGTCAGAACCTTCAGGTTTCCTCTGTTCTCAGCAGGCTTCAAAAACCCCTTGGACGTACTCCAACGCACGCCCTTGCGCTGGTTCACCTGAAAATAGGAGGAGCCGAAGTTGTCACCACCGTTGAAGTCGTCAATTTTCGGAATGCCCACTTCCTCGCAAGCATCACGGAAACGGTCAAGGATCGGCCACGACAAACGTTGCTCTTCAACGCGCCATTCCCCGCCTTCCCCATGCACCTTGGAAGATCCGGCATAATGATCCTCTGACTTCAGGAAGTACGGCAGCACATCATCCCAGCCCCAGCCAGTCAGACCCAACTGGCGCCAGTTGTCATAATCCTGCGCCTGTCCGCGCAGATACAGCATGCCGTTGATGGAAGAGCACCCGCCCAACAGTTTGCCGCGCGGATAGTTCAGCTTGCGGCCATTCAACCCCGGTTCGGCCTCGGTCTGGAACCCCCAGTCCATACGCGGATTGCCCATGCAGTACAGATAGCCGACAGGGATATGCACCCACGGATGTTTATCGTTCCCACCAGCTTCCAGCAGCAGCACCTTCACATCCGGGTCCTGAGAAAGTCGGTTTGCAACAACACAGCCCGCTGAGCCAGCCCCAACCACGATGTAATCCCAGGTTCCCAATGCGCGCATGCCGGCCCTCCCAAGCCCTAAGTCTCGATGCTGCCTAGGATAGAAACTGAGCGGGAGGTTTGCACTAGTAAGATATGTTTAGATCACCCACGATGAGCCACCGCTGCAAAGCACCCACGCCGTGCATAATGCATTTGAATATAAGAGACATCCGGGTTCTCAAAGAAGCCCTCCAGCATCGGCTTGATGTCAGACCCTTGCGCGATATCCGCTTCAATCATCATGTGGTTTGCATCAAACCCGCGCAGTGACAACAACCGGGAGGACAGAGACACCGGAACTTCATTCTCAAAGGGCATTGCATCCGCTGCATTCTCGCGCACAAAAATCGCATGGGACGCTTTGTAGGGCGTGTCATTGGGCTGGTAGGCATAGTTCAGCAAAAACACCCGCTCCCCTACCTCGGCATCATCCAGTGTGACACGGCACGGAAAGCCCGGCTTCTCATCAGCCACATAAACAACCACATTACGCTCTGCCAGCTGCTCTTCGCTCAGGCCGTTCAGCACATCAAACTCGTCGGATTTCAATCCGGAAATAAAAAAAGCCATAGGTCACTCCTCAAGTTGGGAGCAACCTATGGCCTTCCGCAAACCGTAACCACCCGATTTGCGAGCAATTCAAATGTCAGCGCAGTTATGCCTGCGCTTGAGCCGCCGCAATCGCCTTGTCCAACTCCGTAACCAAACCACTATCCAGCTCCAGCCGTGCGGCAAGCATCATCAGATAGGCCTGCTCGGCAGGTAGGTTCGGGTCAATTGCAAGGCGCGATGCGGTGTAGATCTCAGCAGCCGTTTCCGGACAGGTCGCAAACGCCACCACGCGGTCAATGTCCAGCGGCGCGCGCATTTCATCCAGCACAAACGCTTTTTCTTCAGCACCCAGACCAAGCTCATCCAGCTTTTCAAAAATGCGCTGCATTTCATCGCCGTCCACAGTGCCATCTGCCTTGGCCGCCTGGATCATCGCAACGATCAGCGCCATAGCAAACTCTTTGGCATCACCAGCACCTGCATCCGGGTCAAACGCTGTGCCAGTCGGGTCCGGCAAGGCAAGCGGCTCTGGTACAGGTACAACGGTTGCGGGCGCTGCCTGAGTCTGCGTCTGCGCAGAACCATGAGGCGCAGCTGCACCACCGCCGCTATTGTTCTTACCGTCTTGCCATGTCTGGAATGCTTTGTAGGCAAGGCCACCAACCAGCGCCATGCCGCCGTATTTCACAGCCTTTTTGCCAAGTTTCTTGCCTTTCTTGCTGCCAAGAAGGTATCCGGCTAATCCACCAGCAACGGCACCGCCAGCAAGTCCGCCGGCGTTGTTTTTGATGTACGACTGCCCTTTGTCCAAGGCACCACGGGCCTGATTGCCACCGTTGGAACCCAAGAACTGATCAAGAAGTGCCTTGCTGTCGAACATCTGTAAACCTATCCCTTTGCTTTTGGACGTTACCCGTCAAATCTCTATGGAGATGGGAACCCAAAGTTTTCACTTCAAGATGCCCCATCCCGCAAAAACACAACCTGACAAAATTGTAATGTTTGAGAGCGTACTCCCGAAAAGTGGACACCGGTTTTCGGATTAGAGTACCCATCAGTTAATCTACTGCCCAAGCGGCAAATGGTTGTCGTCCCTTAGCGTATCCATCGCGATGGAGCTGCGCACGTTCTGCACCGCCTCATGAGGCAGCAGATCATTGTTGATCATCTCACTCAAGGCCTTCAGATCTTTCACCCGGATCTTGAGCATGTAATCCATGTCCCCCGTCATAGCGTAGGCTTCCTGCACGCTGGGGATGGTCCGCACCAGATCACGAAACAACCTGGCGTTCTCCTTGTTGTGCGTAGCCAGCGCCACTCCAACAAACGCCATCACATCCAGCCCCAGATACTCCGGTGAAAGATCAGCCTTATAGCGACGGATCACCCGCTCCTGCTCCAGCCGTGTCCGCCGACGCGAGACCTGCGAGGCAGAAAGGTGAATCACCTCCCCCAATTCCTGATTGGTCTGGCTGGCGTCTTCCTGCAGCGCTGCAAGTAACTTTAGGTCAAACTGGTCAAGCTCAATCATCATTCGCACCAAATCAATATATGACGCACATTTTGTGCATATACTGCGTGATTTTACGTAAGAATGCAAACCTGTCGCGCCACAGATATTTCAGAATGGCTATAAATTGCAGTGTATCGCCGAAAAGTGGGAACCGGTTTTCGGACAAAGATACGCAGGACGAATAGGAAGGCAGTTTTCATCGTATCAAACGATGACAAACAGCCTTCATCGCCTTGTTTGAGGAGGAACAAATGGGCCCATTTCCGCATGATGCAGGACCAGCTGAGATTACAGCAGAAAACCCTGCTGGCACCGACGGCTTCGAGTTCGTTGAATTTGCCCACCCAGAGCCGGAAAAGCTGGACGTCCTCTTCCGCCGCATGGGCTTTGCACCTGTTGCAAAGCATAAGAGCAAAAACATCACGCTCTACCGTCAGGGTGATGTGAACTACATCCTCAATGCAGAGCCAAACAGCTTCGCCTCCCGCTTCATTGACGAGCACGGCCCATGCGCCCCGTCCATGGCATGGCGCGTTGTTGATGCACAGCACGCATTTGAGCACGCGGTGAGCTGCGGGGCAGAAGCCTACACCGGCTCCGACAAAACCCTTGATGCACCCGCAATCAAAGGCATCGGCGGCTCCCTGCTTTACTTCATCGATAAGTACGGCGACAAAGGCTCTGCGTACTCAGAAGAGTTTGACTGGCTGGGCGAAGCAGACCCCAAACCAGCGGGCAAGAGCTTCTATTACCTCGACCACCTGACCCACAACGTCTATCGCGGCAACATGGACAAGTGGTGGACGTTCTACCGCGAGCTCTTCAACTTCAAGCAGATCCACTTCTTCGACATTGATGGCCGCATCACCGGCCTCGTCAGCCGCGCGATCACATCCCCATGTGGCAAAATCCGCATTCCGCTGAACGAGTCCAAGGACGACACCAGCCAGATCGAAGAGTACCTGAAGAAGTACAAAGGCGAAGGCATCCAGCACATCGCTGTGGGCACCGACGACATCTATGAAGCCACCGACAAACTGGCAGAAGACGGCCTCAAGTTCATGCCCGGCCCACCACAGACCTATTACGACCGCAGTACCGAGCGTGTACACGGCCACACCGAGCCGCTCGACCGCATGGCCAAACACGGCATCCTTATTGATGGCGAAGGCGTCATTGGCGGCGGCATGACAAAGATCCTGCTACAGATCTTCTCCAAAACTGTCATCGGCCCAATCTTCTTCGAATTCATCCAACGCAAAGGCGACGAAGGCTTCGGCGAAGGCAACTTCCGTGCCCTTTTTGAGAGCATAGAAGAAGACCAAATCCAACGCGGCGTCATAAAACACGACGCAGCCGAATAACTAGCAGTACACCTGCTAGAAAAAAGACCGAAAGCGACGGGGGCGCTTTCGGTCTTTTTTGTGTAGGATTGATAATCAAATCCCGTCTCGACAGTTCCCCGTAAAAGTAAGACCTTTTGAGAAGTTTATCGCAATTTCTTTGCTAGCTTCACGATACCCCCCGATCATCCCTGCTCGATAAGAATCTGTAATTTCAAACAATCGCAGCGGTTCTCGTCCGATAGTTTTTACTTCAGAAAAGTATGAAGATAATGGGAATTGGGCCGTTTCTACTCTAACATTTCCATCTGCTTCAGCCCACAAAATCCAAGGGCGATAAAATTCAAAGGCAGCAAACAGAGTTTCACCTTTGCCAGACTGCAGCCATTTTCCTTTGCAGGTAAGATTCATGGCATCTGTGGAATGATTTACAAGAATGTAAAATGTAATTCCGGAAACAATAGTTATTGCTAGAACACTTCTGACGAGGATTTTAACCAACTGAAGCATAGTCCCTCAAACACGAACCTCAACGACATCAACTTACGCTCAATCCAGAGATAGAAATTAGCAAAACACTTATTGCGGAACAAAATGAAACTTAGTTTTCTCTTGGATTGGCCAGCCGTCTTCATCTTCCTGCTGTTTAAGGGTGAAATCAGCAATCTTAGGAAAGAAAGGTGCAATCATCTCTCGAGCCTCAATCTCTGAGTTGGGTTTAGGGAAAAAACTGTTCCGCATGAGTGATATCCCGGAACAAGGGAGTTTCACTGTACCTGCGATTTCAATATCTTGACATGGATCATCGTCCCATCCGGGGGAGTCGACAACTACTGAGAATGAGATCTCAAAAGCGCGATACTCGTCTACTGGTTCCAACGTAAGAGTTCCCGACTTCGCAGCGATGTGCTGATAAATGAAGTACCATGAGCACTCCACGCCATCGATATTCTGGTCAGATATCTCAAAGGATGTTTTCTCTGAGGGCAATACCAGCCACTCAAAACTTAAGATCGTTTTCCAGTCTTCTCCAAAATAAGTGAATCGGGATAACTCAATACAAGCAGACCAATAAAGATTCCGCCGAACGCTAACCCGTGGGTTCTCGAACAAAACACCTGAGACATCACCACGCTCGTTTACGCGATAATCAATTAACTTTAAGGGATGGGTCATCTTTCGATGCTTTCTGCAAAGAGTAAAAATCTATTCGCGTAGGAATTGCGTCAACCATGCGAAACCAACAACGAACGGAATAACAATCGGCCAGAGCATACCGAAACCACTTAACTCAATCAGGGTAAACCCGACGACGCTGTAAACAACAGCGTAAAGTATTCTCATGCCAGTTTCCATTTTACCCAATCTTTCAAAATTTTCTGGCGGTCATCCGGCTTAACAAATTTGCTGGAAACAAGCTGAACCATCTTCGTCAGCGAACTACGTTTAAAGCAATGTACCCTCAACAAACTAGGGCTAATTAGTAGCAATATAAGTACAGATGTCAGACTATTGGAGACTACATTAAATCACAATCTTAAGCTGTAAGTCTCCAAAACTCACCCCACACCCAACCACGTCAGCCCCACAATCCATCCATAGCTCACCACCACGCAAAACACCGTAATCGGGAGCATCCACCAGCAGAATTGCCAGAAGGTGAAGGGGGTGGCGCCGAATTTCTCAGCTTGCTGGACCACGATGACGTTGCTGGCAGCGGAGATGATGAAGAGGTTTCCGGCCACGGTGGAGATGGTGGAGAGCATCATGAAGGTGCCAGTGCTGCCACCATCCAGCAGCTTCAGGTAAAGTTCCACCACTGGCACGTTGGAAAACAGCTGGCTGGCCCAAAAGCTCACCACAGCGGTTATCGTCAGGTCTGCCAGCTCCCCTTGCAAGGAGCCAAGCAGATATTGCAGGGAGCCGGATTGGTAGAGTGAGCCAGTGACGATAAACATAGCCACAAAGAAGATCAGCGTCGCCCAGTCCACCTCCTTGAACACCCGCAGGCGCTCATCTCCTGCCAGATAGATCGGCAGGCAGGACAACAGCCCAACCCAGCCAAACGGCAGCGGACCAAGGTGAAAGTACGTCCGCCCCAAACTATCGCCTGTGATGATGCCCACCAGCAGTACAACAGAAACCATCGCTGGCCATTGCCGAGGGCTCACCTCAACCGCTTCTGCCTGCGTTTCTACGTCTTCAGAGACCAGCGCACTCTCATCCGATCCATTCTTCTTCACCAGCTGGTGGAAGCGGAAGAACACAGCCACAAGGCAGACCACACCGGGCACCAGAGCCCACACAATGAACGTCGCCAGCATATTCTGAAAATTAGCGGCATTCACCACCAGAATGTTCTGCGGGTTGCCAACGGGTGAGACCATGGAACCAACCGTCACCGCCGCACACAGCGTCACCAAAACCACCGCCAGTTTCCACTTGAAGGCACGGCTCAGGATAATAGCAATAGGCACCCCAATCACCGCCGCCGCATCATTGGTCAGCACCGCTGCACAAATCGCCGAGGCCACAATGAACCACAGCAGCACGACGCCAGCATTGGCCCGCTTCAGCAGCATATCCGCGATTTCCTGCGAAAGACCTGTGTCATACAGCGACGAAGCAATGCTGAACACGGCAAACAGATAGAAGATCAGCTGCCAGTCCACCGCATGAAACGCAGTCACAGGCCTGATCTCCCCCAGCACCAACAGCACAATCGCGCCCGTCAGCATGATGTGCCAGATCCGCACCATGGGCGGAAGCCACTGGCGTACGGCAATTCCGAGGAAAATGAGGGCGGAAACAGCAAGAGAAACCGACATACCCCACCGTAGCCACCGTGGTTTGACAGCAGCTTAACCGCCACTTCGACAATAGACCAAAATCCTTGGGGGCTTGGAGAGAACTCTCACCTATTCTCAACGCAGATCACGCAACAGTCCAGGGTCTCCATGAAACTCAACAAGGCAATGCTTTCGACGAACTTCTTCGCCGGCGATGTCGTGGGTGGAATTGGACCTTATCTTGCAATCTACCTGCTCACGGGCTTGCAATGGTCCCCCGGCAACATCGGCATGGTCCTCGCCATTGGCTCGCTGACAACCGTCGCCTTGCAAACACCAGCTGGCGCCTTCATCGACAGCACCCGCAAAAAACGCCTGCTCCTCGCCTCGTGTGCCTTGCTCATCGGCTTCGCAACCATCTCGATCCTGCTGTTCTCGCAGTATCCGGCGGTGATTTACATTGCGCAGATCTTCATGGGCATTGCCGTCGCCTTTGTCGGCCCCTGCATCGCTGCCATAACTCTGGGCATATCAGGACCAGACCACTTCACTGTACAAATGGGCGCCAATCAGGCCGCTAACCATTCCGGCAATGTGTTTGCCGCCATTCTGGGCGCAGGTCTCGCACTGTGGATCTCGGCAGAAGGCGTGTTCTGGCTCGTTGCCCTCATGGCCGTCGGCATGGCCATCAGCATCGGCATGGTCAGCGGCTCGGCCATCAACCACAACGCAGCCCGAGGCGGCTTGCACCACACTCCCAACGATGGCGATGAACCGTCTACCGTCAGCACTATCCTGGCAGACAAACGCCTGCTCACACTGGTGCTCTGCGTATTCATGTTCCATTTCGCCAATGCTGCCATGCTGCCGCTGGTCGGGCAGAAGCTCTCGGTAAATTCCAACGTCAACATCGGCGTCGCCTTCGCGGCAACCTGCATCGTCGTGGCACAGTTCTGGATGACCATCATGTCCATCATCTGCGCTGCCAGAGCCGATATATGGGGCCGCAAGCCACTCTTCCTGCTCGCCTTCTTCATTCTGCCCATTCGTGGCATGCTGTTCATGTGGCTGGAAGACCCCGTCGCACTCATCTCCGTGCAATCACTGGATGGCATCGCCAACGGCATCTTCGGTGTGATTATCCTGCTCATCGCTGCAGATCTGACCCGAGGCACAGGCCGCTTCAATCTGGTGCAAGGCGCCCTCGCCGCCGTGGTTGGCATTGGTTCGGCTGCATCCAACCTGCTGGCTGAAGAAATCGTCCAGTTTTTCGGCTATTCTCCCGCCTTCATCACCCTTGCGGTTCTGGCCTTCATTGGCGGCACAATGTACCTGTTTCTGATGCCGGAAACTTTGCCAGCTCAAACAGATGAAGATGACGGAACAGCACCTCAACAAACGAGCTAGGACTTACGATTAGGTCACCTCAACTTTCGGGTGAAAACGCTGATTTATACGATTACTCTCTTTATTTACTGGTCCTCAAATACTTATGCTTATCTCGCAGATAAAAGAATGCGCTAGAAAACAAATGTTCAGGGCCTGAGGCGTGAATACAAATGAACGCGGACATGTTTTGAACACACAGTGCAGGCCAGTACTCGAATGATCGAAAAAGCCAGTAGAGAGCAGGTTCGTCGCCAAAACCGGTTCGTGGTGTTGTCCACGTTGCGGCGTCATACCACTCTGGCCCGTGTCGACCTTGGCCGGCTAACAGGTCTTTCTCTAGCCGCCGTCACCTCCATCACCGCTGATCTGAAAGATCGCGGTCTGATCACAGAGGTGGAAGAACAGCCCAATCCGGATGCCAACACCCGTGGCCGCCCGCGCACCTATCTGCGTCTGCGTGATGATGTCGCCCATGTGGTCACAGTCAAGCTCTCAGTAGACCGTGTTTCGCTTGCTCTGGTGGACTATACCGGCCACCAGCATGCCGAAGCTAAGTTCATGGTGGAATCCTCAGATATGGGCGGCGAAGCATTCATCGCCCTGCTCGCCCGCGAAATAAAAGCGCTGATGAAAACAGAGCCGCTTCGCGCCCGCAGCGTCATGGAAATCACCGTGGCAACGCAAGGCATCGTTGGCAAACGCAACGGCTCCATCATCTGGTCACCCACCATTGCAGAACGACAGGTGGAACTCACTGCCAAGCTCTCCAAGACCCTCGGCATCACCTGCACGCTGTACAACGACACCAACATGATCGCCGAGGCCCTGCACCGGCAAGACGCTGAGAAATACAGCGGCAACTTCGTGGTGGTTTATATCGACCGCGGCGTCGGCATGGGCATCTTCATCAAAAACGCGCTCTACCGTGGCGAAACCGGAGCCGCCGCTGAATACGGCCACTCACCCTTTACGCCAGAAGGAGCGGCATGCAGATGTGGCAAGAAGGGCTGTCTGGAAGCCTACATCGCTGACTACGCGCTCTACCGTGAAGCCCAGAAGCTGCCCAAGGAAACCTCTCCCTCCGCCATGTTCTATGGGCCGGAGTACATTCAGAACCTACGTGCAAGAGCCCGCATAGGTGAAGCGCAGGCGCAAAAGGTCTTCACAGATGCAGGCTTCGCTCTGGGCGTCAGCCTCGCCCGCACCATTTCCCTGCTGGACCCAAGCCGCATCGTCCTCACCGGCAAAGCCATGCAAGCCTACGACCTCTTCAAGCACGGCATGAACAAAGGGCTGGAAAGTGGCCTGCTGGCACCTCTGCTGGATTCAGTGAACCTTGAAGTGCTACCATGGGATGAAGATTTCATCCTCCAGGGCTTGTTGATCAAAGCCCTGAAGCATCTGGATGAGGCACTGATCCATTAAGGCGTACTCCCGAAAAGTGGCTCCGGTTTTCGGATAAGCGTGTACACAAAAAAAGCCGGCCCCAAAGGAACCGGCTTTCTCAAAACTCGCTTGAGCACGCTCAGTTGCGTGACAGCATTGCAGAAGGCAAACCGCGTGCAATTGTGTGCGCAACAACAGCAGCAAGAGCAACCTTGATCAGGTCTCCCGGAAGAAACGGCAAGCTGCCAACCATGATGGCCTTCTCCATGGTCATACCAGCTTTGTAAGCCAGCACCGGCACGCCAAGCGCATGCACCACAACAATGCCGCCAATCACGCCGGAAACAACTGCGCCAAACACCACATTCATGTTGCGCATAGCTTTCATGATCGCCCCAACAACAATCGCACCAACAAAGTAGCCTGCCAGATAGCCAGCTGTCGCGCCATAAAACACGCCAATGCCACCACGGCCACCAGCCAGAAACGGCAGGCCAAGCGCCACCAAAAACAGCAGCAAAGCAACCGCAAGCCCACCACGCACTGGACCAAGCATCATGCCAGCCAACATCACACCAAGCGACTGCGCAGTAATTGGAATTCCACCAGCAAGACCCAGCTCAATCCTGGGCACCAAACCCAGAGCAGCAATCAGCGCCGCATAAAATGCAATCTGAACAAGAGAACGATCGCTAGACATAGTCATCCTATCTATTTCTTATCACGGTCAAAGCCGTCAGCCCCGCCTCGGGCTGTCAAAGCTTCGGCAACATGATCTGTCATTTTAATCGCGTGTAACGCAAATGGGGCAAGCAAGCGCCAGCTGTTGGCGTGGGCTGTTCTGGCTTTATACGCTTCTTGCAGCGACGCATAAACCGCCAGCAGCACCGGAACGAACCGGATAACCAAAGCCACTGCCAGCGAGATGCGCCTTGGAGACATACCAAACACACGCAGAGGCCGGAACAACGGTTCCACCGCATCCATCAAGGCCTCCATATGCGTTGTTATACTAATAAAATTGGCAAGGAGCACCATCGCCAATAGACGCAACACAGCAATGATGCCCTGCTCAATATCGCCTAAAAACACATGCACCAGAAAAATGATCCCCATCATCCAGAGCAGCGGGCGAACCACCTTCACCTTCTCCAGCCCCTGCCGGCCAAGCGTCGCATACAGCGCCACCACAAACACCAGCAGAGCAGCAGAGAACCAAAGCGTATTGAACGGAATGATCAGCAGGCTCAGCACAAACAAAAAGATCAGCTTCACTCTGGCAGGAAGCTTATGCGCCCAACTGTTACCCGCCATGTAAAGGGAGATCATGCGCGCGCTACCCCCTCAAAATGAAGGTCCACGCCAGAAAGCTCATGCGCCTGATAGTCTGCCAGCACATCCGCAGGCACACCAAACTGCTTGAGCTTACCGTCTTCAATCCAGAGCACTTTGTCATAGTCACTCAGCGCATCCAGCTCATGGCTGACAAAGAGGATCTGCTGATCCAGCTTCTCCAGCTTCCGCCGCAGTGCCACTCGTGTCCGCAAATCCAGACTGGAAAACGGCTCATCCAGCACCAGCAGTTTCGGTTCCATGATGAGCACGGCCAAAATACAGATCAGCTGCTTTTGACCTTCAGAAAGCTCATGAACCGGACGCTCTCCCAACTGCTCAATGCCATGGTCTCTCAACAACGCAAGGCTCTGCACCTTTGCATCCGCTTTGCCCACCCCAATCTGGCGCAGGCCAAAGCTCAACTCTTCCAGAGCGGTCGGAAAGATCAGCTGATGATCCGGGTTCTGGAACACAAACCCAGTCACCCGTGCCAGCTTCTTGGCCCCTTCCTCAGCAGAAACACCGTGAACCAGCAAAGATCCGGCACTCACCGGCAGCAAACCATTCAGGCTGCGCACAAGCGTAGACTTGCCAGACCCGTTCCGACCAATAATCCCAACCCGCTGATCCGGCAGCGCAACACTCAGATCACTGATGATCGTCAAACCGCTCCGTTCAATGGAAACATGGTCAAAATTGATTGTTTTTGAAGTGTCGTTCACGCCGCAATATCACCTGCCAAAGGAGTTGCATTCCTATACACAATGCAGCATGCCAACACCACGGAAATCTAAGAGATCAGGGCTGACCATCACGGTTCGACAAGCCTAGTCCTATGTGTCATGTCCGCAACCTTTTCAGCAAAGCAGTTCACCAATGCCCTTGTTGCCAACCATTGAGGCCAAACGCAGATCAATATCAAGTTATTGCTGATCGAGTCTGGCCAACAACGGAAATTCGAGCGTTTCCATCTGGGGTTGAGGCAATTCTTTTAGAAGTTACTGCGGGCGTTTTCATGAACACTTTTCGGTTGGACCTCTGTGCTCACTTTTGCTGGATGTGTCACGGGTCGTTGAGCCTATTTGCCAATTGCTGCGGTCTGCACCAATATCGACTGTCTCGGCTTGGCGTTGGGCATGCAACGTTGAATCAAGTCGGCAATACTACGCCAATTCAGTAGGTATCAGTGTGCCGCATTGAAAGATAGCAAGGACATCTGTACCCCCATGCCCAGATGCCCCATGGAGTGCCTCAGTTTAATTCAAAGTGATCCGCCAAGGCGTCGATAATGGTGTTAAGCACCTGAGTTCGATCCGTCCCCACCGGGTCAGTGCAGACAGGATCGTCTTGTTCTTCGATCAGAAGAGCTTCACCTGCGGGCTTACACAGTCCAAGTGCTGTAAAATGCGTAGCGGGTGCGATAGTCTTAACAGAAGCCTGCGGCACCAAAGCCTCAAAATTGCTGCCCATGGCGCTCGTGTCTGTCGCATTAAGCCTATGGGTTCCTTCGCCCAACCCTACAAGAAGAAGCGGAACCGTTACATCCTGCACATCCTGTGGCGCAAGATCCCAAGTTAGACCAGGATCAATAGCCGCGACGCCACTGATACGTGGATCCCTGTAGGATGCCTCATACCTGTCTTGATCGATTGCCGTAATGTCGACGCCCTCTGCTGTCAGTTCATTGCAAAACTGTGACCCTGCACCAGCAGTTTTGCAATAGTCGAAAAACCCATCGCGACTGCCTTGGACGCCCGCAAGAGAAAGGGCAGTCCATCCCCCGTAGGATAAACCTGTGGCAAAGATCCGTGTTTCGTCGATGATGGGTGCGAAAATCGGATCTTGTAAAACATAGTCCAACGCGGCGGACATGTCTTCGGCGCGAGTCCAATGGTCGAGTGCGGAGGCGTAGTCAAAGTCGAAGGTTGTAGTATTTGGGTGATTGACCGCTACAACGATTGCCCCTCTCGAAACCAACCCGGCGCTAAGCCAAGCCATGCGCGCGTAATTTCCGCCCCATCCATGTGAGAGAAGAACGACTGGGTATTGTCCTTGTATTGGCTCGGCGTCTTTGAACACAGAAGTTCCATAGAATATCTCATTTTCAGCAATCACAGTCTGGTGCTGACCCACGGTAGGGAACATGACAGCCATCTGCATATCTTGGTCATGATGGGGAGCCGCTATAGTCAGCTCGTTGAGGCCGACATCTTGTGCTGCGATTCCAGTGCCAGCAGAGAGGATCGAAGCGAGGGCAAGGACAGTAGTTTTCATGGAGTGCCTATCGGTGAAGTGGTTTGAATGTTGACACCTTCATTCAGACGCTGACGAGATTTTATTCGACCTAGATCCGGTTTAAGGTCACGCAGATCAGGATTTAGGTCCTATTAAGTAAGGAAAAGGACCTCGCCTGATGCCAGATACCCATGATTATCGCTCTGCTGCTATTGGGCCTTCTTTTGCACTCTGTGCTAACTCGCGGGACGCACGCAATCAGAAATAGCAAGAACATAAAACCGGCGAGGCCCTGCTCTGAGAAGAATACCGGCAAATATGCCATCAACACCATGCTGCGCCCGCAAATGCCTACGCCTTTACGAAGGACTGCAATGGGCTCAAAAAGTCATACCTCATAATTTCTTGTTCCTTTGAGGCCTTTCTGGGCAATGTCAGCGGCGAGCGCATTACTAATCTCGGTTGCGGGGAAGACAACAACACCCGCAAGCTGACAAGAGCGGGTGCTCGCATGTCTGGTGCTGATCTTTCAAAGAACATGATCACCCATGCAATTGCCGAGGAGCAAAAGCCCCATTAGACATTACCTACGCAACCAGCTCCTTCGGCTCCAACACTGGCTTTCCTGGCGAAAAGACGAGGGAAGAGAGGCGACAGATCTGGTTGTCTCCAAGTGCTTGGACCAAAGACACGTCGCAGATCAATGGAACTTCGCACGGCGTGGACACCAGTCAGAGATCCAGCGCTTCAGCGTACCCAGATTCCCTCGCACCTTGAGCGGTTATCTAGAGCGTGCTGCGCCAGATCTGATTCAGGTTTCTCATTTTAACTTTTTGTGATTCAATGTTGCCATCCTTGTTTTTGGAGGGCACATGGGCAAGCCATATCCGATAGAATTACGTGAACGGGTTGT
>NZ_LMCF01000224.1 GCF_001623075.1 Pseudovibrio sp. Ad37
GCGTTCTTCGTCAGTACGCCCACGTGGCAAACGCCGCTGTGTTGATCAATGTTGCCCCAGAACGCGGCAAACACACCGCTCAGAAACCTTGAACCGACTATGCACATGATCGATACAGGCCCACCTGCGTGAGGGGCTTAGAAGTTTCCCGATGCCGCTTCCTTCAAGATCAGCTTGTCCAACGTAAGGTCTGAAACCGCACGCTGCAGGTGCTCGTTCTCTTTCTGTAACCGCTTCAGTTCCTTCAGCTGTTCTGTGCCCATCCCGCCGTACTTCTTCTTCCAGCGATAATAGGTTTGTTCTGTCACACAGATCTGTCTGATCGCATCAATCCGGGCCATACCTTGCCCTATCAGAACTTCAACCTGCCGTAACTTCACGACAATCTCTTCTGGCTAGGTCTCTTAATCGCCATCATTGGTCCTCCGCTTTCCTAACTATAAGGGCGGACCACTTCAAAGGGGGAGGCTCAATCCCCGTACGCCGTTATAACGACAGCTTGAACCCATAAAAAAACTGCTCGGTTAACGATGAACCGAACGGTTGCTCATGCACCAGTGAAACTGACAGCTACTTAATTTCGATCTCATATGTGTTCCCACCAGATATGACACGCCCTGCGGAATACATCCGAAATTTGGTCACGACCTTATCTGTGCCCCGAAAGTCTTTATCCGGCGAATAGTACATAATCAGATCGTTCGTTTGTTTACCCGCACATTTGCCAGCTGTCTTTGGCAGTGCAGATCGGGACTGCACAAAACGAACAACACCATGCTCCGGCTTCTTAACGAAAGAGACTTTTGGTAAGGCCGCAGAGCTGCACGTTTCAGGAATGTAATAGCTATAAACGCTAAGTTTTGTAGTGCGGTTTGTTGCAACCTGAGATCTGATCAACTCAGCATTTGCACTGAATGAGAACACCATAAACAGGAAGACCCAAATGCATTTCATTGCAATTCTCCAAAAGTTTAAATCAAAATTATACAAACTGAAGAATCGACAAACACAATCAAACACATGTAAAATTCATATTGAACACACAAGTAGATCTACTCTTTAATTTCGCACCTATCCCTTACGTAAATCTACATCAACGCAAATAATAGCAATAATATTTTATAATACAAAATATATTTTTACCTGCGATAACCCATAAACCATTGATTATGCAATGCTCATTCAGATATTTTCAGTACTTTTAAACTAGGTCATCACGCTCTAATCTTCCATCAAGACGCAATACAGGCATTTTGCACTCTTTCAGCCAGACTTCATGCCTATACCGGC
The DNA here is from genome assembly GCF_001623075.1 of Pseudovibrio sp. Ad37. Lineage (GTDB taxonomy): Bacteria > Pseudomonadota > Alphaproteobacteria > Rhizobiales > Stappiaceae > Pseudovibrio. The sequence goes on from NZ_LMCF01000224.1 coordinate 1,291, forward strand.
TCCTGCCAGAAAAATCCGGTTGCTCATACTGCGATGCCCACTAAAAAAAAGCCTCGTGCGTCTCAAACATGTCGCCACCTTCAAGAATGCGACCGCCAAAACGTTCCATTTCTCGTTTTTTCAATCGCTGCAGTCGCTCGTCCTGCGGCACACTGATGAAAACAATAAGCGAGCTTTGAGAGACCAACCCCTTCGCCCACCCTTCACAAGCTCCACTCAAAACCCAACCACCTTCACCCATCGCCGGTTTCATGAGCGCAACTCGCTCTTCTTCAGGCCGTTTTACTGAAAAGGGTGGCTCTGTTTGCTCCCAAAAGTAATCATCAGAATCCACATGAGGAACCGAAAGAGCCTGAGCAAGCCTATGGCCAAGCGTGGTCGAACCGGCGCAAGAAGCCCCAAAGACATAAATACGTTTATGCAATGCAAAAACCTTTCTTGCTAAAACAATGAGGATGGAACTCACGCGGCAAAATCACCGGCAACGCGCACAAGCCCCACTTTGAAACCCAAAGCCAGCCTTTTCCGCTATTCGTGCCATATGATTGCGCGCAGAATTGTAACTGATCTCTACTTTGTCAGCTGTCTTCCGCTTAGACAAGCCAGCAACAAGACACTGTTCAGGAAGTACTACATCTGAACACCAATCAAATCCTCAGAAACAGTCATCTCACGTTCTGTCGCGGCACCCTTGCAGCCAGGTCGCTTACAAGTCGAACCAACTCACTTTGAGAATTTACAGAAACCTTGTCGGCAATTCGCGCCATATGATTGCGTGCAGTGTTGTAGCTGATCTCCAGAGCGTGAGAGGTCTCACCCACAGATGCCCCACGAACCAGATACTGGAGCAACTCAGCCTCACGTTTGGAAACCCCAAAATAACGTTGAAGGTTGTCCAACTCCGCCAAGGGTTGATCACCCGGATCCATTATCATGCAAAGGAGTGGCTGTGGCCCGCGTACAAAGGGCGCCAGATAAGCAGGCGTCTCTGAAAGCACATTGATAGGCATCACAACAAAGAACGGATTGGGCGCCGCCTCACCATTCAGGACCAACGGTCCTAGAGGCTTACCAGAAGTCCGGCACCGTAAAATCGCATCCTCAAACAACTTTCGATGCTCATTATGCCGTGAAGAAACCTCTCCACGACGATCAATAAAGAAACTCTGACTGGAACTGAAAAATACCTCCGCCTGCTTGTTGGCAAAAGCAACGTGATGCCCTTGATCCAGAATAAACGCTGCACTTGGAATACGATCCAGCCAGAAGGAATAGGCATCTGTCAAACCGCGTCTTTGTTCAAGATGCAATGCAACCGAAAACGCATTTTGAAAATGAGGCCTGACTGTTTCAAGAGTTTTATCAAGCTGCATTGCATCAGGACCATCAAAATCAGATTGCACCGCTACAGAAACCATGGCCGCATCCATCCCCTGACGGTGGATCATAAAACCACGTAAGCGATCAAACACTCCATAATCGCTGAAGACCAGATCAAAAAAATCAGTATCCCGGATTTCATCTTGGCTGATGAAATCCTCGGTATGAATTAAGGCATTTAATGGAGCAAATTTAGCGAACCGGGGCAATGGATTGCTCTGGCCCGCAGCAAGCATTTTTGCTTCCATATCCTCTTTTGTATTGAGGAAAGCCATATGCTGATATTCAAGTGAATTGAGTGAGACGATCTTGTAACAGAGCATGGTTTCACTAAAGGACGATGCCATAGGCTCAAACGCCTGCCCAATATCCTTACCAAGAGCAATATTAGCATAAAGCCGCTGGACCATTTCATCGTGTACGCTTTGCATCACCCCACCCGAATCGGACAAACACCCCTTCTGTCTCTACGTAAATTAAATAGTAAAATTTTCAGATATCAATAAAATTGAAGAATATTTTCTTTGAACCGCCATAAATGGAAGGTTCAAACCAGAAATACCCTTGGAATGTCATGAAGAATCTTAGTTATTCATGACAAATACAAATAATTGAAACTACTCTCTACCAGTATCAGTGGGTCTCAAAACCAGACGCGTGATGATGGCATCCTGCTGTTCTTCAAGAGTAAAATCCCAACCCATCCGCCGTGCTATACGTTCGCAAAGTGAAAGACCGAAGCCGAAGCTTTCCTCATAAACAGAGGTGGCATCCGCTTTGGTGCCAGCTGAAACGGGGTTTTCAATCTCAAAGATCTCATTTTGATAACTAATTTTGATCTCACCCTTTTGGGCATGTTGAAACGCGTTACGGATCAGATTGCCAAACAGGATCAGCAAAGGTGCTTTAGGCAGCTCCGCCTCATCCTCACTCAAATCCAGCACTTCCGTGAGCGGTTTATTGCCCTTCAGATAAGACAGTTCCTCAATGCACCCTACAATTAGCTTTGCTGGCACGAGCTTCTCAACTCGCGGCGGTGCAGAGCTTTCCCTGCCCAGCCAAAGCAAAGTCTCTACAATGATGCGCATGTTCAAATTAGCCCGCTGAATACGCTCCACGGGCACAGTATCCTCAGAACCACTTTCCTGGCTCTTCAGAAGCGCAATATTGCCGGCAATCACCGTAATCGGCGTCCGCAGCTCATGGCTCGCATAACGCAAGAACGTCTGTTCGCGTTCAACAAATTCAGAGATACGGGAAACGGTACGCGTGAGTTTCACAGCAAGATTATTCAGTTCGCGGAACCTGAAGTTGGGCGGTGTCTCACCCACATTCTCAGCATTCAATGACTGCGCCCAATTTTCCAGATTCTGGATCGGTCGGATCAACCGCTTAGATAAAATGCGCGCACTCACAAAGGTGGCGAGTAGATTGACGATCCCTACAATTGCAAAGGCAAGAAGGACCACCTGATCCTCTTCGGAGCCCTCTAGATACTCTTCTGTACTCTCAAGCGTAATGTAAAGGTTACGGCCATCTTCCAGCGGATAGATGTACAGATAGAGATAATAGGTCTCCTTACAATTTCCCTCAGCATCACAGCCTCGATCTTCATCATCGTAATACAGCTCCAGCGGCTCCAATGGCTCCTCTTTAAAACGACGAGACATTTCAGCAGGCAGCGCTTCAAGCGAAAAGGCACTCAGAATAAGGTAGGTTTCTGGCAGCGGAGCATCAGGATTTGTTTTTACGGCCTCTTCGTAACTTTGCCCCAAATCCTCAAGTAGGTAGATGATGCTCTCATCCGAGCCAGCCACAAAGAAAATCGGCAGCAAAAACGTGTAGACCAGCAACAGCAGAATAACGCCCAGAAAGAAAGCGATACCAAGTTCACGAAATATGCTGCGTCCGCGCACTCTGGCAGCTTTCTTACTCACCATCCACTTTCTCCCTCAGGCTGTATCCCCCGTTAGCATCTCGGCAAATAATTTCAGATTCGGCAGGGCGTTGGATTTGCTGACGAAGTTTGTACAAATGCACATTCAGGCTGTTACTCTCCGGTGGTTCATCACCCCACAACCCACGCTCTAACTGCTCCCGGCTCACTGATGCTGGGCTATGCTTGCTTAGAATTCCCAGGATCTTCCAGGCCGTTGGCGAGAGACGCAAAACACGATCTCCGCGCTTTGCAATATTCCGCGCAAAATCCACCTGTAAGTCAGCAACCTCAAATATCTTCGCCTTCGCACTCCGCCGCCCGGAAAGCGCCCGCAGCCTCACAACCAATTCCTCAAACGCAAAGGGTTTGACCAGATAGTCGTCCGTTCCGGCTTCAAATCCAGCCAATTTGTCTGAAAGTTCATCGCGAGCAGTCAGCATCAAAACAGGGCGGTCAATGCCTTCCCGGCGCAGCGTTTCACAAACTGTAAGACCATCCATCTTAGGCAACGTCAGATCCAGAATGATAACGTCAAAATATCCCTGCCGCGCAAATTCAAGCCCCGCCTCACCATTGTAAGCGTGATCACAGCTGATACCGTGGATTTTCAACACATCGGCAATCGTTCCAGCCAAATCCAGGTCATCTTCAATCAGCAGTGCAAGCAGGTTTTCAGTCTCATTTGTTGCCATCATTCTACCTGCCAAACTCGCCAATCAATTCTGCTAATTGAACACATCCATACTGTAGCAGAATGTGCCTCACACCCGCCCACATTGTGTTTACAACATATTCCTGTAGAGCAAGCCCAATAACCAACGAGTGAACGCTGCTGTATTTTTCACCCATGCCGCATATTTACGTAAGCCGCGAGTTACTCGTATACATGCCAGACCAACTGCAAACTCCTAGAACTCTTGAGACATTAGTATGCAGATAAAAATGAAACCCAAGTCCTATGGCCCATTGACGGTCGCTTCGTATTAGTATGGACAGTTCTGGGTGACCAATGAGTTCGGTCATCAATACTCGGCAGGCTACGGAGACTCCGATGAGTTCTCGGCCCCCTCAGACCTGATCATGTCTGCCCTTGGGTCCTGTATGGCTATCTCTTTGGAGATGGTAGCCAGGCAACAGAAGGTCTCACTCGGAAATGTCTACATCACCGTAAAGACTGAAAAAGCATCCACGCTGCCTCACCGCTTTGGCAGCTTCCATCTGGAATTCGCTCTCCCTGAGTTTGAAAACCGCGAGAAAGCAGAGATCCTGATCAAAGCCGCCAAAGAGATATGTACGGTTTCCAACACACTAAACGCAAAGATCAGCTTCACGCTCATCTAACTTTTTTCAGTAAGAAACCCGAGACAGATCTGCCTCGGGCTGAGAAACTCCAAATCAATCAATAAAAGCATCAACCCATTCGCCGTGCAGTACCTGAAATGCGCACAGAAGCACCTGCTTCAGATGGAATATGAGCGGTAATAAAGGACTTCGATCCCATATCCTCGCCCTGCACGATGTGGATTTCACCGCCATGCGCCCAGCCAATATCCCGCAGATAACCGGAAAACGCCGCAGCAGCTGCACCCGTGGCAGGGTCTTCAAACACCCCAGCTGAGGCAAACGCATTGCGCACATCAAACTCTTGCAGTCCACGCACATAAACCAGCATGATCGTCACAAGCTCCTGTCCAAGCATAAACTGCTTCATAGCTTCCAGATCGTAAGCCATTCCAGCCAACTTGGCTCTGTCACTCAAAGCAAGCACCAAGTGATCTGCACCACCATGAATGCGAGCTGGTGGGATACGAAGGTTCAGATCCCCTTCATTCAAGCCAAGTAGTTCAAGCAGCTCAGCTTTCACCTCGTCTTCCAAACCCACACTCTTGGTCTGCGGAGATTGCAGAGCGGCTTGCAGCTGCCCGTTCTCCTGCCAGCTTTCCACTGAGATCACAGCTTCATTTAGCTCAAGGCGATATGTTTTCCGGCCATGCTGCTGAGCCAGAACCGCGCCCAGCGCAATGGTCGCATGCCCACAAAACGGCACTTCATTTTCTGGCGAAAAATACCGCACCCGATACCCATCTTCACCTGCAAGAGGCACCGCAAACACGGTCTCGGAATACCCAAGATCAGCCGCAATAGACTGCATTTGCGCATCAGGAAGCATCGTCTCACCCACCAGCACACCTGCTGGGTTACCACCTTCGTCACCATGAGAAAATGCCGAGATATGTTGAAGCGCCAATAGATCTGTCTGCATGAGAACCTACAATCGTCATGACTGAAAAAATAGCCAGCAATGGCCTCATGCTATATAGAAAAAGAAAGGCAAATTACACGAAATACCCTCACATTTTAAAGCGAGCGAACAGAAGTGCCTAAAGAGATAAAACAACTGGACGAAACCGCCTGCAAAATCCTAGAGATTCTGGAGCGCGACGCCCGCATATCCATCAGCGAGCTGGCGAGCCGCATCGGCCTCTCCGCCCCCAGCACCACAGAGCGTGTTCGCAAGCTGGAGCAGGACAGCATCATCACAGGCTTTACAGTCGAGATAAATCCTAAGGCACTCGGCTACACTCTGGAAGCAATCGTGCGCGTCAAACCAAGCCCTGGTAATCTGCATGTGGTGGAACAGCTCATCCTAAACGAGCCCCGCTTCACCTCCTGCGATAAAGTCACCGGAGAAGACTGCTTCGTCACCCGCATCTACCTAAAAGACGTCAGAGAACTCGACGACCTCCTCGACCCACTCCACGAAAAAGCAATGACCAACACGTCCATCGTCAAAGCTTCCCCGATCAAGAACCGCATGGTTCCGCTGCGGTGAGCACAGCTAAGGCTAGAACCTCAGCTTATTCTCAGTACCGGAGAGCAGTCTGCCGATATTCGCGCGGTGCTTGGCAACCACCATGGATGCCATCGCCAGTGCGAAGATCTGAAAGTAGATTGTGTGACCAAACATCGGGATGAAGGAAAGCACTACGAACAGCAGCGTGGCGCAGATGGAACCCAGAGAAACATAGCGGGTCGCAGCAACAATGAGCACAAAAGACCCAAGGCAGCTTAGCGCGATAATCGGATCCAGCATAAACAGCACAGCAGCAGCCGTCAGCACACCTTTGCCGCCTCTGAAGCCCAAAAAGACCGGCCAGTTGTGGCCAACTATCGCCCCAGCCCCGGCAAGCAACATGCTCACACTGTCCACCGTAACACCTGAACCAGCGTATACACCCAGATACAGACCCACCAGACAAGCAACGATGCCTTTAAGGATATCTCCGAAAAGCACAAACAGCGCAGCAGGTTTGCCAAGCACGCGCAGTGTATTGGTGAGCCCGGCAGATTTACTCCCATGCTCGCGGATATCCTTGCCGTACATCTTCCCAACCAGCACTGCCGTGCTGATGCTGCCCAGCAAAAACCCCACCCCAAGAGCTGCAAAAAGCTTAATCAGATCAATCACAGGAATAGCCCCTAGCCCACAACGCCCTGTAGCACCAGTTTCTGGTGCACCTCGATAATCTCATCGATACTAAGACGTCCGTCGGGACGATACCAGAAGCAAACACCGGTCAGCATGGCAATGATGGCATAGGCAGTAACTTCCAGATCCACATTAGGGAACACTTCTGCTTTAACCCCATCGGACAAAATGTTCCGCAAATTGGCCTCGTACTGGCTGCGTTTGGTCACCACATCAGCACGATACTCTTCACCAAGAGAACGCAGCTCCAGATTCGCAATCACAACGTCCGCACGGCGCTCAATGTGGTAGCGAATGTGAAACGCAACAAACGCCTTGAGACGGGAAACCGGGTCGTTACCCTTGCCCTCCAGCTTCTCCCAGTTTTCAATCAAGCTGATCATGTGCAGGTTCATCAGCGCCTGAAGCAGTTCGTCCTTACTCTCTACATAGCGATAGACTGACCCCGGCTGCACGCCCACCTCAGCTGCAAGCTGGCGAAGCGTCATCGCCTCAAAGCCCTTGGCTTCAATCAGCTTTTTTGCTGCTGCATAAATTGCAGTTTTTGTATCTGCGCCAACGGAGCCTTTGGTTCGTGCCACGATCTGAGCCTTTTTCATTCTACATAAGAGACGCAGTGTTTCAGCGCGTGCCCGAGCGATGCCTAGCAGTTTTCGGGAAAGAATACGCAACAGGAAATGCGCCCTAAGGGTTATTGCATAGTAGCTGAGCCCCTGCTATTAATCAAACGAACGTTCGTTTAATTAATTTACGATCCACTGGGAAGCTCGTTAAAGAGCGTGGATCGCAGAGCTTCGGTAGCAGGAGGAAGCGCCGTGTTTGACGCTGTAATGAATTTTGGTCTTGGTGAAGATATTGACGCTCTGCGCGAAACCATTCGCCGGTGGGCACAAGACAAGCTCGCACCGCGCGCCGCTGAGATCGACGAGACCAACGAGTTCCCCAATGATCTCTGGAAAGAGATGGGTGACCTTGGCGTGCTTGGCATGACAGCTGACCCGGAATACGGCGGAACCGGCATGGGCTACCTCGCCCACGTTGTTGTGGTCGAGGAAATCTCACGCGCCTCCGCATCTGTTGGCCTGTCCTACGGCGCGCACTCCAACCTGTGCGTGAACCAGATCAACCGTCATGGCACACCTGAGCAAAAGGCAAAGTATCTGCCAAAACTCTGCTCCGGTGAGCATGTCGGCTCTCTGGCCATGTCCGAGCCGGGCGCAGGCTCTGACGTTGTTTCCATGAAGCTGCGCGCTGAAAAGCGTAATGACCGCTACGTGCTCAACGGCAACAAAATGTGGATCACAAACGGCCCTGACGCCTCCACTCTGGTGGTCTACGCAAAGACTGATCCAGATGCTGGCCCCAAAGGCATGACAGCTTTCATCATCGAAAAAGGCATGAAGGGCTTCTCTACAGCGCAAAAGCTGGACAAACTCGGCATGCGCGGCTCCAACACGTGTGAGCTGGTCTTTGAAGACTGCGAAGTCCCATATGAGAACGTCCTCGGTGAAGAAGGCCGCGGTGTAAACGTTCTGATGTCCGGTCTGGATTATGAGCGCGTTGTTCTCTCCGGTGGTCCACTGGGCATCATGGCAGCAGCTATGGACATTGTGGTTCCTTACATCCACGAGCGCAAACAGTTCGGCAAAGCCATCGGCGAGTTCCAGCTGATGCAGGGCAAACTCGCTGACATGTACACCCTGATGAACGCCTCCCGTTCCTACGTGTACGCCGTCGCAAATGCGTGTGACCGCGGTGAAACCACCCGTAAGGATTCCGCTGGCTGTATCCTCTATTCCGCAGAAAACGCAACCAAACTGGCACTGGAAGCAATCCAGTCCCTCGGCGGTAATGGTTACATCAACGAGTACCCAACCGGCCGCCTGCTGCGTGACGCGAAACTCTATGAAATCGGCGCAGGCACCTCAGAAATCCGCCGCATGCTGATTGGTCGTGAGCTCTTCCAGGAAACCAAGTAATGGCTGTCATCAAGTCTCAGGCTGCAACGGGTTCGGAAAGCTTTAAGAACAACCGCACCCTGCACCTCGCCGCAATGGATGAGGTCCGCGCCGCAAGCCAGCAAGCCCTTTTGGGCGGGGGCGAAGGCCCTCGCGAACGGCACGTGTCCCGTGGCAAGATCCTCCCGCGTGAGCGCGTTGCCCGCCTGATCGACCCGGGTTCTCCATTTCTGGAAGTTGGCCAGTTTGCCGCCCACAACATGTATGAGGGCGCCTCGCCTTCAGCTGGCATTGTCACCGGCATTGGCCGGGTCAACGGCATTGAGTGCATGATCGTGGCCAACGATGCCACGGTAAAGGGCGGCACCTATTATCCGCTGACGGTCAAGAAGCACCTCCGCGCCCAAGAAATTGCCATGGAGAACAATCTCACATGCATTTACTTGGTGGATTCTGGCGGCGCTAACCTGCCTCAGCAGGATGAGGTGTTCCCGGACAAAGAACACTTTGGCCGCATCTTCTACAATCAAGCCAACATGTCCGCAAAGGGCATTCCGCAAATCGCGGTGGTCATGGGCTCCTGTACCGCGGGTGGCGCATATGTGCCAGCCATGTGTGATGAGACCATCATCGTGAAAGAGCAAGGCACCATTTTCCTCGCCGGTCCTCCACTGGTGAAAGCCGCCACGGGCGAAGTGGTTTCTGCTGAAGACCTGGGCGGTGGGGATGTTCACACCCGCCTCTCTGGTGTGGCAGACCACTTGGCCCGTGACGATGCTCATGCGTTGGCACTGGCCCGTCAGGCCGTGTCCAATCTCAACCGCCGCAAGCCAGACCAACTTCTGCTGCAAACTCCAGAAGATCCGCTTTACGATCCTGAAGAAATCCTCGGCGTTGTCCCTGCGGACCTGAAAACACCATATGATGTGCGCGAAGTCATCGCCCGCGTGGTAGACGGCTCTCGCTTTGACGAATTCAAAGCCCGCTATGGCACCACCCTTGTCACCGGCTTTGCCCACATCCACGGCATGCCTGTCGGCATCATCGCCAACAACGGCATATTGTTCTCGGAAGCTGCACTGAAAGGTGCTCACTTCGTTGAGCTGTGCTGTCAGCGCAAAATCCCGCTGGTCTTCCTGCAAAACATCACCGGCTTCATGGTCGGGCAAAAGTATGAGGCAGGCGGCATCGCAAAAGACGGCGCTAAACTGGTAACAGCCGTAGCCTGCGCAAAAGTTCCAAAAATCACCATGCTCATTGGCGGTTCCTTCGGCGCTGGCAACTACGGCATGTGTGGCCGTGCTTACTCACCGCGCATGCTCTGGACATGGCCAAGCTCCCGCATCTCCGTCATGGGTGGTCCTCAGGCTGCAGGCGTACTGGCAACCGTACGCCGTGACGGCATTGAGCGCAAAGGCGGCACTTGGTCAGCGGAAGAAGAAGCAACCTTCAAACAGCCGATCATTGATCAGTTTGAAGAGCAAGGACACCCGCTCTACGCCTCCGCACGCCTCTGGGATGACGGCATTGTCGACCCGCGCAAAACCCGTGACGTATTGGCACTGTCCATCGCAGCAAGCCTCAACGCACCAATCGAAGACACGCCATTCGGCGTCTTCCGCATGTAAGGGGCTCGGTATGTTCAAGAAAATCCTTATTGCGAACCGTGGTGAGATTGCTTGCCGTGTAGCAAAATCCGCCAAAGTCCTCGGCATCAAGGTGGTTGCCGTCTACTCAGATGCAGACCGCGATGCCCGCCACGTGCAGATGGCTGATGAGGCTTACCGCCTTGGCCCTGCGCCAGTGGCAGAGAGCTACCTCAACATTCCAGAGCTACTCAACGCTGCCAAAACCAGCGGCGCAGACGCCATCCATCCGGGCTACGGTTTCCTATCGGAAAACCCGGAGTTCGTGGAAGCTGTGGAAGCAGCTGGCCTTGTCTTCATTGGTCCACCTGCGGATGCAATTCGCGCCATGGGGCTGAAAGATGCTGCCAAAAAACTCATGGAAGAATCCGGCGTTCCAGTCGTGCCGGGCTATCATGGCAGCAACCAGGACGCTGAGTTCCTGAAAAGTGAATCCGACAAGATCGGCTATCCGGTCCTCATCAAAGCCCGCGCAGGCGGCGGCGGCAAAGGCATGCGCCGTGTTGATGATCCGGCAGACTTCTTTGAAGCTCTGGAAGGCGCTCAGCGCGAAGGTCAGTCAAGCTTCGGCGACCCACGCGTCCTCATCGAGAAGTACATCCTGTCACCGCGCCACATCGAGGTTCAGGTCTTCTGTGATGGTCATGGCAACGCGGTTCACTTGTTTGAGCGCGACTGCTCCCTGCAGCGTCGCCACCAAAAGGTGATCGAGGAAGCCCCTGCCCCCGGTATGACCGAAGAGATGCGCAACGCCATGGGCGATGCTGCCGTCAAAGCAGCTCAAGCTGTGGGGTATGAAGGCGCTGGTACGGTTGAGTTCATTGTTGATGGCTCAGAAGGCCTCCGCTCTGACCGCTTCTGGTTCATGGAAATGAACACGCGCCTTCAGGTAGAACATCCAGTCACAGAAGCCATCACCGGGCAAGATTTGGTCAACTGGCAGCTCTCCGTCGCTGCGGGCGGTGAATTGCCTCTGATGCAGGACGAGCTCACCATCTTCGGCCATGCATTCGAAGCGCGTATCTACGCTGAAGATGCTGAGGCAGGCTTCCTGCCAGCAACCGGAACTCTGAACGAGCTGAAACTGCCGGAATTGTTCGCCCGCATCGACAGCGGCGTACGCAAAGGCGATACAATCACCCCATACTACGATCCAATGATCGCAAAGGTGATCTGCCATGGCGAAACCCGTGAAGCTGCTCTGGCGAAAATGTCTCTGGCCTTGGAAAAGAGTCAGGCAGTTGGTTGCACCACCAACATCACTTTCCTGCATCGCCTGTGTAACCACGACGGCTTTGCAAAGGGTGAGATGGACACGGGCCTTATCGACCGTGAACTGGAAGCTCTCACTAAACCGACAGCTCCAACCAAGCACGCTTTCGCAATGGCTGCTCTCATCGAGCTCGGCTTTGCAACTGAAACTGCATTGGTCCATAACGATCCGTGGGTGAGCCTCTCAGGTTGGCGTCATTGGACAGCAGCCCAGCAGATTGCGCATCTGTCATGGCGCGATGAAGTCACCGAAGTTGTGGCAAACCGCCATCATGATGGTAGCCTGACCATTGCCATTGATGATGAAACCTTCAATTTGCAGATCCTCTCCGTAGACAACAACCACATGCGTGTGGATTTTGCCGGTCAAATCACCTCTGCTGATTTCTTCGCAGAAGACACCAGTCTCACCCTCTTCTCCGACGGTGTCACATGGCGTTTCGATCTGCCGGATCATCTGGCAGAGCAGGATGACAGTGCAGCCTCAGGCAACGCGATCACATCGCCAATGCCGGGCCTTGTGCGTGCTGTGAACTGTAAGCCGGGTGACGAGGTTTCTGAAGGCGATACGTTGATCGTGACCGAAGCCATGAAGATGGAACACTCTCTCAAAGCACCGCGTGACGGCGTTGTGGCTGAAGTGATGGCATCTGCGGGTGACCAGGTGGAAGAAGGCGTTATACTCCTCACGCTTGAGGAGGAGGAATAACCGTTGTTGCCATCTGCGAAATCTTACGAGGAGCTCCGAGAAAAGTTTCAGTGGGACATCCCGGAGTTCTTCAACATTGGTGTAGATATCTGTGACAAGTGGGCGGACAAAGACGCCGCCCGCGAAGCACTCATCTTCGCTGAAGAAGACGGGCCGACAACCACCTACACGTTTGGTGACTTGAAAAAGCTGAGTAACCAGCTGGCCAATCTGCTCCTATCTCAAGGCATCAGCCAAGGTGACCGCGTCGGCATCCTACTGCCACAGGCCCCTGAAACAGCCTTCTCCCATATTGCAATTCACAAGCTCGGTGGCATCTCCATTCCGCTCTTCTCGCTGTTTGGCGAAGAAGCACTGGAATATCGGCTAGAGAACTCTGGTGCGAAAGCCCTCATCACCAACAATGCAGGCGCTGAGAAGCTGGCAAAGATCCGCGACAACCTGCCAGAGCTTGAACTGATCCTGAACATCGAAGGCACAGACTTCAGCACCCGCTCACTCCATGCTGAAATGGCAGGGCAGAGCGAATACTTCACACCAGTGAAGACCAAAGCCGAAGACCCCGCCATCATCATCTACACCTCCGGCACCACCGGCCAGCCCAAAGGTGCGCTCCACGCGCACCGCACGCTGCTCGGTCACCTGCCTGGCGTGGAGATGCCGTACAACATGTTCCCGAAAGAAGGTGACCGCTTCTGGACACCTGCAGACTGGGCATGGATCGGCGGTCTGATTGACGTTCTTCTTCCAAGTCTGCATCACGGCATTCCTGTCGTTGCTTGCCGTTTCAAGAAGTTCAGCGGCGAAGCAGCCTTCCAGCTGATGCAAGACCTGAAAGTCCGCAACGCCTTCATCCCGCCAACCGCGCTGAAAATGATGCGGCAGGTAGAGAACCCGAAGGACCGCTGGAACTATTCCCTCCGCTCCCTCGGCAGTGGCGGCGAAGCCCTTGGCGCAGAGCTGATCCAATGGGGTCAGGACACGTTTGGCCTGACAATCAGCGAGTTCTACGGCCAGACCGAGTGCAACCTCGTTGTCTCCACCTGCGCAGAACTGATGGAAACCCGCCCCGGCGTCACCGGCAAAGCTGTTCCGGGCTTTGATGTGCAGATCGTGGATGACAAAGGCACCGTTCTCGAAGCTGGTCAGCTTGGCAACATCGGCGTTCGTGCACCAAACCCTGTCATGTTCCTCCAATACTGGAACAATCCGGAAGCCACAAAAAAGAAATTCTCTGGCGACTTCCTCATCACCGGCGACAAAGGCGTGATGGATAAAGACGGCTGGATCCAGTTTGTTGGCCGCGATGATGATGTCATCACTTCATCCGGCTACCGCATCGGCCCCGGCGAGATTGAAGACTGCCTGCTGAAACACGACACAGTTGCCATGGCAGGTGTCATCGGCAAGCCAGACAAGCTGCGCACTGAGATCGTCAAAGCCTACATTGTGCTGAAGGAAGGTGTTGAGCCATCCGACGAATTGGCCAAAGAACTTTCTGATTTTGTGAAACAGCGATTAGCTGCGCATGAATATCCACGTGAACTGGAATTTGTCGAAGCCCTGCCAATGACAACAACCGGAAAGGTTATCCGCAGAGAACTTCGTGCCCGCGCTATCGACGAGGAGGTTTGATAAGCGATGAGCAAGAAACTAAACATTTTTGAGATGGGCCCACGCGACGGTCTGCAGAACGAAAAAACGCTGATCCCGACAGCAAACAAGATCGAACTGATCAACCTCCTTTCCGAGTGCGGGTTTGAGAAGATCGAAACTTCCAGCTTTGTCTCACCCAAATGGGTGCCGCAAATGGCAGATGCTGCGGAAGTCTTTGCAGGCATCACGCGCAAACCCGGCGTTCGCTACACAGCGCTGACACCAAACATCAAAGGCTACGAGCGCGCCAAAGCATCCGGCGCGGATGAAGTTGCAATCTTCGCATCAGCATCTGAAGGCTTCTCTCAAAAGAACATCAACTGCTCGATTGAGGAAAGCTTCGAACGTTTCACTCCAATCGTGGAAGCTGCGAAAGCTGACGGCATTCCGGTCCGCGGATACGTCTCCTGCATCGTTGAGTGCCCATACGATGGCCCGACACCAGCCCAAAACGTAGCAATGGTCTCAGAACGACTGCTGCAGATGGGCTGCTACGAGGTTTCCCTCGGCGACACCATTGGCGCAGCCACTCCGGAAACCACGGAAGCGATGCTGGATGCAGTCCTGAGCGTCATCCCGGCTGAGCAACTCGCCGGCCATTTCCACGACACCAAAGACCTGGCTCTGGCTAACATCATGTCCAGCATAAAAATGGGCCTGCGCACGTTCGATTCAGCCATCGGCGGTCTCGGCGGTTGTCCATATGCACCGGGTGCCAAAGGCAACGTCAGCACACTGGCCGTCGCAAAAATGGCAAAATTGCTGGACTACGACACCGGCCTCGACATTGAGAAGCTGGCACAAACGCAAGAGTTTATTCTCTCCATCAAAGAGGCAGCGGCGGCATGACCTATCAGAACCTTCGCATCGAAAAAGCAGACAACGGCATCACCACACTCTTGCTGGCACGCGCTGAAAAGCACAATGCTATGAATGCTGAGATGATGGATGAACTGATTGCAGCAGCTGAAGAGCTGGACAACTGTGAGCAGACCCGCGCAATCATTCTGGCAGCGGACGGCGAAACCTTCTGTGCTGGCGGCGATCTCAAGTGGATGCAGGCGCAGGCAGAGAAAGACCGCATCGGCAAAATGCAGGAAGCCAATCGTCTGGCAGGCATGCTCAAGCGCCTCGACAGCATGAAGAAGCCTTTGATTGCTCGTGTTCATGGTCCTGCTTACGGTGGCGGAGTTGGCATTCTCAGCGTCTGCGATCTGGTGGTTGCAGCTGACAACACCAAGTTCGCTCTGACTGAAACCCGCCTCGGTCTGATCCCGGCAACCATCGGCACTTATGTTGTACGTCGCCTGGGTGAAGGTCATGCCCGTCAGGTCTTCATGAATGCCCGCCCGTTTGGTGCGCAAAGAGCCCATCACCTCGGTCTCGTCTCATTGGTGACAACACCAGAGGACCTGCACGCAGTAACGCAAAAAGAAGCAGAAGCTTATTTGAATTGCGCACCGGGTGCCGTAGCAGACGCAAAAGCTCTTTGTCAGAATTTAGCGCGTATGCCTGCAGAAGATCAGATTGACTACACAGCAAATGCCCTAGCGGACAGATGGGAAACCACTGAAGCACAGGCCGGAATTTCTGCATTCTTTGCTAAAGAAACACCGCCGTGGCGTAAATAGATCTTCACCCTGTTTTTTTGACCTGCGGCATATGCACAAATGCTGAGTTTTTTCTTTACTTGCTGGATCGCTTTGTTACATAGCATTTAGCGAAAAACGAGAAAAGAATGCTGCTGGCACTACAATCCATCAGGTCAAAACAGGACTTTCATACCCTTGTCTTCATTGCAGGGACTGTTTTGCTGAACGCGATTGGTGCCGGATTGATCATTCCGGTGACCCCGGCACTGGTCGCAGAACTCAGCCAAACCACCATCGCAGACGCAGCTCTCTGGGGCGGCTACATCGCAGCAAGTTACGCTGCTATGCAGTTCCTCTTCGGTCCCGCTGTTGGGGCGATATCTGACCGTTTTGGTCGACGCCCAATCCTCTTGATCTCCCTTGCTGTCCTGACAGTCGACTACCTGATCATGACCTTCGCAGGTTCGCTCTGGGTTCTGTTCATTGGCAGGCTCTTGGCCGGAGTTGCCAGCGCAACCTACGCCACCGCTTATGCCGCCGTCTCCGATATATCGCATAACGGCAAACGCGCCACCCGCTTCGGCATGGTTGGCGCGGCAATCGGGTTTGGCTTTGTCATCGGTCCGGTTATGGGTGGAACACTTGCCCTCTTCGGCGTTCGTGTACCCTTTTACATTTCCGCAGTTCTGATTGCGATGACCTTCGCTTACGGCTTGTTCTACATGCCGGAATCCCTACCAAAATCGGCGAGAAAGGCTATTCGCTGGCGCAGAGCAAACCCTGTTGGCGCAGCCATGGATATTGCCCAGTCTCCTGTTCTGGTGTGGCTCTTTATTGCGCTCTTCCTGTTTGAAATGGCAAACTTCGTGTATCCGGCAATTTGGCCGTACTACACAATTGAAGCCTTCCACTGGACTACAGCTCAGGTAGGTCTCTCACTCGCCATCGTCGGCATTGGTTTCTCCAGCGTCAAAGGCGGTCTTATCCGCTGGATTATTCCGCGCAAAGGCGAAGCGAAAACCGTGCTTTACGGCTTCTTCTTCGCCGTAATCGCATTGCTAGGCTTCGCATTCGCGCCAAACACACTCACAGTCATCTTGCTCCTGCCACCAGCAGCGCTTGGCGCGATGATTCCACCTGCCATGATCGCCCTGATGAGCCATCACGTCTCACAAGACAAGCAGGGCCGTCTGCAAGGTGCACTGACAAGCATCATCGGACTTACACTTGTGCTTTCCACCTTGATGATGACGCAGCTGTTCACCAGCTTCACAGCAGACAGTGCAGAGCTTTACTATCCGGGTGCACCATTCCTGCTGGCCGCATCATTCATGCTACTTGCCATTGGTCCATTCTGGATTGGTCTGAGAAAGATCAGTATCAGCGGCTGATCACAAACCTTACGCCGGAGAGTGCCTCTGCAGATATTCATTTGTGGAGACAATATTGCTGCAAATGAACGACAGCGAAGCCATAATCGCTGCTTGCACAAACTCTTGCTGAGAAGACGTATCACAGGACCCCGGCTCCCGCGTCGCGCATGCATCGTAAATAATCGTAATCGGATATCCAAGTTCTGTCGTCGCATGCGCTGCAGCTGCAATGCAATCCTTACTCATCGACCCACAGATAACCAGCTCCTCGACATTCTCATCATCCAGGATCTGCTTGAGGTTATTGTTGAGGAAGATGTTAGAGGTATACTTCGTCACGATTGGCTCGTGCGGCAACGGTTTCGCCATATCGTGGATTTCAGCACCAATCGTGCCTTCAACCGTAAACGGCGCATCTTTCTCTTTAAAATGATGTTGAATGTGAACGATGGTTTGATCCTGAACGCGCGCATTTGTCAGCAACATCTGAATGTTCCCCGCAGCCTCGAACTGCCCTTCCAACTCACATTTCCCACCGGGAAAGAAGTCGTTCTGACAGTCAATTATCAGCAACGCCGTTCTCGTCATCTTACGCTCAACACCTCACGTGACAGACCAACTGCGTAATAGTCTAATAGATATCGATTGACGGAACTCAGCTAGAAAAACCCGCATTTTTCATAAAACCTAGGAGTAAACACCAGACCTGATAAAGCTCGCACAGCATACTTGCTCAGTGACCCAGATATTCCTCAGTCGAAATAACCTTGCCATAGGCGAACGAAAGCGCTGCCATAATCGCCCCTTGAACATATTTTGCTGGATCGATTTCGCCTTCAAACTCAAGATCACAGGTCGCACAGGCGTCGTAGATAACAGTGATGGGATAACCAAGATCAACAGTCGCACGCGCCGCCGCATCAATGCACATATGAGACATGCCCCCGCAGATCACGATTTCCTCAACACCCACATCCTCTAAAATCTGCTGAAGGTTCGTGTTCAGGTAACTGTTAGCAGAATACTTGACCACCACATGCTCCCCCTCAGCGGGGCTACAACTATCATGCAGCTCTGCCCCGATGGTTCCCTCAACAAGGAACGGAGCATACTTATCTTTAAAAAAATGCTGGATATGGACAATGCAATCATCGTTATCGCGAGCGCTCTTAAGCAAACGCTGAATGTTCGCAGCAGATTCAACCTGGCCCTCGAGTTCACACTTCCCCCCCGGGAAGAAGTCGTTCTGACAATCAATGATGATTAGGGCTTTTTTGGCCATATCCCCTCAGGAGGTTGCTCATCCAAAACGTCGATTACGCTCCATTCAACGAATGCAGGAATTCATCGGTAGAAATCACGTTGCTATGCGCAAATCTTAAAGACGCCATCATAGCAGTGTGAACATGATCCGCTGGGACGGTTACGCCATTGAACTCAAGATCCTCTGTGGCGCACGCATCGTAGATGATGGTCAGCGGATAACCCAGATCAAGGGTCTGACGCGCGGTCGCATTCACGCAGTTCTGGCTCATAGAACCACACATGACGATCTCATCAATACCAGCCTCAACAAGGATCTGCTGCAGGTTGGTGTCCTTATAGCCATTCATGTAGTTTTTAACGACAACGGGCTCCCCGTTCATGGGCCTTGCACACTCGTTAATCTCCACCCCTAGCGATCCCTCAACCAGATAAGGCTCTGTTTTATCTTTGTACATGTGTTGAAGGTGGATGACGTTTTCGTCGTTGTCTCGCACCATCTCAAGAAGACGGGCAATATTTTTTCCTGCTTCCACCTGCCCTGCTAAAGGACAGCTACCACCGGGAAAATAATCGTTCTGGCAGTCGATAATGATCAGGGCCCTTTTAGGCATAAGCACACCTCAGTCCTATTGGTCTTATTTGAGCAAACAATAAGGCCAACACGTTTAAGCATGCCGGATTTTAAAAAGCAGATTTTATAAAATCCCGAGCTATCCCTGATCAGAAGCCGGCCTCAGGAGCCGCCTTCTGAAAGCAGTAAAAGCCTGAGTTATGCAGCCAGATATTCATCTGTGCTGACAACTTTGCCATACGCAAAGGCCAGGGATGCCATAAACGCGCCATGCACGTATTTCGCAGGAATAGTCTCGCCGTTGTGTTCCATATCCAATGTCGCACAAGCATCACCAATAATGGTTGCTGTGTATCCCAAATCAACCGCGGCACGAACTGTCGCATCAATGCAGTTGTGAGACATAGAGCCAACGACGACCAGATGCTCAATGCCCTGCTCATCCAGCAATTCTTTCAGATTGGTTTCCAGAAAGCTATTTGCAAACTGCTTGGTTACGAGCGGCTCACCATCCTGAGGCAACACATCATCCTATCGGCATCCTGTCCTACACCGGCGCACAACTCTCAGCGGTTTATGGGCTAATCGATATGTTCCACGCTGCCAGCAAAAGCAATGCCAGCAGCATCGAAGCAACCGTGCTTCACGAAGATCAGATCAGCTCAATCGGAGCCACTACCTTCTCGGCGATAATCCTGCCTCCCTGTCTGGTCGATGATCACCCGACCGTCTCACCAGCACTCGTCCAATGGCTCAAACACCAGCATGAGCATGGCGCCATTCTCTGCTCAATCTGCGTCGGTGCAATGCTGCTCGCCGAAACGGGCATTCTTGACAACAGGCCCGCCACAACCCATTGGGCAATCACCGAGGATTTTGCGAAGAAGTACCCTTTGGTACAGCTCGATACTGATAAAATGATCGTCGACGAAGGTGACATCATCACCGCAGGCGGCATCATGGCATGGACCGATCTGGGCCTCAGGCTGATTGACCACTTCATCGATCACACAACCATGCTCGAAGTCTCCCGCAGATTTCTCATCGACCCAGCCGGGAGAGAACAGAAAAACTACAGCCGTTTCTATCCCAACTACTCACACGGTGATCAGGCGATTTTGAAGGCCCAACATTGGCTTCAGACCACCTATAAGCAAAAACTGACAGTACCCGAAATGGCAGAGAAAGCCGGACTGACAGGTCGAACTTTCCAAAGACGGTTTGAAGTCGCCACAGGGCACACACCAAACACCTATTTACAGCAACTCCGCATAACCGAAGCACGCCAGCAGTTGGAGCAGACCAAACGGTCTTTCAATGAGATCGCATGGGAAGTCGGCTATGAGGACCCAACAGCTTGCCGCCGCGTGTTCATCAAAACCACAGGCCTCAGCCCTGGTCAGTACCGACAAAAATTCGGATATCAAAGCGCTGCAGCTTAATGAGGTTGGGTCAAAAACTCATCCGTCGAAACAACAGCCGCATTGGAAAAGATGAGAGAAGCCATAATTGAGGCCTGTACATCATCCACGGACACTTCACGCCCACGGAACTCTATGCAGCTCGCTGCGCAGGCATCGTACACAACAGTAACCGGGTAGCCGAGATCCAAAGTCGCCCGTGCTGTCTCAACAATGCAGTATTGTGTCATCGAACCGCAGATCACCAGATCATCTATCTTATGATCTGTCAGCAACTCCCGCAGGTTCGTCCCTTCTAGGGCATTGAAGTTATATTTTGTTACAACCGCCTCATCAGCTTTCGGCCAAACCATCTTGTTGATCTTAGCACCAAAAGACCCTTCTGTCATGTAAGGCGATTTTGGATCTTTGTAGACATGCTTGATGTGTATTACGAACTCGTGGTGCTCTCTGGCGTCTTTCAAAATCTCAACAATATTCCCGACAGCTTCCATTTGCTTAGGCAATTCAAACTTGCCACCTGGAAAATGATCGTTCTGGCACGCGATGATGAGCAAAGCAGTGTTATGCGTCATACCCAACCCTCTACAGCGCATCCCTGCTGGACTGGTTCAGCTTCACATGGGAAACGCCTATAAAGCCTTAGAGTCTGCTGCGTAGGAACTCTTGAACAGAGCAGACTCTAGGAAAAATTTACCAGCTGCATACTAGGAGCCAAAGTATTTAATCGACGCGCACACAAACAGTCGGATTTTAGAAAACTCGGAGGGTTAGCTTATACTCTCGGCTTCTTCTACCCGAACAAACTTCAGCACCAACCAGGTAGAAATGCGGAGTGCCAGCCATCGCAAAAGC
Source organism: Pseudovibrio sp. Ad37 (assembly GCF_001623075.1). Lineage (GTDB taxonomy): Bacteria > Pseudomonadota > Alphaproteobacteria > Rhizobiales > Stappiaceae > Pseudovibrio. The sequence continues at coordinate 22,419 of NZ_LMCF01000224.1, forward strand.
ATCGCAATAAACAAAGTAAACAAAAACATCAGTATGGCAACAATTGCTATGGCATCTGAGTTATCTATTGCGCCCCATTGAGCCATAACCTCTGAAAAGCTCGCTTCAGATGGATACATTATGATCGCGATTAACCAGTAAAAAGGTATTTCTAAGAGGGTGCTTATAACAGCGAGATTATACAATTGGTTCTCTGAGAAGACCTGACCATACTTCTTCACAGTGAAGACGACAACACAGATCGCAGCGAACATCCCAGGTATGATCACATCAAGTGCACCGATCACTATCAGAAACTGAATTGAGTCACTCAAAGAGTTCAAGTTAGAAAATACATTGTGGGCTATAAATCCAATAAGAATATACAAGAGGGCCATCCCCAAGACCCACTGCGAGCTAACATTCTTCGTCACTATTTTAATCTCCCTAACACAATTGATTATAGCTTGAGCCTATTAAGTCACCAATCCGTATGCTTCACTTTTTCCGATTCATGAAAGCCTTCTGCAGGTCGTTAAATGGCAAGTACTTCAACAACTAAGCGGACGGTATAAACCGCAGATTTTGATTGGGTTAATTTCTCAAAGAACACACTAAACAGCTCTGTGTGTGCCTTGATGATAAATCATGGACCACTGCCCACCTTCGAGTTTCCAGATGGAAGTCCGCTGCGTCTCATTCTCGACAATGCTGTAAAACACCTGAACGAGTTCCTCACTCAACTTACGCAAGCGAAAATTCTCAATTGTTCTGACCGGATAATCCGCCGCCTCGCTCGGAAGCTCAGCGAGGACCTGCGCTCGATCATATGTCCGGCCACTTGCACCAATCTCAATGAAGTCTGCGTGAAGTAACAACTCAAGTTGTCTCTTATCTCCTCGAGTAGCAGGCCTCAAAAGCTGTTGCTCTAAGAAAAGAAATTGTTCCTGCATAGGTTATCCAATAGCCTTGAGTACTCTTTTGTACGCCTTCTTCTCAGCTCTTTTGCATCCAAGTTTAAGCCCTAACCAAATTGTCCCAAACTTGAAGAAAGCAAAAAATAACACCGCAAAAAATAGCGTATTCACGTCATTTAAGATTTGCCCTTTGCTAGGATCTCCAAACACAATGATAGTTGTAATAACTCCCTCTAAAATGAGCGCTCCAACTAAGCATAGTCCAGTAAGTTTGAGTAAGATAAATCCTTCAAGATATACATCGTGCCGGTTATAGATAGTTTTACCCACCCAATATCCTGCAAACATAGCAATCATGTAAGAAACATACCCAATCGAAAGCTCCAGCCCCAAGAAAGTAGCACTCAATAACCCTAAAACGGGGAGTCCGATTGTCAGCAATGCCAAAAGAGCCGTAAACCGGCCTGCATACTTCAACAAACTAATTTGCGAACCATCCATAATCACTAGTCAAATATCCTCAATCAAAAAGCTAACTTATCGTTTTTATACGCTTTTCAGCAAACCACTGGCCTACCACCAACCCCAAAGCGGCACAAAATGCCATGCCTAAAAAATGAAGCAGTAGCAATAACATCAACCCAAAAGAGACAGATAAATCAATCCCAAATCCAGAAAACAGTACGGCAACCAAACCAAATATAAAACGCGCCATGAAGTCCAAAGGGGTTTGACTAAGAGGACTAACGATCAATAGTTCTCGCTCAAATCCCGCGAAATCAAAGCCATTTCCAACAAGACCACTATTACTTACATACTGCTCAATAATATGAAGAAGAATGGTACTGTCGGTAGCTTCCTTAAAAACTAGAACAGACAAGTAAGCACATGCTGAACAAGCTAATGCCAACTTACACAAGTCCTTAGTTTTGATTTTTTGATGGTTTGAACGAAACAGATCAAATCCGATAATAATACCTGAAATCACCAACAAAATCGTAGGAAGGCTATTAGCTCTGATTGCAACACCAAACAGCTTTTGAGTGTAATGTAAAGCCAGCCAAATGCTCAAATAGAGCAAGATATACACGATCCCATATGTGACTGCCGTTTTTTCAATTCGCCACAAAGGCCTAGCACTTGGCATGCATAAATTCCTCACTCTGAAAACAGTGCGCATAAACACATGCAATTTTAGGTTTAGTCAAGTGAACACTAAATGCACTTTGTAAATGAGCCTTTTCTAGGCCTCTATAAGTCTGACATCATTAAGTTCCATGAGAATAAAAAAAACCCGGCGCCTCTCGACACCGGGTCTCTCAATTCTTGCAATGCTCTCAGCGTTTAGCCGCCGAAGTCGTCCAGCATGATGTCTTCACGTTCCACGCCCATATCAACCAGCATGTTGATCACGGATTGGTTCATGATTGGAGGACCACACATGTAGTACTCGCAGTCTTCTGGCGCAGCGTGGTCCTTCAGGTACTCGTTGTAGAGCACGTTGTGAATGAACCCGGTGTAACCGTCCCAGTCATCATCTGGCTGCGGATCAGAAAGCGCCACATGCCATGTGAAGTTCGGGAATTCTTTCGCCAGCTGGTCGAAGTCCTCAACAAAGAACATCTCTTTCTTGGAACGTGCACCGTACCAGAAAGTGATCTTACGATCGCGGTTCTCAAGACGCTTCAACTGATCGAAGATGTGCGAGCGCATAGGCGCCATACCAGCACCACCACCGATGAACACCATTTCCTTGTCGGTTTCGCGAGCAAAGAACTCACCAAACGGACCGGAAATCGTCACCTTGTCACCCGGCTTCAGGTTGAAGATGAAGGAGGACATCTTACCGGCAGGAATACCCTGAGTGCCCGGAGGAGGCGACGCCACACGAACGTTCAGCATGATCATGCCTTTTTCGTCCGGGTAGTTGGCCATGGAGTAAGCGCGTTCAACTGGCTCATCCACGATGGACTCATACTGCCAGAGATTGAACTTATCCCAGTCTCCGCGGTACTGCTCTTCAATATGGAAGTCAGTGTACTTCAGCTTGTGCGCAGGGGCTTCAATCTGAATGTAACCACCAGCACGGAAGTTCACGTCTTCGCCTTCAGGCAGGTCCAGAACCAGCGACTTAATGAAGGTTGCAACGTTCTCGTTGGAGCGAACAGTACACTCCCACTTTTTCACGCCGAACACTTCTTCAGGCACTTCGATCTTCATGTCCTGCTTCACAGCAACCTGACAGGAAAGACGGTCACCGCAGCGTGCTTCACGCTTGGTGATATGGCTTTCTTCAGTCGCCAGAATAGAACCACCACCCTCGTGCACTTTCACGCGGCACTGGGCACAGGTACCACCGCCACCACAGGCGGAAGGAACGAAGATTTTCTGATCGGCCAGAACGTTGAGAAGCTTGCCACCCGCAGGAACGGAGAGCGTCTTCTCACCATTGATACTGATCTGAACATCACCGGATGCAACCAGCTTGCTGCGTGCCATCAAAATGACGATCACCAGCGCAAGCACGATCAGAGTGAAGAGCGTAATGCCCCAGGTAAAGTCTTGCATCTACTCGTCCCCTTACAGCTTCACGCCTGAGAAAGCCATGAAACCCATAGCCATCAGACCAGCAGTGATGAAGGTGATGCCAAGACCCTGTAGTCCATCAGGAACATCAGAGTATTTCAGCTTTTCACGCACACCAGCCATTGCAGTAATCGCCAGCGCCCAACCGATACCGGAGGACACACCGTAAACGGATGCTTCACCCAGATTGTAATCACGCTCCACCATGAACAAAGAACCACCCATAATCGCGCAGTTCACTGTGATCAGCGGCAGGAAGATACCCAGCGCGTTGTAAAGCGCAGGAACGTAGCGATCGAGGAACATCTCGAGGATCTGCACCACAGCAGCGATAACGCCGATGTAGGAGATCAAGCCCAGAAAGCGCAGATCAGTGCCTTCAAGCCCAGCCCATGCCAACGCATTGTCATTGAGCAGTGTGGTGTAAAGCACGTTGTTGATTGGCACAGTCAGCGCCTGCACAACAACAACGGAGATACCCAGACCCAGCGCAGTCTCAACCTTCTTGGAAACCGCAAGGAACGTACACATTCCAAGGAAGAAGGAGAGCGCGAGGTTCTCGATAAAGATCGCCTTAACGGCGAGGGAAAGAAGCCCTTCCATAATCAGTGAGCTCCCTCAGTTTCCATGATTTTATAGTCGCGCTTCTCAACCTGCGCAGGCTTCCAGGTACGGAAACCCCAGATCAGCAGACCGATCACGAAGAACGCGGACGGAGGCAGCAGCAGCAGGCCGTTTGGCACATACCAGCCACCGTTGTTCACGGTCTCAAGGATCTGCACACCAAACAGGGAACCTGAGCCAAGCAGCTCACGCACAACACCAACCAGCAACAGGATCAGGGAGTAGCCCAGACCATTACCGATACCATCAAGGAAAGATGGGATTGGCGGGTTCTTCATAGCGTACGCTTCCGCGCGGCCCATAACGATACAGTTAGTGATGATCAGACCAACAAACACGGAGAGTGTCTTAGAAATCTCGTAGAGATACGCCTTCAGAACCTGATCAACCAGAATAACGAGAGACGCAATAATCACCATCTGCACGATAATGCGGATAGAAGATGGGATCTGGTTACGCAGAAGGGAGATGAAGAAGTTGGAGAACGCTGTCACAAGCGTCACCGCGATCGCCATCACCAGCGCAACCTTCAAAGAAGAGGTTACCGCAAGCGCGGAACAGATGCCAAGAACCTGAAGCGTGATCGGGTTGTTATCGACCATCGGGTCCTTGAGCATGGACAAGTCTTTGCCAGCCATTACGCCTCTCCTTTTTTCAGATTGTCGAGGAAGGTCTTGAAGCCCTGCTCGCCCATCCAGAATTTGACGAGGTTGTCGACACCACGAGATGTCAGCGTTGCACCTGCAATCGCATCAATGTGGTGTTTGGAGCCATCAATACCCGCTGGAGCCGCTTTGCCAACACCGATGTCCACGGACCCGTTATCGCCATAAACCAGCTTGCCCGGCCATTGAGCCATCCATTTTGGATTGTCTACTTCCGCACCAAGACCCGGGGTCTCACCGTGGGAGTAAAAACGCAGGCCATACACTTCATTGCCATCAGCGTTGAGTGCGATGAAACCATAAAGCGTGGACCACAGACCGTAGCCGTGCACTGGCAGAATGATACGCTCAATCTTGCCTGCATCATCGCGCAGCAGATAAACTGAAGCCAGTTTAGCCTGACGTTTGATGGATGCTGGATCATTATCCAAAGCAACGGAAAGAACCGGATCTTTCGCAGCAGCGCGCTGGTCATAGGTCGCAGCGTCTGCCGCATCAGAGAACTTGCCAGTTGCAACATCAACAAGCCGCGGCTCAAAGGCACCAAATGCCTTCTCAACGTCGACACCAGCCTCGAAAAGACCAGCAACCTTGAGGATGTTGGTTTTCTTATCCAGCGTTTTGTTGATTTCCTGCTGAGGCTTAAGCAGCACCGCAGCGCCGGAAACAATCATCGAACAGATCAGACACAGAACCACAGCAACGGTAATCGTACGCGGAGCTGAGTCCAGAGGCATCGCGTTGAAGCGCGCCCAAAGACCTGTAGGAGCTGTTGTGTTTTCAGCATTAGGCATGGCGCTTCATCCTCCGTGTGATGTTCGCCTTCACAACGAAGTAGTCGATCAGCGGAGAAAAGATATTGCCGAACAGGATTGCCAACATCATACCTTCTGGGAAGGCCGGGTTGATGACACGGATCAGAATGCACATCACACCAATCAGTGCAGCGTAGATGTAACGGCCCGGATTTGTCATCGCAGCAGTCACAGGCTCAGTCACCATGAACACCAGGCCAAACATGAAGCCGCCAGTGACAAGGTGCCAGTACCAAGGCATTGCAAACATCGGGTTAGTCTCAGAACCAATCAGATTCAGCAACAGACTGAAACCAATCATGCCCGCCAGACAACCAAGGATGAGACGATAGTTTGCGATACCCGTGGTCACCAGGAACACACCGCCAAGAGCAATAGCAATTGTGGAGGTTTCACCGAAGGAACCCTGAATGGTACCAACGAAAGAGCTCATCCATGTGATGCCGTTTGCTGCCAGTCCCTGCATGCCGTCAGAGGCAGCAACACCCAGTGCAGTCGCACCAGAGAAGCCATCAACTGGCGTCCACACTGCATCACCAGACATAGCTGCCGGATAAGCAAAGTAGAGGAATGCACGGCCAACAAGCGCCGGGTTCAGGAAGTTTTTGCCTGTACCACCAAACACTTCCTTGCCGATCACCACACCAAACGCGATACCAAGACCAACCTGCCAAAGTGGCGTAGAAGCTGGAAGGATCAGCGTGTAGAGCATGGAGGAAACAAAGAAGCCTTCGTTCACTTCGTGCCCACGCACAATGGCAAAGAGCACTTCGAAGAGGCCGCCAACACCGAGCGTTACGATGTAAATCGGCAAGAAGTACAGCGCACCATGCGCCATGTTGGCGAAGATGCTGTCCGGGTTAAAACCGATACCCAGTAGAGAGAGGATAAACGCTCTCCAGCCAGCAGGCTCAGTAATGCCCATTGCGGCCAGTGCTGAGTTTGTCTGCAGGCCAGTGTTGTACATGCCAAACAGGATCGCAGGGATCGTCGCCAGCACAACATACGTCATGACACGCTTCAGATCAGCGTGGTCACGAGCGTGCGGCGCAACGCTGGTCACTGTTTTTGGAGTGTAGATGAAGGTATCCACCATCTCATAGACGGCGTAAAACTTCTCGTACTTGCCACCCTTTTCAAAGAGCGGCGCAATACGATCAAAACTATCGCGCAAGCTCACGGGTTAGCCCTCTTTCTCGATTTTATCAAGATTTGCACGCAGCGCAGCTCCGTATTCATTCTTGGAATGGCAGATGAAGGTGCATAGCGCCAAGTCTTCTTCGTCCAACTCCAGAGCGCCAAGTTTTTGCGCCATATCAGTGTCCAGCACCATTAGGGAGCGGAGCAGCTGAGTTGGAAGAACGTCGAGCGGCATGACCTTTTCATAGGTACCCAATGGAACGATTGCCCGGATGGAGCCGTTCTTGTTTGTACCAAATGGGAACTGCAGCTTGGTGCGGAAGAACCCGGAAGGATGCACATTAAGGTTGGACCACTTCGTCATGAATGGGCGAACCCAGCCAACAACGTCTTGTTTGTGGTCTTCTTCCATCAGCGTCACCTGAGTGTGGTAACGGCCAAGGAAGGCAAACTGGTCGGCAGCAATAGTGCCGGAAAGGACGGACCCGGAAACGACACGAGCTGGAATGCCCGGTAGTGTTTCACCAGCCAGCAGATCATTCAGATCCGCACCAATGCGAGTTGCTACGAGGCGCGGCTTGGAAGCCAGCGGACCTGCAACAGAAACAATACAGGAGACATCCAGTTCACCTGTCAGGAACAGGTTACCGATTGCGATGACATCCTGATAACCGATGGTCCAGACTGTCTTGCTTTCATTAACCGGATCGAGGAAGTGAATGTGAGTACCCGCATTACCTGCTGGGTGCTTACCTTCAAAACTTTCCATCTGCACACCAGCAACGCTTGCACCCGGAAGGTTATCCTTCGGGCTGTGGCATACGAATGTGCGGCCATCGGTTAGTTTAGAGACAATCTGAAGCCCAGCTTCAAACGCGCCAGCATTCGCATTGATGATAACACCAGCATCCGCAGCAAGCGGGTTGGTGTCCATCGCAGTTACGAAAATGGAACGCGGCTGCGTTTCAAAAACCGGAACCTTGGAGTATGGGCGGGTACGGAAGCTTGTCCAAAGACCAGACTTGGCGAGTTGCTCACGAACGACAGATGCGTCCAGAGTTGCCAAAGCGCTGTTTTCAAACTTTGAGAAAGCGATCTGTTCTTCGTTACCATCATCCAGTTTGATGACGATGGTTTCCAGAACGCGACGTGCACCACGATTGACTGCTTCAATAACGCCAGCACCCGGAGCAACATAGTTGATTTCAGGAGAGCGTTTGTCATTGAAAAGAGGCTGACCCTTTACGACGCGATCGCCTTCAGCAACCAACATACGCGGCTTCAACCCGTTGTAATCCCCGCCATTCACTGCAACACGGCGAACCTCTGGACCCTTGTGGATCTCTTGGTTCGGAGCACCGGTGATCGGCAGATCCAATCCTTTTGTAATCTTCATCCCTTACCCTGTCAGGCTTCTTATAGGGCAAACCACTAGATGTTCACGGGAGTATCTACGGGTAAATGATGCTAAGTCATTCTGCTAGTTACAAAATGCCGCGCATGCGGATTATTGACTTTGACAAGTCGAACCGAGATAAATCCCCCCACGGACCGCAATTTCAGCAACAAAGCCCGAGCATTGCTGAACGTCACTCATCCATGGCTCCGGTTAGGAGTAACCGCCCGCATACCATTAAAGTGCGTTGCGGTCAGCTATTCCTACGGATTTATGCGGGCCAATACCCTGATATACCGCAAATTTCAATAGGGATTCGTGACATTGACGTAACGGCAACAAGGCTGTTTCGCGAAAATTTTATCTCAAATAAGTTTTCCCCTATGTTTTCACGTGCACGTAGTACCACCTACCAATTTCTTCACCATCATCTATTGCTGATCTTTGCGACAGCAGTATCAAACCCTATTTAACTTGACAGAAAACCAGAATAAGCCGATTACGCGGGGAAATTAACAAACTCTGAGGCCTAAATGCGCTTCCTCATTACAGCTCTCGTACTCATCTTTGTCACAGCATGTGTACCCAATGAGAAAAGTCGCGAAGAAATCATACTTCACGGCAAAACCATGGGCACTACATTCAATGTCAAAGCGATCAAAGGGTCGTCTTCTGTAACCAAACAGGAACTGCAGCAGCAGGTTGACGAGGCTCTGGTTGGCGTCAACAAGGCCATGTCCAACTGGGACAAAAACTCCGAGATCAGCCGCTTTAACCGCTCCACCAGCACCGAATGGACGCCAATCTCTCGCGATTTCAGCATCGTGATGCAAGAGTCGTTGCGCATTCATAACCTGACAGCCGGTTATTTTGATGTAACGCTGGCACCACTCATTGAGCTATGGGGCTTTGGTACCAAGCAGGACACCCCTCCCCAGCCAAGCCCGCGCGAAATCCGCAACGCTCTTGAGTCTGTCGGCATGAGCACCATGCTAGAGTTTGAGACCGATCCCCCGGCACTGCGTAAGGTCAACACGGATACCACCGTCAATCTCTCCGCAATCGCAAAAGGCTTTGGCATTGACAAAGTTGCCTCTGTTCTGGAGCAAAACGGCATTGACGAATACCTCGTCGAAATCGGTGGCGATCTGGTCACCAAAGGTAAAAATTCAAAAGACGAGCCATGGGTCGTCGGCATCGAAAAGCCAGACTCCGCAACGCGTACAGTTCAGCAAATCGTACGAGTGAGCAACAAAGGCATGGCGACGTCTGGCGATTATCGCATATACAAGGAAGTGGGCGGCAAACGCTTCTCACACATTATTGATGCTGCATCCGGGCGCCCGGTAACGCATAAACTTGCATCGGTAACTATAATTGCTGACAATGCGATGCGCGCTGACGGTCTGGCAACAGCCCTCCTTGCAATGGGAGACAAGCGCGGCATGGCTCTGGCAGAGCGTGAAGGGATTGCCGCATTCTTCATCGTTCGTGAAGGCGACCACTTTATCACCCGGTCTTCCAGCGCGTTCAGAAAATTCGAGCAGTCTGCAGAGAAATAACGGAATATCGAAATGGCAACTTTCATCATCGCGTTTATCGTGCTGGTCCTGGTCGTAGCAGGAATGGCTATTGGCGCCGTTTTCAGAAACAAGCCGATCACTGGCAGCTGCGGCGGCTTGAACGCCATAGAAGGCGCGGACCACTGCATCGTCTGCAAGCGCGAAGTTGACCCGAACAGCCCGCTTCGTGAAAAGCTGCAGCCGTGTAAGCGCAAGCAAGCGATGGAAGAGCAGAGCGCAGCTTAATCATCATCCATTTCAAAACGTTCGAGGGGCCGAAAGGCCCCTTTTGCATGCCTGCTATTTGCTGTCGGTATAATCTCGCGCAACGTCCGGACCTTCACCGCCAATCAGCTTGGCAAAGAACCCGGCAACAATCCCGAAGCCGACACCAATGGCTACAAAGCCAATACCAAGAAACAGACTACCCAGCGTCGGAAACAGCCCCTGCCCGATCGATGTCAGACTATCCCCGCCAATGAGCCAGAGCAGCAAGTTCATCCATCCGCAAATGAAACCGCCAGAGAACCAGCTCGGCATGATGGACTTCAGCAAGGGTAGATAGTTGATGACCCCGATCAACGCCACCAGGCCACCAAGCGTAATGCACCACAGGATCAGGCCGAACTGAACCACAAACGAAACATTCAGGTTAAGCAACGCGATAAGGTAGAGGCACAGGAGCCCAAAAGCCAGGCCAAACAACTTGGCTGTAATACCGCGTCTGATCAATGATGGCTTCGAAAACATACTCTTGGCTCCAATAGGTTTCTCGCGGCAGACCTCTGCCATTTGAGAGCTATCATATACCAAGGCTCTTAAAACTAGTTTTCTGCAACCAGAAAGTTATCTGCTCGCCCAGCCAAAATCAAAAACGCCGAACACCAGCAACAGAAAGCTCGACAAGGCAAGCAACCCGAAAACCCAGCACCGCAGTTTCCATCTGGCGCCTTGAAGCTTCCAGGCGTCTCTGAACAGACGGCCACTCAGAATGAACACAACAAGCAGGACCACTCCAACCCATGAGGGCATTGCACCAAAGAAGTTTGAGAGCTGATCCATTTCGCCTCCGTGTGTTAATCGCCTCTCTTTAGTTCTGCCCCACGAAAAAGGCAAATAGTCTTAGCGTAAAGCTGAAACCACCGTTCAGTTCAAAAATCAAAGCATCCAATTCCTCAACAGCACTTAGGTGGCAAACCCGCGATTTATCTATCACAATCGCCGGTGATACTGCTCTCCCGGACCTTGTATTCTAGCCGTTTCCTCGAAGCTTAGGACCTCCGAACCACGGCAAACTTACATGTACCTTTCATATCTATTTTTTATATCTCATTGACCTTTTCACGAAGTCAGACTACAAGGCCCACGAAGAAAAGAGCTCGCTTGCCATTTGCCGCCTCATGGTCCCCCGTTATGGTTTCATGAGTGAGCGGAAGCGATGGGTAGGGCAACAAAGCTCTTGCTTTATAGATAATGACCCTCCTCGAAAGAAATACTAAATGACGATACCTGAAGGGGTTGCCCCAGCGCTTTCTACCGCACTAGAAAAGCGCGAATACACGTCTCTAACCCCGGTCCAGACAGCCGTTCTTGATGAAAAACTGAAAGGCAAAGACCTTTTGGTTTCTGCTCAGACAGGCTCTGGTAAAACAGTTGCATTCGGCATCGCTATTGCGCCGGAACTGCTGGGTGATGAAGAGCGTATGGGCCGTGCGAACGAACCTCTTGCATTGTGTGTTGCGCCAACCCGTGAGCTGGCTATCCAGGTTTCTAAAGAACTGGAATGGCTCTACGGCGAAGCCGGTGCTCGTATCACCACTTGTGTTGGTGGTATGGATATGCGCCGTGAACGCCGCAATCTGTCTGCAGGCGCACACATCGTAGTCGGCACCCCAGGCCGCCTGCGTGACCATATTGAACGTGGTTCCTTTGATACTTCCTCACTTCGCACAGTTGTACTGGACGAAGCAGATGAAATGCTGGACCTTGGCTTCCGTGAAGACCTCGAATTCATTCTTGGTGCTGCACCACAAGAACGCCGCACCCTGCTGTTCTCCGCGACTGTTCCTCAGCAGATTGAAAGCCTCGCAAAACGCTTCCAGCGTGATGCACAGCGCATTTCAACAGTAAGCAACCGCGAACAGCATGCTGATATTGAATATCGCGCAATGCAGGTCGCACCAAACGACCGTGAAAACGCGATCATCAACGTCCTGCGTTTCTATGAAGCTCAGAACACCATCATCTTCTGCGGCACCCGCGAAATGGTGAAGCACCTCTCTGCACGCCTCGGCAACCGTGGTTTCGCAGTGGTTGCTCTCTCCGGTGAGCTGAGCCAGGCTGAACGTAACCACGCTCTTGGCGCTATGCGTAATGGCCGGGCCCGCGTTTGTGTGGCAACCGATGTTGCTGCACGCGGCATTGACTTGCCAAATCTGGATCTTGTGATCCACGCTGACCTGCCAAACAACGCTGACACCCTGCTGCACCGCTCTGGCCGTACTGGTCGTGCAGGCCGTAAGGGCGTTTGTACTCTGGTTGTCCCACACACCCGCCGTCGCACTGCAACGCGCCTTCTCAGCTTTGCAAAAGTGAAAGCGGAATGGGCTCCAGCGCCAACAGCACAGCAAATTCGCGACAAAGACCGTGAGCGCATCCTTGCGTCCTCCGATCTGCAGGAAGCACCAAGCGAAGAAGATTTGCCAATGGTGAAGGAACTTCTTGAGAAGTTCACCGCTGAGCAAATTGCAGCTGCTTACATGCGCCAGATCCATCAGGGTCTGCCTGCACCGGAAGAACTGCTGGCTTCAAGCTCCAATTACAAAGAAGAGCATGAGCGCAAGCCACGCAAAGACTTCGACAACGGTGTTTGGTTCCGCCTCAACGTCGGTCGCAAACACAACGCTGAACCGCGTTGGTTGCTGCCAATGATCTGCCGCGCAGGTCACATCACCAAAAATGACATCGGCTCCATCCGCATCTTTGATGCAGACGCCCGTTTCGAACTCGACGCAAAACTTGCTGACAAGTTCCTGGAAACTGTCAAAGAAAACGGCACTGGTGAAAAATCAATCACCATCACCCGTATCGAAGGCAATCCAGAACGCAGCAGCAGTGGTCGCCCAGGTGGCAATCGCAACAACCGCGGTGGCGGTGGTGGCGGCGGTTACCGTGGTGAAGGCGGACGCGGCGGTGAAGGCCGTGGTCGTGGTCGTCGTGAAGGCGGCGGTGGCGGTGGCTACCGTGGTGGCGAAGGTCGTGGCCGTGGTGGTGAAGGCCGTGGTCGTGGCGAAGGCAAGCCAGGTGGCGGCAAAAGCTTCCGCGATAACCGCGGCGGCGAATAAGCATCACATTCCAAGTTTTGAAAAACGGGCCTTCGGGTCCGTTTTTTTATGCCTGATGTCTACCTCTCCCCCCAAACACCAATAGCAATATATGCCACGTTTTAATGAGCAACTAATCTGCACTGAATACAGTTTGACGTTAGCAATCAGGGCTACTTTGCAGTTACCGCACTCATGCATCGAGATTGTCTGATATGGGAAGCACTACAAACAAACAAAATCTTAGCAAGGCGGCTTTGCATTATCAGCACATGTCAGAAGGAGATAAGTCCTGCCTCGTGGCCATGCTTTTGAACTCAGGAGCACAACAAGCAACATCAATAGGAAGCGCTCACGACAAGTTTTACGAGGAGTTGTCTAAACTAGGATTTGCTACTCAGGCTGGAATACCTTCTAGCGCCGGACAGCTTACCTCCATTCGCTCTTGGTGCCTTACCCCAGTAGGAGTAGCAAGTATGCCAACACTTTTACTTGCACTAGACACAACAGTTCTACGTAACGGTTTACAAAATAATTGCTTTAATGAGTGCGCGAAATTTGGATTGAAACTGTCAGTCGTGTACACATTTTGTCAGCTGCTGGCGTTTGCATTCGGATACCTTATCAAGCATTTGGAGATCAGTGTGTCTCTAATTAGAAAAGAACTCTCAGTTGCTGTAGTCTTCTTTTCTCTGATGGTATCCCTTTATCTCGCTACAAAAATCTGGCGGCATAAAAACAAACTAGAAGAGCGGGTCAAAAATATTGCCTATAGCGAGTTTCTTATGGCAAATACCAAATCGCTCTCGGTAGTAATCGCGCTATTGATAATAACAATTCACCTGCTGTTTGAGTTCATAGGCACTTATTGGGGCTGGCTAAGCACTCCCAAAAGTATCGTTAAGCTACTATTTCAAACTGCTGTTCTAGGTGGTGTTACTGGGTGGATCAGTCTGATTTTCTTCCCAGGCATTCTGCGAAGCCATCACAAAAAGCAATTTCGTGCAAAGAAATCTAAAACATAGTCAGATACTCATGACAGTAAGCGATAATGGAAGAGTTCCTGCACTATACCACCATGCCAAAACGCTGGCCTTCGGGTCCGTTTTTTTATGCCTGATGTCTACCTCTCCCCACAAACACCAATAGCACCACATGGCCATCCATGCAGTGGTGAAGCTTTGGTCCCCGTTAAACGGGTGGAGCAAGGCGAGCAGGCGTTGCCTGCGCTACTTGTTAAATTAGTTTCTTCGGCATCAGCTCCTCGCCTCGCCCGGGCCTTTTATCATGAGCACGCGGGCTCCCTCTCGGACAGACGTGAATGACACGTTCACGTGTCACTGGCACGTTTCCGTACCATTGGCAGTTTCCTGCCACCACCGGACGCCCTCCGGAACGACCCCAAACTCCCTACTACCACTGTGGTCTCAATAGGGTATGGCGCTTCACCGGACCTCCTGACACGATACGTTACCTCGTACCAGCAGCCCAACCCCACCCACGCCGCGGAATGGACGGTCCACTCCTGCCCGATTGCGTGGGCACAAAACTAAGATAAATCTAGAAACAGCAAGGGGAATAAGTTTTTGCTCAACCACAGCCTCCAGCCATTAAGTGCGCCTTTCTTGACTCGTACGCACATATGACGTACAAAAATACAAAGGCGACACAGGCCAAAGGAGGCACGCGATGCTTGGATTCAACGATGAAACCGAAGAGATCAAAGGCCGCAACACGGAGCGGATGAACTTCCGCACCAAGGCCCCCATCAAGGCGGCTATACAGCATGCTGCAGCATTGTCGGGCGTGGACGACTCCACCTTTACGATGAGCGCCGCCCTGCGAGAAGCAGAACGCGTGATTGAAGCCCATGAGCACACCCGCCTCGAAGCCGTCGATCATGCTGCCTTCACTGCTGCTCTGGAAACACCACCAGATCCAAATGAAGCACTCGTCACCGCAGCAAAACGCTACAAGACACGAGTGACCAGCCGTTGACGGACGTAAGCGTTCAGGAAAAGTCATCATCTGCGGATGGGGCTGAACCGCAGTTTTTTATTGAAGCTTTCGATCCTGAGAAGCATGACAGAGCGAACTTTTCTTGCGGCGTTGAACAGGTCGACAACTATTTTAAAAAGACAGCTAATAAACTCAGGAATGCGGGCAACACGTCAATATACGTGATGGTCAGCTCCAATGGAGACACAGCAGGTTTCTATGCCATGAATGCCCATGCAGTTCATTATCAGGACCTTCCGGGCAAATATAAACGGACAGCGCCGCGTCATGGTTCAATTCCTGCCGTGTATATCTCGATGATCGGCAGAGACATCCGCTACCGGGGGCAAAAGATTGGAGAAGACCTTCTGATCGATGCCTTATGCCGTGCTTCTCGCGCATCGCAATCTGGCTATGCTGCTGCTGTAATCATGCTTGATGTACTCGACTGCGGAAACCCGGAGAAGGTCGCCAGCAGAAAAGCAATCTATGAGAGACTTCAGTTTCAAAGCCTCCCATCTAACCCCCTGCGCATGTTCATGCCCATGAAAACTGCAGATATCCTCCGTCAAGAACTTGGTGGCTAAAGCATATCACTGGAAAACAGCCACACAAAAACGCTGGCCTGCGGGCACACTTCGCCCGGCCGCAGACCAGCAGGACACTCATGAAGGGCTGAGCAAGGGTAGTTGAGGCAGCCCTTGGAGTGCCGTTCACAGTGATCTAATCAAGAGACACAATATTGGTTTTGACCGGTGGTGGAGAGGCGACGCTGCGTGTCGCGTGACCGGAAAATCCTTTAGGGAAGGACGTGCCGGACAACGCATCGGTTAAAATTCCGCAGGTCTTATCAAGTGCCTCTAGGCGGTTACATAAAGCGTAGTGCAAAGTGAATAAAACGTCACGTTCGCAACTGTTCTTCATCCGCTCGCTCAGCACCATATGCTGCACATAAGCAAGGTTCTGAAGATCAGAAACAGCAACGTTTATTTCGTCAAATTCATTCTGAAGAGTATTTGTGGCGCCACAGGCGCATGCAGTGTCGTCCATAATCAAAGCCCTCACGTGGTTGGCTGTTGAATGAACCGCACGACACTGGGCTTTCTACGGCCCACTGGCGAGCGGGAGGGTAGAAACCTGACCACGGCAGGCGGGTTTATTCCCCTCCGAAGAGGGTATTGTATTCACCGCCCTCCCGCTCATAGCAAAGGGTTCGCGCCTTCAGAAAAAAGGCACAAAAAATCCGCTAGTTACGGGTGCGGCTACCGCGTGGAAAGGAGGTTTCTACGCCTCACATATGAATGTGGAATGGAACCGCCCACCTGTCAACGAAAAGTTGCAACAACCCCGCACCTGTTGCCCTAAGGATACGCTCAGCCAAAGCTCCCCCTGTCTGGCATAACGGCAGTAGCATCGGAGGCAAGACATCAATCGCTTCCCCTCCTTCGTCTTCCCGCATTTAATGCGGGATCCAGAGCCACACCCACCAACACCAGCACCTTTTGCACTGGATACCGGATCTCCGCTCCGCTCGTCCGGCATGACGGCGGAGGCATCTGGCACACGAGCTCTACGCCGAGCCACTATTCAAAACAGCTCAGAACATCTCTCTCAAAATACGGTTCCTGATTGACCCAGAACATGTAGTCCACCTTCATAAAATCCTGCGCAAAAGCATGAAGTAGCGGCACGATATTCTGATCATTTTCAATCACTTCAGTTGTGCCCGTCCGCCCCGTATAATTGCCATCCTGAATAGCAATTCCGAGAGGCGCGGAGTACGCCCGCTCATGCATCATCGCGATGGTATGGTTCAGCTGACCACGACGCTTGAACATTAGGTCCGGCGCGCCCAACCCAACACCAATGCTTTCACCATACTCATAGATTGAATTCAGATAGCCCTCATCTTCGAAGGGAAGCCACTCACCCGGCATAAAGTTCGCATACTGCATCGTAACCGATGTCGGAAACGCCGCCTTCATCGCGGACATATTGCCTTTCAGCGCTTCAGAATATCTGGCCGGACTGAACTGCTCATCATCCTCAGCGGACACCCCAATGGCAGACTCTTGCAGATTGATCCCCTCAATCCGCCCGTCAAAGGCTTGCCCCAGCGCCTGAAGAAGCTTGGCAAACCGCTCCTGCACCTTGCTGTTCCACCGCTTAGCGACCCAACCTTCCGGCTCGTTGTTATCGTTAAACTGATAAACAGCACCGCCTGCATACTCATCAGAAAGAATGTAGTCAGGAACAGGGACATAGTCAGGATTAAACGAAGCATCCTGAAGCTGGACGAACAGCTTCTTGCCTTTGGACTCCAGATACGCCAGATCCGCTTCAATCAGAGAGAAATCATAGGTCCCCTCGGAAGTTTCAAGCGCACGCCACGGATACATGATCTGCGCGCCTGCAAACCGGGAGCTCTCCAAGAACGGATGCTCCTCAATCGCCTCGCGGTCTCTGGCAAAATAAACAAAGTGTTTGATGCTATCTGGAGCAATGGGGCAAGCAGCCCCCAGATACTCTTTGTAAGCCTCTGCATACCGATCTGCAGGGTTCTTCCACTTGGCGAATGCAGATGGAGACGAAAAAGAAAAAAGCGCAACAAGGCCTAAGGCAACACAATTGCGCACGCTGATAACTGGCATAGGGAAACGACCTGACGTCTATCGAGAGTAGAGCCCCAGAAAAGCGCTCAACTTTGTCGACAAAGAGGCCTACAGCACATCATCGTCAGTTTTCACAGAGCTTAATGGCAAACACCACCCCGCTATACCGAAAACCCCTGACGCTTCAGCTGCTGAATAATCTGATCGATCTTTTGCAAAAACTGAGATCGGTCTTTCGGCGAGAACGGGCGCGGCCCGCCTGTCTGCTCCCCAAAACTGCGCAGATCTTCCATCAGGTTACGTGTTGCCAGCGCCATGCCAATGGAAGCTTCATCAAACACTTTTCCTTTTGGGGAAAGCGCAAGCGCACCAGCCTTCACCACACGGTCAGCCAGCGGAATATCCTGCGTCACAACAATATCACCCGGAACGGCCCGCTCAGCAATCCAGTCATCCGCTACATCAGGCCCATCAGGCACGATCACCCGTTCCACGTCCATGTCACGAGGCGTGTTGATGAAACTGTTGGCAACAACAAACACCTTCAGACGATACCGGTCAGCAACCTTGTAAATCTCGTCTTTGACGGGGCATGCATCCGCATCAATGTAAATAAGTATCTTTTTAGCGCTGGTCACAGCAGCTCTTCTCCTGCATCGCAGCGTATTCCCGAAAAGTGGTTCCGGTTTTCGGAGAGGAACACGCTCAAATCAGCCCTTTAGTCGCGCAGGAGCGATCACTTTGTCAATCAAACTTGCCATTTCAAGCACATGCCAATCACGTCCAGCCCGCTCAATCAACATCAAACCCGTCCCCGGCGTGCCATGCAGGTTCATGGGAATAGTCGCAGCACACCCATCAACCCAGTTCACAGCACGCGTATTCTGCGAAAGCTGTGAGCCAAATTTCTCCGGATTACTGTCAACATCCTCAAGCAGCGGCGCAACAATCGGTACCGTCGGCGCAATCAGAATATCAAACTTGCCCGCCATCTCTTTAAAGGCACGAATAGCTTCCACCCGCTTTGAGCGCGCCTCTTCCATCTCTTTGCTCGTCACCTCAGTCGACTTGAGGATTCGCTGCACTACATAAGGATCACCAGTCTCTTTGAGACCTTCCAGATACCCGCCAACCAAAGCAGTGGTCTCGTAACTGCAGATCGTCCCAAGAAACGTCGCGCTATGACACAAGACAGGCTCAGAAACCGGAGCAATGATAGCACCCGCATCCCGGATCGCCTGCATCGAGCGGTCAAAATCAGCACTTACCTGCGTATCCAGCCCCTCAGCCAACGGCGAAGCCACAAGCCCCACATGCAATCCATCAAGGCTCTTTATCCTGCGCGGAGCAAGACACTGCCCCGAATGCACAGCATGCAAACGGGTACACATATGTATTGATCGCGCAATAAAACCGACCGTATCAAAGGAAGGACAAACAGAGAAAAGACCCTTGGTCGAAATCGCCGCCCGCGTCGGCTTAAACCCGTAAAGCCCATTAAGCGCTGCCGGAATTCGCACAGACCCGCCAGTATCGGTTCCCAGAGCTGCATCACACAGCCCCAGCCCCACACTTGCAACAGCCCCCGAGGATGAACCTCCGGGAATGCGTGCAGGATCAATCACATTTGCAGGGGACCCAAAACAGGGATTAAGCCCAAGCCCCGTAAAACCCAACTCACTCATATTGGTACGGCCACAGGTAAACGCCCCTGCAGCTTTCAGGGCAGACACCACCTTGGCATCTTCACAAGCCGGAGCCCGCTTGCGCAGGAACGGCGAGCCGGCACTGGTGACAATGCCGGTTTCATCAAACAGGTCTTTGAGAGAAACAGCCACGCCATGCAAAGGCAACGAGTCATGCGCTTCTTTCTGCCGCTGATCCGCAGCTTCAGCCGCGCGCATAATTCTCTCGGCATCAAACTCCAGAAACACACGCTCTACACATCCATCAGGCAGGTCCATTGCCCGATCAATATATCGGCGCGCTACATCTACCGCTCTGAAATGTATACGAGGATCTGTCGACAAGTTATCTCCACTCATCACGCATGCATATTTATCGCACTTTGATGGTTGTCGCCTGTTTTCCTCGTCAGTTCAATCATCTCCAAACAAAAGAGATACCAGTCTATTAATCTGCCACGGCGTAGCGCGGCAAAACTACAGTGTATCGCCGAAAAATGGGAACTGGTTTTCGGACAAAGACACGCAAAAACAAAGGCTAAAGCAGTTCAGATGCTTCAACTCAAATGCGAACTGCTTTAGTTCTGTGCTGTAATGGATGAAGCAGCAGAACCAAGCGCCTCAACACTTTCCAGCAAATCCGGCAGAGACAATCCACTCAGCGAAATGCGAGACCACAACACAACAGAGCCATCATCCCCCTGCCCGACAATAATCGGATGGCCTGACTGATCAGGCAGGTTCAGCTTCAGCATACTGCTATCACTCAAGCTCTCATGAATGGCCTCACGCTCAACCCGCACCAGCAGCTTGAAATAGTCCCTCTCATTGCCCACGAAATACATGCTGAGCGAGCCATCAACATCCACTTGGTAGACCTCATTCTCCTCATACTCGTTGATCAGGTACTGCCTCATGAGGTCTTTCATCAGGTGGTGGAAGTTCACATTATTAGAAACCATGCTTTTTCCCAGCCTTCAGCCCCTCGAACTTCTCATGGAAGTACTTCCCGGGAATCTCATCCGCCTGCACAGTCTCTGAGGTCCAATCAGTCACGTAGGTAGTCGCAGGATTTTCCATGGTGCTCAGGCTTGAAAACATAAATTTGGACCTGGCATTCTGTTCAACAATAAAATTCTCAAGCTTCTTTCCCGGAACATTGGGAACATCCAGAGACTTAAAGAAGCCCTGAATTTCCTCAAAAGGAACTGGCTTTAACCCCTCAATATCCAGAGATAAAGCAGGCTTTGGCCCGGCACGTGTCCACGACACCACGGTTGGCGCTTCACCCATGATACTCTGTTTCCCATCCTCAAGACGGAAAGCCCCTGGAAACGTCGGCCACGCATCAACAATAACGGCCTCTTGTGTAGGGTCTCTGGGATCACCAATCATGCAAAACGCATGATCAACCATTAAAGAGGAAACGCGAGCCACTGGACGGTCTGTTTCTGATGCCGCAAGTAGCTTGTAGCTCACTTCCGCATGTCCGGAGCAGTTGCCGGCCTGCACACGAACAGAGCTTTCAGCCAACCCACCATGCCGCGGAGCTTTCGCCAGCCCATAGTTGGCTCGCAGATAACTCTCACCGCGCGAAGCAAACACCTCCGGTGTCAAATTACCCGCACCGTATGGAAGCAACTGCTTAGTCTGCCAGATGACTTTCTGCGCAACCTTCAGGTCTTCAAAGGCCTGCGCGGAAACGCGAACCTCCTTCCCCTGAAACTCACCTATGTACTTTTGCGCATTTTTTACGGTCGTGAAGTTAACAGTATCAGGCGTCTCTGTAGTATTTTAACGAAGACAATGAACAAGTGAAGCAAATGACGGCACTGAAATCTCCCATTACACAACCTAAGATAGACAATTCATCTCAAAATCAACAGTATCAATGAGAGAAATTCTAACTGTTAGATTTAGCACAGGAGTACGATTACATTAATTTGAGAATGCCTTGATAGGAAAAATATAATTACTACAACACTATGATTCTAAAAAGCTTTACCAATTCTACAGATCTGATCGAACAGATATAAAAATAAATATTATTTAAAATACGAATCTTTCTACAAAAAAGAGCCCGCCAGCAGAACCGGCGGACTCCCTGAAATATTGAATGGAAGCAGACTTAACGCTTCGGCTTGTTAAACGCAGCTGCCAATGCTGCCGCCATGGCATTGTTGCTGCCGCCGCCATTATCAGCTGGCTTGTTGCCACCACGATCACCGCCGCGAAGCCCACCACCACGGTTGCCGCCATTCGGGCGATTACCACCACCTGGACGACCTCCACCCTGGTTACGGTTGCCAACCCGGTCAGCCTGTCGTTCCTGCGCATTCTCACGTGCATCCGCACTGTCCTTACGCATGGTCAGGCCGATGCGTTTGCGGGCAATATCCACCTCAACAACACGTGCCTTCACAATATCACCCGCCTTCACAACCGTATGCGGATCATCCACGAAACGGTCTGCCAGCTGAGACACATGCACAAGACCATCCTGATGCACACCAATATCAACAAAGGCACCAAAGTTGGTCACGTTGGTAACAGTCCCTTCCAGCATCATGCCTGGCTTGAGATCCTGCATGGTCTCAACACCATCCTGGAAGGAGGCAGTTTTAAACTCAGGGCGCGGATCACGACCCGGCTTTTCAAGCTCGGCGAAGATGTCTTTTACAGTCGGCAGACCAAACTTTTCGTCCGTAAATTCTTTCGGGTCCAAAGAGCCAAGCGTGTTGGAGCCCATGATCTCACGAATATCACGGCCACAGGCTTTGATGATCTTCTGCGCCAGCGGATAAGCTTCCGGGTGAACGGAAGATGCATCCAGCGGATTGGTTCCACCCATAATCCGCAGAAATCCTGCGCATTGCTCATAAGCTTTCGGCCCAAGGCGAGCCACCTTCAACAGCTCACGGCGGTTTTTAAAGGCACCAACCGTATCCCGGTAATCAACAACAGCCTTCGCCAAACTATCAGAAAGGCCGGAGATATGCGCCAGCAGCGGAGCAGACGCCGTGTTGAGATCAACCCCAACCGCGTTCACCGCATCTTCCACCACACCATCCAGCGAGCGCGCCAGCTTGGTCTGGTTCACGTCGTGCTGATACTGCCCAACACCAATGGACTTCGGCTCAATCTTCACCAGTTCCGCAAGCGGGTCCTGCAAACGGCGACCAATAGAAGCCGCCCCGCGCAAAGACACATCCACATCCGGCATCTCTTTCGCAGCCAAAGCCGAGGCGGAATAAACCGAAGCCCCTGCCTCGTTCACCATCACCTTGGTTGGACGATGTTCTGCCGGAATATCCTTCAACAAATCTGCCGCCAAACGATCCGTCTCGCGGCTGGCAGTCCCGTTACCAATCGCAATCAGGCTCACGCCATGCTTGGCAACCAATGCCCGTAAGGTGGCAAGTGAGCCCTGAATGTCATTGCGTGGCTGGAACGGGTAGATCGTGGCGGTATCAATCAGCTTGCCTGTCGCATCAACAACAGCAACTTTCACGCCAGTCCGAATACCCGGATCAAGCCCCAGCGTCGCACGCGGCCCAGCGGGCGCTGCCAACAACAAGTCCTTCAGGTTACGGGCAAAAACCTTGATCGCTTCTTCTTCTGCCTTGTCGCGCAGCTCGCTCATCAGGTCCAGCTCAACATGAAGGCCAATCTTCACCTTCCACGTCCAGCGACACACATCAGAAAGCCACTTATCAGCAGGGCGGCCGTTGTTCACGATGCCCGCCGCATCAGCAATCATCTGCTCCACTGGTTTCACAGCGGAAACATCATCCTCATCCACCTTCAGGTCCAACGCCAGAATACCCTCATTGCGACCACGCAAAAGCGCCAGTGCCCGGTGGCTCGGAATACTCTTCCAATTCTCAGAATAGCCAAAGTAGTCCGAGAACTTCGCACCTTCCTGCTCTTTGCCAGCAACAACTTCTGCCTTCACAGCACCCTGACGCGCCACATAGTTACGCAGTTTACCAACCAACTGAGCGTTCTCAGAAAAGCGCTCCATCAGGATCTGACGCGCGCCATCCAGCACCGCCTTGGTGTCCGCAAAGCCCTTCTCCGCATCAACGAAGCTGCCTGCCTCACTCTCGGGGGTCTTGTTCGGGTCGCTCAGCAGCAAATCTGCCAACGGCTCAATGCCAGCCTCACGGGCGATCTGCGCTTTGGTGCGACGCTTCTTTTTGTAAGGGAGGTAAAGGTCTTCCAGAGTGGCTTTGTTGTCTGCACCAGCAATCTGCTTTGCCAGTTCGTCGGTGAGCTTGCCCTGTTCTTCGATGGATTTCACAATCGCTTTGCGACGATCTTCCATCTCACGCATATAAATCAGGCGCTCTTCCAACGTACGCAGCTGCGTATCATCCAATCCACCTGTCGCCTCTTTACGGTAACGCGCAATAAACGGAACCGTAGACCCTTCATCCAACAATTGCACCGCAGAATTCACCTGCCCCGGCGCACAGCCAATTTCACCCGAAATACGCTGAGAAATCCGCAAAGCAATATCAGCAGAAAGCTTACCCGCTTTGGCAGGAGAAGAAGAAGCAACAGACGTCAGATCAGACATTCAAATCTCGCAGGCTTATTAAAAACAGATGCCCACCCTAGGTCCCCAATGCGGGCAAAACTAGGTACGAGAGACGAATACGCACAGGGAAAGAAGATGTAGTTTTATTTAAATTAACGTCCCTCTCTTCGGTCACTCAATCAGCGCTAAACTTCCAACGCTTCAATCATCTCCACTCGCATCGCATGTCGCCCACCCTCGAACTGGGCGGCAAGGAATGCATCCACGATATCGAGTGCAACTCCTTCGCCAATCACGCGGACCCCCATAGAAAGCATGTTGGCATTGTTGTGCTCGCGGATCATACGAGCAGAGAATGTGTCGCTACAAACCCCGCAACGGATGCCTTTAACCTTATTCGCAGCCATCATGATCCCTTGGCCAGTACCGCACAACACAATCCCAAACCTGCAATCACCAGAAGCAACAAGTTGCGCAGCCGCTTCCCCATGCTTTGGATAGGGTGTGCTTTCAGGCGTTGTCGGCCCGATATCGACAACTTCCCACCCCTTCGCAGCGATATGAGCCGCCACAACTTGCCGAAGCTGAATGCCTGAGTGGTCGCTTGAAAGAACGATGCGTTTGTTGGTTGTCATGAAATAGCTTTCCCGTTTAGCAAGGCACTTTGGCGGCAAAGGGCGGTTATCGCACCACCGTAATCTTCTGCGCAGCACGGGTCACAGCCGTATAAAGCCAGCGCGTTTTGTGCTCACGAAACGCCCAACTCTCGTCAAACAGCACCACATCATCCCACTGAGAACCCTGGGATTTGTGCACGGTCAGGGCGTAGCCGTAGTCGAACTCGTCGGCGCGGCGGCGGATGGCATAAGGGAGCTGTTCGCTGCCTTCCTCAAACATCGCGGGAAGCACTTTCACTCTAATCGCCTTCTTGGAGAGGTCATCTTCTGACGTCACATCAAAGCGCAGTGTGTTTCCGCGTGGAGGACGCAGGCGGGAGACTTCCCAGAGGCCACCATTCAGCAGACCTTTGGTCTTGTCATTTCGCAGGCACACCAGCTTGTCACCAACGGACGGCATCTGCGTTGTGATACCCTTGAGGTCACGAATCCGGCCGTTATACAGCCTGCGCGTCTTGTTGGTGCCCACCAGCACCTGATCGGAGCCAAGAATCCGCTCCTTGTCGATATTCCGGCGCGAAATCACAGAACTGTCGCCATACTGGCCAAAGTCCAGCTCTTGCCCATCGCGAATATCCATGGACATGCGCACAATCGGGTTGTCTTTCGCCTGACGATGAACCTCGGTGAGCATGATATCTGGCTCCACCTCAGTGAAGTAGCCACCACCGCGCACAGGCGGCAGCTGCGCCGGATCACCCAGCACCAGCACTTTTTTGCCAAAAGAGAGCAGATCGCGCCCGAGCTCCTCATCCACCATGGAACACTCATCAATGATGATCAGGTCCACTTTAGCAGCAGGGCTGTCGCGGTTGATGGCGAACTGAGGGCTCTCATCCTCATCGTCATCGTCCTTTTTGGTACCCTTGGGGCGATAAATCAGGGAGTGAATGGTGGAAGCATCTTCACACCCCTTCTGGCGCAGCACATGCGCGGCCTTACCGGTGAAAGCACCAAAGGCCACCTCTCCATCAAGCCCTTCAGCCAGATGGCGAGCCAAAGTGGTCTTGCCGGTACCGGCATACCCGAACAAGCGAAACACCTGGGGCCCGTGCGAACGGGACCAGCGCGCCACTTCAGTAAGTGCATCATCTTGTTGCGGAGACCAATCCATTCCAGACCACCTGTAATAACTTTCTCAAACCAGAATGAGTAATAAACGAAGCTGACCTGAAACGCCCTCGTTTTCTGAAAAAGGTCAACAGGACACTCCAAATTGAACCTGTGAAACTTACGTCGCCTTCAGTCACTGACGCTAGGGTTGCATCAGCAAATCATTTTCGGAGCAACCTCATGCCATTGTGGACGACAAGTGCCAGCGAAAGTCCAGACATTTACGCCACGGCCCGCGCAGTTGAAGGACTTGCTAAAGAGCGCATTCCAGAAACAGGAATGAGCCCGGAAGAGGCCTACAACCTTGTCCGCGACGAGCTCTATCTGGACGGTAATGCACGGCAAAACCTCGCCACTTTCTGCACCACATGGGTGGAAGACGAAGTCCACAAACTCATGGCCGATTGCATCGACAAGGATGAGTATCCGCAAACTGCAGAGGTTGAAGCCCGCTGTGTTCATATCATCGCCAGCCTCTGGAACTCCCCGGAAGCGGAAGAAACAATCGGTTGCTCAACCACAGGCTCCTCTGAAGCCGCCATGCTGGGCGGCCTCGCCCTCAAATGGGCATGGAGAGATCGCCGCAAGAAAGAAGGCAAATCCTAGGACAAACCCAACATAGTGTGTGGTCCGGTTCAGGTCTGCTGGCACAAGTTTGCCAAGTACTTTGACGTGGAGCTCCGCCAGATCCCCCTCAGCGAAGGGTCTCTCCATATGAGGCCTGAACAGTTGAAGGACTACGTGGACGAAAACACCATCTGCGTCGTTCCAACCCTTGGTGTCACCTTCACCGGTGTCTATGAACCAGTAAGCGAAATTTGCAAAGAGTTGGACAAGATCCAGGACCAGACAGGTCTGGACATTCCGGTTCACGTAGACGCCGCTTCCGGCGGCTTCGTCGCTCCCTTCCTACATCCGGAGCTGCTGTGGGATTTCCGCCTCGATCGCGTGAAGTCCATCAACGCCTCAGGCCACAAGTTCGGTCTCGCACCGCTTGGCGTTGGTTGGGTGATCTGGCGCGATCAGAAAGAGCTGCCGTCTGATCTGGTGTTCAACGTTGATTATCTGGGTGGCAACATGCCCACCTTCGCACTGAACTTTTCACGCCCCGGTGGTCAGATCGTCATCCAGTATTACAACTTCATGAGACTAGGCTGGGTAGGTTACAGAGGCATCCAGTCAGCTTGCGCTGAGAACGCTCAGTATCTCGCCGAAAAGCTGGCGGGGCTACCGGAGCTCGACATTCTATATGACGGCAATGGCGCCCTGCCCTGTGTGTGCTATCGCCTCAAACACCCGGAAAAGGCCCACTACTCGCTCTACGATCTTTCAGAACGGGTGCGCATGAGCGGATGGCAAATCGCCTCCTACCCGCTACCGGCAGACATGCACGATACAGTCGTCCAGCGCATCATGGTACGCCATGGCGTCTCTCATGACGCAGTCGACCAACTCTTTCTGGATATCCGTAAGGCACTGAACTATCTGGACAAAAATAACATTAAATGGTCAGAGGCAGGGCCAAGCTTCTCTCACGGGTAGAGCATATCACCGTGAGAGAAACCGCCTAAAGATCAGGCCAGCTGCTCAAGCAGCTGCGCCAGATACTCAGGTTCATCCAGATGGTTCTCAACCATCAGCTCAAACTCTTTGTAAGTAGCCACATATTGTACAGCTGCCATAAGCGCCCGTATTTCGCTTTCGCGCCTTGCAAGCGGATGAGATGAGCCTTTCAATCCTGTGAAATAAGCATCAACAAACGCCTCACCAAGAGATTTATCGATCTCGCACAGGAATGGATAAACGCCAGCAACATCATATACTGGCAGGTCCCACCGGCATTCATCCCAGTCAAGCACACCGACCAACTCGCCAGAATTCTCGCTGATGAGCGTGTTGGGCGGTCCAAAATCACCATGGATCAGGTGCTTTGTCTCATTCAGGTTTCCAAGTTTACCCAGCGCTTCATCAAGCCCCGTCTCCATATCTGCCCAATAAGCAGAGCTCAGATACTTGGCATCGATGTTCTTGGAAGCTTCCAACTCAGAAAGCGCGGCCAACAAGGCAGCTCCTGATTTCAACGTCTCTTTGCTAACACCCGGACGTTCTTGTTCCGCAAATCGAAACGCATCTCGCTCCTCCCAAAGCTTGATGTGCAGATTTGCCAAGGCCTGACCACTTTGACTGCAGGTCTCTACCTTATCCAGTGGCGGCGTCTCACCTTCGATCAACTCAAAGACTGAGTAGTAAGCACCCTCAACCTCGGTCAAACGCTCCTGATTAACGCCATAAAGCGCCTTCGGAACCTCATATCCGATTATATCGTGCAGCAAATCCAGACATTTGAATTCTGAAAGGATCTGCTCTTCAGTTCTATTTGGATTGTGACGACGAAGAACAACAGGCTCCTCCCCGTCTATTTCTCCCAACCAGGTTTCATTGGCATGGCCCTCTCCAAATGAGGACCACCTGGTATTTTCTGGCAAGGCAAAAGCTTCATCAAGGAGCTTGATTTCCTGCTTATTCATTTGCTTCCCCCATTAACTCGCCAAAATCTCCCAATGCATAGCGCGTATTGCCATCACGGCCCGTTACTCGTTCTGCATTCAACATTGAATTGACGATAGCTTCCTCTGTAACTTCTGCAGTCGCTCTAAACACCCTGTCAATTCGCCGCTCATCCACTTGTTCCACCGAATGCGTGCGTTTTCTGCTCTTTGTGTCCACTGGATCCGCAGTTGTGAATGCTAAAGCTATATCGCCACTTCCATGACCAAGAAATGAACCAGTTCGTGCAAGTCCTACAGAAGTTCTCTTGGCAACCCGCTTCAGTTGACGCTCGCTAAGCGGAAGATCCGTTCCGATGATCATGATGATAGACCCTTTTTCAGGTCCGCTCTCATCACGTGCCAGCTTCTCTTCAATCTGCGGGCCAATATGTTGTCCAGCCAATGTAAAGTCTGGCATCCGCCCCATATTGGAAAGCACCAGAGCACCCAGATGGTACTCTTTGTTGCCAAGCTTCACCTGACGAGAAGCACTTCCGATGCCCCCCTTCAGGCCGTAACAGGACATCCCACGCCCCGCACCAACCGCACCTTGCTCAAACTCTTCAGAGACCGCTCCAATCGCGTCCAGAGCATGCTGTGGGCGTACATACAACGCACTGATCTTGTTCAGGAAAGCATCATTACATTCAAACACCACTGGATTGATCGTACCCATCACGAAGTCAATATCCGGCGTTTCTGCCAGTGTATGCTGGATCAAACCTTCACTCACCGCACCAACGCTTAGCGTGTTCGTCAAAAGGATTGGTGTTTCCAGCTCTCCCAGCTCTTCAACCTGCACCAACCCAACACTCTTGCCAAAACCATTAAACACATGAGAAGCCGCACGCGTTCTCAGATTAAAGGCATTCTCATTATGAGTGGTAATCGCGGTCACGCCAGTCTGACAATCACCATCAGTCAGTGTCGCATGCCCGACTTTGACACCCGGAACATCACAAATTGTATTCCGCTGCCCCTTTGGCAAAGACCCAATATTGATTTTCTGAAACATTCCAACCTCTGGCACAAATAGTATTCCACTCAGATGATACCAGTCCTATTTCATAGTTAAAAAGCAAACAACGCCACTAAAAGATTTACCAGCTCATTACAGAGAAGGTCTGCGGCGATATTGGCCGACCAATTTAATCATCAAAGCGGCGCCTCTTTGTAAATTGAATAATTTCCCATATTTAGTTCATCAAGAATTTCAATAAAATCAACGAAAATAAGTGTAAGCAGCTAATTGCAAAATACCCTAAAATATCGGAAAATGGTCTACCAATTAGCTGCCACAAAACTCCCAGCATCAGAATCTTTCCTGCATCATAGCAACCGCTCCTCTTGCAGGGAACTGAAAGGACTGGCCAAAAGTGACGCATGCTGCCTGATACACTTTGAACAATGAGGACAAAATGACCGCAGAAATCATCAGCTTTGGGGAGCCATTGTTCGAGTTCAATCAGGTCAAGGAATACAGCGGAGAAGGCCCAGACTACCTGTCAGGCTTCGGGGGCGATGCCTCCAACTTCGCATGCTGTGCAGCACGTCAGGGTGCAAACGTCGCCATCCTGACCCATCTGGGCGATGATGTCTTCGGCAACAAGTTCATTGGTCTATGGGAGAAGGAGGGCGTTAAAACGCACCTTGTCGAACGCAATCCGATTGCTCCGACAGGCATCTATTTCATCTCCCATGACAAGCAAGGCCATCATTTCAGTTTCGCCCGCAAAGGCTCTGCAGCCTCGCAGATCACACCAGACCAGCTGCCAGCTGATGCCATTCGTGCGGCCAAACTCTTCCACGTCACAGCCATCACGCAGGCCATTTCCACCAGCTCATGCGACAGTGTTTTCAAAGGCATCGAGATCGCCAAAGAAGGTGGCACACTCACCTCCTTTGACACCAACCTGCGCCTGAAGCTCTGGGATCTGAACCGCGCTCGCGGCATCATTCACGAAACCGCCCGCCTCGTTGACTTCATCATGCCAAGCGTCGATGAAGCTGAAGTCCTGACTGGCCTCTCCGATCCGGACAAAATCTGCGACTTCTACCTCAATCTGGGTTCAAAGAACGTCATTCTCAAGCTTGGCAAAAAGGGCGCGATGTACGCAACAGCCTCTGAGAGAAAGCGCGTTGCAGGCAATCCGGTAGAAGCCATTGATGCCACTGGTGCTGGTGACTGCTTCTCGGGCTCTTTCTTCACCAATGTGGTGGCTGGCAAGTCGCTGGAAGACAGCCTCAAATACGCCAACGCAGCCGCAGCACTCACAACGCAAGGCTATGGCGCAGTCGCACCAATCCCGACACGCGATCAGGTCGAAGCCTTCATGCAGGCCCGCAGTATTTGATAGTGAGATTGTGAGAGGGCTCGCAACAATTAAAGCGAGCCTTTTCTATTTGAACTGATCACCAAAGAAGCCAATGTGATTTCGCATCTCACGGCGTGCACCTTCAACATCACGCGCTCTGATCGCGTCCAGAATAGCCTTATGCTCTTCGATCCCGTGCCGACGCGCAAACTCGGGCAGCAACGGGTACAGCCCCTTGCTCATGTTCATACCAACAAGGATTTGCGGCTTCATGACTTCATAAACAGCTGCTGCATATTCATTCTTGGCAGCTTTCACCACCGCAGAATGAAAACGCATGTCACCATCAATGGTGCCGACAGAGTCCAACCCATCGCTGTGGATCTGCGCCAACGCAGCATCCAACTCTGCCATCTCTTCATCAGTCCAGCGCTCAGCAGCCAACGCTGCCATCTCGCCTTCAAAGGCCATTCGGGTTTCCTGGCATTGAATAACATCACCAATGCCGGAAATCGCAAATTCTCCGAGCGTGGGCGCAAAAGGCGTTGGAGTGACGTGCTCCTTGATGACAAAGCTGCCAGAGCCACGCACAGTCTTGATGTAGCCCTCCTTACGCAGACGCTCCATCGCACCGCGTACAACAGGACGTGAGACGCCATACCGCTCGCACAGCGCATTTTCTGTCGGAAGCTTAAGACCTTCCGGAAATTCTCCGGAGTCGACAGCATCTTTCATCTTGTCGTAAACCGCATTCGAGAGGTTTGCTGGACGGGCCACCACTCACACTCCAATTATTCTTGTTTTTTAAGCTGTTTGCAGCCTTGGAAGTTTATTAATTTACAACAGCCGCCCTAAGCTAACAAGCTTGCCACCCTAAACCGGCCCCTTTGATGCAAAGCCTCTTAAGACGAATAAAATAATTAATAAAATCAACTAGATATAAGAATTCTAAAGGCCACTCCATAAGCGAACAACCATGTTCTCTAACCAGACTGCGACATTATGTAGTCTACTTATTTACAGCGCATCTTTCTAATATATCTGAGAGAGATTGTGGGGTCTCTCCAAGGTTGGGGGTGTTATTATGCGTCGACTTCCTTTTAAGACTGTTCGGTGTGCGGCAACTGACTTCTGTGGCACCGTCGCTGTAACGAGTATTCTGGTAGGCATTCTCTATCTGATTTTCACGTTCACATGAGTCCGGCGGGTTTCCTGACATGTTGAAACGCAGGCATCTGTGGGGCAGTCGACACTCCCCACTGGCGAACGTCTGCAACTTGATGCATTCTTGACTTTGATGCTCAAGTAATCTTCAGATGACTGTCTTATGATCGATGTTCTTCAACTAAGCCCTTATGCGCCCAATGAAATCAACGAGGAGCTGGAAAAAT
Organism: Pseudovibrio sp. Ad37; assembly: GCF_001623075.1. Taxonomy (GTDB): domain Bacteria; phylum Pseudomonadota; class Alphaproteobacteria; order Rhizobiales; family Stappiaceae; genus Pseudovibrio. The sequence goes on from NZ_LMCF01000224.1 coordinate 54,309, forward strand.
GCGCCCCGCTTGCTCGCTATTGGGAACTTCAACAAGACGAAGAGCTGAGAGCTCGGACCTTGCCGAACATCCGCATCGTCGCAACCAAGGGTGATGTTGGCCTCTCCAGTGAGCTGATGGCAGAAATGCCCAACCTTGAGCTTATTGCGATCTATGGCGCAGGTTACGACAAAGTTGATCTGAAACAGGCCCGCGACCGAAACATCATCATCACAACCACACCAGACGCCTTGACCGAAGCCGTGGCCGATCATGTCGTGGCCCTTGCTCTGGCATCCTCTCGCCGAATTGCAGAGGGAGACCGCTTTATCCGCAATGGGGACTGGCTCAATGGCAAATTAGGTATCGGCTACAGCCTGCGAGGTAAAACACTCGGCATCTTTGGATATGGCCGCATTGGCAGAAAAGCCGCCAAAATTTTAGGCGGCACATTTGGTATGCAAATTTTGTACTGTGATCGCAACGCAGACCCGAAACAAGATAAACAATGCCGGTCCTCTCCGTTGGAACTGGCAAGCGAATCCGACGTGCTTGTCATTGCTGCATCTGGCAGCCCGGACACAAAAAATATTATAGATATTAATATATTAGAAGCTCTGGGCCCGAGCGGGCTTTTGATCAATATCGCCCGTGGTTCATTAGTAAACACTCAACATTTGATCACTGCACTTGAGAACAGAACACTCGGGGCAGCAGCCTTGGATGTATTTCCGGATGAGCCTAATGTTCCCAATGAGCTGATCGCGTCCCCCTACACAACCCTAACCCCTCACCTCGCGAGTGCCACACTCGAAACCAGACGAGAAATGGGGTGCCAAGTGATTGAAAATATTTCATCTTACAGGAAAAATGGAGAAGTATTTAACCGGCTAATTTTCTAATCTATACGTAATCCAAATAACATTTACATAGAAAAAACAAAAATATAGCTCACACGCACACGATTCAGGTGTTATTGTCGCCTGATAATTCAACTTACTTTATAAATAAAGCAAATTCATGCCTTTAAAAAAATCCAAAGTTACTGTGTCCGATATTGCGAAAGCAGCGGGAGTATCCGTTGCGACTGTCTCGAATACCATAAATGACACAGGCCGAATGACCGATGAAACCAAAGCTCGCGTAAAGAAAGCTATGCAAGAGCTGGGGTTTGTCAGAGATTACAACGCCGCCAAACTCCGGTCTGGCCGTTCGCGATTGGTCGGCGTTCTCGTGCCGGATATTTCAATTCCATTTTACGCTGAGTTCTGCACGTCATTGGAAGCAGCTCTCTCAGAGCACGGCTACCTGCCCGTTATCGCCAATGTCGGCGAAGACACCAAGCGCCAGCAAACCATGCTTGAAGAAGTCATCGGCCACGGCGTCGCAGGCATAGCAATCAGCCCGAGCGCAGGCACGAAAAGAAGTGACTTCGAGATCGCCAACACGCGCAGAATTCCCGTGGTCACCTTCTGCCGGGAAATTGAAGGTCTGGCGATGGACTACATTGGCTCAAACAATTATCAGGCTGCCCAGCTGGCCACAAAGCATCTGCTTGAGCAAGGCCATCGCAAGTTCGCAATGATTGCAGGTCTGCAGGAAACCATGCCGGGTCGAGAACGCAAACGCGGCTTCTACGACGCCTTAAAAGCAGCGGGCATTCCTGAATCTGACATCCATGTTGAAGTATGCGGCTTTGACCGCGAATGCGGACGCATAAAAGCGCAGCAGCTCGTCTCAAACAAGGCTGAGTTCACCGCCCTGCTCTGCCATAATGATCTTGTCTCAGTCGGCGCAGCTGCAGAACTCAAGAAAGCAGGTCGGAACATCGGTGAAGACCTGGCCGTAGTTGGCTTCGACAACCTGCCAGAAGGTGAAGCATGGACTCCAGCACTGACCTCGGTTGAAAGCTACCCGCGCACCATCGGCAAGGACGTCGCCAACTTACTCATCAAACGCCTTGATGGAGAACCGACACCAACCACGACAGAACGGGTGGAGCCGCATTTATTGGTACGCGACTCCTCCAGTTTTAAGATTTAAGACCCCTTATTCAGGACGCGGCTCGTCCCAAAGGTTTTCCCAGGTGTACGGGCTGCCGGACAAGAAGTACTCATCGCCTGGAATAAAGCGATGGTTCTTGTCCAGATGCGCGATGCGGGACATGTCATGCTCATCAAGATCGCACTCAAGCGCTGCCAGGTTTTGCGCCAGACGTTCAGGATTACCTGACTTTGGCACAACGATAACACCGTTCTGGATCGCCCATTTCAGCACCACCTGAGATGTCGTCGCGCCATACTTCCCAGCAATCTCTTCAATAACAGGGTGAGCAAGAACAACATCCTGCTTTTGCGCATCCGTCAGATCCGCTGGAACACCACGTCCAAGCGGAGAGTATGCGGTCAGCGCAATGTTGTTGTGCAGGCAATACGAGCGAAGATCATTCTGCTGAAGGAAAGGATGCAACTCCACCTGATTAACAGCCGGAACAACTCGCGCTTCCATAATCAAATCTTCCAGCTTTTGCGTGCTGAAGTTGGAAACACCGATCGTGTTCGCTAGACCATCATCAAAGCACTCTTCCAGCGCCCGCCATGTATCCATCAGCGGCACATCTTCAAGCGAATAATAGTCTTCCGAGCTGGTAGGCTTCTTCACGCCCGTCTTCAGCGCCACAGGCCAGTGCATGAGGTAAAGATCAAGGTAGTCCAGCCGAAGGTCCGCAAGCGTCTTTTCCAGCGCGCCTCTCACATCTTCAGGCTTATGAAAGCTGTTCCATAGCTTGGAGGTGATGAAGAGTTCGCTGCGCTTGATGCCCTCTTCCTTCACGGCATCAGCAATCGCCTGCCCAATCTCAGCTTCATTGTCGTACATCATCGCACAATCGATGTGGCGATACCCAGCAGTCAACGCCGCACGAAGTGCAGGATAGGTCTTACCCTCTCCAAAGTTCACCGTACCAAGGCCCAGCATTGGCATCTTGTAACCGGTAGAAAGTGTCTTGGATCGCATGATGCCCCCTCCAAAAAAGAAAACCTGCCAGCAAACGCCAGCAGGTTTCCTTACAACGTATTCCGCACCAGATAAATACCGATGCCCATCACGAGATTTGGTTTCGCCTCATTTGAGAGCAGAAACCTCAAGCCACGTATTTGTTCAGCACTTCAAGAGCCGCTAGCTTGCGGGAAAGATCTCCATCCAGCCACTGCTCCATAGCACCAAGAACGTTCTCCTGAGCATAGCAACGCAAACACGTTGCGGCTCCGGGAATAAGAACGCCATTTTCCATCCGCGCAGCTTCGAAAATCTCATCCAGATTACTAGTATCTGAGTTTGCACTCACAAGCTCCAGCGCAGTCACTCGCAGGCGACGACGAGGGCTTTTGAGATAGCTACGCACATCAATGTTAGTGTCAGGTTTTCCGGCCAAAACTTTCAGCGCTGAAGCAGAAACAGCGTCGGTTTTGTCCTTCAGCGCTGCCGTCACAACCTTCTCAGCTTCTGGATTTGAGGAGGTGCCAAGCAGCTCAACACGCATCGCACGCACAGCAACATCATTCTCTGGCGGCAAAGCAAGGATACGCTCGATAGCTTCCTCAGAAAGCTCAAGCCCATTCTCAACCAGATGAACGAGGCTCTGACTAGCCGCAAACCGAACCTGCATCTGACGATCAGACAAAGCAGACACCAGCGCATCAATCAGTTCAGGACGCTTCGCATCACCACAAATGCGCAAGGCCAGCAAGCGAATATCCAAAGCAGGATCATCCGGACGACCCGGCACAACGCGCTTCTTCTCAATCAGCTCATTCGCAAGCTCAAGGAAGTGCATGTCTTTCTTGCCAAGATCGACAGGCTCTTCAGCCAGCTTCTCAATCTCGTCTTCAGTGTTCAAGATCGCACCGAGTGTTGAGCCCGGGAAGGCAACAACATTGTCAGGAAGGTCTTCCACACGCTCAATAGCGCCCTCTGGCACATCTTCAGCAACCACTGGATCAGCACCGGCAGTGACCTTCGCAACCAGCTCTTCGGCGGAAGGCTCTTCGGCAACAACCTCTTCCTCAGCGACCACTTCATTTGGCGCCTGAGGCTCAATCACATTGCCTTCACGATCAATCTGAATGCGCGGCTGCTTGCCGTCACCCTTGCCATTGCTACCCAGATCAGACGGGTCTTTTTCTTTTGCACTATCGAGAATATCCTGATCATGCGCTTCAGGCATCAGCTTGCCAGAAACCGCCCAAACCAATTGTACAGCAGCATTGTCCGCAAAATCACCTTCACCTTCAGCCAGCTTGGCCAGAGAGTTCAGGGCAGCAAGACGGATTTCCTGTTCTGCACTTGTCACCTGCTCCTGCAAAACAGCAAGTCCATCAACGCTCGGCTTCTCGCCGTGAAGCACGATAAACGCTTTCAACACTGCTTCTTCCTGACGATGGACAGCAATCTCACTCAACAGAGCGGTCGCAGCTTCACTCTCAACCTTCGCAAGGACAGGCACAAGCGCGGCAACAAAAGCATCACTCGCACTACGCAAAGAGCGTTCAATCCGCTCGATCAGCGCATCCGGCTTGGTGATTTCAGAGGAAGCCATCCGACCAAGCGCCATAATACGCAGGGTCTCCTCCTCGTCTTCAAAAGCAACCTTTTCAAGCTTTGAGTAGGAGAGTTTACCAGATGCTTTCAGTGCCAGACGACGCATTTGCGGTTCACTATCAGCCAACAGTACAGCCAGATCAGCTTCCTCACCACGAGCCATCAGCACTTCAGCCGCAGCAACCCGCACATCAGGGTCAGCATCTGCAAACAGCACACGCAGGATCTCACCAACCCGCTCATCATTCGCAGAGGAGAGCGCACGCGCCGTATGCTCACGCACACGAGCAGACGCATCCGTCGCCAGTGAGGCCAGTTCAAGCAACCCGGCAACGCCCATCTCAGAAAGCGCCATAGTTACTTCCGGCCAAACTTCCTGACCAAATGGGTCGCGGGCAGCTTCCAACAAAGCAGCAGCAGATGCTTCACATTTCAACGTGCCCAGCGCCAGAATGGACTTGCGCTGCACATCCAGCCAATCATCCCATTCAGCACCGTAACCGTCCCATGCAACATCATCTTCGCAACGGTCTTTAGCCAGCTTTGTCAGCCATTCTTCCGCAACTGTCCCGCCAACAATTGCAAGTCCGTCAATGGCAGAAAGCTTCACTTCCAACACTGGATCGTTCTGCAAACTCCACAGCAGAACATCAGCATCCAGGCCTTTGCCTGCGCTGATCAGAGCTTCAACCGCATCACTGCGGACGTCTTCATCTTCGTCTCGCAGCGCTTCAGCAAGCGCAGCATGAGCCGTCGAAGTGCCAAATTTTCCAAGAATTTGAGCGGACAGACACTTTTCGCGCTCTTCGCCGTTTGCAAGCAACTCACACAAGATTTTCACGAGCTTATCAGTAGCTTCGGTCTGCTCCACTGCAAAATCCTGATCTAAATGCCTGATGGAAACCGTCATGATTGGCTTTTCTCCTCAAGCGTATTCCCGAGTAGTGGACTCCGGTGTTCGGGCAAGAATACGCAAAACAAAAACTTAAAGCAGGTTGAAAACAAACTGACTTAAGGCCCACTTCTGCAAAAAGGCTCAAACTTGCGAGCCCCTTGGCACAAGCGGAAAAAGAACTGGCGGGATAGCCCCGCCAGCTCCTGATTTCTTATGCAATATCGCGACGTGCGAAAGACATAGACCGGAAACTATCCTTGTATGGGCTTGTGCCGATCTTTTTGATGCGACCAACACCCATCTTGTAGTTGTAGTTACCGCTGATCCAGTCCACCACCCGGCCAGACAGAGCATTTGCTGGCTGTGCAGTGTGCAGGAAGTCCATGTAAAGCATGCCCTTCTTCAGCGCTGGGGTAACAATAGCTACCGCAGTAATAGCGCCTTCAGTCAGCTCGATATGGCCTTCATCCATCAGTTTGGTAAAGGTGAAGTCATCGCCTTCAATGCCCACTGTGGTGTCTGTCTGAACCGGAATACGGTCAGAGAAGAGCATCACGTAGTCACCGTTCTCGATACCGCGCTCTTTCGCATCATCTGGGTGGATTTCAACCCAGTTTTCAGGCCAGCGCTGCACGATGTAAGGACGACGGCGATCATCATAACCAGACTGCCAACGCTCGTTGATACGACCGGAAGTCACCCAAAGCTCATCATCCTTCGGCTTCATCCATGCCCAGTAATCGGAGAACAGGCTCCATGGGCTCTTCTGGATATTGCACTTACCAGTTTGAGAGTTGAAGTGAGTGAGCTTCTTGTTGTAGCGGTTGGAACCGGTTGGACCAGTCGCTGACAGTTCACGGGTTGTATCATGCAAGCGTTGGGTACCCTGAAGGGTTCCGTCTTCAAGCATCACAACTGGGCCCTGAATACCGTCAGTACCGAACTCAGCAAACTTCTCGTGAAGAGTCTTGCCTTCCTTCTGAGCAGCAACCTTCAACATAAAGAAGTCTTTACGGCTGCCACGTGAGAAGCGGGCTGCTTCTTCAAGCACTTCGTTGGAGTCTTTCCAATCGTAGCCTTTGAAGCCCATTTTCTTCGCGAGGTTCGCAACAATCCACCAGTCAGGTTTCGCTTCACCCGGTGCATCGTAGAATTTTGGATACAGACGCAGACGACGCTCACCGTTTGCACGGGTGAATGTGTCTTCACCCCAACCAGCAGCTGGGAAGACGATGTCTGCGAAACGTGCACCAATTGGATCTACGAGGTAGATATCCTGGTTCACAACAACCATGCCACCGCTATCTACACGCTTTTTCAGAGTGTCGATGATGGTCTGCTTGTCGTAAGAGCGCACCTGATTTGGGTTCTGAACAGTCAGCTCTTCAAACTTTGCAGCAAGAGACTGGGAACCACACATGGACTGAATCCAGGTGTTGCCAATCACGTGAGCAAAGCGGGTGTGACCACTCATCAAATACCGGTCGGTATCCATTGCGCGACGACGACGGCCTGGCAGTTTCTCAGGAGACTTGTTGCGTGGGTAAGACCCACCCTTCAAACCACCACGCTGGTGACCACCAGCACGGCCAATGACCTGCCCCGGACGACCGCCACAACCCGTGATAATACCAAGAGACGAAATCGCATTGGTGTTACCGGTGTTGTTGGACCAGTAGAAGCCCTTTTCGATCATAATGGACGTCTTAGGACGGGAGCCATCATCACGAGGTTTAGCCATCCACTCAGCAGCCTTGTAGATTTTCTCTACATCGATCTGAGCGGTTTCAGCAGCTGCAGTTGGTTCAAACTCATCCTGAGCCATCAGCCACTTAACAAAGTCGTCGTAACCTTTGGTCTGGAATTTGCCCCAGGTCGTACGCCACTGCCATGGAGTGTTACGAGTACCCTGACCGAAGCCTGATGAACTCTCCCACTTGTTGTTGACCCAATCGCGGATCCATTCAGCGTCTTGCCAACCGTTTTCGATGATCACACGAGCAATCGCGTTCACAACAAGAAGGTCAGTACCTGGCTGGATGTCGAGCCACAGACCACCATTCTTCTCCGCATAAGCCACACCAGCAGTACGGCGTGGGATCATGAAGATTGTCTTTTGACCGTTCTGGATGGCTGGCATAATCCAGTCAGTAAACAGAATGGTCTTGGACTCGTATGGGTCGGTACCGCAGATCATCAGAGTCTCGGCATCTTTCCAGTCCTGATAAGAAGGACCGAAGTTGTCGAAACCAGCATCACGGAAGCCCGGAGTGGACGTCACATCAGATGGAGTGTCGTGGAATGTGAAGTTCGCAGTGCTAACAGAGCGAAGAGCATACTTGGAAATCGCGTAGGTGTTTTCCATGTAGCCGTAGGAGAATGTTTTCACGCAGAAAGCGTTCTCGCCGTGCTTCTTGATAGTGTGCTTACCAACTTCCGCTGCAATTTCCAACGCCAGATCCCAGGTGACCGGCATCAAAGTGCCGAACATGCGGATCATAGGAGACTTCAGACGATCACGAGTTGGGGTCTGAGGGTTGTAAACCTTCTTCGCCAGCGCACCACCACGGATGGAAGAGTTACCATTGATGTTTACATGCTTGGTATCTTTATCCGGAATGATGATCACATGGTGAGGTTCGCCCTTGTGCAGCACAACGTTGTACTGGTTCGGAGCAACCCATGGGCCTAGCGGATCAACCGGGAAATCGACGCCAAAGGCGTTTTCAGCGGCTTTTTCACCACCTACTTTTCCGGCCTTAACAGGCCAGCGATAGATCTTATAACCACACGCTACGATGCAATAATCACAAGCAGTGGAAAGAACATCAGCATCTACCGGAGGCAGCGGAATGTTTGTTCCAGGAATGTAGTAGGGAGTTGGCATGATTTACTCCTCACCCTTTGAGATTGTCGTAGCGGCCATAGATCAGCCCGAACATACCAACAGCGTAAACATCGTCGCCGTCCAGCTCGAGAAGAACCTGAGGCAAGCTCTGGTAAGCCTGGCCGGAGATGAAGATACCGTGACGGGTTAGGTCAAAGGTGGTCAAATGCAGTGGGCATGGACCCAGAGCCTTATCACCTTTCTGATAGGTACCCTGCAGCGGACCACCCTGGTGAGTACAGGTGTAGTTGAACGCTACAATGTCCTTGTCAGAGCCAATACCGCCACCAGCTTCCTTGCCCAACTTAACAATCATGGACTCGCAATAAGCGCCTTCGTCCGGATAGTTAAAGTCGAGCGGTTCGTCTTCTTTCAGCTCAGAAAGCTTACAAATGAACTTGCGCTCATAAGTGGAGACCATCGCAGGCACCTTCGCAGAGGAAGGACCAGACCTGAGAGCCACCATAACGGTGAAGGTAGAAATACCGGAAGTCAGCAGGAACTGACGGCGTGTCATCACACAACGCTTGCCAGTTTTTGCAATTTCCTCAGGGCCGTTCACGACCTCAATCATCTCAGGAGAGACGGACTTAGGTTGATGTGTCATCTCCATCTCCTCTTAATTCGTTACAGCCGGAAGCGGTTCATACTCAGGAAGATCAGGTGTTTCCATGAGAAGACGCTCGCCAGTGAAGCTTTCTACGAAGGCCACCAGATCAGCTTTCTCTTTGTCGGTCAGACCGAGAGGCTTAATCAAGTCGGTTTTCGTTGCAGCCCAGTCGTTAGTGCCACCACCCTGGTTGTAGAATTCTACGACGTCTTCCAGAGTTTCCAGCATGCCGTTGTGCATGTAAGGAGCGGTGTACTTGGTGTAACGCAGAGAAGGCACACGGAACTTGCCGAGGTCAGCATTCTGCTTGGTCACGAAGTAAAGGCCCGGATCGTCCTTCCACTTGCGGTATTTCTCTTCCGTGGAGCCTTTTGCAAAAAGCTCGAAGCGGAAGGTGATTTGCGCAAGTTCATCGTCTTCCCAACCGTCATAAGCTGGAACGCCGAGGTTGTAGTACTTCTGGTTGGAGATCAGAGCACCATCATGACAGGTAGAACAACCAGCCTTACCGGTGAACAGTTCCATACCGCGCTTCTGCTTATCACTCAGAGCATCATCATCGCCGAGCATGTACAGATCAAACGGAGTATCACGCTGAACGATTGACCGCTCAAATGCAGCAATCGCCATATAAGCGTCACGCATCAGAGGGTATTCAGTACCGAACACATCGTTGAAGCGCTCACGATACTCAGGAATAAACGCAAGGCGCGCTTCCATCATGTCGTCTTCACCGTTACCGGCAACACCACCACGAGCAGCTGTACGAGCTTCAGCTTCCAAAGATTTGGAAACACCAGTCCAGAACAGGTTGCCGTAATACGCAGTATTCACGATCGTTGGTGAGTTACGCCAGTGAACAGTACCCGGATAGCCCAGAGAGATCTTGTCCGGGAAGTCCCAGCCGAGTTCAGGAAGGTGACAAGCCGAACATGGCATCGCACCGTTACCGGACAGACGTGGATCGAAGAACAGGAGCTTGCCCAGCTCAACCTTTTCAGGTGTCATTGGGTTATCTGGTGGAGAAGGAGGCTCACCCAAAGGAGCCAGTTCTGCCGGGCGTTTTTCAGCCGCTTGAACACCAGCTGCAACTGCAACAATGGAAACACCAGCAAGTGCAATCACACTAATGGTTTTTTTGAATGTTGTCATTTTAGCAGCCCCCTAGTTCTTCTTGTTTTTCCAGTCTTCGATCAACTCATAAGAGTAGTCGTCGGCTGTCCAAACATATTCAGGAGTATTGAAGCTGTCGCCAGACAAGGTCTTCAGAAACGCGACCAGATTGGCCTTTTCGCTGTTCTTCAGATTGAGAGGCTTCAGACGTGAGTCTTTGTTGACATCATCACCGCCACCCTGGTTGTAGAATTCTACAACATCTTCAAGTGTCGCCAGCATGCCGTTGTGCATGTAAGGCGCAGTGTATGTCAGCTCACGAAGAGTTGGGGTCAGGAAGGAACGCTTGTTCTCTTCTTTATGATCCCGGATGAATGCACCCTGGTCTTCACGCAGGTTCATGTAGTTGTTAACGCCCATGAACTTCGCGTAAGTCACATAGGTGATGTGACGCAGTGGATCAGACCAGATATCAGGGTTGTTAGGAACACCGATATTGTGTGGCTGATCATCTGTGAAGCGGTTGCCGGTGTGACAGGAAGAACATCCTGCTTTGCCCATAAAGAGTTCATAACCGCGTCGTTCAGAAACGGTCAGCTCACCACGGTCAAACGCGGAACCTTGAGATGTAATGGATTTAAGAAATGCTTCTAAAGCACCACGAGCACCACCGTTAGATGGTTCGCCCTTACCCGCAGCTTCAAACATTTCAACGTAAACAGGATCTTGCTTCATGCGTTCCTGCATGATGCGCATATCCATGTTCATGATGTAGGTCTCTGTGATCATACCACGAGAGACATCGTTCAGGTTTGTACCTAAACGGCCATCATGCATCCAGGCTGCCCGGTGTCCGACATTCGCCAGTGTTGGCGTATTACGGAAACCTTCTGTACCTGTATATGCAGTAGAAAGCTTTTCGCCGTCTGTGAACCCCTTAGCTGGATCATGACATGTTGAACAGCTAAGGTTAGTGTCACCAGACAAACGGCTATCATAAAATAAGCGTTTTCCCAGTTCTACAAGAGCAGGTTTCTGCTCTATCTTTGCAACAGGCCCTAAATCTGTTGCGAATGCCGCAGTGCTTGTCATCAAAGCAATCGACATACTGACGAGAAGGCGCATTGTTACCCCCAGTTTGGCTGGGATGATACTAACAAGATTCGTTGTCAGGCAGCATCGATCCCCGAATACGCATTATTTCTGCATGGAGCTGAACTGTTTTCATTGATTGCAATCAGTAGTTGGATTTAGGAGTTCTAAAGAATGATATTTTTTCACTCTCATCCGGTAACAAAATATTGAATAAAAGTAATCCTTAGAATATTGATTTATATCAATGTCCTTGACTACAGGGGACTTTACGCCAAATCACGTAATAAGCGGGGAGCTTAACGCATGTCGGGGACAACCCCTCCAAAGATAGCGTCATCACCTGACCATCTTTCGTTTGAATGTGTTCAGGAATCCTGCGGTTTTAAGGGCGAGGAATGCCTCTGTCGCCCGATGCATCATCATTTCGAAAAAGCAGAATTACGTGCCGCCAGAACCATCGAGCTGAACGAAGGTGATCAACTGGCGCCAGAAGACTTTCCGGAACCTGTTGTTTTCGCAGTTCTCAATGGTGTGATCGCTGTTGAGAGCCACTTAAGTGACGGACGCCGCTCCCTACTCACGCTTCGCTTCCCAGGTGAGTATCTGGACATGAACCGTGCAGACCGTCACGCATCTGGTGAAGTCGTCGCTCTTGCGCCAACTTCCGTGAAGCTGGTTCCACGCAATGTCTTCGAAGAGTTGTTGTTGCTGGACTCCAACCTGCGCCGCATCTACTGGCGCCGCGCGACTGATATCATGCACCAGCAGTTCGACCATTCTTCTGATCTGGGCAAGAAAACCCCAACAGAGCGTATGGCCTCCTTTATCTTTGAGCTACGCAACCGCATGAGCATTCCACGCTTTGTGGAAGAGTTCACTCTGCCAATCTCCAGGCAATCCATTGCGGATTATCTTGGCCTGCGCGCTGAGACCGTAAGCCGTGTTCTGAAGAGTTTGGAGAAGGAAGGCGCTGTAAAGCTCATCGGCAAGCACAAGATTGCCGTTCTGGACTTCAAAGGCCTGCGCAAAATCGCAAATGGTGCACGTCCGCGCCTGTCAAACCATCGCTGATCTGATCGCGCGACTTTAAGAGCTGGTCACAACGCCAGCTCTTCCCACCCTGCTTACTCTTCTTCTACATTATTTATACGCGCAGTGATCTCATTCAGGCGTGTCAGGCTTTGCATCGTCATGGGCAGCATAATGGCCGCCTCCACGAACTCCCACGAGTAAGCCACGATAGAAAAGATCATGCCTGTACTCATGTCGGGTAGCCCAGCCGCCAGGATCAGATTGATCACAATAAACGCAATCTGAAACAGGAAAATCACGCCATAAACGATGGCTTCCGTGTCAGAAAGACGAACTTCATGCATCCTTAGCGCACGCAGATGCCTCCAGACACCACGCCGACTTCCTCTCTCAAGCACATGCACCTGGTTCTCTGTCTCTGCATTCAGGGCGGAATTGAGTAAATAAAACCGGTTGTTAAACGCCGAGTAAATAAGCAGCAGCAGAACGACGACAGTAAACGCCGACGCTGACAGCCACAAATGGAAGCCAGCAAGCACCACCAGAGCGACAATAATCTGGATAACAGCTGAAAGTACTTCAGGTACTTCCCCTTCCAGATAGTCCACTAGCTCTCTGCTCATGTTCAGCCGTGCTGCCCGTTTCGAAACCGATTTATTCTGGTGCCTCTGATCCAGTTCCGCCCCTAAATGAAGCCAGATTGTGCCATAGGCGCGGGTATCATAAATCCGGCGCGCAACCGCGATCACCGTCAGCCCCACAAGGACACCACCCATTACAATGACATTGTCGAATGCCCCTTGAAGCAGGTCATCAATGGCAAACCCGATGAGCAACGGGATCAGTGCCATCAAAAAATTCTCTGCAAGAACACCTGCCCATGTAAGACAAATCCGATAAGGAAATGTCTTCACAAGGGTAGAGAGTCCAAGATGTCCTTCTAAACGCATGATGCCCTCAACACACAAACAATAGATTGTCATTTCAGATAATTTATTATCACACGGTGTCAAGGCCTGCTCATTCGGCAGTTAAGCAACCACCTCTTCAACACCAACCAATTCAAAGGACCCAATCGGCGTCTCAACTCCGTTCAGCAACACTGCCAGCCGATGTTCTCCCTCATAATACCGACGTGTTGTGATTGGCCGAATGCTGTGTTTGCCTGAAACACGCAGCGTCTGCCCAGCGCTCAACTCGCCTCTCCGCCACTTGAACACCTTTGGGGCCAGATTCCCGTTCGCTTTGCGATGGTAGATGACAAAGTCCAGCATAAACGGAACTGCCGTCTCAGAGGCATTGCTTATCTCCGCAGAAAAGGTCAGTCCTGATCCATAGACCACCCGATCAGTATCCAACACACTGCGCACCACACGCGTATGTTCTGCATCATATCCAAGCACGGCGAGGCTCGGCAGATGGGCCGCCTTCACATTGCTCCGCAACGCATGCCGCACCAACCGCAATCTACGCTCGGTTGGTTGCTCGAGCCAGCGCCCACAAACCTCCGCAGTTAAATCAGGGTGATCCTTGGAAATGTCATTCAGATGATTGGCAACAGACCGGCGCACATACTCAGTCTCATCATCTTTAAGCTTCTCTAACAATGGCAGGCACTTATCAGGGCTCTCGATAAAGCCCTTCAATCGCTGTCCCCATGGCAACCTTGGCCGTGTTCCCTCAGAAACAAGCCGCCGCACATGCGCACATTCATCCTCAGCCCACTCAGCAAAAAGCGTCATCGCCTCCTCTTCATAGCGTTCAATAAACGGACGAATAGCAAACTCAGCTGAAAAGCGACGCGTCATCTCTTTCATAGCAGCCATCGAGAGCTCAAACTTCTCCAGGCCATAAAGCAGCACGTAATCGGAAAATGGCATTGTGACGAAGCCAGAAAGCCCGCTTCCATCATTCTCCCAGACTGGCTCATCCTCCATAGCCAACGGAGCCGAGAGCGTCGCCATCATAACCCGCAGCGCTTCGCTATAGTCTTCAGGAAGATAACGGCGCAAGCAACGCGCCAGATGGAGCGAACGCTCTTTCAGCTCCAGTTCACTCAAACCATCCAGAGCTTCAGCTGTGAAACCAGAAGCAAGAAATGAGGGATGAACCCCTGCCAAAGCAGAGGCCATCCGTTCAATAGATGCTTGATTGAAAACCTCTTTAAAAGGCTCAGCCATAAGTACCCACCACACTAAAGAATTCCATTGCACCAGCTTTGCGCGGCTGATGCTCACGGCTCATATCAATCATAGAAAAGTACGCCTGCCCGGCTTCATGTTGGCCAGCGGCAACAAAAGCCTTCTCACTTGCACTACTGTGTGCCCAAACAACAATATCAGCATAAGCACCATCTTCATGCTTCACCAAAGAACGGCGCACAAACCCTTTATGCTCATTCAAAAACTCCGCTTGAAACCGCTCAGAAGCAGCAACAAGATCACTTTCACTCTTGCCCTCAGCAAGATGAAAAGGCGCAAACTCAATCACTTGGTTGGTCATCATAATTTTCCTTAAAAATTCGGATGACCTGCTTGTATGGACATATATGTCATTTAACGTCATATTTCTTTTATGAGCAATGAAAGAAGCCGAGCAACCAGAGCAACAGCCCTAAAACGCCTTGATAGGCTTGAGCAGATTGAAGCGCTGCTCAAATCTGATGAGTGCCCGACAACGCATGATCTGGCAAATGAACTCGGGATCTCCCAGAGAACTCTGTTCCGGGATCTGGAATTGCTCCGTGATCGTGGCTTGCCGATTGAGGCTGATAAAGGTCGCGGAGGCGGCATCCGGCTTCAATCCCGCTGGGGTATCGGTCGGCTTAAGTTGGAATATAAAGAGGCGATAGACCTCCTTATCAGCCTCGCCATCGCAGAAAACATGCGCTCCCCTCTCCTGCTCGCCAGCCTGAAGCCGATCCGCCGTAAGCTGATAGCCTCCTTCTCTCCAGAGCTGCGCTCTCGCGTCGATACATTGAAGTCCCGCATCTGGATTGGCGAAACAGCCTCTCTTTATGTTTTTGGATCTTTTGAGGAATTTGACAGCGAAGCAATAAGTCCGGTCAACGAAGCCTTCTTGATGAGCAAGTACATCGACATCGAGTACAGCGATCAGAACGGCAAGCTATCCCACCGAACCATCGAGCCGCACTACCTCTTCCTGAGCTACCCTGTTTGGTACATCATGGCCTGGGACCACCTTCGCGATGCCGTCCGCACCTTCCGTTTAGACCGCATAAAGTCCGCCCAAATGCACGACAAAAGCTTCACCCCAAAACCCATACAACCCTTCATAGACGCCATCGACGGCATAGAACCAACAACGCCTTAAGGGCTTTCGCATCTCGTCATCAAAGCTTCAACAAACATTCATAGGCCTGCCATGCGGGGCCCCTAACCAGAAAGCACTTAACCGCAAAACTATTCTGACAGGGGATCTTCATGCGCGTTCTTCGCACTTCACTCTTGGGCGGCATTTCCGTTGCTATGTTGGCAGCTGGTCTTTCTGCTGCAAATGCATCTGAAGCAAAGTTCTTTAAACGCATCGCGACCATGCCAGTTTATGAAACACTGGCGGAAGGTGTAGACCGCAAATCAGAAACCGTAGCAGAAATCATTGCTGCATCTGAAGACGGCAAAACCCTTGCTTTCACCGATGGTCCTCAGGAAGCAATCGTCTTCCTTGATGCAACCAACCCAGCACAGTCAAAACCAGCAGGGCGCACTGCACTAGGCGGCGAGCCAACTTCTGTTGCAATCTCAGGCAATTACACGTTCGCAGGCGTCAACACTTCTGAGAGCTACACCGCACCTTCTGGCTATGTGGCCGTTATCAACACCGCAACAAAACAGATTGATGCGAAGTGCAATGTCAAAGGCCAGCCAGACTCCGTTGCGGTGTCCAAAGACGGCAAGTTCCTTGCGATCGCCATTGAAAACGAGCGTGACGAAGACCTGAACGATGGCGCTTTGCCGCAGATGCCCGCAGGTTTCCTCACAATCTTCGATCTGGACCAAAACGGCATGCCGAAAAACTGCGATGCCGTGCGTATCGTGGAAATGACAGGCCTTGCAGCTGAAGGCGGAGATGATCCGGAACCAGAGTTTGTTTCCATCAACGGCAACAACCAAGCCGTTGTTACACTTCAGGAAAACAACCACCTCGCAATCGTTGACCTCGCTTCTGGCAAGATCACCAATCACTTCTCTGCTGGTACCGCGACAGCACAAAACGTGCCGGTCAGGAAAGCTCGCGCCTCTGATGCGTCTGGATCAAAGATAGATATTCCCCGTGAACCAGATGCTGTGGCCTGGATTGATGATAATCGCTTTGTGACGGCAAATGAGGGGGATTACAAAGGCGGGTCTCGTGGGTTCACCATCTGGAACAAGGACGGCGCCATCGAGTTTGACAGTGGCAACCAGATGGAACATCTGGGCATGTCGCACGGGCATTACCCGGCCAAGCGTGCGCACAAGAAGGGCACTGAGCCAGAGGGCGTAACCGTCGGTAAGTTCGGCGGCGAGACCCTGATCTTCGTAAACTCCGAGCGCGGGAACTTCGTAGCAGTTTACCGAGACACTGGCTCTGAACCAGAATTCGTGCAGGTCCTGCCAACTCACATTGGCCCAGAAGGCCTGCTGGCAATCCCTTCCCGGAACCTCTTCGTTGTCGCTAACGAAAAGGACAACGTAAAGGACAAAGTCCGTGCCCATGTCGGCCACTATGAGTTTGGCGCGACCTATGCAGAATACCCGCAGCTGATCTCCAACATCGATCAGGAAACCAACGCACCAATCGGTTGGGGCGCAATCTCTGGCATGGTGGCAGACAAAACCGACGCCAACAAACTCTATGCCGTCTCCGACAGCTTCTACGACAACGCCCGTATCTTTACACTGGACGTTTCCAAACAGCCAGTTGAAATCACAGGCCATATGGATCTGACCGGCGGCACCGCCAAGAGGTACGACCTCGAAGGCATCGCCCTGCGCAAAGACGGCGGTTTCTGGTTGGCATCTGAAGGCAACGCAAAAAAGGAAATGGGGCACTTCCTGCTTCAGGCATCTGCAAATGGTGTCATCGAAAAAGAGATCAAGCTACCAGAGAGTCTCATCGCTCAAGCAAAACGCTTCTCTCTGGAAGGTGTGACCGAGTTCGAGATGAACGGAAAAACCCTCGTTGCAGTTGCTGTGCAGCGTGAGTGGAACGACGATCCAAAAGGCATGACCAAGATCGGCATCTACAACCCTGCTGATGAGAGCTGGGGCTTTGTGCACTACCCGCTGGATGCACCACGCAGCGCAGCCGGTGGCTGGGTCGGTCTTTCCGAAATCACATCTCTTGGCAACGGCAAGTTCGCAGTCGTAGAGCGTGACAACAAAGGCGGCAAGGAAGCAGCCATCAAGCAGGTCACTGTGATCTCTCTGGAAGGCATCACCCCTGCCCCACATGGCGTTGAGCTGCCAGTGCTGACCAAGAAGGTCACTCTCGATCTTCTCCCAGCCATGTCCGCAACCAACGGCTGGACACCGGACAAGGTTGAAGGTCTGGCAATCACCAAAGATGGTCGCATCCTCATCTCCACCGACAATGATGGCGTGGACGATGCAAACGGCGAAACCCTATTCTTCTCCATGGGTGATGCAACTCAGCTGAACTAGCCGATTGAAATTTAAGAGACAACAAAGCCCGGTCGAGCAATCTGCCGGGCTTTGTGCTGTCTCAAGGCAACAGCGCAAAGCTGACGACGCTACGACGCAACTCAGAGCCAGTAGATATTACTACCTACAAACAATCTATACGTGCTGTATCAAACAATACAGCCATCAACTAAACTAAATCACAACAATACAACCACCAATTAATATTGATTCTCAATAAACACGGTGGCCTTATGCCCATACCAAATGTAAATACAACACAAACAACTGTTCAAATTGAAAACAACGCAAGTCTCACGCAAGTTAATACTAAAAGCGCACAATCATCAAGCTTGAATGATTCCGCCTTAAAGGCAGAACCGGAACACAAAACAGGCTTCTACTACGCACCCTTTCGCATCTGAGGATGTCTTACTTTTCGCAGCAGGTACCAATCAAGCCCGCAACACTGCTGGTAAGGAACCACGCCATATTATCGTGGCAAATGATGCTGCTAAAACCAAACTGGAAACGCTCAAGCAGCAGCTGGTAGAAAAGAACCAGGCTCAGGCCAGTGACATTCGCGAAAAGGCAAATGCAGTCATCTCGGAGCTGAACCTTGAGGGATTTGAGCTTCTGGACTTTGTATCATCAGATGCCTACACAGACATGCTGAAGCTGGCACAAAACTATTCCTTTGAAGCAGATGTCCTGCAGCAGGCAAACATTATCAGCAATGAGAAAACCGGCATTCTAGGCACGCTGAAAAACGGTGAGAACAAAATCTATGTACTCGGCCACGGCGCTAACGGCTCTAACGAAATCTCCAGCAAACGAAGCGCCAGTGAGGAAGGCTATGAAACCGTCTCCTCAAAAGGGTTGGCTGAGCAACTCTCAAAAGGCGGTCTGGATAAATCATTCACCGATATACGCGTCGAAAGCTGTTACAGCGCAGATGCAACCGCGCCAGAATCATTTGATCCGGAAGAACTGAAACTTTCCTCCGAACCCGGCTTCATAGATGCACCAGACGATCCAGAACTCGACGGGACCAAAGTTTTCCCTTTTGCGCAGTCCTTAGCGAATGAACTCAAGAGTGCTGGCTTTGAAAGCCCGGAAGTTGCCGGTTATCACGGCGCGGGAAAAGCCTACTCAGAAGATGCCCATAGATACCAGACACTCCACACAGACGATGCACCAGTGGCCAGAAGCTCTGATGTACGGCAGATATTTATTCCGGTCTGAACCTACAGCTTTCCAGAAGCGATCAGCCTAAGTGCATAAAGCCCAGCAGAACTCTTGGCAGGGCTTATTGCTTAGCCTTTACATTTTACCAGCCTGCTCAGGATAGCATCAGCTTGAGTCCAGAGGATCGCACTCCCCTCCGCTGCAATCTGATGGAGCTCAGAGCAGCTCAGACGCGTGGCAAGGGTGCTGCCAAAATCAGGCGAATGCACCGGGCTCGTATCCTTGAGGCCATACCATAACTGCACGTCCTGCTTGATGTTCTCAACGTTGAATGACCAGCGCCCCATCGCAAGCCGCGTATCACGGGCATAGCCGGCCGCTCCCTGAGCGAAGCCCGAGGCCAGCGCATCACGATAGAGAGGAGCAAACGATGCTGAGGCATAAAACGCGCGGTCCTCTTCCCCGCTCATCCCCTCAATCATCTGCCACAACCATTCTGCTGTCGCCATGCCTGCAATGTCAGCCTCAAGACGGTCCGGATCATCGCAAGCCAAAGAAACCATACTCTTCAACTCATCAGGAAGCTTGGCAAACATACCGGGGAAAGCCAGCTCATCCTGACCGGACACAACCGCAACCCCATCAACAAGACCAGAAGCTGCCAGTGCCAATGCAAAAGGCGCCCCCTGCGAAAAGCCAATCGCAAACGCCTGATCGGCCTTCACAAAATCAAGCAGTTCTTTGATATCCTCTGCCCAGCTTTCAAAGTTTTTCTCAGGATCTGCGCCGGACTTACCCAATCCCGGACGATCAACTGAGAGAACACGCAGACCCAGATCCTTTGCGGTTTGCTCTCCAAACGAAATGGCAGAGGCCATTCCTGCACCCTGACACAAAATCACAGGCCGCCCATCAGCATCACCCCATTCACTCCATGCAAGGGCGCGGTCACCGGGTAGATTTATTGTTCCTTCTTGCAGCTTCACAAGCGTATTCCTTAATGAAAATTCAAAAGCTAAATCAACGAGCTGAAACGCAGACTGCCCGGTGTTTCTCAACGCTTATTGACAGCACAACTCCGCTCTCTGGAAGAGGATGGAATTGTCGACCGTAAAGTTATGGAAGTTGTACCGCCGCATGTGGAATACTCCCTTTCAAAAAAGGGCAGGTCCCTACAGCCGGTCCTTCAGGCAATGGAAACCTGGGGCGAGAACGAGGTCAAAAACTTCCCGATCTCTTAATCCTTGCGCTCATAGTGATAAGTGATCTTGGGCTTGTTCTTGCCGAACAGGATCTTCAGGATCACAATGGGGATAGTGATGGCAATAACGGCCAGCATCAGGCCGGAGGCAAATCCGATAATGAGGAGGATAAATGCCAGTAAAGCCATCGCGAACAAAATCGCAATCACCCGCCCGGTTATATATTCCAGAAAATTCAGCATCACCATCTCCAACGGGCATATCTTCCAAAACCGGCGCCGGTTTTCGGTTCAGGATACGCAAATAAACATCCAAAACAGCACCGTTGCTATGTGTGCTGTTTTAGAGCTACCCAAAGGGTACACCACTAGAAGATGGCGATGCAACTGAAGAGAATCAAGCGTTCTCGTGCTTTTTCGCTGCCGGGTTATTCTCCCGCTCAGCATTCAGGTCAGCAAATGTTTTGCCAGAGGAAACCAGTTCCTCTAGCAGCTTTGCAGGCTGCCAGAAGTAAGCATCCTCCTGCGCATACACCTTGATATTGTTGAGGATTTTCTCAAGCCCAATCTCATCCGCATACTGCATCGGGCCACCACGCCAACGCGGGAAGCCATAGCCGTAGATCAGCGTCATATCCACGTCCAGCGGCCGCAAGGCAATGCCTTCCTCAACCACCTTTGCAGCCTCATTCACCATCGCTGCCATGTACCGATCAAGGATCTGCTCTTTTGAAAGGTTTTGTGCGTTGATATGTTTTTCTTTGCGTTCCTCTGTCAAAATCTCGAGAACAGCAGGGTTTGGCGTGCCTTTCCGCGCACCTTCCTCATAAACGTAATAGCCCTTGCTGGTTTTCTGCCCAAACCAGCCTTGCTCACACATGCGGTCTGCAAATGTGAAATAACGTTCACGTGGATCACGGGTTGGCGCCTTCCGCTTGCGGGTCGCCCAGCCAATATCCAGACCAGCCAGATCAGCCACCGCATACGGCCCCATCGGGAAGCCGAATTCCAGCATCACCTCGTCCAACTCAAACGGCGATGATCCGTCCACCACAACGGCATCAGCAGCTGCACGATAAGTCGCCAGAATGCGGTTGCCGATGAAGCCATCACAAACGCCAGCCCGAACAGCGACCTTGCGCATGACCTTGCCAAGCTGGAAACCGGTCGCAATCACATCTGGAGCCGTCTCGTCCGCAACCACCACTTCCAGCAGTTTCATGATGTGCGCTGGAGAGAAGAAATGCAGCCCAATCACATCCTGCGGACGCTTGGTCACTGCAGCAATGGCGTTCACATCCAGATAAGACGTGTTCGTCGCCAGAACAGCACCGTCCTTACAAACTTCATCCAGCTTCTGGAACACCTGCTTCTTCACAGTGATGTCTTCAAACACCGCCTCAACCACCAGATCCACATCAGAGAGCGAGGCATAGTCCGTGCTCAAAGATAAGGCTTCAGCAAAGATCCGCTGTTCTTGCTCTGCTGAAAGCTTGCCCTTCTTAACAGCACCACCAGTATTCTTGGCAATCGTCGCTTTCGCGCGGCTCAGAGCCTCATCATCCCGCTCAATCAGGGTAACAGAAAGCCCATTCATCAGTGCACCGGTCGCTATGCCAGCGCCCATAGTACCACCGCCGATCACGCCGATAGATTTCAACTCGCGTGGAGCAATGCCTTCAATTTCAGGAAGCTTGCCAAGCGCCCGATCCGCAAAGAACGCATGTGACAAAGCGCGGTGTTGAGCCGAGTTCTTCAGCTCCATAAACATCTCACGCTCTTTCGCCATGCCATCTGCAAAGCTGGTTTGACTGGCAATTTCAATGGCTTCAACGCATACCACTGGCGACTTCTGACCACGTGCCCGCTTGGCAATCGCAGCCTTAGCCTCCGCAAACACTTTCGGCTCAACAGCCGCAGCAACCAACTCAGAGCAACGGCGCAGCGGCGTCCCATTATCAATCACAGACCGTGCAAAGGAGAGGCCAGCAGCAACCGCATCAGCTTCCTCGCTCACCTCATCCAGAATACCAACAGCCTTTGCAGCATCCACCCCAACTTGCGCACCGCTCGGGATCATCTCCAGCGCGGTCTCATAACCAGCCAAACGTGGCAGACGCTGCGTGCCGCCTGCACCCGGAATGATGCCCAGATGCACTTCTGGCAGACCAACCTTGGCGCCCTTTACCCCAACGCGGAAATGACAACCCAGTGCAACCTCAAGCCCGCCGCCCAGCGCAACACCATGAATGGCAGCAATCACAGGCTTCGAGCAGGCTTCAATGCCATCAATCACATCAGGCAGATGCGGCTCAGTGGCAGGACGCTTGAACTCGCGAATGTCCGCCCCCGCAATGAACACCTTGCCAGCGCCAACAATTACCGCAGCCTTCGCCGCATCGTCTTCTTCAAACTGCTTGATACGCGCAACCAAATCCTGCCGGATCGCCAGCGACAACGCATTCACCGGCGCATTGCTCACGGTCATAACCGCAATATCACCGCGCAATTCATAGGAAACCTGACCTGATGACTTAAATGAAGAAGACACTCGAAACTCCCTGAGGCAAAGCGCACTCCCGCGCCGCACTATCACTCGCAATTCCACGTAGTTTAGCAGGGCACAGCAGGAATTCCAGTTGTAAAATACAATTCTATTATGCGGAATTATGAGAGAGAGTCTTAGTTACCCTCACCATCTACGACGGCTCATCCAACCCATTCGGCAAGGAGATCCAAAGCACAGTCTGAGCCTCAGGTGAATGCCGCGAAAGGTGACCCTTGCCATGCGTATCCTCAATAAGCACGAACTCCCCAGCGCCGACTGTTCGAACTTCCCCGTCACTGGTTTCATACTCAACGGACCCATCAAGCCTCACAGTCAAAATCCGATCAGGCACACTATGCCATTCCACCTGTCTCATACCTGCTGGAATGTGAGAGAAACGGACGCGCGAAGCCGGATAACTGGCACTCACATCAAACGGAGTTGCATCAGGATGCACCGACACTTTCTGCGTCAGTATCTCAGCCTCACCAAAATGCGACTCCCCATCCGGCGTTGCGTAAATCCGTAGACACTTCACAGCAGCAGCCCCTTCAATCTGACCAAGATATCGCAAAATCTACCTACCATGCCGCAACCAGAAGACGAAACAAGTACTCCAGATAATACAATCCCCCTTCATAGCGACATCTCGGCATACCTTTTCAGGATGTCTCGCTTGGATTTTAAGGGGGAAGCATTCAAACGCAGCACATCGCTAAAAAACGAAACTGGTATGGTGTCTCCCAGGAAGCGAGAAGAATATATCTACGCCATCAATGCCATAATTGCTTGGATAAGCGGTCCATTGTTGCCGTAAAAACTAGCAACCATAGCTGCCATGAACTGATCAGCTTGAATTTGCTCCACGTCCATCGGAAAACCTGAAATTTCAAAGAGAATGCTCAGTAAGGTTAGCTGACAACGTCCATTTCCCTCTCGAAAGGGATGAACGGCATTTATTTCTGCAACATAATAAGCTGCACGCTTCGCAAATGTTATCGGGTCCTCAATCAGCGTGAGGTGATTTTCAGATGCCAGTTGAGCAAAAATCTTGACCATTTCCTGCTCAATAAACTCAGGATAGCAAAACCAGCTATCGCCTTTTCCTGTCCGAATTTCTCTCGGCTTCCCTGTCCAGTCATAAACGTCTTGGAAAAAATGATGATGGATTGCCTTGTAGTACTCATAGTCCAATTCACCAGCTGGTAAAGGTTCCTCAGAGCGTGTCAGGAACATAAGCTGCTCGAACTGATCCAGCTCACTTTGGTCGGTCAAATCTAGTTTATTTTTAAGAACATGTGTACCTGGATAGCATAGCGGATCTTCTATTGCATTATAACGGCTCATCACCTTGATTTCTTGCTAAAACTGCGAGAAATAGCTGAACGCAAAGCATCCCCCTTCAAGCCTTCGCTTTCATGAAGGGCAATCGTCCTCTCCCATTTCTTAGTCAAAGTCATACCTTCAACAAGCGCAAACCTTGATGCTTTTTTTTTGCCAAGCGGAGAGACAGAAATCCGTCCACTTACGGTCGAGCGTTTGATAATATTACTTTTCGTCATGCGCAAAGCTTAGCATAAACAATTAAAAAAATGCAAAAGCTGCTTTCTGTTACAACTGGTTAAAAAGATAAGAACCGAATCCCTCTCAATAAGAAGATACCAATTCGATCAGTGATCCAATATTTAGAATGTTCATTCCCAAAACAAAAAACCCGGCGCCTTACGACACCGGGTTTCTCGTTTAGTCTTGGAAGTGTATCCCCGAAAAGTGGATACCGGTTTTCGGACAAAGATACGCCCGAAAACGACGCTTACTTGGAAGCGTCTGCCCAGCTCTTGATCAGCTCGTCGTAGTCAACGGTAACCGGAGTTGGTTTTTCGTTAGCCAGTTTGGCTTTCGGTGCGCCTGGCTGGTTCAGCCAGAAATCACGATCCATAACTTCGTTGAGCTTAGGACCACACTCGCCCTGAACACCAGCACGCTCAAGACGCTTCAGAACTTTGTCCTGAGCAGCAGCAAGAGCAGTCATAGCTTCCTGAGGAGTTTTCGCGCCTGAGGATGCATCACCAATGTTCTGCCACCACAGCTGAGCCAGCTTTGGATAATCAGGAACGTTGGTACCGGTTGGGGTCCACTGTACACGAGCTGGAGAACGGTAGAATTCTACCAGACCACCCAGATTAGGTGCACGCTCTGTGAAGGACGCATCGCGAACGTCACTGTCACGCACGAAGGTCAGACCAACGTGAGACTTCTTCAAAGAAGTTGTCTTCGCAACGGTGAACTGAGCGTAGAGCCATGCAGCTTTCGCACGATCTTCCGGGGTAGACTTCATGAGAGTCCAGGAACCAGCGTCCTGATAACCCAGCTTCATGCCCTCTTCCCAGTAAGCACCCTTCGGAGAAGGAGCCATACGCCACTTAGGAGTGCCGTCTGCGTTCACAACTGGAATACCCTCTTTCACCATGTCTGCGGTGAATGCGGTGTACCAGAAGATCTGCTGAGCAACAGAACCCTGTGCCGGAACCGGACCAGCTTCAGAGAACACCATGCCTGGTGCTTCAGCCGGAGCGTACTTCTTCAGCCACTCGATGTATTTGGTGATGGAGTAAACCGCGGCAGGACCATCGGTTGCACCACCGCGCTCAACGGAAGAACCAGCTGGGGAACAACCGTTTACGCGAATGCCCCACTCGTCAACTGGCAGACCGTTTGGAATACCCTTGTCGCCAGCACCTGCCATGGAGAGCCACGCATCGGTAAAGCGCCAACCCAGGGATGGATCTTTCTTACCGTAGTCCATGTGGCCATAGACTTTTTCGCCGTTGATTTCTTTCACGTCGTTGGTGAAGAACTCAGCGATGTCCTCATAAGCGGACCAGTTAACCGGAACACCCAACTCATAGCCGTATTTCGCTTTAAACTGAGCTTTGATGTCTGGGTTTGTGAACCAGTCATAGCGGAACCAGTAAAGGTTCGCGAACTGCTGTGTTGGAAGCTGATACAACTTGCCATCTGGGCCAGTTGTGAATGAGCGACCGATGAAGTCTTCAACATCCAGAGTTGGCAGCGTAACCGCTTTACCTTCGCCAGCCATCCAGTCAGTCAGGTTACGAACCTGCTTGTAGCGAGCGTGCGTACCGATCAGGTCGGAGTCGTTGACGTAAGCATCATAGATGTTCTCGCCAGACTGCATCTGGGTCTGAAGCTTCTCAACAACATCACCTTCACCGATCAGGTCGTGAGTAACTTTAATGCCGGTGATTTCGGTAAATGCTTTTGCAAGAACCTTCGCTTCGTATTCGTGGGTCGCAATGGTTTCGGAAACCACTTTGATTTCCATACCTTTGAAAGGCTCAGCTGCTTTGATGAACCAGTCCATTTCCTTCATCTGCTCTTCCTGAGAAAGAGTAGAAGGCTGGAATTCGTCGCTCACCCACTTCTTCGCGGCTTCCATGTCTGCAAAAGCAGAGCTGGATGCGCAAATCATGGCTGCAAAGCCAACGGACGCTAAAAGCTGACGTCTCATATATATTCCTCCCGACTATATTTTATTGCACTGAAAGTTCCCCTAAACATCAGTGCGGAGAAAAAAGCTCAATCCTAAACCCAGCGGAACACGCAAAACGCGTATGCCACACAGACCAACAGAGCCCACCAAAGGTTTGCGCTAACAAACCCAAGCCAAAACAGGCAGATAAACGCACTGCCCAGCAGCGAAACAAACAAGCGGTCGCCGCGTGTCGTCTCAAATTTCAAAATCCCATGCCGGGGTGTCCCCCCCGGCACAAACCATTCCCAAACCGCCATGCTGGAGATCAGCAGGCCAATGGTGATGAAGAAAATCGCAGTCGGCGACGTCCAGGCCATCCAAGAAAAATCCATAATCGCCTCCCTGTTAAACGCGGCCCAGGGCAAAGCCCTTAGCGATGTAGTTACGTACGAAATAGATCACCAGCGCACCCGGAATAATTGTCAGAATCCCCGCCGCCGCAAGTACACCCCAATCCATGCCGGAAGCTGAAACCGTACGGGTCATCGTGGCCGCAATCGGTTTAGCTGCAGTTGTGGTGAGCGTACGGGCAATCAGCAATTCCACCCAAGAGAACATAAAGCAGAAGAACGCTGCCACACCGATACCGCTTGCAATCAAAGGCATGAAGATCTTGCCGAAGAATTTCGGGAAGGAATAGCCATCGATATAAGCAGTCTCGTCAATCTCTTTTGGAACACCAGACATAAAGCCTTCCAAAATCCACACAGCCAGCGGCACGTTGAACAGACAGTGCGCCAGAGCCACTGCAAGGTGCGTGTCAATCAGACCGAAGGCGGAATAGAGCTGGAAGAAAGGCAGCGCAAACACCGCTGGCGGAGCCATACGGTTTGTCAGCAGCCAGAAGAACAGATGCTTGTCACCCAGAAACTTATAACGCGAAAACGCATAGGCCGCTGGCAACGCAACCGCCACGGAGATAACCGTATTAAGCGCCACATAGGTGATGGAGTTGATGTAACCGTTGTACCAGCTTGGGTCCGTGAAGATCACCATGTAGTTGGCGAGCGTCGGCTCATCCGGCCACAAGGTAAACTTGCTCAGAATTTCCTGGTTGGTCTTCAGGCTCATGTTGAGGAGCCAGTAGATCGGCAGCATCAAAAACGTGATGTACAAAGTTGGAACGAGGAAAGCATAGCGGCTTCCGGTTCTCTGTGCCTTTGCGCGGGTCCGGCTGCGTGGAGCCTGTCCACCAGCAGCAACACCACCATCAATGACTGCAGTTCCAGTTGTTGTCGACATGGTGCTTACTCCTCGCCTGCGTAATGTTTCTTCTCAGTCCCAATGTTGTTCATCGCGGTGTAGAACACCCATGAGAACAGCAGGATGATGAGGAAGTAGACGAGTGACATTGCAGCAGCTGGCCCAAGGTCAAACTGACCAATCGCCATCTTCACAAGGTCGATACTCAGGAAGGTCGTGGAGTTACCCGGTCCGCCACCTGTAACAACAAACGGCTCGGTGTAAATCATGAAGCTGTCCATAAAGCGCAGCAGAACCGCAATCAGCAAGACACTGTGCATCTTTGGCAGCTGGATGTAACGGAACACCGCCCAGCGGGACGCCCCATCAATACGCGCGGCCTGATAATAAGCCTCAGGAATAGAAACAAGCCCCGCATAGCACAGCAGCACAACAAGGCTGGTCCAGTGCCACACATCCATAACAATCACGGTGGCCCATGCAGCAACAGGGTCCTGTGTGTAGTTGTAGTTGATGCCAAGAGAGTTGAGGAAATAACCCAGCAGACCAATGTCCGCACGGCCAAACACTTGCCAGATGGTACCAACCACGTTCCACGGCACCAGCAATGGCAGCGCCATCAACACCAGACAAACCGGAACGCCCCAGCCTTTTTTAGGCATACAAAGCGCAATACCGATACCCAGCGGGATCTCAATTGCAAGAATGGAGAAGGAGAAAATCAGGTTGCGGACCAAGGCATCATGAAAGCGCTCGGAGCTGAGCAGTTCCTGAAACCATTCAATCCCAACCCAGAAAAACTGATTGTTTCCAAAGCTATCCTGAAACGCATAGTTCACAACAGTCATCAATGGAATAACAGCGGTAAAGGCCACCAGCAAAAGAACCGGTAAAACCATGAACCAGGCTTTGTTGTTTACGGTCTTTTCCATGGATCAGGCCCCCTCGCTTACGAGCCAGCTGTCGGCATAAAGGTTCGTCTGTGTTGGATCGAAGAGAGCTGTCGGACTTTCCGGAATGCTCATGCCTTCGCCAACAATGGCGTTCAGCGCAACACCTTCCATCTCACCACGCAGAATGCGGTAGCGGCCGATGTCTTCAACAGCGTTGACTTTCAACGGCAAACCTTCTCCGGCACCGCCGAGTTTCACAAACTCAGGACGGATACCAACCTCGGTTTTCTGAGCGACTTTCTTCGGGTCGAGACCACATGGCAGCGGTACACTGTGTCCACCAACACGCGCCATGGTTCCATCCACCTCGCACGGCAGAATGTTCATGCCCGGAGACCCGATGAAGTAGCCAACAAAGGTGTGCTGAGGTTTGCGGAACAGCTCATCCGGCGTTCCAATCTGCACAACTTCGCCGCCATACATCACCACAACCTTATCCGCGAAGGTCAAAGCCTCGGTCTGGTCGTGGGTCACATAAACCATGGTGAAACCAAACTGCTTGTGCAGATGCTTCAACTGCGAGCGCAGAACCCACTTCATGTGCGGATCAATTACGGTAAGCGGTTCGTCAAACAGGATCGCGTTGGTATCAGAGCGCACCAGACCGCGGCCCAGCGAGATCTTCTGCTTCTCATCCGCCGTCAGGCCCTGCGCCTTGCGCTTTGCCTTGCTCTCCAGATCAATGATCCGTAGAATCTCGCTGACCTTCTGATCAACTTCAGCTGCCGGAACACCGCGGTTGCGAAGCGGAAACGCCAGATTGTCGTAAACAGACATGGTGTCGTAAACGACCGGAAACTGGAACACCTGCGCAATGTTACGCGCTTCGGTAGAAAGCTCCGTCACCGGCTTACCATCAAACAGCAGATCACCTTCAGAGGGTGTCAGCAAACCGGAGATGATGTTCAAAAGTGTTGTCTTGCCACAGCCGGAAGACCCAAGAAGCGCATAAGCACCGCCATCTTCAAAGGTCAGATTAACTTCCTTCAAAGCGTAATCGCTCGGGCTTGTTGGGTTCGGCAAATAAGAGTGGCGAATGTGGTCGAGATCAATACGTGCCATGCTCGCCTCCTTAAGCCGGTTCATGCATGAGAGACGCAACAGAGCGGCCCTCATCATCAAAAATCATGAAGTTCTTGGCATCCACAAACACGTCGATCTTGGCATCCACGTCTACGTTATGAATGCCATGTTCCAGCGCCACCCAGCGGTGGTTCAGGCATGTCAGATGAATGTAGCTCTCAGAACCGGTAATCTCGGAAACATCAACAACCGCAGGAAGACAAACAGCATCTTCACTTGGGCGCTGCAGGTAAAGGTGATGTGGCCGGAAACCTGCTTTGTAATGTCCATCAGGAAGACGCTTCTCTTCTTCTGATGCCGGAATAACCGTGCCATTTGACGTGCGGAACTCACCCCCGCTCTTCGTCAGGCCCAGCAGGTTCAACGGCGGATCAGAGAAAGTCTGCGCGGTAACGATGTCCTGAGGATTGCGGTAAACGTCAATGGTATCACCAAACTGCGAAACCTGCCCCTCATGCAAGGTGGCTGTACGCCCGCCCAGCAACAAAGCTTCTGTCGGTTCTGTTGTCGCATAAACAAACACAGCACCGCTTTCAGAGAAGATCTTCGGCAGCTCGTCGCGCAATTCTTCACGCAGTTTGTAATCCAGATTCGCCAATGGCTCATCCATCAGCACCAGATGCGCCCCTTTGACCAGCGCACGCGCAATCGCAGTACGCTGCTGCTGACCACCAGAAAGGTTCAGCGGTGTTCTGTCCAGATAAGGTGTGAGCTTCATCAAGTCCGCAGCTTTGCGCACTTGCTTGTCAACATCAGCCCCTTTTACTCCCGCAACGCGCAGCGGGCTGGCGATGTTTTCATAAACCGTGAGAGCCGGGTAGTTGATGAACTGCTGATAGACCATCGCGACGTCGCGCTTGCGCACGGAAACACCGGTCACATCCTGTCCATTTACGAGCACTTGCCCTGCAGTTGGCGTGTCCAGCCCTGCCATCAAACGCATAAGCGTTGTCTTGCCTGACAGTGTTGGTCCCAACAATACGTTCAATGAACCACTTTCAAGACGCAAAGACACGTCGCGAATATGGTCCATACCGTCAACAGTCTTGCTGACGCCCCTTAATTCAAGCATGTTGCCCTCCCGGAACAGAAAGCGACCCGACTGCTTCCTGCGATACGCGCTGCTTGCACTGCGGTACCTTCATATTCCTGACTGTAATTCCAAAAAACAACTCGGTGGTCGAGCTGAATCTCTTAGTAAAGGTCCCAGCCTTTTAAAGAACTGCGCCGTTTTAGCAACGCTACGCATCTGTCAATTTTTCACGAGCCTCCTCGAACACCTTCAAGTTCTGCTTTCTTACGCAGCTCCGTCCCTACAAAGTGCCATTAGAGATCAAAATTAAACTACGTCCTAACCAACACGTCAATTTTCGTTTACAGTCGATTACGCGCATATTCGCGTAATTTCGAAATATAAGCGAAACCACTTAAGCGTCAATTCGAAAATTGACAAAACGAAACTCTTAGCTGTTATCCATTAGGATGAGAACGCACCCAGTGCGGCAGAAATGTTGAAGATCTATCATTCTTGCATCTGTCAGCCTGAACCAATAACACGTTGAAAAGACTGCGCTGTTGACGCAAACTCTGATTTAATGAGCTAGCTAATATTTTCGCGGCGAAATAATTCGAACCTAAATTCCCTATTCAGATGTTCTCCACCGGGTGTGGTCAATTCATGAAACCACCTTGCTCAAACATCGATTCTGACAACCGCTTTCGGAGAGGCTCCCCTCTCCTTGCCCTCTTTCGCAAGCCCTCTTGCTCTACAGGTAGATGCAACTCTATTGTCGTGCAGAGCAATAAAACCGGGCCAGCTAGCTTTGGTCGCTCTGGGAGGGGAACTGTATCATGGACTTTTGCCTACAGCTTTACAGCGCACGAAACTTCCAACCCTGGAAAGAGGTGTTTCAGGAAACAGCCCTCCTCGGCTACACACAGGTAGAAGGCTTCGAGGAACTCTATCCCACACTCGAAGCTGCTCAGACAGTGCGGGATCTCCTCGATCAATATGACCTCGACATGCCCTCCGGCCACTTCGATCTCAAGGATCTGGAAGAGAACCTTGATCAGTGTATCAAGATCGCAGTCCTCCTCGGCATGCACACCATCTTCGCCCCCTACCTCACACCCGAGCAACGACCGACAACGAAGAAGGAATGGACCGTCTTCGCCCACCGTTTGGAGCATATGGCCAACACACTCAAGCATAAAGGCTTCCACTTCGGCTGGCACAACCACGATTTCGAGTTCAAACCTCTCCCGGACGGCACCATTCCTATGGAACTGATCATCTCAGAAGCTCCCACCGTGGAATGGGAGGTCGATGCCGCATGGATCATCAAGGCAGGGCTGGACCCGCTGGACTGGATCGAAGCCCACGGCACCCGCATCACAGCCGTCCACATCAAGGATATCGCCCCCGAAGGCGAAGGCACAGATGAAGATGGCTGGGCAGATGTCGGCTTCGGCACCGTTCCATGGGGCCACATTCTGACGGCCTTGCAGGAAAAAAGCCGAACCAAGATTTACATTCTCGAACACGACGACCCGAACAATTTTCTCCGCTTCGCTGACCGTTCCTTAACCTCACTCAAAATGCTTGAGGGTGTGTAGGTATTTCGCCATAGACACGCCTTTCCCTTGCATTAAGGCAAGCCGATTGTCTCCACCAAGGAGACGGCACAAGGGAGAGGTAGGATGAACAGACGAGAGTTTCTCAGAGCATCTGCCCTAACAATTTCCAGCGCCTATTATATGGGCATCGTTGCTGGACCTGTTTTCGCTGAAGGCGAAAAAACAAACTCTGTCAAAAACGCAAAGGTCACCTACTTTGACGCCCGCCCTGGCGCGCGCTCCAGAGACGTTGGCTTCGATTCCGATGGCATGGTCTGGTATTGCGGACAGGCAGATGGCACGCTCACACGTCTTGATCCTGACAATGGAGAACTCCACCCGGTTTCACTGGGCGAAAATGCAGCCCCACACGGCGTGGTGCTAGGCCCCGATAACGCTATGTGGGTCACCGAAGGCGGACAAAACGCCATCGCCCGCGTTGATCCGGCGACAGACGCCGTCACCCTCATTCCACTGCCTGCCAAATTCGCAGACGCAAACCTCAACACAGGCATCTTCGATCACGACGGCATCTACTGGTTCACCGGACAAAACGGCGTCTATGGCCGTGTTGATCCCGTCAGCCAAGAAATCGAAGTCTGGCCAAGCCCTCAAGGCCCCGGCCCTTATGGCATCACTGTCACCCCGCAAGGTGACATCTGGTACGCCTCCCTCGCTGGCAGCCACATCGCCAACATCGACAGAACCAACGGAAGCGCCCGCATCGTGACACCTCCGACAAAAGAGCAAGGCGCCCGCCGCGTCTGGTCCAACTCAGAAGGTAAACTCTGGGTCAGCGAATGGCTCTCCGGTCAGGTCAGTGAGTACGATCCAAAGGCAGACACATGGCGCGCATGGCGCCTCCCCAGCAATGACCCACTGCCCTACTCAGTCTATGTTGATGAGCACGATAAGGTCTGGCTTACAGACTTCGATACTGATGCAATCGTCCACTTTGACCCGGATACAGAAGAGTTTAGCAGCTTCCCAAGCAACAAAGCAGACGCCGACGTTCGCCAGATGGCAGGACGTAAAGGCGAAGCATGGGGTGGAGAATCCGGAACAGACAGGATCGTCCGTATCCAGTTTGATGAAGCAGAAACAACACCATCCTGACCTACAGCGTATCGCCGAAAAGAGGGCGTTCAATCGGGCGCCCTTTTCATTTAAAAGGAAAATGCCATCTGGTCTTTGTTGGCACTGGTTCCATGCGGAATACCCTCATGATCCAGCAGCCAGATCTTCGTATCCAGTCCGCCGCCAAAACCAACCAGAGCACCATTCGCCCCAATCACCCGATGGCATGGAATAACAATCGGCAATGGATTCGCATTGTTCGCCAGCCCCACAGCACGGCTTGCACCCGGATTGCCAAGCGCTTTCGCAACGTCGCCATAGCTGCGCGTTTCACCAAACGGGATCGCTGCAAGCTGTTCCCAAACGCTCTTTTGAAACTCAGTGCCGATCAGCTTCCAATTGAGAGAAAACTCTTTGAGATCTCCGGCAAAATACCCCACCAACTGCGCAATCAAGTCAGTATAAGGCGTTGCATCCTCAATCCAGCCATCCACAACATACCGCCTGCGTGCACTTTCAGGAAAATGGATAAACTCTAGCCCACCGGCTTCTCCACCAATCAAAAGTTCCCCAACCGGGCTCTCATAAGTGCAGTATGTGATTGGTTCCGCATCAGCGGTCATAGTCAGTTTCCCTCGTTATTTGGACCAGCATTTCACCTCAGATTGCGCTGAGCTATTAATCCGTATCATACTCGAGAAAGTAATCGTATTTCGAGTAGTCAAAGACAATCTCCTGATCAATGTACTTTCTTAGCTGATGCTCTGTACGTCCATCAATCCGCCAGCAATCATACATTGGGTCATGCTTGGGAACGTCGAAAATAAACCGCAGTTCAGCTAAGTCAGGGTTTGCTAAAGCAATCTGCCCGCTTACTTCTTCCGTTTCTTTGTCAAAATATCTGATCAATCTAGGCATTGCATTTCTAAAGCTAAGATATGGAGGCGTGCTCCTTAATTGGATTGCTTCTTCACGTGGAATGGGATACCGAGGCGCTTCGCTATTGCTTTGACTTGGGCTGCTGTCTTACTGCGTTTGTTTTCCCTATGCCCTTGCGATTGCTGTGTTTGCGGTGACGCTTGCTTACGCTAACAGACAACCGCTCAGCCCCAAGCAAAACGTGAAAAAACTCTCCACCACGATCAGCAGCGGAGAGTTCTTTAAAGCTTAGTGAAGGCATCAGAGCTTAGCAAGCTCACGCTTCTCAATCAGCAGCGTAAGTAACCTGTTTTTGAACGCCGAGACCTTCAATGCCCAGCTCCATTTTGTCGCCCGGCTTCAGATAAGTCTCTGGCTTCTGGCCCATACCAACGCCCGGAGGCGTGCCAGTGGAGATCACATCACCCGGCTGCAAGCTCATGAACTGAGACAGATGCGAGATCACCTGCGCCACATCAAACACCATGGTTTTGGTAGAACCGTCCTGATAGCGATGGCCGTTTACTTCCAGGTACATGGAAAGGTTCTGCGGGTCTTCCACTTCATCACGGGTCACAAGCCACGGACCAATTGGACCAAAGGTGTCAGCAGACTTACCCTTCACCCACTGGCCACTGCGATGCAGCTGGAAATCACGCTCAGACAGATCATTGACCACGCAATATCCGGCCACATGATCCAGCGCGCCTTTTTCGCTCACATACTTGGTGTGCTTACCAATCACCACGCCCAATTCCACTTCCCAGTCTGTCTTCACAGACCCGCGTGGAATCTCGATTTCATCATTTGGGCCACAAATAGCTGAGGTCGCTTTGAAAAAGGTTACAGGCTCTTTTGGCACTTCCATACCCGCTTCAGCAGCATGGTCGGAATAGTTAAGGCCAATACAGATGAACTTGCCCACATTGCCAACACAAGCACCAATGCGTGGATTTCCTTCCACCAAAGGCAAGCTGGTCAGATCAAGAGCCGCAATCTTCGCAAGGCCCTCAGCACCCAGCGTGTCACCGGCAATATCTCCCACAACACCAGAAAGATCACGAATGTTGCCATCCGCATCCAGAATACCCGGTTTCTCGGCGTTCGCCTCACCAAATCTAAGGAGCTTCATGTCCTACCCTCTTTATTAAACTGACCAACCGCCATCAATGGCGTGCGTCTGCCCTGTTGTAAACGCGCTATCATCACTACCAAGGTACACAGCCAGTGCAGCAATCTCTTCTGGCTTGCCAATACGTCCCATAGGTTGACGCGCAATAAAATCTTTCATCGCCTGTTCGTAATTGCCCGTTGCCTTCAATCGATCATGCAGCGATGGACTATCGACTGTACCCGGACAAATCGCATTACAGCGAATACCTTTGGTCACGAAGTCCGCGGCAATTGCCTTGGTCAAGCCAATCACGGCCGCTTTGGAGGAGCAATAAACGAACCGGTTCGGAACACCTTTCAGAGACGATGCCACTGAAGACATGTTGATGATGGAACCACCACCATTCTCCAACATGGCAGGAATCGCCGCACGGCAAAGACGGTACATGGCTTTCACATTCAGATTGAAAGAGAAGTCCCAGGCATCTTCATCACAGTCCAGAATCGTGCCGCTATGCACAAAGCCAGCGCAGTTGAACAGAATGTCCAGTGGCCCTACCGTCTTCAGGGTGTCTTGCACCTCGTCGGCATTGGTCACATCCAGCTTCAGGCCTGTCACACCCTCAATCGCACTCAGCTCAGCAAGTGCAGCCTCGTTGATGTCAGTTGCAAATACCTTGGCCCCCTCTGCAGCATAGGCTTCCACCGTAGAGCGGCCAATTCCCTGCCCCGCAGCGGTGATAAGAGCTGTCTTGCCAGTCAATCGTCCCATGTGTCCTCCCCCGGACTGAATCTCTTAAAAATATAGGCTCGGCCAAACCAACTAGAAACTCGGATTATTAGAAAGGAAGCACTGCTTATCGTCAAAACAAAAGGCAGGTGGTGCTTTGGTCTTCTCCCAAAGACCGCAGAAATCCGTCAGTTCACCAAATCAGATAGTGTCGTAACTTAAATATAAAAACTTCTTTCAAATGTAAATTAGAAATTGACAAGGTCGAATTTTACGTCAAAAAATATGCTCACATCAAACAGAGCTGATCATGGCAGACATACAAACATCGCAAGACAAAGCTGAAAAATACCGCGCTCCCGCTTTGGAGAAGGGACTGGATATTCTGGAACTGCTGTCCCAGTACGCATCCGGCCTGTCTCAGGCAGAGATCGCAAAAGCACTCGACCGGTCCCCCAATGAGATCTACCGCATGCTCACCACACTGGTGCGCCGCGAGTATGTATCTCGCTCAATAGAAGGCGACCGCTTTCAGCTCAGCCTGAAAATGTATTCCATGTCGCATCGCCACCCACCTGTCACACGACTGTTGGAAGCGGCGGTGCCCATGATGCGCAAAACGGCCAAGGACGTTCACCAGTCCAGCCACATCGGCATGGAGCATCAGGGAGAGATCGTCGTGGTCGCCAGCGTGGAAGCGCCTGGCAACTGGAGCTTCGTACTCAAAACCGGCTCGGTCATCGGCCTCTGGAACACAGGCACCGGACGGGCAATCGCTGCCTTCCAGAAGCCGGAGATCCGCGAGCTCATGTACAACCAGCATGAGCGCGCACTCGGAGAACCGGAGATGAGCCTCGATGCATTCCGTGCCATTCTGGATGAAGTACAGGAGCAAGGTTTCGTGCGCATGCCGTCCGCCAGCACGGTCGGCGTCACCAATCTGGCATTCCCTATTCTGGGACCAGACGGAAAGGCAGTGGCAGCCCTCAGCTGTCCATTCATGGAGCGCATCGACGACTTTAAAGCGCCGGGAATTGAAGACGTTCAGAAAGCCTACGCTCAGGTAGCGAAGGACATCACCAGCATTTACGGCACAGTGCCAACATAAGGAAATTGCTATGGGCTTGGGAGGGAAGCTGGCTCATCGACAATTAGGGGGAACAAATCTGCAGTTGCCGACATTGGGGATCGGCGGCGCAGCATTTGGTGGGCTGTTTGCAACAGCCCCTCGTAAAGAGTCTATGAGCACATTGGATCGCGCCAAAGAGGTTGGTCTCACTTACATCGATACCGCCCCTTACTATGGTTTTGGCCGTTCAGAGCGTGTCATTGGAGATGCAGTCCGCAAGTACGACTACATCATCTCCACCAAGGTTGGCCGTTTGCTGAAACCGGGTATGGCAGATAATCCAGCCCAGTTCGGCTGGCCTGATCCGCTGCCCTTCCATCCGGTCTATGATTACTCGTATGACGGTATCATGCGCTCCTATGAGGCCAGCCTGCACCGCACCGGTCTTGACCGCCTCGACATCCTGTTGGTGCATGATATCGGCACAGCCACCCACGGTCCGGAAGAAAACCTGCGCCACATGAAAGACCTGCAAGGCGGCATCAGAGCCCTGCAGGAGCTTAAGTCCTCCGGTGCAATCTCGGCCATAGGCCTCGGCGTGAATGAAACAGCCATTTGCATGGAGTTGATGAAGCAAGCTCACTGGGATGCCTTCCTCCTCGCAGGCCGTTACACCCTGCTGGAACAAGCCCCTCTCAAGGATTTGCTTCCTGCTTGCATAGAGGCACAAACCTCCATCATTCTTGGCGGCCCCTTCAACTCAGGCATCCTTGTTGGCGGCAGCACCTGGAACTACGGAAGCGCACCGCCTGAAATTCTGGCCCATGTGACGGCCCTGAAGGAATGCTGTCAGGAGTTCTCGGTTGATTTGGCCGCAGCAGCACTGCACTTCCCACTCGCACACCCCGCAATCGCCAGCGTCATTCCCGGAATGCGCAATCGCAGTGAGTTGGAAGACATCCTCAAATGGATCGCTGCCGACATTCCCGTTGCCTTCTGGTCACGACTAAAAGAACGAGAGCTCCTTCCCGCAGAAGCTCCCGTCCCTTCTGGCAATCTCTTCTTCGAACAAGAGGTGAAGCATGCTTAGGATCGATGCCCACCACCATTTCTGGAAGCTTTCCCGCGGCGACTACAGCTGGCTGACACCAGACCTGAACGTGCTGTACCGCGACTTCCTCATCAGCGACATCCAACCCCTGCTCACCCAAGCCAAGATGGACGGAACCATCCTCGTGCAGGCAGCAGACACAGTTGAAGAAACCCTCTTCATGCTGGAACTGGCTGCAGAACACGACTGGATCCTCGGCGTTGTCGGCTGGGTAGACATGGAAGCAGCGAACGCACCAGACACCATCAAAGAACTCTCCCAAAACCCAAAACTCGTCGGCATTCGTCCGATGATACAGGACATTGAAGACGATGAGTGGATGCTGCAGGACAACCTGCGCCCTGCCATTCAGGCTCTCATCGACAACAACCTGACACTCGACCTGCTGGTCCAGCCCCGGCACCTGTCCCATCTTAAAACCTTCCTCAGCCGCTATCCGGACCTGCGCGCCGTCATCGACCATGGCGCAAAACCGGATATCCGCAACAAGGCCATCGAGACGTGGTCCCAACACGTCGGCGACATCGCACGCACTTCCAATGTCTGTTGCAAACTTTCAGGTCTTCTCACTGAGGCCTCCGAAAACGCAGAGATCGAAGACATCGCCCCCTACGCCTTTCACATTCTGAAATGCTTTGGACCGGAGCGCGTCATGTTCGGCAGCGATTGGCCCGTCCTTCTCCTCGCGAATACCTATCAAAACTGGGTGGATATGGTGGAGCAGCTCACAGCTGATCTGCCACAGGCAGACTGGGAGGCCATCTTTGGTGGCACCGCTGCAAAATTCTATCTCACCAAAACAATGGAAACTCTCTGAAATGTCGGCACCCATTCCAGCCAGCGTCAAACTTCAGCCAGCGGACAACGTCATCATCGCCACAAGAGCCTTGCAGCCGGGTGATAACGCAGGCAACCTTCAGGTCCTCGACAACATCTCCGCAGGCCACAAGATCGCCGAACATGACATCAAGCAGGGACAAGCCTTGATTAAATTCGGCCAGACCATCGGTTTCGCAACAACGGATATTCAGGCAGGCGCTCATGTGCACTCGCACAACATGGAGTTCTCTGACCCCGGCGTGCACCACAGCTTCTGCAAGGACTTCAAACCAACACAATACGCTGAGCACCCGGAAGAACGCACTTTCCTCGGCTATCACCGCGAAGATGGCAGCGTCGGCACCCGCAACTACATCGCCGTGCTCACCAGCGTAAACT
Source organism: Pseudovibrio sp. Ad37 (assembly GCF_001623075.1). Lineage (GTDB taxonomy): Bacteria > Pseudomonadota > Alphaproteobacteria > Rhizobiales > Stappiaceae > Pseudovibrio. Next base: position 93,748 of record NZ_LMCF01000224.1, read on the forward strand.
GCTCCGCCACCGCAGCCCACCGCATCGCAGATGCCTTTAGCGACGAAGACCTGTTGCAGTTTGAGAACGTAGACGGGGTTGCCTCCTTCGCCCACGGCACAGGCTGCGGCATGGCAGGCGACAACGAAGGCTTCGCCAACTTGCAACGCGTCCTCTGGGGCTACGCCAAAAACCCAAATGTGGGCGGTGTTCTGCTGGTCGGCTTAGGTTGCGAAGTCAACCAGATCGACTTCCTGCTGGACGCCTACGGCCTCAAGCAATCACCAGTCTTCCAGTTCATGAACATTCAGGGCATGGGCGGCCTGCGCAAAACCATCGAAGCAGGCATTGAAAAAGTCAAAGCCATGCTGCCGGAGGTCAACAAGGCCTCCCGTCAACCGGCACCACTCTCCAAACTCATGGTCGGCTTGCAATGTGGCGGATCAGATGGCTGGTCCGGGGTCACCGCCAACCCTGCCCTCGGCTACGCCACAGACCTGCTTGTCAAATACGGCGGCACCTCGGTCCTTTCGGAAACCTCCGAGATCTACGGTGCTGAACACCTGCTCACCAGCCGCGCCGCCAACCAGAAGATCGCTGAGAAACTGGTGGAACGCGTCCGCTGGTGGGAGGACTACACCGCCCGCAACAACGGCACCATGGACAACAATCCCTCACCAGGCAACAAACGCGGCGGCCTGACAACTATCCTCGAAAAGTCGCTCGGCGCCGTCGCCAAAGGTGGCACCACAGCACTAGAAGGTGCTTACAAATACGGCGAACCAATCGAAACCAAAGGCTTCGTCTTCATGGACAGCCCCGGCTACGACCCAGCCTCTGTTACAGGCCAGATCGCCAGCGGCTGCAACCTGATCGTCTTCACCACGGGTCGCGGCTCCGCATTCGGCAGCAAACCATCACCCACAATCAAAGTCGCTAGCAACACACCACTCTTTGAGCATATGCCAGAGGACATGGACTTCAACGCAGGCTCCATCATCTCCGATGGCAGATCCATCGAAGAAGTCGGCACAGAGCTTTTCGAGCTGATGATCAAGGTGGCCTCAGGCGAACACAGCAAATCAGAAGCCCAGGGGCTAGGCGACTATGAGTTCGTCCCATGGCAGATCGGTGCGGTGATGTAACGGCGCAGCTACCCTCTGAATCTGGTACGGTATTCGCGCGGGGTCATACCTTTCACCGCGCGAAACTGCCTGTTGAAGTTGGCCAGTGCCGAGTACCCCACATTATGGGCAATCATTGAGACCGGTGCATCGCCACCAGAAAGCTGCGCACACGCATCACCAATCCGAATGCGTTTCAGATACTCCGAGATCGTCTGCCCCGTATGGCGCTGAAACAACCGATGTACTCCGGAAACACTCAGCGCAGCAGTCTCGGCTAACTCTTCCAGCGACAATACACGCGCATACTCGGAGTGGATAAGCGTCAACACCCTGTCGACGCGTTCATTGCCACCATCTGCACTGGAGAGCACCACAGGATCATGTGCCAGCTGCATGGCATATTCATCCTCTGAGAGATCAGCTAAAACCCTGAGGATGATAAACAAGCGCTCCAGTGGATCTTCCTCAAAGAAATTCTTGATCCTGGGCACCACGCGCCGCCGCGCCGCATCACTAAAGCTAAGCCCTGCCAACGCCCGCCGAAACAGCTTCTTCACTCCGGCCAGCTCAGACATTTCGCTGGTAATCCGCTCAATCCACTCCGGCTCAAACCAGATAACCAATGCAACATGGGGCTTACCCTCATCAGGTCGGCCCTGCGAAGCCCATGTATGCGGGAGGTTAGGCCCAAGCAGAACGAGGTCCCCATGACCATACTCTCCCACATGATCGCCCACATACCGCTGCCCTTCGGAGTTCAATGTCAGGGTCAACTCATACTCAGGATGGTGATGCCAGGAGAATGGAATGCCCTCATGAAGGCGACGGTTCATTACCTTGAATGAACCGTCTTCAGACTCCGGCACCTTCTCCAGATATGATCGCATTTCACCCTCTGAACCAACAAGACGCCAGAATAGTATCAGTATCTGCTAGTTTAGAACAACTCTCACTTGTCGGAGTGGCTAAACTTACAAGTTCATTGAAGGATCTGGGAGGACCAAATGGACGCTGAACTGCTTGCAGACAATCACTGGGGCTCGACCGCAACCGACACCCAGCTAAAAGACATCAAGAAGACCCTGCCACTTCGGGTCTTGTCAGAAGAAGACTGGCAACACTGGATCACCCGCGGCTACGTCATTGTGCGTCAGGCCGTTCCGCAGGAAAATGTAAAGAGACTGGTTGATCTACTATGGGAGTTCGATGAGAAAGACCCCAATGATCCGTCAACTTGGTACACCCCACAACGCCGCGCTCACAAAATGCAAGAACTGAACAACGCGGGTATGCTGGAAATCTATAATCACCAGTACCTGTGGGATAACCGCATGCAACAACGCGTCTACGATGCTTTCGTAGACATCTGGGACCGAGAGGACCTCTGGGTCAGCATTGACCGCGCAAACCTCAACCCACCCAGGAAAAACCGCGACGGTAAACCCGGCTTCATCCATTGGGACGTAGACACATCCCTGCACCCTCAACCAATCAGCGTTCAGGGCGTTCTCTCATTGGTCAAACAAGATGAAGAAACCGGCGGCTTCCAATGCATTCCAAAGCTCTTTGAAGAGTTCGAGGACTGGGTCAAAACTCAACCAGAAAACCGTGATCCAAAACACCCTGACTACTCTGGTTTTGAGATCGAAAACATTGAAATGGAGCCGGGCGATTTGATGATCTTCAACGCCCTCCTCGCCCATGGCATCCGCCCGAATAACTCAGAAGACAAAGTGCGCATCGCTCAATATGTCTCCATGTTCCCGTCTGAGCAGTCCAATGAAGACCTCCGGCAGGACCGCATCCACCAATGGCGCGATCTGGAACCACCTCAAAGAGCATCTTTCCCTGGCGATCCAAGAGACTGGGAAAAGAAGAATGCCAAGACAGCCGACCTGACGGAACTTGGTAAGAAGCTACTGGGATTGGAGCACTGGTAAAATAAAGAAAGACCAAAGCATTCATGGAAGCTTTGGTCTTCTTGCACCGGGGTTCGAGCAGTTATGCGTAGCTGACCACCTCAAATTCAATGCCATCATCATCGTCAAAGTAAAACCGACGGCCAGGCTCATAATCACCAGGATTACGGGTCTTGTACCCACCCGCCAAAACTTTCTTCTCAACGGCATCCAGGTCGCCAACAACCACACCTACATGGTTCAGACTGCCATGAGTGGCGTACGTGTCTTCTTTCGTGGCATTGGTGTTTCCAAAGGAGTAAACAGCAATATAGCTATCATCCGTTCCAACATGAACCGTAGTTCCCCCGGCACGCGCAGCACCCTGCCAACGAACATGCCAGTCAAACCAATCTGAAAGACGGCTTGCAGTTGCAATTGGGTCAGAAACGGTAATGTTTACGTGCTCTAAAAAACTCTTTGTCATCGCAATAGCCTTTCTTTTGACTTCTGATGACACCCTGTTTAGGAGTTCAAGTTAAGTTTAAGTCAAACACTATTTTTGAGAATTTTATGCAGCACTCAGATGTCATGACAATCGGTGAGTTAGCCGACCGCACCGGCCTCACCACTTCCGCCATTCGTTTCTATGAGACCAAAGGGATTGTTACCGCCAGTCGCAACTCTGGTGGTCAGCGCCGTTTTATGCGGGCCGACATCCGTCGTTTATCCTTTGCATTAGTCGCGCAGGAGTTTGGCTTCACCATCAAGGAAATTTCAGCCCAGCTTGGCACACTTCCGCCAGGCCGTGCTCCAAACAAAGCCGACTGGCAACGCTTGAGTCAGCAGTTCAAGATACATCTGAATGAGCGCATTGCACGCATGGAGAACCTGAGAGCGCAGTTGGAAGGCTGTATGGGATGCGGCTGCCTGTCTCTGGACAAATGCGAGCTCTACAACGCCGGAGACGCCGCCTCCAGCTACGGCCGCGGCCCCCGCTTCATCTATGGCGACAAGTCATTTAAAGATGAAGGCTAGGATGCGGTAACCGGAGTTGCCGTGTTTCAAAATTTAGACAACAAAAAACCCGTCATCGTGATGATAACGGGTTTGTATCTTTGGTTGCGGGGGTAAGATTTGAACTTACGACCTTCAGGTTATGAGCCTCTAATGTAGTAAGTTCTACTATAAGTTACTTTTCAATAACTTAGCCCACAAGCGACTGATACTGCTTAGCAACTCTCATAAAACTTTAATGAAGTATACGACATCAAAAGACGTTATGTACAGCTCAAACTACGTACAGCGGTTGACGTGGTGTTGACGCAGAACTTTTAGTTTCCGTCATCCCAACGCTTGAGCAGGACGTAAAGGTAATCAGGATACTCTTACGATACAAACTCAGGTGAAACGAGCATCGTCTTAATCGTAAGCCTTTGCCAGCTTTAATGCCCGCTTTTGACTATCACTGAGTTTTTCATCTTTAACTCCGTTTGACCATGCAACTTTGAAGACTTGATCGTTTGAACTCTGGCACCAGGACAATGCTGCCGCGCCAAGTGGTGTCCAGCCGATGCCGTCACACATCTGAGCCCATCTTTTTGCGGGGAATGCCTCCAGTCTCTTCAGAAGGCTTAGATCCGTCTCGTCAATCCGGCTCTGGTTTTCTTCGCCCCCCTCAACGCCTGCAGAGGCAATCCAGAGTGGTTCGCTGGCATGGAGGCCTTGCCATACATCCACTGGAGTTAGGCCTTCTCCCAAGTCGAATGCTCCCGGTTTTGGAGCGTCTTGATCAACCGCCAATTTCAACGTCTCCTGATCCAGCGGAAGCAGAGCCACCACACCCAACAGCATCGCCCACTCGACACACTGCACGGCCATTGACGAACACGGATCCAGATCCTGCGGACATGGAACGAGGATGAGGTGGACAATTGCCGCAACCATGCGGAATAACGCCGTCACCGACACGCACCACAGCAATAGCATTTACAAACACATCAGGGCTTCCGGCAGAGGAAGGCGTAGGCGGAAAACACCCATGACCCGCGGCAATATCGCCTTTTCTATAGGCAGCTGGCATCTAAACCTCAAAACAGCAAACTTAGACCTACCTGGTAGGGCTCAATAAAATGATTTCCCCTTCCATGAAGGCAACATTACCACCACCAACCCACAGTTTATAGAAAGGTGTATGGTCTACAGGGAAGCCCACGAGTTCTTGCATCAAATATCTTGTAATTTCGGGAGACATGGTAAGATGTAAAGTCGCCTCTTCTACTCCGTAGAATCTTTCATCTTGATCTAGGTAGTCTCCAAAATAATTTGACATCTCATCATTGATACCTAGCCATGGCAAACTTCGATCACCACGCAAATTATGATAAGTTTCATATTCTTCAACATACTTAATATTACTTATATTTACTTGAGATGCCAATTCAGATTCATTCTTTGCAAGTAAGAAATTTGCTATATTATCCCTATAACTTAACGCTAGATCATGTATCTCTTGCCTATCGAGTTTCTTCTCCTCATTTTGCACGAAGTACAATCCCGTAAAACTGCAATCAAGCCTCAATTTATTTGTTTTTTCTATTAGTCTAAGACTGTCTTTAAGCGCCTTAAATGCCTCTTCTGGCGACACAATGTCTGCAGTGTCTGTTAATAGTGCAGCAAAATCATCTGCATCAAAATGGCTAGAACCATTCAGATATTCTTTCCAATCTTCTAGCATTCCCATTTAATTATACCTTTTATCCGCCACCTGCTGTTGTTATCGCCTCTTTGAGTTTATCGGGAAAGCTATCAACTCCATTATCCAGCCAAGAATTTGCCCAATAACCTAATCGTCGCAGAAGTTCTTGCCTACTTTCTGCAGTCTCAATTATTTCATCAAGGGACTCATGCATTTTCTTGGAACCAACTCCAGAGCCACGCCCTCCTCCCTCTTTACTGTGACGCCAACGCTCGCCGGGTTGGCGAGTTGGATCTGGCCCCTCAGTGAGTTTAGTTGGAGAAGTCCAATCCATAACTTCCGCAGCACTAAAACCAAGCCGTTTTAGTTTTGGCAACTGAGAGCGCTTTAACCATTCATGCTTCTCCCCCCCGTTTAGCATTTGCCGTTTAATCGCTCTGTGATGCTTGGGAATAGCCCATAACTTATCTAACTCATCTGGACTTAATTCATCAAACCACTTTTCGAATCCTTTTGTAAGTGTCGGTACCTTACCATCTGGCAGAAGCTCCTCTATTGAGCGCGACTTTTTGTTTTTCTTGTCTTCTGCATCATTATCGTTTGATTGCTGTTCCCCACCACCCTTCGCTTCGGCAGCACCTTTGTCACGGTCCGGCGCGGTCGTGCCCTGATTATCTGACCCTAAGAGTTTTTTCTCTGCATCTGAAAGGTCAGTGGACGTGTCGATGTCACCAACACTTTTCTCAACAACCGCTGGTTTCGAAGGATCAAAACTGTCTTGTTTCAGAAAGTTCCGTTCACTGCGAACAAAGACCTTAACAAGGTTTGATCCAGGTTTTGCGACGCGCCCGACGAATTTGAGCGTCAAAGCCGCAACTCCCAGCCCTAACCCCACAAGGGCCAGCGCAATGCCTTCTTCAGTGACGGCATATCCAGCATCGACAGCTGCCTTGCATAGAGCAACCTTCCAGGTGCCGTTATCAATGGCAGTAATCGCATCTTGATAAATCGTCTTGAACGATGTCCAAAGGTTTTCAAAAAAAGCGTTGAAGCTTCCATGCATGACAGCTGTACGGTGGTCATAGGCTTGCCGGTAAGTGGCATAAGCCTTCTCTTCAGCCAGCTTTGCTGCACGCGCACGCGCTGTGTCACCCAATGCTGTTGCAAGCCCGTGTTCTGCGCGGGCTCGCTCATAGGCTCTGCGAGTATCTACTTCCGCATCTCGCGCTGAGCTTAAATTTGTCGGTAGTCCAAATTCTTCAATGGCCTGTCTGACAAGCGCACGCGCCTCTTCCTGCTCTTCAGGTGTGCCAGTAAGACAAGCAAGTAGGCCGATAAAGTGAATTGTGGCTGCGTATTCTTTGGCACGATCCGCCGCGTGACCGATACAGGATTGACCGTCAACATGCATGCCACCTGGCTGCGTGTCTGGAAGGTGGAAATCAGCGTCAGTCATTACTCTTCCCTCCAAAGAGGTTTAGAAAATGACTTGTGCCAATAGCTGGTGTAATTGTTGCATCCAGGACGGGGCGTGCGACCTTGCTTGCACCAACAACAGGGACGCTCAGTAATGAACTCACCATATCGGACTTCATCGCGACAAGAGCACTTTTATCACCTTCCTGGAGATCCATGGCCTTATCAATGAGGCCCAACACGATCCCATGTTGGGCTTTAGGATCAGGGTCGTAATCGAAGGGATCTTTCAGAGGTTTCCCACCAGCGTCTGCAAAAAACTTGCTCCGATACTGATCTCGCAACTTGCGACGTGTCGGTTCTTTGGCAACAAATTCACCATCATCATATCTGCGCATCTGACGCCCCTTAGTTCAGCTTGATTTTGCCGCCCTTCTGGACGATCTGCGAAGAACCATTGATGCTGATGTTAACGCCTTCGATTTTTATGTTGCCCGCTTCCTCCATGACGATTTTGGATTTGCCGCAGACAATCTCGAAGGTTTTGCCGACAACAATCGTCTTGTTCTGACCAACCTCTTCGTAGGCTCCCATGAGTACTGATTTGTTCTCAATGCCCCCAACGGACAACTGATAACCACCACCAACTGCCGTGGTTTTCGCTCCGCCGATGACTTCAGACGAAGAAACCATCACAGTCTCAGCTTTGTTTTTACCAACTGCGATAACCAGATTGCCTTCGCCCATGTTGAGGCCGAACTTGCCAAGGGTTCCGGCAATGCCGCCGATTTTCTTGCCGAGGGCTTTTTCTACGGATTTGAACTTCTCGGTAACAAACTGCTGTAGCTTGTTGGGGCCAACCATCAACGTCATATTGCCACCAATGACTTCGTGGTGGCTGTTGCCCACTTCAATGGATTTGTTGTGGCCGATGCTCTCTGACTGGTTCACATCGACACGCTTGGCGCGGTTGTTTTCGACGTGAATATCCTGGTCTTTTTGGGCATGGACATAGATCTGCTCCTGACCAGACTGATCCTCAAATGAGATCTCATTAAACCCATCCCCTTTATGACTATCGGACCTAATGACCATCTTGGTTTTGTGGTCTGGCAGGGTGTAGGGACTCTTGTTATTGTTGTGATACGTCCGCCCTGTGATGATGGGTTGGTCTGGGTCGCCTTCGAGGAAGTCTACGATGACTTCGTGACCGATGCGGGGGATGGCGATGTGGCCCC